>JBFMCP010000001.1:0-279719 GCA_040754455.1 Nitrospirota bacterium
TTACTTCGAGCATCTGAGAGATTTCAGGAATGGGTTTTCCCTTATCGCACTGCAGTATCGCCAGGATACGGCGGTAATGGTGAACATTCTGAGCGTGGTGCAATTCGTATTGCAGTCGACGGCGCTGCTACGGTGTTAGGAGTGTTTTGTTCATGATAACCTCCCTCTACCTTCAAAGGTATCATGAACTGCTCACCTGTGACAAAACTTTTGCGGACTTGCTTAGATATAGAGGATACGTGTTCGCATTCGAATACCCCTGAGCCGGACTGAAGTCTGCCAGGTCGTTGAGCATTGTCCAGCCGCCGCTGCCGTTTGCTACATAGACGCTCACGCCGCTGCTGTGCACACGCCCTACATCGGTCTTGCCGTCGCCATTGAAGTCTCCTGTAAAGATAGGGTAGGTATTTTCATTCGAGTACCCCTGTGCAGGGCTGAAAGTGCTAAGGCCGGTTATCGAGGTCCAGCCGTTTCCTCCTGTCTGCCAGCCAAAGGTTGTTGAAGGCAGAGCGCTCACGCCGTCGCTTCCGTACTGTGTAACTGAGGTCAGGGTGGAACGGTAGCTGTCAGGGCTGTAAGTATAGTTGAGGGAATATCTCCTCACCAGGCTATCAACACCCTCAAGTACATAATGGACCTCTATGGTCTTCAGCCGGTACGCCATTTTCACCAACGCATTGGTCGTGTACATCGGAGGGGCGTCGGTTCTGCTTTCGCGGATGAATTTGACATAGGCCGCAGGGGAGAGCCCCTTCACATTCCCGGTGTAGTTGATCTGCTCAAGATATATTTCGCCCTGATCTTTGAAATAGGTAACGGTCATGTAATTGCCGTTAAGATCCTGCACCTTATCCAGGCACCATTTAAAGACAACTGTTACGCCATTAATAACAAAATCCTGCCTTGAGGCCGCAGAACTGCCGTAATAATACTTCGTACCGTCCTTTGTCGTGACTTCCCATCCACCGGTCGCTGAATTGTAGAAATATTTGGAAAAAGCCCCCTCTATTTTGCTGCCGTAGTAGTTGCTTCCCCAGTCTGCCCTGGCTACAAGTTCAGACGAAGTGCCGCTGCTCAGGAATATATACTCGTTTGCGCTGTAATCGACACCCCTCTTAGTAGACCTCTGTATCTCACCCATCTCAAGATCCCAGCCCACCCCGACCCAGCCATTGGCGAGATTCGAATTATAGGAGAGCACGATATTCGGCGCTATGCCGTTCCTGCCGGGAGGCACTTCAATAGGAATACTCACCGCTGCGGCCCCGGTATTGGTCGGATCGGTCACCTTGGCGCCCGAAGGGACGACGACCTCCTGGGCATGGCTGATATAGAATGGGAATGGGAATGGGATAAAGGCAAGGACGAAACAGAGGCACGCGACGAGCCGCAATTTCATGTAAAGCCCTCCTCTACTATGGTGAATACAGGACAGCTTTGCTAATGCCGGAAACTTTTACACCTAAAGTTCAGATTAGCAAAAGGAGGAGGAACTTTCCTTAAATTTTTCCCAAATTTTCTTTGTTTTTTCCCAAAAGTTGCTTTGGAGAGATGCCGGTGTGCTTTTTGAAGACTGTGGAAAAGTAGTTTGAATCACTGTAGCCTAACAGTTCCGCCACTTCAAAAATCGGAAGCCCCTTTTCTTTAATGAGTGATTCCGCCTTCCGGACTTTCACATGATTCTGATAGCCTTTGAGGGAATATCCGGTAATGCGCTTAAAAAAATAACTGAAATAAGTCTTGCTTATCGCCGACATCTTACAGGCTTCGGCAAGGTCCAAAGTTTCGGTATAGTTCTCTTCGATGAATCCTTTCACTCTCAATATGCCCTGCAGAATGTGGGATGGAATATCATAATCCTCATATTTATCAGGAGTGGTTGTGGACACAAATAAATTTCTACGCTCCTGGTTTTCTTTCGCGATATTCATGAGTTTATCGACTTTGCTCGATACTTCCTGCGGTGTAAAAGGCTTTTTGATATAACTCCTCGCGCCTGCATCAAATGCCCTCATGCAAATTTCTTCTGTTCCAAATGCAGTAGCAACAATAATAGGTATGGAAGGGTACACTTTTTTGATCTGCTTCAGTATTTCAAGTCCGTCTGCACCGGGGAGCGAGAGATTGAGAAAGACCAGGTTAATATCGGGAGAGAGCATGTTCAGTCCTTTTTGTGCAGTTTGAGCCGAAAGAATCTGATAGGTGCTGCCCAGGATGATGCTTAATGCCTCTTGTGTTCTTGGACAGTTGTCTATCACCAAGAGACATTTTGTCTTCTGTGCGGGATTTTGATCTCGTTGATGATCACTTTTCATAAAGCCCCCCTCTTTACGGTAAAAGTGATTGTAATATGCTGCTTTTAAAGCGTTATTCTTTTATAGCATATATTGTATATACCTGTCATGTGGTTTTTACGAGGCGCGTTGAAATCTGAAGCAGGCGATATCAGCGATACAGCATGGTCAGCAGCTCTTTGAAATCCCGCACCGGCAGGGGTTCGCTCAGGAGGTATCCCTGGATTTCGTCGCAGCGGCTCGAATGCAGGAACGCCAGCTGGTCGTCGGTCTCGACTCCTTCGGCGACCACTTCCAGCTTCAGGCTGTGGGCCATGGCGATGACCGCGTTCACGATGGCGTTGTAGTCAGGGTCGGTCTCGAGCCCTTTGATAAATGACTTGTCGATCTTGAGCTTCTGGATCGGCAGCTTTTTGAGATAGCTCAAGGAAGAATAGCCAGTGCCGAAGTCATCGATGGAGAACCTCACCCCCATCTCGGTCAGACGAGTCAGATTGGGAATCGTGCGCTCCAGATCGCGCATT
The DNA here is from genome assembly GCA_040754455.1 of Nitrospirota bacterium. Lineage (GTDB taxonomy): Bacteria > Nitrospirota > Thermodesulfovibrionia > Thermodesulfovibrionales > Dissulfurispiraceae > JBFMCP01. The sequence continues at coordinate 2,819 of JBFMCP010000001.1, forward strand.
GCCGTGCTCTCGGTAATCTCGAGCACCAGGTATTCGGGATCGAGGCCGGTATCATGCAGCGCCTGCGAGACCATCTCGACGAGGTTCGGCTGCTGGAACTGGCGCGCCGAAAGATTGACGGTGATGCAGAGCGGCGGATATCCTGCCCGCTGCCAGGTCCTGGCCTGTGCGCATGCAGTACGGAGCACCCATTCATCGATCGGAATGATAAGCCCCGTTTCTTCAGCAAGGGGAATGAACTGCATGGGGTTGAGCAGGCCCAACTCCGGATGCTGCCAGCGCACCAGCGCCTCGGCAGAGACTATCTGGCGGTTGTCGAGATTCACCTGGGGCTGGTAGTGTACCACCAGCTCACCGCGCTTGAGCGTCTGGTGTAGCCTGTTCTCGAGGATCATCCGCTCAAGGGTCCTGATATCGATGACCGGATTGTAGAATTGATAGGTATTTCTCCCCTGCTCCTTCGCGTGGTACATGGCGATATCGGCATTCTTGAGCAGCGTCTCGGCATACTCGCTGTCGTAGGGATAGGTGCTGATGCCGATACTCGTGGATACATAAAGTTCATGGCCGTCAATAATGTAAGGCTTATTGAAGAGCAGCAGAATTTTTTCTGCTGTCCTGGCTGCCTCTTCGATATGCGCGATATTCGGCAGCAGTATGATAAACTCATCACCGCCGACACGGGCAACGATATCGGTGTCCCGCATGCACCCTCGCAGCCGGGAGGCGATATCCTTGAGCAGCTGGTCGCCGGCGGAATGGCCCAGTGAGTCATTAATATTCTTGAAGCGGTCGAGGTCGAGAAAGAGCAGCGCCAGCGACTGACGGCTCAGCTGCGCCTGTTCCAACGCACGGGTGAGACACTCCATAAAGAGCACCCTATTGGGGAGTCCCGTCAGAAGATCATGGAAGGCCTGATGCTTGATCGATTCCTCCACCTTCTTGCGCTCCGTGATGTCCGTGGCGATCTCGAGGCGCACCGTACGGCCGTCTACCCATCGGATCGGCCGGTCGCTGATGTCGTACCAGCGGCCGCTCGCGGGGTTCTGGAACTCCCAGGAATAGACATCCACCTGCCTGCCTTCAGCGCCGATCAACTTCTCGTCGGCAGTGAGCGTGAAAGAGTCCGGCTGGTTTTTTCTGAGCACTTCCCAATAGACCATTCCTTCCTTTTCACCGAGAATCTCACGCGAATACCGGTTGGCATAGAGTATCTCGTTTGTTGCCATATCGACAACATATACCATTGCATTGATACTGTCCAGGACCGAGGTAAGACGCTCATGAGACTCTTTCAGCATTGTCTCTGTCTGTTTGCGCTTGGTGATATCGGTTACCGCGATCCTGCAGCAGCCGGTATCCCGCCCTCCCTCACGCAGTGCGATCCCCTGCATCTGTGCATAAAAGTGAGTGCCATCGTGCCGCTTCAGCCTGATCTCGCACGTCTGGGGCGTGGTACTTCGTACCACCTCAGCAATATGCCGATGGAGAACCGAAATCCCCTCTTCGTCGGCGATGAAATGCTCAAACGAGGTGTTGACCAGCCCCTGCCGATCAGCGCCGAGCATCTGCGCGCCGGTACGGTTCGTTTCCCGAATCAAACCATAGACGTCAAGGGTAAAATAGCCGAGAGGCACACAATCATACAACTCCGCATACTTGCTGCGCAACGACGCAAGCTCCTCCTGGACAGCGCGCAGTTCCCTATTCTGCCGTTCCAGTTCGCTCTGGTACGTCTTGAGATTGCTCATGAGATGGTCGATATCGAGGTCGACCTGAGGACTCCCCTGCGCTGCGCTCCGGAGCAGCGTCTTTTGCGATCTCTTGAGAGGAAACTCACTGTTGCTGAGATCAGGATTCGTCCTTTTCATGTTCCCCCGCACATCCAGAAAAGTTTCACCCCAATCAGGGGATGAATGCTCAGTGCTTCAACAGCATATGCAGCCAGTCAGGAAAGACTTTCGAAGAAAACAGTGTACAACGCATAGTATTAAATCATACTTGCCATGTGAATGCAATGTAAATTTATCTTTGCAGTTTCAGGGCGTTACAAGGGTCCGCCCAAAGCGGAAGACAACCGGGGGCAGGAGCGACACAGCACGCAAAAGTTTGTTGACAACCTCCTCGTTTTGTCCTAAAAGGTAAGAAGAGGCTGCAAAGAGGGACAAAGAAATAATTATGAAGTGCAGAGGGCGACATTCTCTTTGTGCTGGCCTTTTTCCATGACCTATGCGACGGGCGGAAAGGAGGGAGTATGACAAGACTTAGTATTGGACAAAGGGCGGACAGACTGCCTGAGGAATCCCTCAACGCTCAGCGATTGCTGCCGAGAAGAAGAACCGGAAGGAGAAGAAGGAGGCGCTTTAAAAAGATCCTCCGCATAACTTTCAATCTGCTCCTGCTCGGGCTCGCCGTCTACGCGATTATGCTTTTTCCTCTTGAGACAGGAATTATCTTGCTCCTCCTCCTTCTTCTTTTGATAAAGATTACTTAAATGAAATTAGGCAGGCAGAGGATAAAGAAAGAGTGGAGCTGAACGGGATCGAACCGTCGACCTCTTGAATGCCATTCAAGCGCTCTCCCAACTGAGCTACAGCCCCGAATATCTTATAAAATAACATGTTTTCAGTTTCTCTTTCAAGCTTATTGCGCTACTTTTTTCAACTCGCACGAGATCAAACGAGATGAATGCACCTCGGCACTTCCTCGGGCAAACACACTCGGATCTGCTTTAGAAATTGTCAAAGGTAAAAACCATCTGGTATCATTTACCTTATGGGGACGAGAGTGGTATGCGCAGGCACGTTTGACCATCTGCATCCCGGCCATGTCGATTTTCTCAAACAGGCAAAAGACCTCGGCGATGAGCTGGTCGTTATCGTTGCGCGGGATGAGACCGTCAAGCGTATTAAAGGTTTTTTGCCCTCACATAATGAAGAGTTAAGGAAAAGCAACGTCGAGGGGACGAGAATCCCTACCCTCGTTATACTCGGCAATCTCGATACCGACCTCTTCCGGATCATCACCGAGCTGAAGCCCGACATCATCGCCCTCGGCTATGATCAGCGGGTATCCGAGGATGATCTTTCGAAGCGCTTCCCTTCCTGCAAAGTGGTGCGTCTCGCCTCATTCCAGCCCGACCACTACAAGTCATCGTTCTATCGGGATAAGCTCAAATAGCCTCTGTCATTATAGATAGTAACGGCAGCAAACAAACTCTGTTGAAAAGCGAAGAGTAAAGAGAAAAATTCAAAAAAAGTTCCACAATTTTTAATTTTGCTTTTTACTCGTTGAATCGAATAAACAAGGGGACTTCGTGGTGAAGTCCCCTTGTTTCGTAATAAAAGTAGAGGAAAAATTAGAATTTAAGAGGATTAACAAACAGAACAATAAGCACGACAACCAGCGCGTAAATAGCAAGAGACTCGATCATCGCGAGACCGATGATGAGGGTTGTGGTGATCTTACCGGATGCGCCGGGGTTTCTTGCAACGCCTTCGGCAGCACCCTTCAAGCCGAGACCCTGTCCGATACCGGTTCCCAGTGCAGCAAGACCGATAGCGAGACCGAGACCGAGAACGATCATGCCGTTATAGCTCGGCTTTGCGCCGCCGGCAGCAGCTTCCTCAGCGAAAGCAAGCGGTGCAAACAGAGAAAGCGCAAGCAGTGCTACAAGGGCCAGTGAAAGTACTTTTCTCATCGCGCGTATTCCTCCTTTCTTCGGATATTTATCAGTGAGCCTCTTCGACCGCGCCTGCAAGATACAGACAGGTCAAGAGGATAAACACGTACGCCTGAATAACGCTGACCAGAACACCGAGCCCGAGTATCACTACCGGCACCACGGCAGGAGCAAGAATAGCGAGGATCACGAGAATCATGTGCTTCGCGATCATGTTGCCAAAAAGCCTGACCGAAAGTGTAATCGGCCGCACAAGGTGACCGATGAGCTCGATGAAGAACATCAGGATCATGAGCGGCAGCGCAGGAAGAGACCTGATCGGCCCGAGGAAATGGGTGAGGTATTTGATGCCGTGAACCTTGATGCCGTAGTAATGCGTTGCCAGAAAAACGGGAACCGCCATGGAAGCAGTCATGTTGATATTGCTCGTGGGCGACTCGAAGCCGGGGACCAGGCCCATGAAATTGCTGAGGCCGATATAGAGCAGAAGGGTGCCGATGAGCGGATAGAACTTGTCTCCCCAGTGGTGGCCGATAGTGGAATTCGAGAGATTGAGTGAGAACTCGGCGATCGTCTCCAAAAAGTTCTGGAGACCTGCGGGAACAAGGCTGATCCTGTTTCGTATTGCCAGCGCAGCACCGATCAATATTATCATTGCAAGCCACGAATAGGAAACATAGGGGGGAATATTAGGCAATAACATATGCAAAAAGACTGGTGGTTCGTGCACGGCGGTCCTCCTTATACTTTTTATGGTAGGGGGCCAGAAAAAAAAGGCTTTCCCGCATTTTAGAATGAACGTATTCTGCTATCTTAAATTCAAAAAAGGGCAAAAGTCAATGTTTCGGCTTTTTATATTTCTTATCGCTCCATAAGCATTGGTAATCCGTTGCATTCGGCCTTTACCCACGTGCAGCAAGCGGGTGTCCGGGGCCAGCCAGGAGCATGGAGCCCCTCGCGATGCCGAGTTCCGCCGATACCACCTCGCACTTCGACTGGAGCAGGTAGAAAATCCTCTTTCCTCTTTCAAGGCCGGGCGTATCGCCGAGGGTCTCGAAGTTGCCTTGCCCTTTGCTGATAATCAGGGGGGCTTCACGGAAGGCCTGATTGAACTCAGGCGAGGTCATCTCGAGGATCGTGCCGATGCAGTCAGAGCCGTTGTCGATTACTTCGCCTACCTCTGCAAGCCCCACTTCAGCAGCATCCTCCCGCGTCGCGTCGTTCAGCACCGGCGCGCCTTTCACCACCGCCCGCACCTTCTTGCCCATACTGCCGAGCACGCCGATCAGCAGTTTATCGAAGACAATTTCGCCCGCGTTGTCCAGCAGATAAAGGACCTCATGGTGCTCGTCCACTGCGCTCCTAAAAGACTGATAGCCGTCTATCGTAAGGGGATTATGCAGCGCCCGGTCTATGGTCCCGAGGATATCGACCGAGGTAAAGATGCCGAAATCGATAACGTTCCCGGCAATGGCGAGGCGAGCGGCCGTCCAGAGCGGGTCGCCGCTCTGCTCCACTTTTTTCTTGAGCTCAGGATAGAGCTGCAGGGCGATCTGGTTGTATTCCGATTTTATAGCGCCAAAGGGGTCCTTGCCGAGCAACTGACGGATCTTACGATGGAGAAAGGTGGTAGAATACGCAGGGGACCGCTCCATATCGGTCGCCCCGATGACATCGGCAACACCCTTCAGCACCGATGCCTGCAGCGCTTCGTCCTTTGTACCGAGCCGCACTGCGATAATCGTTTGTCTGAAAAAGCAAGGAAAACAATCAAGATGAACCTTCATTGTTTAAATTCCAATTTCCAAGTCACAAAAACCAAACTCTAATTGACCGAGACCGCTTTCCAAATAAGAGAGCGCCGTTCGTTAGTTTTATTTGGAATTTGGTGTTTGGAGTTTGGGATTTCACCTGTTGAGTGCTTTGTCCGCTATGTCCTTCCTGTAATGCATACCGTCGAAATGGATATTCGCAATTGCCTCATACGCGCGTTCTTTCGCCGCCTTTATGTCCTTGCCGATAGCGGTAACGCCGAGCACTCTTCCCCCGCTGGTGACAATGTCACCGTTGCTGAAGGCGGTACCGGCATGAAAGACCGTCACATCGCTCAGCCTCTTCGCTTCATCAAGGCCGGTAATGACTTTTCCCTTCTCATAGGCACCCGGATATCCGCCCGAGGCAATAACGACACAGACCGACGACTCCTTCTTCCACGCAATAGGCGTATCCGCCAATTTTTCGTCCGTTATGGCAAAACAGATATCGACGAGATCGGTATCGAGCCTCGCGAGAACAGGCTGTGTCTCGGGATCGCCCAGCCTGCAGTTGAACTCGAGCACCGAAGGCTTCCCGTTATCGATCATCAGGCCGGCATAGAGGATGCCTTTGTATTTTATCCCCTCGGCCCTGAGTCCGTTGATCGTCGGCGTCATAACGGTCTTCATGGCAAGTTCCTCGAGCTCTTTGGTCAGCACCGGTGCAGGGCTGTAGGCACCCATGCCGCCGGTATTGGGTCCCTGATCGTTATCGAATACCCTTTTATGGTCCTGGGAGCTGACCATAGGGACGATGGTCGTTCCGTCGGTAAAGGCCATGAACGATGCTTCTTCGCCCTGCAGACACTCTTCAACGATCACACGGTTCCCCGCGTCGCCGAATTCTTTCTGTTTCATGATACGCTGCAGCGCCTCGATGGCCTCGTCAGCCGTCGCGGCGACAACAACACCCTTGCCCGCAGCAAGGCCGTCAGCCTTTATGACAATAGGAGCGCCTTTCATGCGGACGTAGTCTTCCGCGTGGAGATAGGAGGTAAACACCTTGTACTCGGCAGTGGGAATGCGATGGCGCTTCATGAACTCTTTCGAGAAGACCTTACTCGATTCGAGCTGCGCCGCTGCCTTCGTAGGGCCCACGATCTTTCTTCCCTCCTTTTCGAACGCATCGACAATGCCGCGGGAGAGCGGCTCTTCAGGGCCGACAATAGTGAGGTCGATCCATTCGTATCTGACGAAATTCACCAGCTCTTCGAAATCCTTCAGATTGATGTCGATGCACTCCGCAAGCTCGGCGATTCCGGCATTCCCTGGAGCGCAATAGATCTTGTCCACATGCCGTGACTGCGACAATTTCCAGACAATCGCATGCTCTCTTCCGCCACCGCCTATTACAAGAACCTTCATATATCCTCCGTTGTAGCATTTATAGCGTTGCAAAGTCTCTTAGAACCTATTCAGTAGGAAGCAGGGGGCATAGTATGTGAGCGACTTCGGCAGCCCTCGCGAAGCCATGAATGGCGGAGCGGGCTGGCGCAGCCTCGGCGCAAGGCGGAATGCCTTGCGGGAATGAGCGAACATACTGTGCCCCCTGCTTCCGATCACCTGCCTACTGAAATAGATTCTTTAGTGTCTAAAATGTCTCGCTCCGGTCATGATCATCGCCATACCGAACTCATCCGCTGCTGCGATGACGTCGGCGTCCTTCACCGAGCCTCCGGGTTGCACCACTGCGGTAACACCCATCTCATGGAGCACTTCAATGCCGTCCCTGAAAGGGAAGAACCCGTCGGAGGCTGCCACCGACCCTTTGATCGGCTCGCTGGCATTCAGTGCACCTATTTTTGCGGAGAATACTCTCTTTGTCTGTCCGATACCAATCCCCGCGGTCCTGTCCTTGAAGGCATACACGATGGCATTGGATTTGACATGCTTGCAGACCTTCCAGGAGAACGAGAGCGCTTCGAGCTCATCCTTGGTAGGCTGACGCTTGGTAACCGCTTTCATCGCCATGATGTCCTCTTCGGAATAGTCCCATCCTTGGAGGAGGAGGCCGCCGGCAATGCGCTTCATGTCCCACGATGCCGCCTTGCGTTTCGAGAGCATGTCGGAAAGTTCGAGGAGCCGTATGTTGGGCTTGCTTGAGAAGACCTCGAGCGCCTCTTTGGTGTAGGACGGTGCGATGACCACTTCGAGGAAGATATCTGCCATCGCCCGTGCCGCCTCGCCGTCCACTTCGGTGTTGAAGGCAACGACACCGCCGAAAGCGGAGACCGGGTCCGCTTTTTCAGCTTTCTTGTAAGCCTCTGCTGCGGTCTCGCCGATGGCAACGCCGCAGGGATTATTGTGCTTTATAATGGCGCATACCTTTTTGTCGAATTCGAGGGCGAGCATGAGCGCCGAATGGGCGTCGAGGTAATTGTTGAACGACATCTCCTTGCCCTGGAGCACCTTTGCATCAGGCAGGGAGAGGCCACTCGTCCGCTCTTTGTAGATCGCCGCCTTCTGCTGCGGGTTCTCTCCGTAGCGCAGCACCGCGACCTTCTTCATCGAGGTAGTAAGGTAATCCGGGAACGAGGCCTCCTTCTCGGTCACTCCCGTGAGGTAATCGGCAATGAGCGTATCATACCGTGCGGTATGGGCGAACACCTTTTTCGCGAGGTTCAGCTTCGTTGTCGTGCTGACTTCGCCCTTCGACGTCTTCATCTCTTCAATGATCTTCGGGTAATCGTCGGGATCGACGATCACCGCCACATCCTGGTAGTTCTTCGATGCTGCTCTGAGCATGGTAGGGCCGCCGATATCGATATTCTCGATCGCCTCCTCGAAAGTGACGTTCTGCTTCGCAACGGTCTGCTCGAAAGGGTAGAGGTTCACCGCCACCATATCGATGGTCTGGATGCCGTGCTTCTTGATATCCTCCATATCCTTGGGGTTGCTCCTTCTTGAGAGCAGACCGCCGTGGATCTTCGGGTGCAGCGTCTTCAACCTGCCGTCGAGCATCTCGGGGAACCCTGTGTAGTCGGAAACCTCGACGACCTGCACGCCGGCATCGCGGAGTGATTTCGCCGTTCCTCCCGTCGACAGAATCTCGACACCCATCGCAGACAGCTCCTTCGCAAACTCCACAATACCCCTCTTGTCAGAAACACTTATCAGGGCCCTTCTGATCATAATACATTCCTCCTCTGAACCGGATATCTGTAATAAAAAATGAATGCGCTCACACGACGCCTTTTTCCCTGAGGCTCACGAATTTCCCGTCGCCGATGATCACGTGGTCGAGCACCGCTATGCCGATGATGTCTCCGGCGCTCTTCAGCCGCTCGGTCACCGTGATGTCGTCACGGCTGGGCGATGGGTCGCCGCTCGGATGGTTGTGGACAAAGATGACCGATGCAGCGGACTCCTTAATCGCCTCCTTAAACGCCTCGCGGGGGTGGATGAGGGAATTGGTAAGGGTCCCCTCGGAGACCTTGTGCTCCCGTATCAAACGATTCCTCTGGTTGAGAAGAACGGCAATAAAATATTCCTTCTTGAGATTCTTGAAGCGCGGGGCGAAGTAGGTATACAGTGAATGGCTCGAAGAGAAGACGGGCTTACCGTCCGACGACTCGCTCATCAGCCGTTTGCCGAGCTCAAACGCCGCCTTGATCTGGGCGATCTTGGCTGTCCCGAGCCCCTTGATCGAAGCCAGCTCGTTGATTGATGCGGCATCGATAGTTCCCAAATCCTTAAACGTGTCGAGCAGGGTCATGGCGAGATGCAGCACGCCCTTCTCTCTGTTTCCTGTTCTGAGGATAATGGCGAGGAGCTGGGCGTCCGACAGGCTCTCGGCGCCGTACTTAACAAGCCGCTCCCTGGGTCTCTCCCCCTCAGGCCACTCTTTTATGGTCTTGACCACCGGTGCTGCTCCATTCTCCTCAGGTAAGGGTTAAATGCAGTTTGAAAGTATCTATAATAGCACTTTTAGGGGAGCAATGTCTTATGAAGGGGAACAACATTCAATGCATTAAGTTATGGCGTGGAGGCGTACCGGAATACATTCGGCACAGTTATAATAATGCCTTCCCTTCAGTAATAGGATCTTCCAAGGGGAGTGTGAAATGGAAGGTCGCTCCTACGCCGGCCTTACCTTCCGCCCACACCCGTCCGCCGTGTCGCATGATGACGCGGTAGACAATGGAGAGCCCTATACCCGTCCCTTCAAAGCCCTCTTCGCTATGCAGGCGCTGGAACACATTGAATATCCGCTCGGCATGCTGCATGTCGAAGCCGATACCGTTGTCCTTCACGTAGTATTCAACGGCTCCCTGCAGGCGATGGCCGCCCACCTCGATAATCGCCGTCTCCCTCGGCCGTGTAAATTTAAAGGCATTGGAGAGGAGGTTCACCATCACCTGCCGTATCAATGAGGGATCGGCATGGGCGGGAGGCAGTTCACCAAGTCTCAGCTCTATTTTCCGGCCCGGCGCCGTACCTTTAAGCTCTCTAAACACTGATTCGACGAGCCGCTTCATATCGATCTCGGTGCGGTTCAGCTGCTGGCGGCCCGAGCGGGAAAAGGCGAGCAGGTCATTGATGAGTCCCTCCATTCTCTGGATGTTCCCCTGGATCACCTTCAGCATGTCGATGCCTTTCGTATTGAGGACACCAGAGTATTTTTTCAAAAGGCGCTGCGTATAGCCGCCGATGATAATGAGGGGGGTCCGCAGGTCGTGCGAAACCGAGTAGCTGAAGGCATCGAGCTCCTTGTTTACATCCAGGAGATCGTTGATCCGCTGCTGGAGCTCCCTGTTCAGGCTCCTGATCTTCTCTTCATCGCGTTTGCGTTCGGTAATGTCGCGGGTGACATTGATGATGCACTGTTGTCCGTCGAGCTCAATCAGCTCCGCGGAGCGCAGCATCGTGCGAATCTCGCCTGACTTCATGCGAAACTGGACCTCATGATCCCTGAGCTGCTGCTGCTCCTTGAGTATCTTCACCACCTCGTCGCGTTCGTCATAATCGACCCAGAGGTTCAGCTCTGCGGATGTCTTGCCGATGACCTCCTCCCGCCGGTACCCGGTGATCCGGAGGAATGCCTCGTTGACGTCGATGAGACGCCCGTCATCGAGCGTGCTGATCGCGATCCAGTCAGGGCTGGAACGGAATATCTTCGAAAACTTCTCCTCCGACTTCCTCAATGCCATATCGGCACGCTTGTGTTCGGTGATATCGCGTATGATCCCCTGATATCCCAGCATTTCACCTTCAGCGGAGCGCCAGAGCGATGCAGTAACAAGGCAATCGAGCTTGGTGCCGTCCTTTTTGCGAAGGCGTACTTCCCAGTCTTTCACCGCCCCTTTCTCCTCCATTGCACGGATAATCGGAATACGGTCTTCGGGATTTACATACAAGGCCAGGATGCTCAATCCCATCATTTCTTCTCGTGTGTACCCGAAGAGCTCGATCATGGCATTGTTGACATCGACAAACCTGGCCTCTTTATTGACAATGTACACCGCATCACGAGAATCCTCAAACAGCGCCCTGTACCGGCGCTCGCTGATCAGCCTCGCCTCATCGACAAAGACGCACTGCCGCTCAAGCTCGGCAATCCGCCCGCGCAGATATTCGATTTCACGAACGAGCTCCTCTTTTGTTTTTTCTGTGTCTGTTTCCATTGCAAACCAATCAGATAAAAGCAAGACTTTTACTTAATTATATAATGGAATCCCGCTACAAGCTATTGCGGCAGCTAAAAATTTGATGTGTAATGTCCCCATGGGTAATCTGTTATAATGGGGAGAAATTCGATCAGTCAATGCGAGGATGCATCTATGAAATGCCGGACACTGCTGTTTACATGCTCTCTTTTATTGCTCCTGGTTGCTCTGTACGGATGCGCATCGCGGGTCTATCTCGAAGAGCGCAGCAACGAGTGGATCACCAGACCGTTATCGGAGCTCAAACAGGCAATGAACGCTCCCGGCTCCTATGCGTCGAAAATCGGCTGGGAAGAGACCACCTATCCCCTCGCCAATGGAAATTTTGTCTTCGTCGAACCGATCGACAAAGAGTGCTCCATTCACTGGGAAGTAACACCGAGGGAAATCATCATCGGCTCCCGCGCCGAAGGAGCCGGCTGCGACCAGAAGCCGGCCTTCGAGCCCCAGTCGACGACAGCGCCGCTGCCTTCTACGAGGTGGTAGAGTAAAAAAGGCTATATGCAGTGAATAAGTCCTGAGCAACTTATTCGCCGCATTACTGTTTACTTGACCCTCGCCCCCTGCTTCACCTCTCTATCAAGGGCAAGTATGGAAAGATTGCCTTCGTCATCGGTGGCTGCAAGGAGCATGCCCTGGGACTCGATGCCCATCAGTTTGGCGGGTTTCAGGTTGGCGACGACGACGATCTTTTTGCCGACAAGATAGTCGGGGTCATAGGCTTTACCGATGCCGGCGACGATCTGGCGCTCTTCTCCGGTATCGACCTTCATCTTTATGAGTTTCTCCGACTTCTCGACACGCTCGGCGCTGAGCACTTTGCCGACCTTCAGCTGCACCTTGGCAAAATCCTCTATGCCGATTAATTCGACGACACCCAGTTCGGTCATTGCGGGCTTCTCCTTTTTCTTCTCTATCTTTGGTGCCCTCTCTTCGGTTTTCTCTATTCGCGGGAAGAGCTGCCCTCCCTTGGCGACTTTTATTTCATACGCAGGCTTCCAGTCCCATTCAAAAATCTTCGGCATGCCTTCCCCGCCACTCCGCTTGGTCTCTTCGACCAGCGATTTCATGCCGAGCTGTTGCCACATTTTCTCCGCCGTCGCGGGCATGAAGGGATAAATCGAGACCGCGGTCAGCCGCAGCGCGTTCCAGAGATCGGACATCACCTGCTTCAGCTCTCCAGGGTTGCTCTTGACGAGCTTCCAGGGCTCTTTGCGGGCGATATAGTTGTTGGCTTCGCCGATCATATTCCAGATGTTCTCAAGGATGTGATAGAACTGCAGGCGCGACCAGAATTCCTCTCTGTGAGCATTGTGATAAGCGTCGATGCAGGTGCGCTCGAAGTCATCACCTGCGTTACCGACCTCTATTAATTCGATCCTCCCTTCAAAATACTTTTCCGCCATGGTGACAAACCTGCTCAGGAGATTGCCGAGATCATTGGCAAGGTCGGTATTGATCCGGCGGATAAGTGCCTCTTCTGAAAAATCACCGTCGAGTCCGAAGGTCACCTCTCTGAAGAGGAAATACCTGAATGCATCGACGCCGTATGTATCGGCTATTGCATTTGGATCCACTACATTACCTACAGACTTCGACATCTTTTTCCCCTCGACCGTCCACCAGCCGTGGGCGAAGATATTGCCCGGCAGGGGAAGTCCCAATGCCTTGAGCATTGTCGACCAGTAGACGGCGTGCGTCGTGAGAATGTCCTTTCCGATAAGATGGTGGTCTGCAGGCCACCAAAAGTCGCCGAGCCGTGCCCTCTCAGAATGGGGGGCAAGATAACGTGTTGCGGAGAAGTAATTCACCAATGCGTCGAACCAGACATAGGTGACAAAGTTATCGTCGAAAGGAAGCGGAATACCCCAGGCGAGCCGTGTCTTAGGCCGCGAGATGCAGAGGTCACCCAGGTCATTGTTTTTGAGAAAACCGAGGACCTCATTTCTACGGGTTTCTGGAAGTATATAGTTTGGATGATTTTCGATGTAATCAATAAGCCACGTCTGGTACTTGGACATGAGAAAGAAATAGTTCTCTTCATGGATGTGCTCAACCGGCCTGCCGCAGTCGGGACAGTTACCCTCGACAAGATCCTTCTCTGTCCAGAACCGCTCATCGGGAACGCAGTACCACCCCGAATAGCCGCGCTTCTCTATTCCACCGGTGTCGAACAGCTTTTGCATAAGGCCCTGCACGGTCTTGATGTGTTCCGGGTCAGTGGTGCGGATAAAGGCGTCGTTGGAGATATTCAGCTTCGCCCAGAGATTCTTGAAATTGGGGACCATGCTGTCGGCATGCTCTTTGGGTGTCTTGCCCCGGTCCTTTGCCGCCTTCTCGACCTTCTGCCCGTGCTCATCGGTGCCGGTCAAGAAGAATACTTCTTTTCCTTTTAGACGGTTATATCGGGCAAGGATATCCGCTGCAATGGTGGTGTAGGCATGGCCGATATGGGGAATATCATTGACGTAGTAAATCGGCGTGGTAACGTAAAACCGTTTCTCGCTCATTTCCTGAACCGTCTCCTTTTATGGCGTCGGTGGCCTTGTTGTTGCTGCTGCTCAGGTGCACCCACTTTCGGATTTTCCTTTGCTGCAGGCATCGTCTGCGCAGGTTCAGGCAAAGGCCGCCGCTCCTCTGGTCTCTCTTGTTGCCGTTCCTGCTGTCGCTCTTGCTGCTTTTCCTGCTGTCTCTCGTGTCGCTCACGGGAAAGTCCGGAATGCTCTCTCCTCTGCTCCCGCCGCGAACCGTTGTGCCTTCGTGGCTCCTCATGCCGCGGGCGGCCTGTCGAGATCTTTTCCTCGATTGCCTCGATCGGCGCATCCTCGACGCCGATCGGGATCTCGTCGTCGGTGGCGATGGCGCTCAGGTCGCCGTCGTACTCGTACCTGAGACAGCACATGAGCCTGCTGCAGAGACCGGAGAGCTTGCCGACATTCAGCACCAACTCCTGCTTCTTTGCCATCTTGATCGATACGGGATCAAAGGAGGTCAGGAAGGTATTGCAGCAGAGCTCGCGGCCGCAGATGCCGATGCCGCCCACCAGCTTTGCCTCGTCCCTGACGCCGATCTGGCGCATTTCGATCCGCGTCTTGAACTTAGCAGCCAGGTCTTTGACCAGTTCCCGGAAATCGATCCTGCCGTCAGCCGTGAAATAAAAGATGATGCGTTTCCGGTCGAGGGTCGATTCGGCCCCGACCAGCTTCATGGGTAGGCCGCGCGCCATAATGCGCTCAAGGCAGAAGGCCCGTGCATCCCGCTCAAGCTTTTTGTTCTCTTCGCGTGTTCTGAAATCATCTTCGTTCGCGACACGAAGGACCTTCTTCAACTCCCGTTCAGGCGCCTCGATAGTACGCTTCTCTCTTATAACCGTCCCGATGCTGAGCCCGAAGTCCGACTCAACCACGACAGGGTCTCCTTCCTTCATCTCTATATTATTGGCCTCGAAATCATAGATCTTCCCGCAGGCCCTGAACCGTACTCCTACTACATCAGGCATTTATCTTCCTCCACGCGATGCACTCACGGCCTTGTGCGATGGGCCGTGGGTCATCAGCTGCTGCATAATTGATGCGACATAATTCCATGATATTGATTTATTCAAATTAAAATCAAGAAGATTGCTCATCTTCTGGAGGCGCTGCCAGGCATTGAACGCCGCTTGGGGCGCAATATTCCTGTAGGCGCGGTACGAGTTTTTGCCGTAGAGAAGGCCTGATTCATCACCGGCAGCAGCCATGACCGCCACATCTCTCAAAAAGACAAAGGCCATATCGAGCCATGATCTCATTTCAGCCTTATCCGTCCAGGCCTCTTTTGCATCCCCGCGCAGCATCGCTTCGAGAAGCCCGAAGAACCACGCCCGCTCCCCGAGAAAATCAACGGACTTCGCAAGGCCGGGCCTTCCCATCGAGAGGGCAAGCGCAAGCTGCCGCGCCTCGCCCTCGAGCTCAGCAGGAACCATTGCCGTAAGCTCCGCACGGGGCAACGGGTAAAAGCGCACCGGAGTACAGCGCGACCGTATCGTATCGAGCAGCCGGTCAGGGTTCGATGAAACGAGCACGATGAGGCAATCCTCGGGCGGCTCTTCGAGGGTCTTCAAAAAGGCATTGGCAGCGTTACTGTTCATCGTATCAGCATCATCAATAAGGGCAACCTTTTTCCTGCCTTCATAGGGCCTGAGGAAAAGGACCTCTTCCAGCCTCCGCATATCGTCGATCTTGATCTCGTCCCCTTCGGTCACCATAACCGTGATATCAGGGTGCGTACCGGCATCGATCTTCCTGCATGAGGAGCAAACGTCGCACGCGTCGAAATCGACCGGCTGGAGACAGTTGACCGCCTTCGCAAAATTGAGCGCCGCGGACATCTTCCCCACTCCCTTGTCGCCGGAGAGGAGCATGGCCGAGGGAACCCGTCCCCTCCGCAGCATGCCTGAGAATATCCGCAACGCCTTTTCCTGCCCTTTGATATCCCTTAATGCCATAGTAAAAGTTTACTCTTTACGATTTTCCAAACCTGCTCCTTAACCTCATCGGAGGACAGGGATGCGTCCACCACTTTAACCCGCTGCGGCTCCTGCTCAGCAATCCTGAGATATCCCTCTCTTACTTTTTTATGGAATTCCACTTTCTCGAGCTCGAAGCGGTCGACTTTGTTGATGCCTCTATTTCTTTTCAGTCCCGTCTCAACGTCGAGATCGAAGAGGATCGTCAGATCCGGCCGCATGCCACCGGTGGCGACTATGTCCAGCGAGGTAATAAGCGTAAGGTCAATGCCCCGTGCATACCCCTGATAGGCGATGGTGGAATCCGTAAACCGGTCGGTGATAACGACCTTACCCTCGTTGATCGAAGGCAGTATCTTTTCCGACAGATGCTGCACCCGTGCGGCATTATAGAGAAGGAGCTCGGTCATGGAGGACATTCCTTTGTGTTCGGGAAGCAGGAGTATTTCCCGTATCCTGTTGCTGATCACCGTGCCGCCGGGCTCCTGGGTCAGTACCACCTCATAGCCATCCTCGGAGAGACGGTCCGAGAGCAATTTCGCCTGCGTGGTCTTGCCGCTCCCCTCGATGCCCTCAAAAGATATAAATATTCCTTTTTCCAGTTTCATAGTCGACTGCCGGACCGTGCAACGACACCGGTCATCAGCTATCCCACCGCCTCTTTCAGCCGTATCAGCAGCTGGAAAATCTTGATCGTCTCTTCTATGCTCCGCGAGCCGGTACCGCACGAAGGGGTAAGAACGACATTGGACCTGACCAGCTCGGCAGGCAAAACTGCGGAGAGCTTTTCGAGATGCTCGCTCATAAGGCCCGTGATAATCTTATCATCCACCTCGTTGATCACCTCGGAGGTGGGGACGATTCCCCACGCGAGGAAACCTCCTCCACGCAGAAACCGCCCGATCTCGTCCCGATACATGGCGATGGAGTCGAAATATTCAAAGGCATCGAAATTTATGATATTAACGCCGCTCTCGAAGACCAGAGGCCAATCCGCCCTTCCGCAGCAATGGATGCCGGAAATCCCCCCCGCCGCATGAATTGCAGCGCAGCTTTCCCTGAGCAGCCGCAGTACTTCACCGGTATCGACACCAAGATAAGAAGAGCTGCCCAGCGCCGAAAGAATCGGCTCGTCGATAAAGATAATGGCTCCGTCGGCATGCTGCTTGAGTACGCTGATCTGCCAGCGGATTTTGGCTTTCAGGAGCATGGAGGCGATTTCGCGCAGCTCCTCATCGAAGAAGATGAGCCTGCCGTCCTGGTCCTTGATGCCGAGCGTGAAGGTCACCGGTCCGGTGACATGCCCCTTGAGGAGCGGGAATCTTCTCCCTTTTATCGCTCTCAGAAAGGCGCTGAGACCCGCCGCATAATCCTCGGATATGGCGATCCTGGTCGTATCGGTATAGGATTCATAAAACCGCTCGAGCTCATCACTCGCATCCCGCATGATCGACGCGGTCTGATTTTTTTCATCGATCCTGAGATAGGGCATGCCCTCCGCATACTGGATGGTCATGGACTCCCTGAACGATACCTTTGGAAGCTGCGGCCAGAAGGGGATATCAAAGGTCCTGAGGACAAGCTCGCAGGCTTCCTCTGCGTCCCTGTGGGGCAGGCTGCCGATGCCCGTGGTCGAAAAAGGTTTAATATTTAAGGACATCTTTTATTATAGCAAATGGCTCGCGCAAAAAGGGGGAAATACCGAGCTTTGCAGCTTGATGGGAGCAGTACCGAAAGGACCGGCTACCTTGAAAAGCTATTTCCGTAAGATGCCCTTTGCCGGGGTCAGGATTACAGGTTCCCTCAGCCCTTCACTTTCAGGAGCACCTCGGGGAATTCCACTTTGAAATCAGGGTCCACTCTTCCGAGATAGACCTTGAGCGCCTTCATTTCGAGCCTGAGATCATCCATTTCCTCGAGTGAACGCTCCAGGTTGCTGACTTTATCGCCGAGGGTCTTCAGTTCCTGCTCTAAAAGATTCACCCGGTCTTGTAAAATGGCTAGGTCTCTCATATGCAACCCCCTTTATCTACGCTGCGACCGCGTTCTTTTGCGGAGTTTTCTATGTTTGTGTTTGCGCATCTTTTTCTTGCGCCACTTTACAACGTTGCCCACACCCTCACCTCCTTTTCTATAGATTAAAGAGTGAGAAGTAAAAAGCAGGAGATTAAAAACTCCTACTAATAGCACTCTTCTTCCTTCTTATTTCTCCGTTGTGACCGTCTCCATAAATGCTTCGAGTTGGAGCGCCACAGCGGGAGACTCTGTTCCATCGTAGGGAATGCTGATGCAGGGCACTCCATACTCCTTGTTGATCACCTTCAGCAGTGCGGTGACGATCGTGCCCGGCATGCACCCGAAGGGCATTGCATTGATGATGCCCGCGGCCCCCCTCTCGATAAGGTCGATCGCCTTGCCGATGCTCAATATGGTCTCGCCTTCAAAAGAATCATGGATATACGGTGATGCTTTCTCCATTATTTCCTTTGTCGTCGGCTCGTCCAGAGTTTTGAGAACTCCCTTGAAGGGGCTGCCGAATTTATGTTCAATCCTCTTTTGGAAGTACCTTTTTAAGGAAATATTCATCATATCAGACCAACGCTTTTTAATCAAGGCTTTTCTCAGCGACATGGTATTGACGTAGTAGACCCATTCTTCAATCGGCGCAAGCCAGACCTCCCCTCCGAGGGACTCGATCTTTTTGACGAGATCCTCATTAGAAAACCGGTGGGTCCGTACAAATATCTCGCCGATCACTCCTATCAGCGGTCTCTTCTCGTTGCGCCGCGGTATGGACCTGAAGTCGCTGCTCATCGTGCTCAGAAGATGCTCCATTGCACCGTTGCGGCTCTGGAGGCAGCGGTACACCTGTTGGTGGTAGTGCCGGTACTTCTCCTCTGCATCACCGGAGGTCCTCTCATAAGGCCTGGTCTCGTGCAGGCATTTCGTCAACAGTTCATAAGCGATAATCCCCTTCCATGCAACCATGGGAAAATCGCTTCCTGCAATCCCCAGGTCCCGGTAGAACTGAACATCCTGATTGGGTGCATAGATCGGCACATCGCTCAATCCGAGCTTTTCGAGAATAAGTTTATGAGATATATTGTACTGGCCGAACCTGCAGGGACCGGTGCCGGAGGGCATGAAGAAGGCAGACTCTCCCGGCCTGAAATCGGAGGAAAAGACCTTTCTGAGCATGTCGCCGGTGGTGACGAGATACGGATAGCACTCCTTGCCCGATACATATCTTCTGCCGATATCAACAGACTCTTTGTCCGACTCGGGAAGCACCTCTGCACGAACGCCGCAATATTCGAACGCGGCTTTGAGCGCATGGGCATGGTCGGCCATGGGGGGGATATAAACGGTACGATTCTTGATCGGCGATGCGTGATGCGTGATGCGTGATGCGCAATGGTTTTTCCCTTTATCTTTTGACCCATTACCCGTTACGGACAACGCATTACGGTTTTTGTGCTGCTGCTCGATGCTGTCGAGAAATGCCTCACACCGCGTAATGGCGCCGGCATCGGCGCTGTGCTCGTCGATTTCGATATGCAGGAACGGTTTCCCTCCCATTTCTTCCTTGAAGTATTTCAGAATAAATGAATCGGGCCCGCACGAAAAATTGCCGAGATAGATTGCATGGAGCTGGGGCATGTCCCTGATGATCCTCGCCGCCTTAAGTATCCGCTGTCCCGAGCGCCAATACATATTGGGCCATGCCTCATGGAGCGCTATCTCCTCTATCGGCAACATATCCATAGGGATCGAGAGCGTATCGATCGTAGAGAGCTTTTTTGGTATCTCGAGATTGACACTCGAATCAAAGGCGTTGTAGGCCCTGCCGACGATGACGACGGCACGGGCGCCACTGGTGCGGAGCGCTGCAAGAACCTCGCTACCCTTTTCTCTCATCACCGTCCTGAAAGCATCCTGGGATGACCGGGCACGGTCCAGCGCCTCTCTCACAGCGCTTTCTCTAACGCCGTATCCTTTGAGCACTCTTGTCAGCTCGCGCACCAGATAATCCCTTCCCCGCCCCAGATCAACCACCGGGGTCAACGGCTGTGCTCCCCTCACCGCAGCCCGCGATATGTAGGGAATGGTCTGCGTGTGGGGGCATGCCAGCCCTCTCGAATAATCGCCCTTGCCTTCGTTGACATTGATGAAGCTGGGGACGAAGAGCGCATCGATCCCCTCATCGACCAGATATTTCACATGGCCGTGCGCAACCTTTACCGGAAAGCACACTTCAGAGAGTACATTCTCGAGGCCGAGATTGATAATATGCTTGTTGGTTTTTGGTGAGACGACCACATCAAAGCCGAGTTCCCAGAGGAAGGTCGTCCAGAAGGGTAAGAAGTCCTGGAAGAAGAAAATGTACGGTATTCCGATTTTAGCACGACCGGGAGAGCCGGCAGGCCGGTGAACCGGCGACATTGCTTTTTCTTCCGCTCCTCCGGTGCGCCCCTTCATCCTCATCAGATGGTCCTTCCAGAGCATCTCCTCTCTGAATGCGAAGAGGTCCGGAAGTGTCGATGTCCTCGCCTTTCGTATATCGTATTTTTCGCACCTTCCTCCGTAGAAGAGATGTCCTGCTTCACCCTGGACCTTGACCTTATTGATTTCGCAGACATTGGAGCACCCCCTGCATTCGAAGGAACTGATTTCATACGGCTGCTGTAACAGCGCAAACCCCTTGAAGGCCGTCACGCGCGGCGCGTAATCCGTATTTTTACCTTTTATCTCGTTACGCGTGACGGATAATGCGTTGTGGTCGTTCATGTGTTTCATCGCGATCAGTGCCATGCCGATAGCGCCGGTTACATCATGATGGGGAGGCACCGTCACCTGCTTGCCCAGATACTTTTCAAAGGCTGCAACGACCGCCTTGTTGAACGCCACGCCGCCCTGGAAAAATATCCTTTCGCCGATCGGCTTGCCGGCAACGACCCTGTTCACGTAGTTCTGGACTATGGAATAGGCAAGCCCCGCGAGAAGGTCATTCTTGTCGGCGCCGCGCTGCAGATTCGCCATGAGCGAGTTCTCCATGAACACCGTACAGCGCTCGCCCAGCCTGCAGGGGCTCTTCGCGCGGAACGACCGTTCGGCAAATTCCTCTTTTACGGAGACGTTGAGCTTCTCCGCCTGCTCCTCGATGAACGAACCGGTGCCTGCTGCACAGGCCTTATTCATCTCGAAATCGACGATAACACCGTCCCTGATCGAAATATATTTCGAATCCTGCCCCCCGATTTCGAGGATGGTGTCGACCTTCGGATCAATAAAGATCGCTGCAGTGGCCTGGGCGGTAATCTCGTTCTTCACAATATCGGCGCCCACGTAATCGGCGATCATATATCTTCCGGAACCGGTGGTCCCGACCCCCCGGATCTCAATACGGTCGCCTACTTCTCTATAAATTTCATCAAGCCCCTGCCGCACCGCTTCAATAGGCCTGCCCGCGGTCATGAGATAGCGTTTTGCAAGAAGCCTGCCCTGCTCATCGATCACCGCGAGATTGGTACTGATAGAACCGATATCGATACCGAGAAAGGCCGTAATTCGTGACGTGTGATCCGTGATGTGTAATGAGATCCCCTCATTTGTCTCGTTACGCGTTACGCATAACGCATTGCGGTCGTTGAGGTGTCGTTCGGCAAAATCATCTCCCGCTTCGAGCAGTGCTTTATGCCCTTGTCCGCCAAATGATGCTGATGCAAGATAGCCCTCCAGCCTCTCCAGATCAAATGCGCTGCTGCGCTGTTCATCTCTATCCTTCAGTGCAGCGCCGAGAGCGCCCATAAGGGCGAAGTCTTCAGGGATGAACAGCTCATCGAGATCGAAAATCTCTTTGAAGGCCCTTACCACTCCGTCATTGGCAGCCACGCCGCCCTGAAAAGCGACGGGAAACTTGATCTCCCGTCCTTTGGCGATCGTACCTTTGAAATTCCGTGCTACGGCAAAGCAGAGCCCGGCAACAATATCCTCCACCGGCGTGGCAATCTGCTGTAGGTGTATCATGTCCGACTTTGCAAAAACGCTGCATCGTCCTGCGATTTTTGAAGGCCTCTGTGACCGGACGGCCATGGCACTGAACTCCTCTATGGTAAGCTGCAGCCGCTCGGCCTGCTGTTCAAGAAAAGAGCCGGTGCCCGCAGCACAGACGGAGTTCATAGAGAAATCTCTTATGCCCCCCTCTTCGAGAAGGATCAATTTGGAGGCCTCTCCTCCCATTTCTATAACGGTTCTGATGGAAGGGTACAGCTTTCTTATGGAATAGGCCTGCGCAACAATCTCATTGACGGGCTTGATCCCGAGTACAGAGGCGATCACCCTTGCAGCAGAACCGGTGAGCGAGAGCCCGCTTCCGGGATACTGCTCGCGTGCTTCCTTGAGAAGCTCAAGGGCTGTCCTGATGGGATGGCCGTAATGGCGTACATACCGCCCTTTGACTTTCCTGCCCTGGTCATCAATGACAACCAGCTTTACCGCTACTGAACCTGCATCACAACCGATATGATACATGCGCGCCTCACTCCAGGGTATTTGAGTATTTCGCTTTGCACCTACTGCAAGCACAGGCTGCGGATTCCGCCCTATAAAAACAATAACATATTCAAACCATCTTATAAAGCCCTTTGGGGGCTGATGGTGATGGGCGGAGCTTTGGAGCCTAGCGATGTTGTCTGCTGCTGCAGAAGAGGAGAAGAGGAATAAACAAGCGGTCCTTACCAGGAGACCGTGGTCTGCCGGCCTTTTGCCTTTTGAGGGGTAAGGCTTTTTTTGTTCCGACACTATTACAGTCGAAGCCGGGCTTGTCTTTTTGCGGCATCTGAAGCTTCGTCGTATCCGATAACGCACCGTTACTTTCCTTATCACCATATCCCCCGGCAGCTCCGGCCGGCGGAGGGCAAAGGAGAGCACACGTGAGCAGCACGACTCCTATTGTATAATGGATTGTTTTCATACTCTCTCCCGACGTGTTTCCAGGATTACGAGATGGTGGATACGACCTCGGTCGTGTACGATCCAAACCTAAGCAAGTATGTTGCCATGAATGGAACCGGTTGATTTTCTGTGATCACTGTTGCCGCTCTTCAGCTTTGTTGTAAAGATCGGCAACAGGAAGAGTCGGAGATGCTTACACTGTGCTCTCAGTCAACAAATATTCTCTTTTACCGATAACAATCGTGTAATATAGAGAGCATCCGATGCCTTCGTAAAAACCGCGTAAAGGAGGAGCATCTCTTCCTGCGGCCGAGCGGGAGATGAGAGGCCGTGGGAGGAGAGCCAAAGAAACTCAGACAATGACACCGTTTATTCAAAAATATTTCGTTTTTGATACCAGCGTCCTGGTCCACGATCCGCATGCTTTGAGCGAGTTTGAAGACAACCATGTTGTCCTCCCTATTGCTGTCATCGAGGAGCTGGACAAGCTCAAAAAAGAGAACTATACGGCACGTGAGGCGCTGCGACAGATCGACCACTTCTGCGAGCAGGGGGATATCCATAAAGGGGTTCTGCTGCCCGAAGGAGGCACGATCAGGATCGATACGCGGCTCAAGGAGACGAACGGGAACAGGCTTTCCGCTGATGACCGGATCGTCGAGACCGCGCTCAGGATCAGGAAAGAGGTCGACGCTTCGGTCCCGGTAATCGTCGTGTCCAAGGATACTTCCGTCAGGATAAAGGCAGAGGCCCAGGGCGTGAAGGCGCAGGACTACAAGCGGGACAAAACTACGGTCTTCCAGGATTACGGCAAAGTCATGTATGCTGGCAATGATTACACCAATGGTATCGAATCGGTACGTTACCGCGTCGAAGGAGACCGCATCTACCGGCTTTACGGCAAAGACAACCAGATGCCCATTGGAAGGAGGGATAAGCTGTACGGCCTCTCCTTTAAGAACATAGAGCAGGAGTGTGCAGCAGATGCCCTTGTCTCGGATGATATCTCCATGGTCGCCCTTACCGGCACTGCAGGAGCCGGCAAGACGCTCCTCGCCCTTGCAGCAGGGCTCCACCTCTATGAGAAAAAAAAGATCGAGCAGGTGATGGTTGCACGGCCTATCATTCCGATGGGCAAGGATCTGGGATTCCTTCCCGGTGATATCGAGGCGAAACTCCACCCTTGGATGCAGCCAATCTTCGATAACCTCGAGGTGCTGGTCTATACGCCCCGCGAAGAGAAAGACAACAGGAAGGCGAAGTACAACAGCGCAAAGTATCTCATCGAATCGGGCATCGTCCACATCGAACCGCTCACCTATATCAGGGGAAGAAGCCTTCCCCGCCGCTACATGATCATCGATGAGGCGCAGAATCTGAGACCTATCGATACCCTGACCATTGTGACAAGGGCCGGGGAAGGGACAAAGATCATCTTCACCGGAGATCTGACACAGATCGATTCTCCCTACCTGGATTCAGGCAGCAACGGCCTCTCCTTCCTCATCAGCAGGTATATCAACGAGCCCGACTTCTGCTATCTCCAGCTCTCAAAGAGCGCGCGGTCGCGGCTTGCGGAGAGGGCTGCAGAGCTGTTGAAGCTCAGATAGGAGGCTGTTGTTGATGCTCGCGGCTTTGGCTCTCTCACCGCCCCTTGTAGCCGGGGCATCCCTCGAAGCCCTTGCATCCGGCACTTCTCAGCTTGCATTCCTTGTTGGTGCAGATACAGGAATGCTTTTCCTTCACCGATGCGTGTCGTTTCTCCGGTCTCTTGCATTCTTTAATCATAGCGCTACCTCTCGGCGGGGTTCTGCTTATATTATAGCCGAGGTGGGGGACTATTGATAACGATTTCTACCCTTTGGGATGAATAAAAGCCCAAAGGGCAAAGGATTGCGGTGAGTGACGTTATTCAAGAAAGGATAAGCAGCGAGGAGGAGACGGTGCACGGTTACTTTCTATGCTCCCGCTCCTGCTTGTTATACTCGCTGATGATCTTCCGGATTTCTTCCGCCTCCTTCGGGAGGGTCCGCGCCCTGCCGCCACGCTCATATTCGCCTTCGTAGACATCCCAGTTGCCGTGCTGGTTCGCTACATACTTTATTCCGTTGTACTCATAGCAGGTGACCAGCATCCCGTTATAGAAGGACTTCACGAGAGACTTCTTTACCATCTTGCCGCTCCTTTCCCCTGTCCTTTACTGTAGTATCTTGTCGAGCAATAAGAAGATCGTCAAGGCATTGAAAACACATGATTCCCTACCTAATGAGCATTACTTTCCCTTACATTTAAAACGGGAATTCTCACTGCACGCTTCTTTCGTACAAGGTAGTACAGTTATCGGCTCGGAAGAAAAAAAATTGAGCTGGTTATTTTCCCTCGCACCACTGCCGTGCGTTCTGGAACATCTTCAGCCAGGGAGATGCCGTGAGGGTTTCCTTCATCTCCGCGGGCATCCATGCCCACTGCCAGATGAGAAATGCCCGCTCGGGATGGGGCATCATGGCCAGGTGTCTGCCGTCAGGGGTACAAAGCGCAGCAATACCCAGCGGTGAGCCGTTAGGGTTGAAGGGATATTGCTCAGTGATCCCACCGCGATCATCCACATATCTGATGGGCGCGAGGTCGTTCTTGAGCACTTCATCGAAAATCGCCGTATCAGGGAAATGGGCACGTCCTTCCCCGTGGGCGACCCAAATGCCCAGGACGGAATTCTCCATGCCATGAAGCATGATCGCCGGGCTCTTGAGGATCTTCACGCTCGCAAAGCGCGATTCGAACCTCCCCGACGTATTATGGACGAAACGGGGCTGGCGGTCATCGGCAATCCCCTGCCACGGCACCCAGCCGAGCAACGCTGCCAGCTGACATCCGTTACAGACACCGAGGCTGAACGTATCGGGTCTCTGGTAGAATCTCTGGAACTGCTCGTAGAGGCTCTTGTTGAACCTGATGGTTCCGGCCCAGCCTTTTGCCGAATCGAGCACATCGGCGTAGCTGAAGCCGCCGACGAACACGATGCCCTTGAACGTTGAAAGCGTTACTCTCCCGCCCAGCAGGTCCGTCATGGTCACGTCCCAGGGCTCAAAACCGGCCTGATAGAATGCGGATGTCATCTCCCGGTCGCCGTTGCTTCCCTCTTCGCGGATGATGGCCACTGCAGGCTTCGATGCTCTCTTCATAATGACCTCGGGCGTCTGCTCCGGGGTGAAAGAGACCCTGAACGTCGGGCCCGGACGATCATAGATCACTGCTTTCTCCTCGCGCACGCACTCGGGGTTCGCCTGGAGCAGATCAAGCTGATGGCTCGTCTCCTCCCACACTGCTCTCAGTTCCCGCATATCTCCATCAAGCACCGTTTTATCATTGAGCGTTATGGCAATCCTCGGTTCAGGTGAGGTCGCACCGATGATCCGGAAGGGAACGTTATGCTCCTTCAACACTGCAAGGACCGCCGCCTCCCGTTCCGGCATATACTCCACGACCACCCCCAACTCTTCGGAGAACAGAAGGGAGATCGGATCTTTCGAGGCGTTGTCATGCAGCTTAACCACCATGCCGCAGTTCCCTGCAAAGGCCATTTCGAGCAGTGTAATAATAAGCCCTCCGTCGCTCCGGTCATGTCCGGCGAGAATAAGTCCGCCGTCAATCATCTGCTGCACGGCATTGAAGGCATCTTTGAGCTGCTGCGTATTATCGACATCAGGCGACTCATGCCCTACCTGTTTGTAGCATTGTGCGAGGGCAGAGCCGCCCAGCCTGTCCTTTCCGTTCCCCATATCAACGAACAGCAATTTGCTTTTACCCGGCATTTTTATATCAGGTGTCACCACTTTGGTGATATCAGGACAGGTGGCATAGGCGGAGATGACAAGGGCCCCGGGCGACTTTACCACTTCGGTCTCACCAGAGCCGTAGGTGACCCGCGCGGCCATGGAGAGGCTGTCCTTGCCGCCGTCAACAGCAATGCCGAGCTCGAGCATGATGTCGCGCATCGCGATCGCCGCATCATAGAGCCGCGCGCCTTCGCCGGGGAGCTTCGGCGCCCACATCCAGTTTGCCGAGCATCGGATATCCCTGATCCCGCTTATTCTTGCCCATACGATATTCGTCAATGCCTCGCCGACGCTCATCCTCGCCATTGCCGAGGGATTGATAAGCCCCTTGATCGGCTGTTCCCCGATCGAAAGCGCTGCGCCGGTAAAGTGGCCGCGCTCGTTCGGGAGATGGCTCTGGGCTATGACCGCAACATCCGCAACGGTAAGGTGGAGCGGACCGGCGCACTGCTGCTGCGCGACCAGTCCGGTGACGGAACGGTCAACCTTGCTGGTCAGAAACCGCTTCGAGCCGACCGAGACGAGCCGGAGCACTCGCTCGAGGGCGTCATTAACGGTTATGCCTTCAGGCAGTGCGAGCGGCTGCGTATGCGCCTGGACACGCTCCATCCGGAAGGTCTTCTGGGGCATGTCGCCGAGCACTTTTTCGAGGCTCAGGTCTTCGGCAACGGTATTATCTTCGCTATCGTAGACAAAGATGCGGCCGTCGCCGGTGATCTCTCCGATAATGGCAACGGGGACTTTCTCCCGCTCACACAATCTCCGGAACATCTCGATATCACCCGAATGAACAAGGAGAGCGTCCTGCTCCTGATACTCGGCGCCCCATATCTCAAGGACCGAGAGGGTTGTATCGCCGATGACGACCTTCCGTATATCTATCTTCGCGCCTGCGGGATGGATGATCTCCTTTACCACATTGCAGTTGCCGCCAGCCCCCTGGTCATGGATGCTGACGATGGGGTTCGTATCGCCGAGCTCGACACAGGCCCTGATGACCCTGTTCAGTTTCTGCTCCATCTCGGCATCGCCGCGCTGCACGGCATTGAAGTCGAGGTCCTCGACATTTTCGCCCTGGATCATGCTCGACGCCGCACCGCCGCCCATGCCGATACGGTAGGCAGGTCCGCCGACCTTGACCACTACCATGCCCTTTTCAGGCTGGTGCTTTTCGATATGGCGTGCATCGATCTGTCCGACGCCGCCGGTGAACATGATCGGCTTGATCCACTCTCTCCGCTCGCCGTCGGGGAGACGCAGGCCGAATGATCGAGTGAAGCCCTGTATGACCGGCTCACCGAACTTGTTGCCATAATCGGAAGCGCCGTTACTTGCCTCGATTTCGATCTGGAGCGGCGAGGCGAGGTTGCCCGGATAGACAAACGAGCCGTGCTCCCACGGGAGCGGGTAGCCCGGGATCTGGAGGTTGCCGACACAATAGGCTGCGGTCCCTGCAACAAAGAGGCTTCCCCTGCCGGTTGCATGGATATCCCTGAGCCTGCCGCCGGTGCCGGTCTCCGCACCGGGGAACGGCGCCACCCCCGAAGGGAAATTGTGCGTCTCGGCGGTAAAGATAATGTGGTAAGTAACGTCCTTTGCCCTGAACGGCGAGGGACGACCCGGGGTATCGGGGAGGATCGTCCTGATCGCGTAGCCCCGTATTGCACTAGAGTTGTCATTGAAGGCAATGACGCTGTTGTTCGGGTTCCGCTTGTACGGTTCCTTGACGATCTGCATCAGGGTTTCGGGTATCTCCTTGCCGTCGATGATAAGTCTTCCCCTGAAGAACCAGTGGCGCGAATGCTCGCTGTTGGACTGGCTGAGGTCGAAACACTCCACATTCGTAGGATTTCTCTTGAGGTCTTTGACAAAGAGATTGTAATAGTACTCGATGTCCCATTCGTCGAACCCAAGGCCCATTTCCTTATTGATACGCACCAGCGCAGACCTGCCCTCTTCAATGAGAGGAACAATGCGCACCGGTTCCGGCGTTATACCAGTCTCAAATGTCGTGAGCGGCTCGGGGTAAAGACATTCGGTCATACGGTCGTGGATTAACTGTAAGAAATCCGCTTCATTCCGACTTCCGGCTTCTCGATTTCGGCTTCTGATGAGCTTGTACCTTCTGGAACGCTCAATGCGGTTGATCTTCGTCAGGCCGCAGGCGTGGCAGATGGAAACAGCATTGGTCGACCAGGCAGTCGTAAAGGTCATCCTTGGCCCGACCTCAATAATACCGTGATCCGTAGCGCGTGATGCGTTATGCGTCAAGAAACTATTATCAGAAAAGTGCTGCGGCTCGAAGGTCTCGGCAAGGAGCCACTGCAGGGTTTTGAGCTCATCGGCAGTAAGAGGCTCTGATGTATCAATGTTGAAGCAGAACTCGGTCTCGATATTCTCGACCGCGGGGTCTATCTTTTCCCTGACCGCTTTCAGAAGCACATTCTTCTTGTAGAGCGAAAGGGCAGGGGTGCGGTACCTGTGCAGTAGTTTATGGTGCGGCATTATCCTCTCCTTGGTTGCTTAATGAGCCTTGTCATTTTACCATAACGCCTGGGCAGTACAAACTAAATTCCTCGACGGGGCAGGAAGATACAAAGGCATTATGTATTATACCAAAGGAAAGGACACTCCCGGAAAGGCTCAGCACGTAACGGCAGGGCAAACGCCTCGAGGGAGTACGCGTGTAGGTGGGGGAAAGGCAGAAAGGGGGAGGTCCCTGCCGGTCGAGAGCGCAGAGACCCTCATAAGGGTTATCGCCTCATCCCTCTCCTCGACCAGGCAGGCACACCCTTTTCATCTCTGAGCGTTATCACCTTGTCTCCCTTCTTTATTTCTGCAGCGATGATCGCAGGGTTATCTCCTATTGTCACACGGGACCCTTTGACGGTGATCGTGTCGCCTTTTTCTATTTTGGTGTCGAGCTTTTCGATATACCAGCCGGGACCGAGGTGAACAGGGATGGTCTCTTTGTCGGTCTTGAGTCGTACATGCACGCCATATGACATTCCCTTCAGGGGAATAATTTTATCGACAGCCTCTACAGTACCCGAGACAGTCTCGACCGTCGCGGGGTTATACATCCTTTGGTACTGCGTTCCCATACCCCATCCCCCCATGCCGCGGCCCTTCATAGGCTGGGCAAACACCAGGGGAGCAAACAAAACCATTGAGACAGCAATGATAAGTCCTCCTACCCTTCTTCCCATTGCAATACCTCCTTACTTTTAGTGTTTATCTTCTTCCTCTGCTGCCTTCGCCACGCCTTTCTCTCTCAGGACCGGCCGACTTTCCTCGGTGCTCTCTGATGGACTCCCTTTCCCGGATGCTCTCCCGCTCTCTTAATCTTTCCCGGTCATCGGTACGCCCGCCGTCTCCCCGGTACATCGGACCGAGATATTTTTCTTTCTCCTCAGGCGTCATATCGTACATCCTCCTCTGCCACTCCCGTTCGTATGCCCTCTGCTCGTCGAAAGGAGCGTCTTTCATGCCCTCCCTCATTTTCGCGAGCTCATCCGTGGGGATAAGACTGTAGTCGGCGCCGGATGCCGAAGAGAGCGCCACCACCGTACCTGCGAGTATGATTGCGACGACCACTTTGATCATCATCGTTTTATCCCTCCTTGACTCTCGATTATGAACAGACCATAGCGACAGGTCTCTATTTAAATTCTCTCACAAAAGGGCCCTTTTGTGAACCAGCTGCAGCCTTCCTGCCGGAGTTCGCTCTGTTTGAGGGGCGTGTATGCTAAAATATTGTTTAGCATACAATAGATTAGAGGTGAATTTTAATGAATATACGTTTGACATCGGACGAGACGGTTCCCGTTCAGGAAGGCGAGGATATTTATACTGCCCTGAAAAAGGCGGGCATTTATCTTGTCGCTTCCTGCGGGGGGAAGGGCACCTGCGGCAAGTGCAGGGTCAGGATTATAGAGGGAGACCATGAGGTCGCCTCCTATGGGAAGCTTACCTCCCAGGAAAAGGAATCACGCCTCGTCCTCGCCTGCCAGACCGTTCCGAAAGGAGACATCCTTGCAGAGATACCGAAGGAGTCGCGTCTGGTCGTCGGCGACAAGATCGCCATTGCAAAGACCAAGAACCTCGTCGATTATCTGAAATCCTACGGTGTCGCCATAAATCCGCCGATCAAGAGAATCTCCCTCGAGCTGCCGCCGCCGACGATCAGCGATAATATCAGCGACCTCGAACGGCTGAAGCGGGCGCTCGCTGAAAAGGGGCTCGACAACCTCCGTTTCTCCCACCTCTTCGTCTCGACGATGGGGAAGATATTGAGAGAGGCGAACTGGAAGGTATCGCTTACGTACGTGCCGATGAACGGAACAGGCGGCGAAGCAATCTTCATCACCGCCCCGGAACACTGCTCGCGACGGTTCGGCATTGCCGTTGATATCGGCACCACGACCGTCGTGGTTTACCTCGTGAACCTCTCGACCGGAGAGATCGTCGATGTCGGTTCGACCTACAACTCCCAGATGCGCTATGGCGATGACGTCATTACGCGCATCGTCCATGCTACCGAAGGCAAAGGCCTGCATGAGCTGAGGGATGCGGTCGTAACTGACATCAACACGATTGTAACATCGCTGCTCGACCGCCACAGCATTCACGCCTGCGAGATCGATTCCGCAACCATCGCCGGCAACACCACCATGTCGCACATCTTCTGGGATATGGACCCGGGATCGATCAGGGAGGAACCCTACATCCCGGCGCTCAACCATTTCCCCCTCTGGAAGGCGGGCACGGCAAAGCTCTCGATCAATCCGCAGGCGCCGGTATATACCGTTCCCTGCGTCGCAAGTTATGTCGGCGGCGATATCGTTGCAGGGGTGCTCGCGTCGAAGATGCACCGCAGTCCCGAGATCGCCCTCTTCATGGATATCGGGACCAACGGCGAGATCGCCCTCGGCAGCAACGAGTGGCTTATGACTGCCGCCTGTTCAGCCGGCCCCTGTTTCGAAGGGAGCGGCATACGGTGCGGCATGCGCGCGACGCCAGGTGCCATCGAGGCAGTGAAGATCGATAAAGAGACCTTCGAGCCGGAAATAAAGGTCATCGGCGGCGGTGTTCCCCTGGGCATCTGCGGCTCGGGGATGATCGATGCCGTATCCGAGATGTTCCTCACAGGTGTTATCGATCTGAAAGGGAAATTCATCAGCAGCACCACCGAAAGGATCCGCGACGGTGAGGAGGGTCCTGAATTCGTCTTCTACAAAGGCGACGGGCACCATAAAGACATCGTCCTCACCGAAGTCGATATCGAGAACCTGCTCAGGGCAAAGGCCGCCATTTACGCCGGCGTCACCACCCTGCTCGGAGAGGGCGGCTTTACCCTCGATATGATCGAAAAAGTGTACATCGCCGGCGGCTTCGGCAACTATATTAATGTAGAGAGGGCGATCACCCTCGGCATGCTCCCCGATCTGCCGAAAGAGCGCTTCGTCTTTATGGGCAACACCTCCATCACCGGCGCCTATCTCTGCCTGCTCTCCGAAGAATTGAGAAAAGAGGCTGAAGAGATCGCTGCAAAGATGACGTACATAGAATTGTCCGTATCGCGGAACTTCATGGATGAGTACATGTCCGCCCTCTTCCTTCCCCATACGGATATCACGCAGTTCCCGACCGTGGCGGAGCTGATGCAGAAATAGCGTGTACAATTAATACGGCATGGGCTTTTTTCTTGACATAAAGAGGGACTTCAGGGCGGTCTTCGAGCGCGACCCAGCGGCGCGGAATATCGTCGAGGTGCTCATCACCTATCCCGGCCTCCACGCCATTATCATACATCGCTTCAGCCATGCGCTCTGGAAATTGAAGATTCCGGTGATCCCGCGTCTGCTGTCGCATATCGGACGCTTTCTGACCGGTATCGAAATACATCCCGCAGCACGGATAGGACCGGGCTTCTTTATCGACCATGGGATGGGCGTGGTGATCGGCGAGACGACGGAGGTAGGCGAGGATTGTCTTCTCTATCAGGGCGTGACCCTCGGCGGTACGGGGAAAGAAAAAGGGAAGAGGCACCCTACCCTTGCGGACAACGTGGTCGTCGGCGCCGGTGCAAAGATTCTGGGGCCCATACGGATCGGCAGTCGCGTGAAGATCGGCGCCAATTCCGTCGTGTTGAAGCCTGTTCCCGATGATGCCATTGTCGTCGGCGTGCCGGGCAGGATCATAAAGAAAAAGATATATAGAATAGAAGAGCGGGGCCCTGTCGAAGCGCTCGACCATGTACGGCTCCCCGATCCTATGGATGAGAAGTTCCAGGAACTGATGGACCACATCGAACGGCTCGAAACAAGGCTGGAAAAGATAGAGGGTAAAGGAGGAAGGATGAAGATCTACAACACCATGACGGGCAGGAAAGAGGACTTCATGCCGCTCTCGGACAAAAGGGTCGGGATCTATGCCTGCGGCGTCACGGTCTACGATTACTGTCATATCGGCCATGCACGGAGCGTTATCGTCTTCGATGTCATAAAGCGGTATCTCGCCTACAAGGGGTTCGATGTGAAGTACGTGAGAAACTTCACCGACATCGACGACAAGATCATCAAGAGGTCCCATGAAGAATGCCTCACCTGGGACGAGGTGGCAAGAAAATATATCAGGGAATACTACGTCGATATGGACCGGCTCGGCGTTGCACGGGCGGATGTGGAGCCGAAGGCGACCGAGCATATCAGTGAGATGATCGATGTCATCAAGGCCCTTATCGAAAAAGGCCATGCGTATGAATCCGAGGGGAGCGTCTACTTCTCGGTCGATTCGTTTCCCGAGTATGGAAAACTTTCCAAGAAAGAGCAAAAGGACCTCCTCGCCGGAGCCCGCGTCGATGTTGAGGAAAAGAAAAAGAACCCTTCCGACTTCGCGCTCTGGAAGGCATCGAAACCGGGAGAGCCCTGGTGGGAGAGCCCCTGGGGCAAAGGCAGGCCCGGCTGGCATATCGAATGCACGGCGATGGCGATCAAGCACCTGGGTGAATCCATCGATATCCATGGCGGCGGCGCAGACCTCATCTTTCCCCATCACGAAAACGAGATCGCACAGTCCGAGGCCTACACCGGCAGACCGTTTGCCAAATACTGGGTACATAACGGCTTCATCACCATCGACAAGGAAAAGATGTCGAAATCGCTCGGCAATTTCTTTACCATCCGCGAGATCCTCGACAAGTTCGACCCCGAGGTAGTCAGACTCTTCATCCTCTCGAGCCACTACCGCAGCCCTATAGAATTCTCGAACGAACAGCTCAGGGATACCGAATCCTCGCTCGATAGATGCTATACCACTATTGCGAGGATCAACGATTTCCTCGCAGGTGTTCCGGCATCCTCTTCGAAAGCACAGAAGAGCAGCGAAACACACACGGAACTTGAGTCTGCGCTCAACGCCTTCAAAGACCGCTTTGAAGAAGCAATGGACGATGACTTCAATACCGCTCTTGCCATCGGCCATGTGTTCGAACTGATACGAATCATCAATAAATTCCTCGATGCAAAGCCCTCGCGAGAGGAAGACCAGAAACTAATACTACGGGCCAAGGACACCCTGCGCACTGCCGGCGATGTCCTTAATCTCTTCCACAGGACACCGGCCCAATGGAATATCGATCTCCTGGCGATCAAACGGATTCCCCTCACACACGCCGAGATCGAACGGAAGATCAGCGACCGACGGATCGCCCGACAGAACAAGGATTGGACGCTTGCCGATGCAATCAGGAAAGAGCTTGAGGAGAAGGGAATACTTCTCGAAGATAAAAAGAGCGGGACGGACTGGAAGGTAAAAATCGTCTAACTACCGTTTCAGGTTTCAAGGTGAGAGTTTCAAGTTAAAGAAGAATAAGAGGTTCATCTTCTTTTCGCCGCAATGGTACACTTTAAACTCAAAAAATATTCTTTATGCTTTTGACTACAAACCTGAAACCCGAAACCTGAAACTATTATATGAGAGACCGAGAAGAAAAAGGAGCATGGATCTATGGCATCAATCCCGTCGCTGAAGCCGTCAAATCAGGGCGGATGATCACCGCCCTTTATGTCCACGAGCAAAGCCGCGGGCACAAACCTGTGCGCAAGATTCTCGATGCGGCAAAAGCAGCGGGCGTCCCGATAAAATTTGAGAAGAAAGAATTCTTCGAATCCCGCTTTCAAAAGGGGCATCAAGGCGTTGCAGCACTGACAGGGAAGAAAAAGACAATAAGCATAGAAGAATTACTCGAAATTCCTGCATCAAGAAACGAACCCCCTTTCTTTATCATCCTCGATGGCATCGAGGACCCGAGAAACTTCGGCGCAATCCTGCGTGTCGCCGATGCGTCCGGGGCGCACGGCGTCGTATTCCAGAGCCGCCGGTCGGCAGGCATTACGCCTGTCGTTGCCAAAGCATCGGCCGGGGCGCTGGAACACGTCAATCTTGCCGAGGCCGTCAACATCAAGCACGCCATGGAGAAGATGAAAAAGGCGGACATCACCATCATCGGTGCAGAGGCTGATACGGAGCTGACGGTCTGGGATGTTGATCTGAGGGCACCTCTTGCCCTCGTCGTCGGCTCTGAAGGCGAAGGATTGCGGCGCACCGTACGGGAGATGTGCGATCACATAGTGCGGCTGCCCATGAAAGGGACCGTCAACTCGCTCAATGTGTCGGTTGCAACCGGAATCCTCTCTTATGAAATAATGCGGCAACGAAATAAGCGCAGTTGATATAAGAGCGGTCAAACACCATGAAATACAGAATCGATCTACATGTCCATTCAAAATACAGCGGCGACAATGATGCCGAGCCCGAGGAATTGATCGACCAGGCCATCAGGCTGAACCTGTACGGGATCGCCTTCACCGAGCACTATTCCTATGAGGCATCGGCGTTCGTCGAGCTCCTCCGGGAAAAATACGGTGATAGGATCAGACTATTAAGGGGCGTCGAGCTTTCGGTAATCGAGGGACATTGCCTCGTCTTCGGCATCGACACCGACCGCCTCTCGTTGAAAGATGCATCCATCACCGAAGTGGTGAAAGCGGTCAACCGCAGCGGAGGCGTGGTCATCCCTTCACACCCCTACCGAAAAGGAAACAGCCTGGGTGATATAGTGCAGCAGGTTTGGGGCTTCTGCGCGCTCGAAGGCTATAACGGCGCCAACATGCAAGCCTATAATGAAAAGGCGATCGCAACGGCGAGGCTGCTCGACTTACGTTACACCGGAGGTTCCGACGCGCATGCGCCGAAAGAGGTGGGCCTCTGTGTCACCGAGTTCGACGACGCAATTACCTATGACAATTTCACCGAGATATTGAAGCGCGGGCACTACCAGGGAATCGACTGCCGCAGGAAAAAATAAACACACCGCACATGAAGCAGGCAGGAGTGCGGTGTGTTTGTTCCCGGAAACCGGCGGGGGGCACCGGTTGCCTCGGGTAAAACAGGAGCGTGGCAGGTTATGCGCTTGCCATCTGCTCTTTCTTCATTGACTCCATTTCGCTGCCCATAGTGTCGAGCTGGCTGCTTTCAAGGAGGTTCTGCGCCTTTGTGAAGAGATCTCCCTCTTCCTCCTCAATATGGTGCTCCACGTTCTCCTTAAGCACAGAGAGCTTGGCAAACCATTTCTCATCCTTGCTCTTGAGGCTGCTCATTTCTTTAAGGATCAGCTTTGCCACATGGTGCTCTTCGATCCCTTCGAGGATCATGGTATGGGTCTCGTCGTTATCCTTGAGCGCGGGGTAGAATATCGATTCCTCTCCCGACATGTGTATTTCAAGTTCCTGGCTCAGATTGCTGAAAAGCTTGTCAATGTCACTGCTTTTGCCCTCTTCCATCGATTCCAGCTTGTCGAACAGCTGCAGTGCCTCCTCATGGTCTTTCTTAAGCAATTCGATAATATTCATTGCTGCCTCCTCTTGGCCGTTATATTCGTTCATAAGGCACAACCGCTCACTCCTCTTTACTCCTCCATTGACCGCTCTCGGTCTTCCTGTATTTCTTTTTCATCGCTGCCCAGGCGACCTTGTGCGCCGTTGCCTCCTGAGACTCCTTCCCTCGCCGTTTCTTCGGGCTCTTGTATTCTTCAAGGGCCTTGTCGTGCGCTTTCTGATAAATTTCTTTTGCATGTCCCGGCAATTTGCTCTTCGGTCCTTTCGGCAGATTTTTTACACTCCCCTCACGTGGCATAGACCCTCCTTGTTCTGCTTATCCGTTTACAATTTCACCGCCGTTTGGATGCAGCACCTGCCCGGTCATGTAGGAAGCATCCCTCGATGCCAGAAAAACGAAGCATGGGGCGACCTCATCGGGCTGCCCGGCGCGTTGCAGCGGCACATTGCCGCCGAACTCTGATACATGTTCTGGTGAGAAGCTCGCAGGAATCAGCGGCGTCCAGATCGGCCCCGGCGCAACGGCGTTCACTCGGATGCCTTTGTCTGCCAGCGCTTTTGAGAGGGACCGGGTGAAAGAGACGATGGCACCCTTGGTCGATGAATAATCGAGCAGGGTCGGATTGCCCCGGTATGCCGTCACAGAGGTGGTATTGATGATCGCGCTTCCTCCTTTCAGGTATTTCATTGCCGCCTTGGTCATAAAGAAATAGGAAAAGATATTGGTGCGAAAGGTACGCTCCAGCTGCTCCGCGGTAATCGCTTCAATACTCTCCCGTTCATGCTGTTCAGCCGCATTGTTCACCAGAATATCAAGCCTGCCGAAAGCGCGTACGGTCTTTTCAACCGATTCCCGGCAAAATGCTTCATCACCCACATCTCCGGCAATCGTAATGCAGCGCCGGCCCTCCTTCTCGACGAGCCTCCTGGTCTCTTCGGCATCCTGATGCTCGTTCAGATAGACGACGGCGATATCGGCGCCCTCCTTTGCAAAGGCAATGGCAGTCGCCCGTCCGATACCGCTCTCGCCTCCGGTGATGAGTGCTGCTTTATTCATAAGCTTGCCGCTGCCGCGATATTCAGGACGCTCCGCCTCGGGACGGGGCGTCATCTCAGCTTCGATACCGGGCTGCCGTTCCTGCTTCTGGGG
Organism: Nitrospirota bacterium; assembly: GCA_040754455.1. Taxonomy (GTDB): domain Bacteria; phylum Nitrospirota; class Thermodesulfovibrionia; order Thermodesulfovibrionales; family Dissulfurispiraceae; genus JBFMCP01. The sequence continues at coordinate 40,327 of JBFMCP010000001.1, forward strand.
CGGCTGCTTCTTCTGTGGCATCCCTCCTCCTTTACCGGCGGCATTCGGTGTGTACTTCAAAAGATAAAAGCACCTCACCTGCTTATGCTGTGCAGGATACTGTTAGGAAGTATGCTCCTGTTGAGCTAGAAAGATTGCTGGATACTGTAAAGTCCGGATGATCTTTGGAAGATGGAGATCCTGACGTATATTCCTACTTAAATTTGAGCATAAAAAAAGTCGAAAAGCAATATGGAATTTGCATTAGGGTGTGCATACACACCCTAGGTAAGCGGCCGCTCCGCTTCATATCGATCAACCCCGCGGTACTGTCCACCTCTGAGGACATCGAGAAAGTTTTCATAGGTGACGGGAACAAAGAATTCGGTATAGCAGCTGCCCACTTCATCAATTCTGTGTGAATCACTTCCCCCTGTGGTCGGCAGGCGCAAGGCCTGCGCCGCCTGCACGGCCTTTTCGTTCTCGGTGCGGTTGTTGTGATGGTTGTATGCCTCTATCGCACAAATGCCGTTGAGGCCGGAGAGATCGATGCGGAGCAGCGACCATTCCCGGAAAGGGTGAGGGATGATAATAAGACATTTTTGCTCGGCAACGATTTTTATAACCTCTCTAATGGGCGCATTTTGTTCGGCCGCAAGCAAGCGATCGTCCCTGATCCCGAAGATCAGCACATGCCCCTCTGCAGATGAATATTCCATTCCACGAAAAATTTTGATCGAGCCGTTATATCTCTCTTTCAACCGTTCAACAGGCTCCGATGCCTCATACGAGTTATGCTCGGTAAAGGCGATGCCGTCCAGGCCGAGCTCGAGAGCCCGCTCTACGGATTCTTCAGGACTGACGGTGCTGTCCTCGCTGTAGTACGAGTGGTTATGCATGTCGATTTTAAACACGTTATTACTCCTCATCCATTATCCTATAGTTAACCTTTTTCATTATTCATAAACTACATGGCACATGCAAAGCAGTCGGGGAGGGGTGCAGAAAGGAGGCTTTCTCGCGCTTCCTTATTCTTCCACAAACGAAACAAACTCTGATACCAGATATCTTAAATAAGGGAGTAATGCAGATCTGTTCCAATAGATGCGCATGAGAAAGCTCCTTGAAGTGCCCCTCCCTGACTGCTCGTCCTAAGCCCTGAACTATTTATCTGAGCTGCGATCATCCATTAAGAATAGTTATTTCTTTTTTCAGCAAATCTGCATACTGTTGAACAAGCCCTCTGAACTTTGCGCCGTCTGGTTGCATGCCGAGGTCTCTTGCTGCGAACGTAGCGTATCCCAACCGATACGCCAGATAGGCAATACGGTAGAAGGACAGCCGTGCAGCGATATCCCTGTCATGAGACATGCGCTCATAGCGTTCGACAAGATATGCGCTCCCCTTCTGATCGAGGCCGAACTCTATAATGGTTCCTGCGATGTCCCAGGCGATATCCTGGCAACAGGGGAAAAACTGATCTGCATGGTGGTCAACGGTGTCTGTTTTTATGTACCCTCGTTCGGTAAGCAGCCATTCATTCGGCAGCATGCGTCCGTCGAGGGCAACAGGAGGGCTCTCCTCGAACAGGGAACGGAACATGCCGAGCTTCCTCAGCCGGTGGACCCACTCTTTTCCGAGCCCCAGATAGGTGTTCCTTCTGATCATCCGGGCCATCTCGCTGAACTGCATGTCGCGGTCCACGGTAAAATTCTTTTTAAGATAAGAAAGATACCGGGCTACAGCGCTCAGCAGGCTTTCGCTTACGTCGTCACGCGTAAGGGGCCGCCCCTGAACGAAAGGCGATGCTATAAAGCCATTGGCAAAGCCGATGGCAGGCGGAGAGAACCCTGCGTCGGCCAGAATGCTGGCGCGTTCGAATTTAACCCTTCCATAACGCCCCAGTCCTGCAAATTTCACCAGGAGATCCCGGTGATTCCTGCAGAGGAATTTGCGTTTCTCATGGTGGGGATGCACAGCGGGGAAATCTCTCTCCCCTTCATAGAAAAGGCTACGCCACATCCCGGCCGAAATATTGCAGCAAGTGCCGTCTGAAAAAGGGCCCATGATCTTTCCGCTTTGATAGAGCACCTCTTCGAAGCCGGCAGTGTATTTTTTATGCCGCAGCCAGCGCTCACGGGCGCGTTCCGAAATAAAGTTCCGGCCGTCGGGCTCCCAGCTCGGGAAGAGCACAATGCGTGTATCGGCAATGCCGGTTTCCGAGAGCTTTTGTGCAGCGCAGCAGATCGAGGATCCGCTCATGCCTGGTCCCTCATCGATAATGAGAACATACGCGTACGGCAGCGACCGCAGCACCTCCTCAAGCGTATGCTCGAGCAGGATGCGCCGGTCAAAAGGATCACCGCGCGGACGGAGAGTGCAGGACTCAACACGATATCCCTCTTCCTCGAGCACGGCTGCAACGGCGAGAGACAGACTGGTCCCTATGCTCCGCAGTCCGATGCAAAGAACACTTTCTCTTGTATGCTCTTTCGCAAACGCTTTGGCTGCCTCGAGATAGGTTTCGGGATAGAGCCCGTAATGGGCGTATCCCTCATGTTCCCGAATGCAAATCATTTCCGGGATACTAAGAAAGTAGAGTTTCCGGAGAGCGCTGCGCAACTGTGTGCCCCAGTATTCCTCCTGCTCCCGCTTTCCTTCCCATGACGCGGAAAAGATATGTCCTACAATAAGGCCCGTTTTTCTAAGCTCATGCAGAATATCCCTGCTGCCATCCCGTTCCGGACAGAGGGCATCAGTAACAGCAGACTCGAAGACTCCCCACTCGATCAGCAGCTCGACGGCAGCTTCATGGGTAAACGTGCCGCCCTCTCCAAACTGCTCTGCGAGTGTCCTGATACGAGAGAGGCACGTCGCAGAGGCAACGCGCTGTTCCTGTTTTCTGTATACGATCATCATCAGGCTCCTTCAATCAGCTTCCGATATTGTTCGATATAATGCTGCGTCATACGTTCAGCGGAAAATCGTCTCCGTGCGACCTCTCTGCATACTTCAGGATCGATCACTGCAGCAGCAATCATCGCCTCTGCCATTTCCTGCTCGTCATTCACGAGAAAACCCGTTTTTCCGTGCTCGACAATCTGCGCAAGCGCTCCTGAGGGAAAGGCAATCACCGGTGTTCCGCAGGCCAGCGCCTCCATTGCGACGAGTGAGCTCGTCTCCGGCGCCAGGCTCGGGACGAGGAGGCAGCGCGCAGCAGAGAGGAACCTCCGTTTCCGCTCAAAATCAAGCGGACCTATGAACACCCTCCGCTTATCTTCCAGTCTCGGCAATATCATATTTATGAAGTAGCGCTCATGCGCCTCATAGCGGAACACCTCGCCTGCTAGGATCAGAGGGACATTTGCGCTCCGTGCCGCATTGAGGGCAATATGGAAACCCTTTTCAGGACATATCCTCCCCACTGCGAGGGCAAAACGACGCTTGCTCACCGGCGTTTCGAGACGCTCGACCGGCACCCCGTTCTCGATATCGGGCAGAAGTGACATGCCCTGAGGGCATGCGGCGCGCTGTGAGGCAGAGACGCAGTGAAAATAAGTCCCTGGACGGTCGGTAAGCAGTGCATCCCGGTCATACCATCCGGGAGGGAGATGCAGCGTCACTATCACCGGCGTCCCGGGGGGCGGCAGGTAATGGTTGAAATCGATGCCGTGGAGATGCACAAGGTCGACGTCCCACCGACGGAGCGCCTCTTCGATCGCTCTCCGGTGATATTCGCGGGCACGATGGCAGGCAGCATCATCGAGGAGGCCTTGCACCTTTGGCGTCGCAATGAGCTTGCCTCGTACAGCAGACCCCTCGCAGGCCAGCACGATCGACCGGTGCCCTGCGCGCACAAGCGCTTCATCAATGAGCCCAAGGACCTGTTCTGCACCGCCTGCGGCATCAGGCGTCACTGGCGCCAGCGGGTAGGCCACATTAAGTACGGTAAGGCTCATTCTCCCCCCCTCAGGTATAGCGCTGCACCATGCGGGCGCAGAATTCGGCATACTCCTCGACATTTTTGGGCGGACTTGTATGGTGAGGATGAATGCCACACGGCTCGGGAGTGAAGCAAAACGTGAGCGTCACCTCGAACTCGTCAAGGGCCTTCATCTGACGGTCGAACCAGGCATCGGCATGAGGCCTCAAACTGTCAGCCCAGCTGAGGCCGGTGCGCAGGTGTCGCACGCCGAGCTTGCGCAGCCAGCGCACCGCGTCGTCCAGGCGATGGTCCTCGAAGTGGAACCACTGACAGATGCCGAAGTGAGGCGTATATTCATGGAATTGGGAAAGCGCACGTTTCGGGACCCCGTCTTCGCGCAGCAGCCCCATATAGAAATGGCGATAATACGACGAACCTTCGGCCTCGCGATGGCGCGTGGTCGCGGGCCATGCCCGCGGGAGGTCGAAGAGGCTGTACCAGTGGATGCGGTGCGCCTGTCCGATCAGGAGCTCAGCCGTGCGCCGCAGGCCGAATTCCTGGACCTCTTCCGCTCCGAACGTCGAAACGCCGACCTCCGATACCCAGACCGGAAGCGCAGTGATCGCCTGTATTTCTTTGAGCTTCTCCGGCCATTCATGAATGGTCCAGTGATTCCAGTCCAGAGGAAAGCCGTGCACGGCAACAACATCGGTATAATCGAGCACACCCTTAGCCTTCATATTGGCAATGAAGTTTGGATCGATCGGTGATATCCCCCCAAGAACGCGTAGGAGCCACGGGTTCTCTGCAGCAACCGCTTCGGCAGCGGTCTTCACCATATTCGCATAGATTTCCCACTCCGGGTCAAGGTGAAAGTCCCAATGCGAGAGGTTGTTGGGTTCATTCCAGAGCATAACCGCCTCGATCATGAGAACACCCCTTTCCGCTCACCCCGGCGGCAGATAAAGACCTCCTCTTCGGGATGATCGATGATATCGAAGCCCGCACTGCGGAGCATCGCCTCGACACAGGCACGGTTCGGCAGCCACCAGTTGGTGGGGTCGCCGGAATATTTTCCCTCGATAAAATGCATCTTGGGGAAATCAGGGCGGTCGAAGATCCCGATCTCCTCGAAAGGATAATCATCCTGGAGGTGGGAAACGGTCCGGCTGCCGCGCAGCATGGACTGGAATACGAAGAGGTTACCGACCGCATGCTCATACAGGAGATCCAGCGCGAGGAGTGGATGGCGCAGGTGATAAAAGACCCCCATGAAGAGGACGATATCGAACGTCCTTCCCAGCTTCGCCACATCGTAGACCGAGAGGTGCAGCAGGTCGATGGCGACGCCGCATACTTCAGCGGCGAAGCGGGCCTGTGCGAGGTAGTCCTCGTCGGCATCAATGCCGAGGACATAATCGGCGCCGCGCCGCTTCATTTCGATCGAGTAGAAACCGGCATTGCACCCCACATCGAGCACTGTCATCCCGCGGAGGTCGGAAGGGATGGCATGGGCAAAGCGGCTCCATTTTATTGCAGGGTAGTCGCCGAGGAAGTGATGAGGCGCCGTCTCTATCCCCTTAAGATTGATGTTATGGAACCATTCTCCGAGATCGCGTACACGGGCCCGGATCTGCTCCGGCGTCAACGCAGACGGTGCTGTAGAAGCCATATGTCCCATTGATTCTTTCTCCTTTACCTAACCTACGTTTCGAGCTCCACGTTACGGCAAAAGAAAAATCCAGCAATGTTGTTGTCCTTAGACCTGAAACTTGGAACGCACAACTTGAAACTTCATTTCATGGTGCTGAGCAGCCTTATTGCTTCGCGGTACCCGTTGATGGTCCCCACGTCGACGTAGGAGCTTCCATGGCGCACGCCGAGGACCACTCCCCCTCTTCTTATGTATTCATTGACAAGCGTCCCGAAGTATTCATCGCTCCGGCCGCGCTCATGCCAGAGTGCATATAAATCGTGAAGGATACCACCGTTGAGTTTAAAGGCACCCCATATCCATGACGAGCGGGCCTGCGGCTGTTTCACCTGGATCTCGATAACACGGCCATCGCCATCGGTTACCACGGCATCGAAGAATTCGGGGCGTTCCACAGGGAAGAGGAGAAACGAGAGCAGGGAATCGCTCAATGAACAGAGACCGTTCTCAGGAAACCAGATCGTATCAGGCAGACCGACGATCACCGCTTCTTCGCGGTGGATCATCGGCACGGCCCGGAAAATGGCATCACACAGTCCCGCAGGACGGGGCTGCACTGCATAACAGATATGCGTCTCATGGATCGTGCCGCCGTAATACTCCAGGATATCCGACTTCCCCGGCGATATGACAAAGCAGATTTTTGTGGCACCGCCGAGTATCATGCGTTCGACGAGATATTCGCTCACCGCGCGCGGCCTCTCGATCCCGCCGTCGCGGCGGCTGCCTACGGGAAGGAGCTCTTTGGAAAATGCCAACGGCTGTATTCTGCTGCCGGCCCCTGCAGCCGGAATAATTCCCCACATGTCTCTACCCCTTGTAGCAGTAATGTTATTTTTGCTTCGTACTCATCGTCGATACGCCGTTTCCAGTATGCGCTCGAGATCGTCGGCCCGGTTGTCTGCCGTATGTTCGCTGAGTGTACGCTCACGTGCTGCACGGGCGATCCTCAGCCGCTGCGCTTCGGACATCTCGAGGGCGCCGATAATCTCTTCAGTTGCCTGGGCGGTAATAATTTCTGATCCCGGTGCATAAAACCGATCGAGGCCTTCCCATGTATCGCTCAGGATGGGGACGCCGCAGGAGGCCGCTTCAAAGAGCCTTCCCGACGGACAGTATCCCATATCGGCCATCGCACGACGCGTCACATTCAACGTAAACGACGAAGAGCAGTAGAATGCAGCATGCTCCGGCGGGGGAACGTGCCGTACATAATAAATGTTCTTTGTCCATGGAAACCCTTCCGGGTACAACGAGCCCCCTATGATGAAACGCCGGTCCGGCAATCTGCGTGAAGGTTCGATGAAAAGCATCTCGAGCAGACGCTGCCGGTCTTCTGCATACGTGCCGAGATAGGATAGGTCGGCATGGTATGAAGGGGTGCCGGTAACCGGATAGTGCACTGCGGGATCGACGCTCCCATAGAGAGGAGCGACGTGGCGGGCTCCCAGCCGGTTGCAAAGCTCATCCAGCGCTTTCCCTCCGGTATAGCTGAGCACCAGATCGAAATCACGAAAGCCGCGCGGCCCTATATACGCCACTGGCTGTCCTGAGCGAAGCCGCTCAAGAGTAACCGGCGTATCAAGGTCGTAGAACGCACGGAGCGGAGCGGCGGAAGAGAGCACGAGATCTGAAGCCGTAATCCCATCGGGACAATAGGAGGTCACCATGCCAACATCGGCATCAGAGAGATGCTTTCGTGCAATGGGCAGCACATCGGTCCATTCCGCGTAAAGGTAAAGCTCCACTCCGGGGAGATCGACGAGATCGCGATGGGAGGCATAATAGGGGACATCCCTCTCGAAAAAGACGATGCGGTGCCCGCGCCGCGCCAGCGCACTGCAGAGGCCGCGCCAGATCGTCGCATGCCCGTTGCCCCAGGAGGAGCTGATGGTAAGGCCGAAAATAACCAGCTTCATATTCCTCTCTTCAGGAAGCAGGGTTCGGGACCCCGTCCGTCTCCATAATCTGTTTAAAGTGCCGCAGTTCTTCTTCCACCTGACGCCCGGTAATCCCTTTGAGCACCTTCGCGACGGCAACACCGGCTTTACCAGCGGGGGGATAATATCTCATCTTTAACGTCACTTCGGTGCCGCGATTGCCCGGCGCATCCTTGAAGCGGACCGAGCCTTTATGTCGGATATCGGCATTCTCCGGCGTCCGCCACTTGATCACTTCGTTCTCTCGCTCTTCGGTTATCTCCGTATCCCATTCGATCCTGAGCCCTCCCGGCGCCTCTTTGGCGACCCAATGAGAGCGGCCGTTCGACGAGCGCACTGCAGCAAGGTGCTCCATAAAGAGCGGAAGGTTTTCAAAGTTACGCCAGAAACGGTACACCTCCTCACGGGGACGGTCCACTGTAATACTCTTCTCAATCTTAATTCTTTCACGAAGGCCGATGCCGGCAGCATGAATACCGAGGGCGTGGTAGACCGGGCAGTATCCGGTCTTTCCACGGTAGACAAGATAACTCCCTGCGAGAGCCATTGCCCTCCCGCGCCGCGAGTGCTTGGTCATGCCGTAGAGCGCAAGCAGGCTTCCGCTGATCATCGATATCCATCGCTCCCTGGCCCCGACATTCATCTCCCGGGTCCTCTTTGACACCACTTGTGCTGACCTCATATCACACCTCCTTGGATGGCTTCACCGTCGGATACTCGCGCTTGTTCACATCGGGAGGCGCTCACCGCCGCACCTGTCCGGCATGCCATTCCTGCACGTATCCTTCGAGCTCGGCAGCACGGTGCGCTGCCGTATGGCTGGCGAGGACGCGCGCGCGGGCGCGCGCGCCGAGCCGGCTCCGCTCCTCCCCGGAAAGCTCGCGGAGATAGCGCAGCGTATCCTCGGCAGAACGTGAAACTAGTATTTCCGTCCCCGGCACAAAAAACTGCTCGAGCCCCTCCCAGTAATCACTGATGATGGGAGTGGCACATGCCGCTGCCTCGAAGAGCCGCACGCTCGGAGAAAAACCGGCGCGAACCATATCGGCGCGAGTAATGTTCAACGTAAATTTCTGGGCATTGTAGAAGCGACAATGCTCGGCGGGCGACAGGTGCTCGATTCGTTCCACATTGTCGGGCCACGCAATGATATCGGGGTACTGCGGTCCGGCAACGACATAGCGGCCGCTGCCCCACCGCCGGGCAGGCTCAAGCATGAGCTGCTCGAGAAGCGGCTGCCGGTCATCGCTGTACGTGCCGAGGTATCCGATGTCCCATCGATATTCGGACGCAGCAGGAAAGTACAGCTCAGGATCTACGGAGCAGTAGAGCGGTCGTGCCATGGGAGACCGGTACTGTTCCTGGATGAGGCCGAGCAGGGGGCCGCCGGTAAAGGAGAGATACATATGATAGCGCGGAATCAATGTTGCCGACAGGTAGCTCACGCCGCCGTGTGCGAGCTTTGCCATGGTGACCGGTGTGTCGATATCGTAGAATGCAGTGATACCCTGTGCCGTCGTAACAACCCATTCGCCGACAGCAATTCCCTCCGGCACATAGGACCCGACGATCACCAGGTCCGCCTCTTTGATTGCAGGGCCGAAACGTTTTTTGAGGTCCGAGACGCTGAAATAGAGCTCTGTGCGGCCGTAGGGAGGTTTTGGGAGGTCCCGGTTCTCTGCATACCACGGCACCTCCCGCTCAAGAAAAAGGACCTGGTGCCCCCGGTCAGCAAGTCCACGAACCAAACCGCGGTAGGTCGTCGCATGCCCGTTGCCCCATGAAGAGGTTATCGATAATCCCAGAATAACGATCTTCAGTGCTGATAGAGTCATAAACAGCTCCCGGCGCTTGGACATCGGGCATCGAGGATATCTTCGAGCTGTGCTGCACGATGGGCATAGGTATGTTCGGCGAGAATACGCCGGTATGCCGCTTTTCCTATGGACGACGCGCGTTCAGAGGTAAGGGCACAGATATGCTCGACAACCTCGTTTCCGTTGCTGGCCGTAAGCACTTCGCGACCCGGATCGAGGAACATCTCGATGCCGTCCCAATAATCGGTAATGATGCAGGCGCCTGCGCCGGCTGCTTCGAAGATGCGCGTCGGCGGCGAAAAGCCGTACTGTGCCATGCTCTCCCGGTTGATATTCAGCACTGCCGTCGGTGAGCAGTTAAAGGCATTGTGATCGCAGGTGTAGACGTGCCCGACATATTTTATATTGTCGAGGACCGGTGCATCCCAGCCGTTTCCGCCTAGGATAAAACGACGCGTCGGGAGTTCGGCAGCGGCACTGACGAAAAATTCACGGACGCGGGCCTCGCGGTCAGGGAGACGATTGCCGATAAAGCCAATATCCCCTTCGAACCTCGGATCAGGTGCTACGGGATAGTGTGTCGAGGGGTCGAGGGCATTATAGATGGGGATACATTCCCGGGCGCCGAAGGACCTGTAGGTTTTCACTACAGGGTCACCGCCGCCGTAGGTCAGCACGAGATCATAGCGAGGGACAAGTGCACGGAAGGGGTCGTCGGTATTCATGCGCATGCGATCGAGCGTTGCCGGCGCATCCACATCCCAGAAGAGGGCAAGCGCGCCAGGCCTTTTTACTTGGAGCACGGCTGCTTCAAGGAGCTCATCGAATACGCCTACCCCGCTCGCCTTGACGATCAGGTCCGCTCGCCGCGCCTCCTCGAGTGCACGATACACACCTTCGGTGTCCTCCGCTGTATACACAACAACCCGGGCCCAGGGAGGATCGGGGATATCGCGGTGCTGTTGCCGGCCGTAGGCATCGGGCTCATAAAAAGTAACCGAATGTCCGAGCTCGTGAAGTGCACGGATAATGCCGCGATAGTAGGTTGCAGCACCGTTCCAGTACGCCGACACAAGGCTCGAGCCAAAGAAGGCGATCGTCAGTCCCTTTTTCATGTACCTGCTCCTAGCAAAAATAAATTCTAAGCACGAAATTCTGAAATGTTTCGGATTTGTTTTTATGTTCAGGATTTAGTATTTATCCTCCTATTTGCCCTTTGTGGTGTGCTCTTATGTTCTCCCTCAAGCTCCTTATAAATGGAGAGCAGTTCGTCGATGCGGTGCGCGCACGTATGCCGCTCCCGTATGGTCTTCAATCCGTGCTCAGAAAGGGCGCGCGCCATCTCCCTGTCCTGCAACAGGGCTTTCAAGCATCGTTTCATCTCCCTGCCGTTCCGTGCAACAAGGAAGTCCTTTCCCGGGGTGAATAGTCCCTCATCATCATTCCACGGCGCACAGACCAGCGGGATGCCGCACGCAAGGGCCTCAAAGGGCCGTATCGTCGGAATACCCGGGAGCGCTTTGACATAGGGGCGTCGCGGGATATGGATCGTTATGCTGAACCGGGCAAAGACGTCCGGCACCGCGTAGTTGGGAAGCCAGCCGCTATAATGTATTCCTGCCTCCTCGATTGTTTTCAGCGCGCTGTGCGGATACCGCACCCCGTGCATCTGCGCCTTCAGACCGAGCGCCTTGACCGGCTCGATCAGAAACTCCTGCAGCTCAGAAGTCCGTTCGTCATCGCCCCAGTTCCCGATCCATACCAGGTCTCCTTCCCTTCTGCGCCGGTGTATCGGACGAAAGACCCGTGTATCCGCTGCCTCGTGCCAGGTCCATGCCCGTTCAGCCCATCCCTTCTCAATATAGAGCGTGCGGATGACTTCCCCAAAGGCCAGGACGCCGTCATAATGAGAGAGATCATAGACTGCCATGCTTTCAGGATCGGTGACCGAGCGGTGGTGCGTATCATGGAAAAAAAGCCTGAATCCCCCCACACGCGCCCGGTATTCGCCGATACGTCGTATCAGCTCATGCTCATTCCATTCATGGACGATCACCAGATCGGCCCCCTGAAGGACGCGGTCGAGGTCGAGCGCCTTGAGGTCGTACCGTGTGCTCTTGATCCAGGGATACACAGTCCGTAATCCGCGAAGCGGCTCGAGACCGTGCGCTGCCAGGAGATTCCTGAGACTCCAGGCATCCCGGGGCTCGTAGACAGCGACTTCGTGTCCCCGCGACAGGAGCTCTGCAGCGATGCCGCGCAGGAAATGTGCGTTGCCGTGATTCCAGTCTGACAGCAGCGAATGATAAAACAATATTACACGCACACAGTATTCTCCTTTATAGAACGTCTCTTCTCCGCCATCATGGCCTGATAGACCGCCAGGTATCCTGATACCATGCGATGCGGCGTGAACTCGAGTGCTCTCATGCGTGCCTTTGCCGCCATTGCAGCACGGTACGAATCATCGCGGATCAGTGCTTTCAGCGCCTCCCTGAGCATTTCCGTATCATCGGGATGAACAAAGAGGGCGGCATCGTCCCAGATCTCGCGCAGGCTCGGTATATCGCCAAGGACAAGGGCGCAGGCCGAAAGACCTGCTTCGAGTATAGAGAGCCCGAAGGGCTCATAGTACGCAGGAAGCGCATAGATCGATGCACGGGCAAGCCATGAGGCGATTGCCCTAGCCGAGAGGCGGCCCAGCCGCCGGAAGTTGTCCGTCCGCGCGGCGCCGTGCTCATCAGCCCCCGAGGGATACTGCTCCTCACCCGCACTATAGACGGGCCAGGAGAGAGAGGGAGCAATCCGATGCAGTGCCGCAACATTTTTTGCCCTGTCCCACAGACGCCCTGCAGTGAGCACGAACGGCTCTTTGATCCCCGGCAGAAAGAGCTCGGGATCCCTTCCATTCGGCACGACCATCTCCCGGACAATCGGCCCATACTGCAGGTGCAGCATATCGAGCATCGCATGGGTCGGCGCAATCACAAAATCTGCTGCATGCAACCCCTGCGTAACCGCTTCCCGATACGTCTCCCACTCCCCGGGCGCAGGCTCATTCCTGACCGCCTGCCACCACGACAGGACACAGGAATGTCCGACGACCAGCTTCGGTGCGCGGAACGAGAGTACGCCATGCGCATATCCGTTAAGGTGAACAATGTCGGGGTCGATTTCCTCCTCGAGCGAGAGCAGCCATGCTCCTGCGCTCACGATATCGTCCCAGGGCTGTTCCATCCATTCGAGCTTGAAGGCACTTTCATAAACCTTTATGTCAGGTATCCGGGCAATTTCCTTCCACTGTTCTTCAGTTAGAGGTGCGCCCATCGTGGCAAGTACCACTTCGATGCCATGCTTCCAGAGCATATGTGAAAGCTCGACAGCATAGGTCCAGACGCCTCCCATCGTATCGGCAGTCATGAGGATCCGCTCGGGGAGTGGCGCTCCGTTACTCATCGCGTTCCACCCACTTCCAGCTCCTCCAGAGAGAGAAACTGTCTATCCTGAATATCACTGAAGACGCGATTACGGTGCACATAATCATCATGAGCCCGCTCCCAGGCCCGGTCATCGGGAGCTCCCCAATGCTTCCGGTACTCTGCCGAACCGGGATAGGGGAAGAGGGGAACCGGTTTGTTCGCCCACACCCCGAACCGGCGGAGGTGTTGTCTCCATTGTTCAATGGCCCCGCGCTCATCGGTATGCGCATCCATTAATGTCGCCTGTACGAACGGCACGCCCCGCTTCGCATGCAGCAGAAGCCGGGTAAGCTCTTCCGTCGACATCCGGCAGCTTTTGTTGAGCCGCATCCGGCCTTTTTCGGTGATGCTCTCGACCCCCGCCTCTATGGAAACGCACCCTGCCTCACCGAGCAGATCGAGCATTTCAGGCGACCATAGATCGATCCTGGTCTGGATGCCGAACTTCACCGGACGCTCTTTCAGTGCAGAAAGCAGCGCTGCATCGGGCATGAAGAGCTCATCGATAAAGTAGAGATATTCGATGCCGTGATCAAGGAGGCCGTCAAGCTCGCTGAGCACAGTTGCAAGAGGCCTTTTACGAAACGGCCCTCGGAAACTTTCCCGTGCGCAAAACGAACAATGGTAGGGACAGCCCCGTGAGGCTTCCATTTCAGCGCCGGGACCGGCAGGTGCGGCATCAAAGCGGTGGTGATGGTGCCTGTGTTTCCCGATCATACGCCGCGGCCAGCTGAGCGCAGAAAGCGCGGCAACATCAGCAACATGCGGTGCGCCCTGCACCCGCACCTCTTCGCCCTCTCTCAAACAGAGTGATGAAATGGTGTGCCATGCAGCGCGATCGGTACCGGCGAGCCGGGAGATGACTTCTTCGGCTTCGCCCATGATGACCGCGTCAACATCGAGCTTCTTCAGCACCGCACGCGGAGTTACCGAGCCGTGTGGTCCTATGGCGACAATAGCCTTGGTAAATTCCTTGACCGCGCTCACAGTCTCCTGCGGAATGCGGAGTTCGGGAGGAGGACAGCGCCAGAAGAGATAGCTCGGCGCCGTTGTTACGACCGTCAGATCGGGACTGAATACTTTCGCCTTCTGCCGCAGAATCCCGCACGTAAGCCCCTCCAGATGTCCATCATGCAGGAGCACTTCGTGTCCGGCGGCTTCGAGGAGTTTTTGGGCATACCCGTATTCGAGCGGCAGATGGGGTTCGCGGCAACCGAAATAAATACTGCCGTCATAGGTCCAGTGGGGATTAATCAGCAAGCACTTCATCGTAGATTCCCTCGTTCACCACCCGGCCGGCGGACTGGCTGCGTGACATGACCAGCCATTCATAGAGCTTCCCCACGCCCTCTCTCACCCCCACGCGGGGCGACCAGCCGGTCATGGCCTTGAACTTCCTCGAATCGGACACATAGTAGCGCTGGTCGCCATGGCGCCATTCGTCGAAATGGATATCGGGCCTCGCTTCATGGAGTACCTCAATGAGATCGATCAATTCGAGAAGGCTCAGGGTGTTGGCCGGACCTCCACCGATATTGAACGCCTGGCCAGAGAGGGCTTTTATATGCTCTTGGGCGAGCAAGAAAGCATTGACCAGGTCATCAACATAAAGCACATCCCGCACCTGCATACCGTCACCGTAAATCGTAATCGGGCGGTCGCTGATGGCGCTGAGCAGGAAGTGTGCAATCCACCCCTGGTCTTCGGTGCCCATCTGGTGAGGTCCATAGATACAGCTCATGCGGAACACCGTCGCCGGGATATTGAAGGTACGGGCATAATCGAGCACATACTGGTCCGCCGCTCCCTTTGAACATCCGTAGGGACTGCAGAAATCGATCATACAACGCTCGCTGATGCCTGACAGACGGGTCAGGAAATCGATAGGCTCGTACCGGTCGCCGTACCTGCGCAGGTAGACATCCTGAAGGCTCCCGTACACCTTATTGGTTGAAGTAAAGACGAGCGGAGGAGGATCGTTCAGGGAACGCAGCACCTCGAGAAGGTTGATGGTACCGCGGACATTCACCGCGAAATCGTGCGCAGGATTGGCGATACTGGTGGTGACGGCGACCTGGGCGGCGAGATGGAATACCTGCTTCGCTCTCTGCACTTCCCTGCGTAGGGAGGCGGGGTCGCCGATATCAGCGATCTCCGCCTGCACCAGATCCCCATAGGTCTCCTGCAGCCACCGAAGGTTCTGTTCTACCCTGGGCCTCGACAGATTATCGAAGATGACCACCGGTTGCTCGTTCTTCAGCAGGCGGTGCGCGAGGTTCGTTCCGATGAATCCTGCACCGCCGATGATAAGCGTCGGCTTTTGTCGCTGCGCCGGTTTTGTCGCACGTTTCATCACCTCTTGTACCGCCTCAATACCCCCGCTCTCCCAGAGACGGAAGAGCAGCTTCGGCCTCCCGTCGGCATACTTGAGACCCAGATGATAGTTCCGCTCATCGGCACGGATATCATCGGGAACAGCGGTCTCCCGGTCGAGATCATGGAGCGTTGACCAATACATGCGGCTCACCGGTGCCGCGATCGCTTTCAGAAAACAGCGCGCCTGTCCTGCCTCGCTGTGTTGCCATGTCGAATAGCCGGTTCCCGTAATCCAGAGCTCCCGTCTCAAACTGAAAGTGTCGAGCAGATCACGAATCTCGACGATCTTTGCACCCCACTCGTCCCAATCAAACTCCCACGTCCCGGGATAACCGTGGATGCCGACAGCATCAATATAGGAAAGGACGCCGCGCTCGCACAACAGGCGGAGCCATCGCAGATCAGTCGGGCACATGCCACAGAGCACCGTGTTCTTATTGCTGTCCTTTGCCCTGTAGGCGGCGCCGGTGATCATATCCGAGAAAATGAGCCACTCAGGATCGAGCCTCCGGTCCCAGCTCATGAGCCTGTTCGGTTCGTTCCATAACTCAATCCAGTCAAAATACTTTCCCGCCCTGGAGATAACATCGTCAATGAAACCGGCAAAGACACTCGGCTCGCGCGGCGGCGCGGAGGTTCTGGGTACAAGGCCGAGCGATGGTGGTGTGGCGGTAACGCAGGGGAGGACATTGATGTCCCCGGCAAGACGCTGGAGCAGCCAGAGATACCACTCCATACCTTCGGCAGTCTGCCACTCAGCCCAGGATATCCCAGTGCGAAGCTCGGTAATCCCAAGGACCTTACAATCAGCGATGACCTTTTCAACACGGTCATGTTCACCGGGGCGAAACCATTCGCTGATGCCGATAACCGGCTGTACCACAACAGCACCCGGTTGATGACCTTGCCCGGTCAGGGCCGGCTGTTGTGGTCGTCCCCGCTTATCCTTTATTTTAGTATTTATGTAATGCACCTCGCTCATACGGTCAACCCCCGTCCGGCGAGTTCTGCACACGCCTCATCAACCCGGTCGAGGGCAACCCTTCCCTCAAACCATTCACGCAACTCGATCAATCCCTCTTCGAGCGTTACCTGCGGCTCGTACTGCAGGATGTCCCGGGCCCGCGAGATATCGGCGAAGCAGTGGCGTATATCGCCCATCCGGTATTTCCCCGTAATTTCCGGAAAGAGGCGCTTCCTTCCGAACACCGCAGCCATACGTTCGGCGACTTCCAGGATGGTATATTGATAGCCGCTCCCTATATTGAATACCTGGTACGCAGCCTCAGGCACTTCCAGTGCATGCCGGCACGCCCGTGCAACGTCATAGACGCTTACAAAGTCCCGCTGCTGATACCCGTCCTCATACACGAGCGGCGGCTTGCCGTTGAGAATACGCGCGGCAAAGATCGCCAGCACCCCGGTATAGGGATTCGAGGATGCCTGACGGGTTCCGAAGACATTGAAGAACCTCAGCGCCACTGTCGGAATGCTGTACGCCTGGCCGACCATCATGCAGGCACGTTCCTGATCGTACTTTGAAAGGGCATAGATGGACGAGAGAGAGGGCGTCTTTGTTTCCGGCGTTGCAATGGGAATCAACACCTCACCCTCACTGCTGTGGATCTCCCATATTCCCGACTTCAACTGCTCAAGGGTGCGCTTCATATCGGGATAGAGTCGTCCGTCGGGTGCGCAGTACAGCCCCTCGCCATAGATGCTCATGCTCGAGGCAACGACGAGACGCTCGACGGGGCGCTTCGTCAGGGCTTCGAGCAGTACTGCCGTCCCCCTGCAGTTCACATCAGTATACTTTTCGATTTGATACATGCTCTGGCCGACGCCCACTGCCGCAGCGAAATGAAATACCGCATCGATGCCGCTCAGCGCACGCCCTACCGCATCAGGATCCCTGACATCTCCGATGATCAGTTCCACGTCAGGATGCAGATACTCAGGCCTCTTTCGCTCCGGGCCATGAACCTGCACAGAAAGATTATCAAGTGCGCGGACACGGTATCCTTTGTTAAGCAGTTCGTCTGCGAGATGCGATCCGATAAAACCGGCTCCGCCGGTGATCAAAATATGCTTACCCACTGTCGCCTCCTGAATGATACACCTGTATTTCTCACCATGCCTGCGGTGATACAGATCAGATACGGATGCTTCTGTCAGTAAGAATTTTTCGGGTACTTTGCAAGGAACAGATTATTATTCTTATTGCAGTGTTTAGTGAGAAATCCAATGCCGCTGGTTAATAAGATACGGGGTCTCTCATTGCCTTATGGTGATCCGTGCTCGCTCGTGTGCAAAAGGCAGCGATGCGGAGGCATGCTGTTGGTGCTCGGTTGCAGCGGTCTGCTGCGAGTATCCTGCACGGGGAGAGGCATAGTGCATACGCTTCGTCTCTCCGATCATCATCATACCTCTTTTTAAACTTATAACAGACGTTTTTAGGGTTGTCAAGCATTTGCAGGATGTTATGCAACAACAATCGATCTTCCTGCCGCGTATTATCTCCCCTTTCTCACGCGCTTATAGAGTATGGGCAGCAGGGTAAAAAGAACCACGAGCAGGAGCGCGGCGATGAACCGTGCAGAGAGCAGGTCGTTGACGGACTGGATCGTGCCGAGCTGTTTGCCAGCAAAGGAGTAGACCGCTGCACCGGGGAGCATACCCAAAAAGGTGGTCCACAAAAATGTTCTGTAGGTAATTCCGGTGAGGCCCGCAAGCATATTGACAAGGAAAAAGGGGAGCACCGGGACGACCCTCAGAATAATCAGATAGATATAGCCGTTTCGTTCTATCTCCCTGTTGAACTTTATCAATTGGCTTTTGTAGTGCGATTGTATTTTCTTGCCGGCAATATACCGCGCCGCCCAAAAAGAAAGGGACGCTCCTGCGGTTGCTCCTATTCCGGTGTACACTGTTCCTAAAACGACGCCGAAGAGGAACCCTCCGGCAAGGGTCAGCACAAGAGCGCCGGGTACCAGAAAAGCGGTAGAAATGAAGAGTCCGATATAGATTCCGACGGCGAGGAGGTAATGTCCTTCCACATACGCCTTGAGAAATGCGCTGTTCTGCTTTATGTTCTCGAAAGTCAAATATTCGCTGAGTCCCGCGGCTCTCAGAACCCCTATGATCATCAGCACGAGGACGAGCAGGATAATCTCTTTTTTTGATTTATAGAGCCACCCGTAGGAAGCCTTCCTTTTATCTCCGGCAGTTCTCATTGCAGTTTTCTGTGATGCTGTTGTTATTTAAGTCTATATCAGTTAGTGCCACGGTGCAATGCAGTGCAACGATGCTCTTTTCTTACCACCGCGACTCGGGAATTCCGCAGTCGATTGCAGCAAATATCCTTCGCGTGTACGTCCTGAAGGTTGAGGTGACGTGCTCTTTCACTGTATAATAGTTGCAGAGCATTTCTTTGTTGTTCTGTCTGTACCATAATGAAGTTATCAAAAAGCATCAGTATCATGACGTATAATGTCCACAGCTGTATCGGCAGGGACGGCAGAATTTCACCATTCAGAATCGCCAATATCATTGCCCAGTACGACCCGGATATCGTTGCGTTGCAGGAGCTCGATGTCGGACGTGTCCGTACCGGGCACATTCATCAGGCAAAGATGATCGCCGACCACCTCAATATGGATTTCCATTTTCATCCCTCAATCGAGATCAGAGAGGAACAGTACGGCAACGCGATTTTAAGTCGCTATCCCCTCCGCATGGTGCAGGCGGGCTCGTTGCCAACCCTGAAGGACCGCACGCTCGAAACTCGCGGAGCACTCTGGACCTCCATCGATGTTGAGGGGCAAGCAGTTCATGTTGTGAATACGCATCTCGGGCTCAACGGACGGGAGCGCGCGACACAAGCGGAAGCGCTGCTCAGCTCGGAGTGGCTGGAGCACCCCTCGTGCTGCTCGCCCTTCTTTATCTGCGGAGATTTCAATGCCCTGCCGCTGTCGACGGTGTACCGCCGCTTTAAAGCAAAACTGCAGGATGTGCAGCACGGCAACGGCAACCGGCCCCGAAACACCTATCCGAGCTTTTACCCGATTTTCCGTATCGACCACATCTTCACCAGTCCGGAGGTCGTCGTGCATTCCGTCGAGGTGCCGCGCACCTCTTTGACCCGTATTGCTTCAGATCATCTTCCGCTTATCGCGAGAGTAAGTATCCGGGAACCCTAAGCTGCCGCACCCTCGCGGGAGGGATAACAATGTCTCCCATACTCAAGCCAGGTCGCAATTGCTGGGATATCCAGGATGTTGTAGAGTCGGGACTCCTCATCGACGGCCGCGACTACTACCGCGAATTCTACCGTGCTGCGAAAAAAGCGCGACACTACATCCTCATTTCCGGCTGGCAGTTCGACAGCGAAGTAAAACTGCTCAGGGGCGATGACGAGCAAATGGCCGACGGCGATGTCCGCTTCATCGATTTTCTCAACAGCCTCTGTGAGCGCAATCCCGAGTTGAACATCTACATTCTCGCCTGGGACTTCAGCTTCATTTTTATGCTCGAAAGAGAATGGCTTCAGGAGTGGATCTTCGGATGGGAAGCCAATGAGCGCATACATTTCTATTTTGACAGTAGCCATCCCATCGGCGCCAGCCAGCACCAGAAATTCGTTGTGGTCGACGGCTGCATTGCCTTTATCGGGGGGATGGATATTTGCGCACACCGCTGGGATGATCGGGAACACCGCACCGAGGATCCCGAGCGGGTCGATACGGACGGAACCCCCTATACCCCGTACCATGACGTTCAGGCCTATGTGACCGGCCCCATAGTGGAACAGCTCAATGAGATATTCAAAGCGCGGTGGTTGCGCACGACCGGCGATATCCTCAGGCTCCCTCCCTCGCTCAACACCTATATCACCGATATACGGCCGAGCGTCGTCATCAATGCAAAGAAAGCGGCCTTCAGCAGAACCCAGGCGAAGACACTCACCGCACTGCAACATGATATCAAAGAAATCCACCGGCTCTACACCAATGCCATCAACGCCGCCGAGCATCTCATCTATATAGAAAACCAGTATTTCAGCTCGCAGGCGGTTTTCAAAGCCCTTGTGAACAGAATGCGAAGCTCCTACCGGCCCTTGCTGCAGATCATCCTGATGTTGCCGAAAGAGCCCCAGGCCTTTCTCGAGAAGATAGCGGTAGGCTATTCGCAGGTGAAACTCCTTCGCTCGCTCAAGGAGATTGCAAAAAATACCGGACACGCACTGGGCATCTACTATCCCGCCCCTTCTACGGAAAACGGGAATACCACACCCGTCTACATCCATTCAAAGGTCCTGATTGTCGACGACCGTTTCCTCTGTGTCGGCTCGGCAAACACCACCAATCGGAGCCTCGGCCTCGATGCAGAGCTGAACATCTCCTGGGAAGCCCTTACAGAGGATGATCAGGCCCTTATACGCTCGATCCGTGAGGTGCGCGCCGCGCTTCTTGCCGACCATACGGCAACCACAGGCGATCAGTTATACCGGATCGATGGAGTCGTCGATTTTCTCAACCAGCTTGCCGATAATCCCCGCAACCGGCTCAGGTATAATGAGCTCGAAAATGTTTTTGACAACAACAAGCTGCTGAAGAACATATGGCCCGATAGCCTTATCTTCGATTTCGATCCCGATCGTCCGCTCCTCGAGGAAGATATTCATGAAATACTATCCTCGGATAAAAACTCGATCTTCGCGGGGGGGATTACGCTTTTGAAAAAATGGCTCTCCGGCAAACAGGAGCAGCCCGCAGGACCGCAGGAGTCATCGGACCGGCGTGAGCCGTAAAGAGTATCTCCTTATCGATGAAACGGCTGCCGAAGTGCAGGACAACTATAAAATAAAGGCTAAAGGCGGGCTAAGTGAGTTCTGTATCAAAATAAAAAGAGGCCGACCCTGAAGCGATCCCCCAGAGGCATACTCCACTGGACGACGGCATTGGCGACCATGCCGCCATCATGCATGCGGGTAAATTCGACGAATTGCCCGAACCTCAGGAAACTATCGCTGATAATGCCGATACCGCTGTCACTGATGTCGACCGTCGTGCAGAAATGCCTCTTTCCGGAACGGTCTCCGTAATGAACGAAGGCAAGGTCCGTTTGATACGGTGTCCTTACCTCTCTTCTTGCCTCTTTCATCGGACATACCTTACCAAATAGGCGCGATAATAGCAACCCTCGACGACGAGCGGGGGGGCATAGTGACGATTATTTCTGGGAATGTGCAGATCGATCAATTCCTCCCTTTTGCGAGCAAAAGAGCTGAGGAGGCGGGAAATGACACACTCCCTCCTCCTCAGCTCTCAGGATGGGTTATTCAGCTCTTACGGCAACCTTTCACGTCTTCACCGCAATACGGTCATATCCTCCTTGTAGCATTCTCTTTTACCGGTTTGTGGACCTTTACGGTCCATAATGTTCATTACCTTCAAGCTCTCTTTTCTTCGAACTCCGCCTCATAGACGTTATCATCATGATGCCCATTGCCGTTACCGTTCCCACCGCAGCCGGAGCCGGCAGGCTGCTGGGTCTTGTAAAGCTGCTCGGCGATCTTGTGTGATGCCCTCATCAACTCTTCGAGAGCGGTCTTGATTGCCTGTGCATCGTTGCCGTCTTTTGCCTTTTTGCACTGCTCGATGGCTGCTTCGATTGCCTGCTTGTCAGCAGCGGAAATCTTATCGCCATACTCTTGCAGCGACTTCTCTATTGTGTAGGTCTGGGCCTCCGCCTGGTTGCGCGCTTCGATGAGCTCCTTCTTCTTTTTATCCTCTGCAGCGTGCGCTTCCGCGTCGCGCATCATCCTCTTGACCTCTTCCTCGGTGAGGCCGCTCGATGCCGTTATCTTGATCGACTGCTCCTTGCCGGTCCCCCGGTCCTTCGCAGAGACATTCAGAATGCCGTTGGCATCGATGTCAAAGGTGACTTCTATCTGGGGAACACCGCGCGGTGCGGGCGGGATCCCGACAAGTTCGAAAATCCCGAGCAATTTGTTATCGTTCGCCATTTCTCGTTCACCCTGATACACCTTCACCGTGACCGCCGGCTGGTTGTCCGATGCCGTGGAAAATATCTGCGATTTCTTGGTAGGAATGGTCGTGTTCCTCTCGATGATCTTGGTGAAGATGCCGCCGAGCGTCTCGATACCGAGCGAGAGAGGCGTGACATCCAGCAGCAGCACATCCTTTACCTCTCCTTTCAACACCGCTGCCTGTATTGCGGCGCCGACCGCAACGACTTCGTCGGGGTTCACCGTCCTGTTCGGCTCTTTACCAAAGAACTTCTTGACCTCCTCCTGCACCTTCGGCATTCTCGTCTGTCCGCCCACCAGGATGACTTCATCCAACTGCGCAGCGGAAAGTCCTGCATCAGCGAGCGCCTTCCTGCAGGGCTCGATGCTCCGCTGCACCAGATCATCCGTCATCTGTTCAAACTTTGAACGAGACAGTTTGAGCAGGAGGTGCTTTGGACCTGTGGCGTCGGCGGTGATAAAAGGCAGATTGATTTCAGTCTCCGCAGCAGTAGAGAGCTCTATCTTCGCTTTCTCCGCTGCTTCTTTGAGGCGCTGCAGTGCCATCTTGTCAGCTCTGAGATCGATGCCGTTCTCCTTTTTGAATTCGCTCACGAGGAAGTCGATGATCCTCGCATCAAAATCATCGCCGCCCAGATAGGTATCGCCGTTCGTTGATTTGACTTCGATGACCCCCTCGCCGATTTCGAGCACCGAAATGTCGAAGGTGCCGCCGCCCAGATCGTAGACAGCGACCTTCTCTTCCTTTTTCTTGTCGAGGCCATAGGCGAGCGCAGCCGCCGTAGGCTCGTTGATGATTCTCAGGACATTGAGCCCTGCAATCTTCCCCGCATCTTTCGTCGCCTGTCTCTGGCTGTCGTCGAAATAGGCGGGGACGGTGATCACCGCATCCGTAACCGGCTCGCCGAGATAATCTTCTGCCGCCTGCTTCAGTTTCTGGAGGATCATGGCCGAGACTTCGGGGGGAGAGTACTGTTTTCCCTTTATTTCAACATGGGCATCGCCGTTTGCGGCGCTTACAATCTTATAGGGCAGACTCTTCCGCGCATGCTCTACATCAGCCGAAGCATACTTCCGCCCCATCAATCTTTTAATAGAGAAAATGGTGTTTTCAGGGTTGGTGATCGCCTGCCGCTTTGCAATCTGGCCGACGAGCCGCTCTCCTTTATCGGTAATAGCGACAACCGAGGGGGTGGTCCTGTTTCCCTCCTGGTTCGGAATTACGACCGGCTCGCCGCCCGAGATAACAGCGACAACCGAGTTTGTTGTTCCTAAATCAATACCTATTGCCTTTCCCATTGTATTCCTCCTCTTGGTAGTTTGCCCGTAGTTTTATGATAATTTGTAGTAACAAAAGATATGCCATAAAACAAGAACGTGTGGTATCAAAGACTTAGGAATTAACATGACGGACTAATAAAGAGCTAATAGGTCATTTTGTCCCGCCAACCCATAGGTCAGAGTGTCCTATGGGTCATTGTGTCTATATAATATGGTGTCTTTGCAAATCTACACAAAGGCAGTGAGGGAGTGCGGAAAGGAAGCGCAAGAAAGCTTCCCGGAGCCCCTCCCTTCACCTGCGCATAAGCAAACGAGTATATGCTGCTGTATCAATAAATATGAGAAACAACAGTAACCGTTATTTGCATAAAGTAAAGAGCGATATGAACGCTATGAGCAGTGCTGCGAGACATACCGCGATGACCCCGGGCCAGCCATAGGCACTCCAGATGAGTCCGGGCAGTGCCGCGCCGGCGCTCCCGCCTATATAATAGGAAAAAAGATAGAGCGACGTCGCGGAGCCTTTGCTCGTTGCTGCATTGTCGCCCACCAGTGCGCCTGCTGCGGGCTGTGTTGAGAAGAGCCCTGCGCAGAGCAGCAGGAGCCCGAAAATGATCAATCCGAGCGAGCCGGTCAGGGTCAATAGAATGCCCAGGCCAGCGATGACCAGGCCCATACCGATGACCGGCCTCCTGCCGATCCTGCTCGAGAGCGCGCCCGCAAGAGGAGAAAGCACACCGGTGATGTACACGACAAAGATCAATCCCAGAAAAACAGGCGATAGATTAAAAGGCGGTGCGCTGAGATAGAAGGTGATATACGTAAAGGAACCGGTGAACGTAAAAAAGAGCATAAAGGCGATGAGAAATGCCCCCACAAGCCTCCTGTTCCGAAGGTGGCCGAACATTCCTGCATAAGAACTGAAGAGTCCTGCGCTGCGCTTGAAATGTCTCGATGCAGGGAGAAAGCGAAGCATGATCCCTGCGCCCGCCAGGTTCAGAATACTGAAGACAACAAAGGTAATTCGCCAATTGAACAGTCCTGCAAGAACGCCGCTGAGCACCCTTCCCAGGAACCCTGCTGCCACCATAGAGCTCACGTAGATGCCCATCATCCTGCCGACGACTGCAGAGGAGAACTCCTCTGCTATGTAGGCCATGGCAATGGCAGCGATCCCGGCAACGAGGAGCCCCTGCATGGTACGGAACAGCAGGAAGAATGAAAACGTATCGGCAAAAGCGATCAGTGCCGTGGGAACCGCAAGAAGGAATCCGGTGGTCACCATAACCGACTTTCGTCCCACATAATCCGAAACAGGGCCGTAGACGAGCAGCGCAAGGGAGAGTGCAAGGATGTTGAGCGATACTGCGAGGCTGGCAGTAGCCGGGCTTACGCCGAAACTGCTGCTCAAAAGGGGAAGAATGGGCTGGGCGACATAGATATCCGAGATCACCATCACAGTCCCCAGCCAAAGAGTCGCCAGAGCGGCCCGCTCACGCTCTTGTTCTGCTTCCGAAAACCCCGTTCCTCCCATAATTCCCCGATGCGCCTTACCGCTCGCTTCGGGAAGGTGCTGCAAGGACCGCATGAACGGTCTCAATAAAATTATGTACATTGATCGGCTTGGTGAGGAAGGCAGTAAAGCCTGCAGCCTTCCCCCGCTCGATGTCCTCGGGCATGGCGTTGGAGCTTACGGCAACAACAGGAATATCCCGCGTTGTCTCAAGCTCCCGCAACCGCTTCAGCACCTCATAGCCATCGATATCGGGCAGACTGATATCGAGCAGAATGATATCAATCCGCTGCTTCTGTGCCAACTCGACGCCCCTCATTCCATAGGGTGCCGAAAGAAAGGTAACCGTTGGATAGCGTGAGAATATCTTTGCTACGAGCAGGAGATTGGCAGGGTTGTCTTCGATATAGAGAATAGTACGTTTCCGCTCGGCCAGCTCTGGGTACTCGCAGACAGTAAGGGGGGCCTCCTCAGTGTAATCGCCCGGCTCCTTTTCGATCAGCGGCAGGTCGACCCAGAAGTAGCTTCCCTCGTTGACCGCGCTCCGGACGCCGATTGAGCCGCCCATCAGTTCGATCAGACGCTTTGCAATAGTCAGACCTATGCCTGTTCCCTCAGCTATGGTGCTATGCATCGGGAGCCGGGTGAAGGGTTCAAATATCTTCTTCTGTTCAGCTTCCGAAATCCCCGGACCGGTGTCGGCAATGCCGATGCGAATCATCTTTTGTGCAGTGCGCTCACAGGAAACCGTTACCGAACCTGCTTCGCGGTTGTACTTCACTGCATTCGACATGAGATTGAGCAGCACCTCCTGCAGGCGTGTCGGGTCAACGGTAACGACCCATCCCTCGCAGCCGGCGAGCTGATCGGTGAGCACGATATTTCTCTTTTGCGCCATCGGTTGGATAAGGTTGAGGCAACTGGCGATGATCGGCTCGACCGGAACAGTCTCGAAGGAGAGCGACATCCTCCCGGTCTCGATACGCGAGAGATCGAGGATCTCATTGATGAGCTCGAGGAGGTGGTTGCCGGCGAGGAGGATCTCGTGCACCATTCTCTTGTGCTCCTTCGACAGCTGATCGGAAGCATCATCACCGAGCAGTTGTCCAAATCCCAGAATGGCGTTCAGCGGGGTCCGCAGCTCATGGCTCATCCTCGAGAGGAATTCCGACTTTGCGCGGTTTGCCTTCTCCGCCTCATCCTTGCTCCGCGCCAGCTCTGCCTGGTGCCGTTTTATCCGCGCCTCCTCAACCCGGTATCTGAAAAGAATGAGGTAGGTTGCCATCGCCATCACAAACACAAGAGAAAGGACTCCCATCACGTGGAGCCGCGCCACGCGCACGCCTTGCTGCCACGATGCTCCGTTGAAGTCGATCCCCAGTATGGCCTCCTGTTTTCCCGATGTGTCGTATATGGGCACAAAGGCACTGATCGCATACCCCCATTTGTCATTTGTGGCACTGTCCTGAAACCCCTCCTCGCCGCGGAAGGCCTGCTCCATTTCAGGAACAACTTCGTCGTATTTCTCTCCTATGGGAACGCGGGCCTCCCTCTCACCTTCAATCACCCCATTGCGGTCGTAATCGGTTTCAGGGCCGAGGATGAAAATGACGGAATTATCCGGCAACTTCCGCATGGTATAGATGCTTTCGATCTCTGGGTTAAGTTTCATCCAATGGACCATTGTCGCGATGAGTGAAAGATAGTGCGGATCATCAGGAGCGGTGGTGCCTGTTATACGTCCATGCCCCATCGTGTTCAATTCATAGGCGAGGGTCGGCGCAATTCCCCTGACGATCTTTTTAAGGCGGACCTTTTCATTACGTTCAGCAATCTCTGCGAAAAACCATCCGGCGACAATGATCACTGCGATCATAAGCACCATGGCAAAGGGAAGGGTGCCCATGATATGCGCAGGTGCGGCATCTTGCTTTCTGTTGTGCAGGCCTGTGCGTTTCCAGTAATGCCGCATCCAGGCTTCGAGGAAGGTAAAACAACCTATGAGGATTGCGGAAAAGGTGAGATAATCCGTCTTCATAGTAAGGTAAGGCTCACCTCATAAACAATGCATAAACTATATTGTACTGTACTTTATATTATCGTCGTTCTGGCCGGACACTTAACTGCCGTGTCCGGGAAGAACAACGGAGGTCTCGATCTGGCGATCGGCGATGTTCCAATCGGATGTCCTGACTTTATACGTGCTGCATTCACTGCTGGTCTTTGTTGAGAATCATATCCACCATGGTAATCCTGGGCCGGGCGAATAACTTCTTCACCCGCTCTCTGAACTCTTCGGGAGTAATGTGCTCCTGGTGGGTTCCTACGACCACCTTGATGTCAGGGAATGTCTCTTCGAGCACCGCCCGGTATTTCTCTTTGAAGGGGCAGAGCGCCTTCAGGCAATTGGCAAAATGGAGCGCGTTGATCCTGAACTCGGTGAGCGCCCTGATACGCTGCAGCAGCTTTTCAGCGCCGGCAAGGGTCGGACATCCGGGACAGTTGATGATCCCTACCAAGTCCAGCGGCTCTTCTGAAGGATAATCGGCAAAGGTCCCTCTCCTCTTCCGCAGGTCTGCCAGGCAGCTTACGGAAGAGCATCCTAAATCCTGTGTTGCATTGGAACAGGTGAGAATACCTATACGCGGCATAGTAACCCTCCGGTTCAAATTTTTAGCGCTCACACGCGGGAAAGAGCGGCTGATGCCACGCAGCTCGGGCTTTCAAAACATCAGCGTCTGCCCTTTTATCTCTTTCCTTTCGACTGCCTCGAATATTTTTATCTTCCCGAACTCACCGTCAAAGCCCGGCGCAATGTAGACCTTGCCGGTGCGCATCCGCGCTATGGCCTCTCTGATAAGAGGCGACCCCGCCTTTTCGATTTCGCGCACGGGAACATCCATGAGGATGCTGAACTCATTACCAAGGACCTCGAGCAAAGCAAGATAAGCACGATGAACAGCTTTGCTGTTAACGCCGACCTTCAGCGCCTCAGCGATGATTTCCGGCAGGGGTATAATTGAATGATAGCCCGGTGCCCCACCTGGTGTAAAACCTTCCCTCCTGTCGGCAAGCTTCTCGACCCTGTGCATCACCCCTATGGTCAGACGCTTGCCGCACACAGGGCAGAGATAGTTATGCCTTATCGTTTCTTTGGGAGGAAGGCTGACATTGCACGCCCGATGTCCGTCATAGTGGTACTTGCCCTCCTCGGGGAAAAATTCAATCGTCCCTGAAAAGCCCCGTTTCGATTTGAGCGCCTGCATGATGTCATTGTAGGAGATGCCGGTATCGAAGATGTTCGCCTCACGGCCTATCTTCGCCGGTGAATGGGCGTCTGAGTTGGAAATCAGTGTCAGGCGGTCAAGGGCGGAAAGCCTCCAGTTCATGGGCGGGTCTGATGAAAGCCCCGTCTCGATAGCGTGAACATGCGGCGTCAGATCCTCGAAACATTCCTCGAGAGAATCGAATCCGGATTCTGCCCCGAATACCGAGAAGTGGGGTGTCCATACATGCGCCGGTACGAGCATGGCATCAGGAGCAACATCCAGGGCAATCCTGAGGAGCTCTTTCGCGTCCAGACCGAGAATAGGCCTGCCGTCGGCGTTGAGGTTTCCGATCTTCGCAAGCGCAAGGTTGAGCTTTGCAGCACCGGCGAAGTCAGGCAAAAAGATGATGGAGTGGACCTTTCTTGTCCTTTTGTTCTTGTTGTAAATGCAGCTGATCTCAGCGGAGAGGAGGAAGTAAACCTCCGCCCTGCATGCAGCGGGGACATCATCAGGGCAATACTCTTTTTTGAGTTTGAAGAGCCCGTTGCCGGCGGATTCGAGTTTTTCATTCAGCTCTTTGAACCACTTCGGATGCGTGCTATCGCCGGTGCCGATGACCGTAATCCCTTTGAGCTGTGCCCATTTCCAGATGGCTTCAGGAGACATGTCCCTGCTGGTGGCCCGTGAGTACTTCGAATGGATGTGGAGATCGGCAATAAAACGCATTGCAAATTATACCATGGGATCGATGGCGAGGAGGAACTGCTTTGTATGATTTGTGTGAGAGAACTACCCGAAAGGGGCATCTGCCGCCTTATTACGTCATTCACTTACTTTCCGCTCTTTCCTTTTGCGGTGCCGGGCTGAGATGCCTCTGCACCGGTGCACGGTGCTTGTGCAAAAGACAGTACCGCAGAACGTGCTGTTGCCATGGTAGCTTTTCACATTTTTCCTTCCGCTCAATGCATGGTGTGCTTTGAAGTACTCGGGTATGCTGCTCATTATTGCCATGACGATAGCGTAGCCTCCATATTTTTTGATGAGTGTTTATGATGTGCTTTTTTGACAAAATTCGCCGAGGGCTTTACTCAAATCCTCCAGCCGGTACGGTTTGGTGAGGACACCGCTGAAACCGTATCTGCCGTACTCCTCGATCACCGGGTCACCCGCATTACCGCTCGAGGCAAAGGCCTTGACGGACGGGTCAAGTTCGATAAGCCGTGCAAGCGTCTCCCTGCCTCCCATGCCGCAGGGTATGGTGAGATCCAGTAGTACCACAGTGTAGGGGCGACCTGACTCACGGGCTCTTATAAATTCCTGAACGGCCTGTTCGCCGTTTTCGACACATTGGACCTCGAATCCAAGGTACTTCAACATCTCACCGGCAACATCCCGCACCAACTCCTCATCATCCATCACCAAGACCCTTCTCCGCGCATCGGATGACGGTCTTTCCTCTTTCCGGACGGGCCGGGACCCGACAGAACATGCTGTCGTGTCGGCAAAAATAGCTTCGCTGGCTTTCTTCACTGCCGTTCCTCTCAATTATGTCTGGATCAACTGCTTGTATCTATATCAACTGTTCTTCAGGCACTATGCTCAGCGTCGCCTTTTAGTTATCGTGAGTTTTATGCGCTTCCTCAGCATTGCTACATTAGTGTTCTATTATTCAATTTTGTATTATTTATTTCATTTTTGTACTTAACAAACAGCTTCCCCTAGCCCGCTTCCCTTGAAAAAACAACGACGCTCTGCTCTGGCACGGTGGTTGCTCTAACAGGAAGATCAATTACCACGGACCAGGAGGATGTTTATGAGACAGATAGCGATCTACGGTAAGGGCGGCATCGGTAAATCAACCACAACGCAGAATACGGTAGCAGGGCTTTCAGAGGCCGGTTACAAATGCATGATCGTCGGATGCGACCCGAAGGCGGATGCGACACGCTTGATCCTTCATAAGAAGGCCCAGGCAACGGTCATGGACATGGCGAGGGAGCGCGGCACGGTTGAGGACCTTAATATTGAGGAAGTGCTCCTCACCGGCTTCAAAGGCATCAGATGTGCCGAGTCGGGCGGTCCTGAGCCCGGCGTCGGGTGTGCAGGCCGCGGCGTTATTACCGCTATAAACTTTCTCGAAGAAAACGGCGCTTATGAGGAAGACACCGATTTTGTCTTTTATGATGTCCTTGGTGACGTTGTCTGCGGCGGATTCGCAATGCCTATCAGAGAAGGCAAAGCAAAGGAAATCTATATTGTTACCTCAGGCGAGATGATGGCGATGTATGCTGCCAACAACATTTCGAGGGGTATCCTCAAATATGCACAGAGCGGCGGTGTGCGGCTCGGCGGCCTTATCTGTAACAGCAGAAAGACGGACAAGGAGTATGAGCTGATTTCCGAGCTTGCAAAAAGACTGAACACCCAGATGATCCACTTCGTTCCGAGAGACAATCAGGTGCAGCGGGCAGAGTTGAGGAGAATGACCGTTATCGAATACTCTCCCGACCATCCACAGGCAGATGAATACAGGGCCCTGGCTAAAAAGATTGCCGAAAACAAGAATCTCGTCATCCCCACTCCCCTGAGTATGGATGAGCTGGAACAGCTGCTTATGGACTTCGGCATCCTCGAGAACGAAGAAGCAGCAGCATAAAAAACCAAATCCGAAATTCGAAGCACGAAATCCTAAAAATTCCGAAGTTTCGTATTTCGATATTCGTATTTCGAGCTTGATACCACAAAGGAGGCATGAGGAGATGAGTTCCGCGATCAAGACGACACAGAGGATGATAGAGGAAGTTCTGGAGGCCTATCCTGAAAAGACCAGAAAGGATAGAGCAAAGCACCTGACGGCCAATGATCCCACCGGCCAGTGCAGCACCTGCCAGGTAAAATCGAACATAAAATCCCGGCCCGGCGTTATGACCGTGAGAGGATGCGCGTATGCAGGCGCAAAAGGCGTTGTCTGGGGTCCGGTAAAGGACCAGGTGAACGTCAGCCACGGCCCGATCGGCTGCGGCCAGTACAGCTGGTGGTCGAGGAGAAACTACTACAACGGCCAGACCGGCATCGATACCTTCGGCACCATGCACATCACCACCGACTTCCAGGAAAAGGATATCGTGTATGGGGGCGACAAGAATTTGCACGCGGCGCTTCACGAATTAAAGCAGCTGTTCCCCCTCGCGAAGAGCATAGGTATCCTCTCCGAATGCCCCGTAGGCCTTATCGGCGACGACATCGAGGCGGTATCTAAAAAGGCATCCAAGGAATTGGGGATCCCGATCGTCCCGGTACGGTGCGAGGGGTTCAGAGGTGTGAGCCAGTCGCTCGGCCACCATATCGCCAACGATACCATCAGGGATTACATCCTGGGCAGGGGAAAGCTCGGGAAATCGACCCCCTACGATGTGGCGCTCATCGGCGACTACAACATCGGCGGCGACGCCTGGGCCTCGCGGAAGATGCTCGAAGAGCTCGGCCTCAGGGTTATCGCGCAGTGGACGGGCGATGCATCGATCAATGAAATGGGCATGGCCCATAAGGCAAAGCTGAACCTTATCCACTGTTACCGTTCGATGAACTATATCTGCAGACACATGGAAGAGGAGTACGGCATTCCCTGGGTGGAGTTCAACTTCTTCGGCCCGACCAAGATCTACCAGAGCCTGAGAAAGATCGCGTCGCACTTCGATGACAGGATCAAAGAGAACGCAGAGAAGATGATCGAGAAATACAAGCCGGTGATGGATGCGGTCATCGAGCAGTTCAAGCCGCGGCTGGAAGGCAAAAGGGTCATACTCTATGTCGGCGGCCTGCGGCCACGGCACACCATCGGCGCTTACGAAGACCTCGGCATGGAGGTCGTGGCATCGGGATACGAGTTCGGCCACAACGACGATTACAAGAGGACCTACCCTGAAATGAAAGAAGGCGCGGTCATCATGGACGACGCCACCCTCTACGAGCTTGAGGAGTTCACCAGAAGATTGCGGCCCGACATGGTCGGCTCGGGAATCAAGGAGAAATACTCCTACCACAAGCTGGGCATACCCTTCAGGCAGATGCACTCCTGGGATTACTCAGGACCATACCACGGTTTTGACGGCTTTCCGGTCTTTGCACGGGACATGGACATGACCGTGAACAGCCCGACATGGGGCTTAATTCGGAGGAAAAGATGAAAATAAAAGACCACAATGAACTCTTTCTTCAGCCTGAGTATTGCAAGCAGTTTGAAGACAAGAAGGAGTTTGAAAACGCCCCTTCCGCCGAAGAGGTCCGGAAGATTTCCGACTGGACCAAGACGGAAGAGTACAAGGAGCTGAACTTCAAGCGGCAGCATATAAAGATCAATCCTGCAAAGGCCTGCCAGCCGCTTGGTGCGATTCTCTGTGCCGCGGGCTTTGAAGGGACGCTCCCCTTTGTGCAGGGCGCGCAGGGCTGTGTCGCCTATTTCAGGAGCCATCTGAACAGGCACTTCAAAGAGCCGGTAACCGCAGTCTCAACCTCGATGACCGAGGACGCGGCAGTCTTCGGGGGGCTTAACAATATGCTCGAAGGGCTCGAGAATGCGTATACCTTATATAAGCCCAAGATGCTCGCAGTTTCCACGACCTGTATCGCCGAGGTCATCGGTGACGACCTGAATGCCTACATTAGAACAGCACGCGAGAAGGGGATCATCCCAAAAGACCTCATGGTGCCCTTTGCGCATACGCCGAGCTTTGTCGGCTCGTATCTTACCGGGTATGACAATATGATGAAGGGAATCCTTACTACGGTTACGCAGGGGAAGAAGGGCGACCCGAACGGGAAGATCAACTTCATTCCCGGATTCGATACCTACACCGGCGATTACTTCGAACTGAAAAGGCTCATGGACATCATGGGCGTAAAGCATACGATCCTTGCCGACGTAAGCAATGTGTTCGATGCGCCCAATACCGGCGAGTACAAACTCTACCCCGGCGGCACGCCGCTTGCTGATGCAATGGACTCCGTCAATGCCACGGCAACGATTGCGCTCCAGAAATACTCGACGCTTAAGACGATGGATTATATCAAGAAAGAGTGGGTGAACAAGGCCGTGGCGCTTCCACCTATCGGCGTGCGGAATACCGATGCATTCTTTGCCGAGATCAGCACAATCACCGGGAAGCCGATCCCCCGGGAGATCGAGGATGAGCGCGGCAGGGCGGTGGACGCGATGATCGATTCGCACCCGTATGTGCACGGAAAGAGGTTTGCGCTGGTCGGCGATCCCGATATGCTGATGGGCCTTGTCAGCTTCCTGATGGAGATGGGAGGTATTCCCGTCCATATCGTCTGCAGTATCAGCGACAAAAAGTTCGGGGAGGATATGAACAGCCTCCTGAGCGAGAGCCCCTCTGGCGCAGAGGCCAAGGTGTATGCGGGCAAGGACATGTGGCACCTGCGTTCACTGATATTTACCGATCCCGTGGACTTCATCATTGGGAACTCTTATGCAAAGTTCCTCTGGAGAGATACCGGAACACCGCTCATCAGGGTCGGGTTCCCTCTCTTCGACCGTCATCACCTGCACCGGTATCCGGTTATCGGCTATCAGGGGGTAATCAACCTGGTGAACTGGGTCGTCAACACGGTGCTCGATGAGATGGACAGAAAAACGATGCATACAACGAGCTTTGACGTTATCAGGTAAGAAAAGGACGAAGGCAGAATCCAGAAGTCAGAAGAAAAGGCACAAACAGCAAAGAAGATTATATACAGAAGACTGAGAACAAAGTACAAAGACGGTAAAAGAAGTAATAGAGAGGTAACCATGTTAACCGGTATGGATAAATTGCTGCAGAGCGGCTGTGAAACAGAGAAGAAGGACAAGGTGTGCAGGTCCCGGGGCGGAGAGTCGTGTGCCTTCGACGGCGCTATGATCGTGCTTCAGCCCATTGCGGACGCTGCCCACATTGTCCATGGGCCCATCGCCTGCTGCGGCAACTCATGGGAAGGGAGGGGCACCCTGTCGTCAAAGGGTGACCTCCACAAAATGGGCTTTACCACTGATATGGGAGAGATGGACATTGTCTACGGCTCTGCGCAGAAGCTCTACGATGCCATTGTGCAGATCTGCGAGAACGTAAAGCCCAAAGCGGCATTTGTCTATGCCACCTGCGTCAGCGGCCTCATCGGCGAGGACATCGAGGCAGTATGCAAGAAGGCCGAATCGGCTCTGGGCATTCGTGTCATTCCGGTTAACGCGCCGGGGTTCGTGGGACCGAAAAACCTCGGCAACAGGATCGCCGGGGAAGTGCTCCTTGATTCAGTGATAGGTACAGGAGAGCCTTCTGTTACCACCGACTGCGATATCAATATTATCGGCGAATACAATATTGCCGGTGACCAGTGGCTCTTCGAGCCGCTGCTCAAAGAAGCGGGAATCCGGGTCCTCTCAAGGATCACCGGAGACTCGACCTTCGAGGAGATCACCTACGCGCACCGGGCAAAGTTGAATGTGGTCGTCTGCAGCCGCGCCTTGATCAATATCGCACGTGAGATGGAACGCAAGTACGGCATCCCTCATATTGAGGTCTCGTTCTTTGGAAAGACCGAGATCGCCAAGGCGCTGAGGCTGATCGCCTCAAATCTCGAATCTCAAACTCCAAATTCCAAATTGATGGAACGGGTGGAAACGATCATTGCCCGTGAGGAACGGCTGCTCGAGGAAAGATTGAAACCCTACGAGCACCTCAGAGGCAAAAAAGCGGTGCTGTATACCGGCGGCGTCAAAAGCTGGTCCTTTATATCGGTCCTTTTGGATCTGGGCATAGAGCTTGTTGCCATCGGCACCAAAAAGAGCACCTTTGAGGATGAAGAGAAGATGAAAGAAATCCTTGGAGAGAATGCTCCGCTGGTTGAGGATGTGGCCCCCAAAAATCTCCTCAAGCTCTTGAAGGAGAAAGGGGCTGATATGCTCGTCGCCGGCGGCAGAAACCAGTATCTGGCGGTCAAGGAAGGGTATCCCTTTGTTGACGTCAACCAGGAGCGGCATACCGCCTATGCAGGGTATCAGGGGCTCGTCAATCTGGCTGAACAGCTGAGCAACGGCATCAAATTTTATGGCAATCAGCAGTCAGCAATCCGCAATCCGCAAAAGAAAAAAGCTGAAGGCTATAAACTGAAAGCTGAAAGCTGTCTTATCAACCCTTTGAAGCATTCTCAATCCATCGGTGCTGCCATTGCGCTGCAGGGAATACACAGGGCGCTGCCCATTCTCCACGGCGCGCAGGGATGCACCTTTCTCGCGAAGGTGCTGCTGACAAAACACTTCAAAGAGCCCATTGCACTGGCGAGCACCAAGCTGTTTACCGAGAATGTGGTGATGGAAAGCGAAGAGCATATTACCGGTATTGTGCAGGATTTTGTAAAGAAGCAGAATCCCGGCCTCATCGGAATCCTTACCTCCGGACTTTCCGAGGTAAAAGGAGATAATACCGCTGCCTTTGTCAAACAATTCGATGCGTCACGCTCGTCTTCGAAAATCATCTCTATTGCTACCCCGGACTACGAGGGGGGCATGGAGACCGGCTATGCAAAGGCCGTCGAAGCAATTCTGGATCTGGTGAAAAATCCGCTTACCCTAAAGCCACGCCAGATACGAGAACGGCAGATCAATGTGCTTGTAGGGTGTCATCTTACTCCTGCCGACATTGTGGAATTGAGGGAGACAATCGAATCCTTCGCTCTCAGGCCGGTGGTCCTTCCCGATCTCTCCGCCCTGGACGGCAGCAGACAGGGCATGTCAGCGCTCGCTCTCGGAGGGACCACGATTGAAGAGATTGAGTCAATGGGCTCCTCTGAGTTCACCCTCGCGATTGGAATGAGTATGGAGGCCCCGGCTCGGAAATTAAAAGAGCGGTTCGGCGTCGAGTATAAAGTACTCGGAAGCATTGCCGGGCTGAAGGATACAGATGTGCTCATGGAAACACTCTCACTGCTGAGCGGAACCACTATTCCGGCACGCTACGAGCGGCAGCGGAGGATTCTGCTCGATGGGATGAGAGATGCGCATTTCTTCTACGGCAGTAAAAAGATCTGCTGCGCCCTTGAGCCGGATCTGGCGATACAGACATCACGATTGCTCGAAGAAATGGGCGTCTGGACAGAGCGTGCGGTCGTGCCCCAGTTCAGCTCATCGTTAAGCGGCATCAGGGCAAAAGAGATAATGGTAGGTGATCTTTCAGCACTGCCGGGTAATTGCGATCTTATTATTTCGAATTCGCATGCCGCTGATACCGCACAGCGGCTCAATGTACCGCTGTATCAGCTCGGGTTCCCGGTATATAAGATCCTTGGGAAGACAGCACAGGTCACTATCGGGTATAGGGGAAGTCTTTCCCTGGTCAATGAGATCGCCAATGCGATGGGGTGCGGGCATTAAGCGCATTTAATTTATGAGGAGGTGCCTATGAAGATAGCGTTTGCAACGACCGACGGCGTCACTGTTGATGAGCATTTCGGCAGGGCTGGGATGTTCGCCGTGTACGAATTAAATGAAAAAGGCTACCGGTTTGTCGAAACAAGAAAGTTTGCTGACGGACGTGATGCGGAAATCGAAAGCACGAAGGGCATGGGACAGGTCCATGATGATAAGGTACAGCACAAGGTCGACCAGCTGGAGGACTGCAAGATTATTTACCTTACCGAAATCGGTGGCCCCTCGGCAGCGCGGCTGGTGAAGAAGGGTATTATGCCGGTGAAGGTGAAAGAGGCGGTGTCGATCGAAGAATCGCTGCAGAGACTGCTGCAGACTGCCCAGGGTACGCCACCGCCATGGCTTAAAAAGGCGCTGCTCGGTGATTAGCGGTCAGCATTCAGCAAAGGATAAAGAATGATTTATAAAATTTTCTGGAGGCTATTAGCTGATTGCTGATAGCTATTTAAAAGGAGGAACGAACAATGAAGATGATCAGGGCTTTTATAAGACCGGAGAAGGAACAGGACGTAGTGCTGGCGCTTGAGGGCGCAGGATTTCCCTCGCTCACCAAGATGCCGGTGTTCGGAAGGGGAAAACAGAAGGGACTTCAGGTCGGGCCGGTGCATTACGACGAACTGCCGAAGACCTTAATCATGACGGTCGTTGATAATGAGGATGTCGACAAGGTGATCAGTATCATCCAAAACAAGGCACGGACCGGCTTCATTGGCGATGGCAAGATTTTTGTCAGCCCCGTCGAGTCCGCCTATACGGTCAGAACAGGAGAATCGGCTCTATGAAAGAGATTACGGCGATCATACGGAGGGACAAACTTCCGGAAACGAAAAAGGTGCTTGAGGAATTGGGCTGCCCGTCGCTCACCATCCAGAGTGTCGATGGCAGAGGGAAGCAGAAGGGCGCCATGTGCGCTGAGATGGATTCGGAAATGCCGGACAGCTTCTGCACAGCGGTGAAGCTGATCCCCACGCCATCGGCGTACGCCCTTGAGCATACGCTGCCGAAGGTGGCCCTGTATGTGCCGAAGAGATTGCTCACCATCGTCGTGCCCGACGATGTGGTGAACAAGGCGGTCACGTCGATTATAAAGGTCAACCAGACCGGCAAACACGGCGACGGGAAGATCTTTGTCGCACCAATTGAAAACGCATTAAGGGTAAGGACTGGAGAACAGAACGGAGATGCGATTGCGTAATGAGCGTTCAGCTTTCAGCACTCGGCCATCAGCGGGGCGCTACACATCGATCATTATGCTGAAAACTGACTGCTGAGAGCTGACGACTTATTCTTCGGAAAGGAGGGAATGTGGCAATAATCGGGTATACAAGAGGTGGACAGATATGGACGCCGAAATTTGTCGAATCCATAGATGTCGAAAAGTGCATCGGCTGTGGACGCTGCTATAAAGCCTGCAGCAGGGGCGTGCTCGAGCTGATCGAAAAGCCTTTTGAGGGAGAAGATGAGTATGGCGACGACATGGGCAATAAGGTGATGTCCATCGCCCATCCCGAAAACTGCATCGGCTGCGAGGCATGCTCCCGCACCTGCACCAAAAAATGCCATATGCATATAGAACTATAGAGACTCGTGAGCCGGGCGTAGCGAGTTATAGTTCTTTGCGCCCGGCGATCCGCGCAAAAAGGAGGCAACACCATGATTCCCATACATACAAAAAAGAGGCCGATCATAGATTACCATCCCTGTTTTTCGGAGACTGCACACCACCGCTTTGGGCGCGTCCATCTTCCGGTGGCACCGGCGTGCAACATACAGTGCAATTACTGCGTCAGGAAATACGACTGCGCCAATGAATCAAGGCCCGGGATCACAAGCAAGGTACTGAACCTTGAAGAGTCGATGGAACGTGTCAGGGTGCTCGTTGAACGGGGTGACACATTGCGCGTTGTCGGTATTGCAGGACCGGGAGACCCTCTCGCCAACGATACGACCTTCGATGTCATGAGCGCGATACACCGTGAATTTCCCGACCTCATTCTTTGCCTCTCGACCAACGGTCTCCTCCTTTCAGACCGCCTCGAAGACATCATCAGGTCGGGCGTAAAAAGTCTGACCATTACCATCAACGCCCTGACGCCGGAAGCGGCCCGCAGGATTTATGCATGGATCACCTATAGAGGGAAGCGGCATACCGGCAGGGAAGCTGCAGAATGGCTTGTCTTTAATCAATGGAGAGGCCTCCATAATGCCATTGAGGCGGGGCTGTTCGTCAAAATCAATACCGTCTGCATTCCCGGCGTCAATGAAGAAGAAATTCCCCTCATTGCACGGTACGCAGGCATGAAGGGGGCAGAGCTTATGAATATTCTGCCGCTCATCCCTCAAGCGGCCTTCGAACATCTGCAGCGGCCGTCGAGAGAGATGATCGCTGCACTACGCAAGGAGTGCGGAACCTATATTTCACAGATGACCCATTGCAGGCAATGCAGGGCCGACGCGTGCGGCACCCTCGGCGAGGATAAGGATATGGAGCTCGAGGTTTTGAACGCACGCATCGGCGAAGAATACTGCGACATGGTCAACTGAGAGGAGACGCTATGATTGTCATGATGCTTCTCTTCGGTCTTTTGATTTTCGGCATTTCATATATTATGGGAAAAGAATCCACCAAGATGGAGAAAGGCGAGCTCTCGTTGTATATCGTCCTCATCTCCTGGGGCTCGCTGTTCATAGGGCTCTTTCTTGCACGAATCTCGAATTGAAGGAGCACTGCGCTGTTGATGAACGCAATAACACTAAGCGAGCGTGAGCTGGAGCGGTATCGTCGACAACTAATCCTGAGCGGATTCACCCAGGAGCATCAGCAAAGATTGAAAGATTCCACCGCTCTCATCGCCGGCATCGGAGGACTCGGCGGCACAGCTGCCCTCTACCTCGCGGTCGCAGGAATGGGCAAGATGATCTTTGCTCATTATGGCGACCTGACACTTTCCAATATGAACAGGCAGGTCCTGATGCGGCACGACTGGATCGGCAAGAGCAGGGTCATCCAGGGAATGAAGACGATAGAAGACATCAATCCCGATGTCGAGGTCGAGATCTACGATGAACGCACGACACAGGAAAATGTATATAAACTGCTCGACGGAGCGGATATAGCACTCTCGGCACGGCCCAACTTCAGCGAGCGCAGAATTCTGAACAACACATGTGTACAAAAGGGCATTCCAATGGTCGAGGCGGCGATGAACGGCATGGAAGGCTACATCTTCAATATCATCCCCGGAGAAACTCCCTGCCTTAATTGTCTTTATCCTATCGATGACCCTGCTTGGGAGGAGTTGGGATTCCCCGTATTAGGTGCGGTCTCGGGCATGCTGGGATGTCTTATGGCAATAGAAACAATAAAGCTTTTGACCGGATTCGGAAAACCACTGCGCTCGCAGATGCTGATATACAACACAATTGATATGGATTTCAGGAAGGTAAATATTCACAGAGACAATCACTGTACGGTCTGCGGAGAGAAGAGGCATACTTCTCAGGAATACAGCTCCGACACATAGGGAGTACGGATTTCGACCTGTAAGATGCTGATGATTTTGAATGAGAACACCTACCATTCCCCGGAGACATCTCCCTACATACTTCAAAGCGAACTCTTCAAGAAGACCGGGGCTCAAAGAAGTTTCCGGCCACTATGCAAGTATAATTTTTCAGGTAATTTGAGAAAAGGAGAAAGGGAGGTCTCATGCTGGTAAGTTCCTAAGTTATAAGAGAAAAAGGTTATTAGAGTCTCCCAAAGCCAGTTTGAGAAAAATTACCAGTTTTACCACCTTTTTACCAACCAGAATGAGAAATTTAAAAGGGGCTGCAACAGGGTTTTAAAAAGGGGCGCGGATCACTTTTTATATCTGGCGCGATCGATTTTAAAGGCCGATTGCTCCCCTTGCCTTTTCGTCAGACTGGCTTTTCTTCACCGGCGCATTGTTTTTTGACGCTTCGCCCTCAAAAGCAATGGTGAAGAACTCTCTAAAAGCTGGCCGGGCAGTTGTGGGCCTATCCTGAGAAAAAGTCCCTTCCACATAGCTCTTAATTGAGTTAATGCGAATGACAACCTTCTGTGCATTGATCATTTTTTGTAAAAGCGCCTTATCTATTAGATATTGCTTTGAGGACCAATTAGAAGGAGGGATGAAAAAGCCTGGTAAAATCACTTTAGGCGAGTAAGCCGGTGGGAGATAGACCCCCTCAGTAGAGGAGTAATCAGTTATTGAATCGATCGATACAAGTTTAATAATTTCTCCATCTATATTAAAAAATAAAGAAGGCTCTGAGAATGAAAATATCCCATCAACCATTGCGACCAGTATAATCTGGTCACCCGGCATCGTGGAGCGCCTTTGAAGTCCTAACTTAAATGCGCATCCACTGAGAGTTCCCTCTTTACATACCCATGCTGGCTCCATAGTAATTTCCTTGGCTCCATCAAATTCAGACTGCGCGGTTTTTATGGAGCCCGGCATCGATACACAGCCAACCAGAGATAATGCAACGACAAGTGTGACTACTACGCTAAAAATGCTCATAATTTCCCCCTCAATTTTCTACGTTTCTCTCTGGCTTTAGCCAGAGCAATTTTTTCTTTAATAATTCTTCCATCATTACGAATTATTAAGCGAAAATAGGCCATTTTTTTATGCTTCAATCCAACGCCGGGATCGTCTAATCGTGCATCAGAACGTGCTCGGCGCTCCAGATCATCAAGAAGGAACTGAAACTCTGACATAGCCTCCTCAAAGCGGCCGGATAGGATATGGGAGAGTTCAGCATTAATTGCTTGGCTTCAGCCAGAGCAGCTATTGCTGATTCCCAAGCTCCCTCTTCTTTAAATGCAGTGGCCAGCCTCAGCAACTCAGATATCCTATCATCTTTATAAAGAGCAGACAAGATATCTCTCGTTTCCTGTTATACTCCCTGCAGCACCCACTTTACCCTACCTATTATATTCTCGACCTGGAATTCTTTCAGAGGTATTGAGAAGTCAGGGTAACGCTTGTTTCGTGACCGGAAAATAATAGCCTCTGGCGTTGTATAAATCTCTTTCAGCACGGTACCTTCATACGGCAGCCAGATCGCGTAGACTCTCCCGCTCATGATCTCACGGTCAGTCGTATCGATACCCACGAATGCTCCGTCGTGAATGTAATCTTCCATACTGTCACCGCGCACCTTTATCACTCGAATGGACGGCTTATAAAACTGCTGCGGTATAATGATTGTTTCAATAGGCTCAATCTCGACAAGTTGTTTTCCCATTCCGGCTCCCCCCAGAGCATATATATGAACTTCAACAGATCGTTCCTCACCAAGGATCGGCTTCGCTTCTGCGACCGCCAGCGGCTTCCCTTCTATGAGCATCGGGCCTATACCTTCTAACACCCATTCTTCCCTTGCTCCAAACTCATGATAGAGAATCTTCGCTATAGTTGGAGATAATTCAACTTTGCCCGACTCCAGATCCTTCACCTGATACCATTTCAGGCCGATCCTTTTGCCCAGTTCGCTTTGTGTTATACCGATTGATTTTCTAAGGGTTTTTAGCCTTTTCCCAGGCGTGTCCATAGCCGCCTTTTCCCAATAGCTAAATTTCTCTTGACAAAATAGCGAATAATCGCTAAAATGTCGCCGATGGATGAAAATTCAACCAAACCGAAGCACAAATATAGCACAAATAAGGAACTTATAAAAGGCCTTATTTATCTTGCCGGATTCCGCACTGAGACGAGCTTTGCCAAAGAAGCCCTGGGCACCACCATCAGGCAATTTTCCCGTGTGATCTGCGGTGACCGCTTTGGCGGCGCTATGCGCCTCGCCATCGTCCGGGAGATCCGGAAGGGGCTTCGCAGAAAAAAGATAAAGGGCATCAGGGTCAAATACGAAGACCTCTGGCCCACGCAGGACGCTGCGGCATAGGAGAAAGCAATGGAACGTCCAGTCGCAATGCAGCACAGAAGAGTGAAAGGTGATCTTCCGGATGAAGATTGGTGCAAAGGGTGGATAGAGGTTGGCCGTTGCATGTACGTCACTCCTTGCGCCCCAGGCGAGATCGTCGACCTTTACTTCGATCCTCTAAAGCCTGGACTCGTTTTTCTAATTCGGCCAGGCGGCGATTTGCTTGAATTGAAGCCTCCAATATTAGAGAGAGGCAGCGAGGTTTAACATGGTACTCTTCACAGTCAGTTTCGTAGAAACCGTTCGTCTGACACCTATAAGCGTTCTCGCATCTCGCAAACATATAGAAGATCGTCTTCAGGTCCCTCACGCCATCCAGCTCCGCAGGATACAGAAAAGCCCCGCACTGTTTGCAGATCAGTCTCGGGTACCGCTTCACCGGCCAGCCCTCGGGAGGATCACACTGGATCACCTCTTTGTGCCCGTAGATGCATCGATAAAGAACCTCGTTTTTCATGCCCTTAGTTTAAGTGTTTCCCCCACAGGGGTCAATGTCAAAAACCTCAACTTTTTCAGGAGTGGATGTGAATAGATTTGAGCAGTACAAGAATTCTTATGAAGTCCTCGACGCCATTATAGATGAATGGTGCGACGCCGAGCGTGAGCGCCGCAGGCAGGCCGGTCTGCCGGTCCTCTCGAAGCTTGAGCTTAAGAACGAGCTGGGCCGCGCAGTCGGCCTGGGCAACGGAGACGATTCCAACTCAGCAGGCAAGGGCATCTACCGCTACTGCAGCGGAGAGACGCCCATATCGATAGAGAAAGCCATCCTCATCTGCAACTACATCAATAATAACGAGCTCGTCCAGTGGATGGGCTATCACACCGGCATGCTCATGACGCCCCGCACCGTGATCGAGAGCATAGGGGACCTCGAAGAAGAGGACATGTTCAGCGAGATCGTGAAATGCCTGAAGGACACCACCAAGTTTGTCGAGA
This sequence comes from Nitrospirota bacterium, assembly GCA_040754455.1. Lineage (GTDB taxonomy): Bacteria > Nitrospirota > Thermodesulfovibrionia > Thermodesulfovibrionales > Dissulfurispiraceae > JBFMCP01. The sequence goes on from JBFMCP010000001.1 coordinate 84,056, forward strand.
CCCTTTCGAGCACCTACCAGTCCAAGGCCAACGCCGGAGCCCTGATGGTGATAGAGGAAGTATTCATGCGCGCACTCCTGCAGATGGAAAAAACGCGCCTCATGCTCAAGAAGCTCGTCGAGCGCATGCTCAAGCCCGGCACCCAGGGCGCACTCTGGTGGACCGAAGAGAAGAAGAAGCGGAAGAGGGGATAGCGATGGAAACGAACAGGAGAGAAGCGATTATCAGAATGTTCCTAATTTCGAAACCTTACGTCGTCTCTTACGAGTACCGGAAACAAGCCTATAGGGAAGATAAACCCATACTCGATGAGCTTCTGCGAGAGGGATTGATCGAGCAGGTTAGCAAGGATAACAAGCGGGTCGTTTTCAGATATATAGGTCCAGAAACTCATCAATAAAGGAGAAGAGTATGCCCAAAAAACAGGATAAGAAGACCGCAAAAAAAGAAGTGGTGAGAACGCAGAAAAATTCCACAGATGTGGAAAATGTGAAAGATAAGTCGTTGAATTTCCGCGAGACGCTTTCCACAGCTGTGGAAAATTTCAGCTCTCAGCCTTTGTCTTATATTGAAGGGTTTCTTTCTCGCCGAGAGGTCACCGATTCGTTCAATGAGATGGTCGATGCCCTCGCACTCTATGAGGTCAAACATCGTGAGCTTTATAGAGAGGCAGGCTTTAAAAACTTCGCTGATTATTGCGAGTCGAGAGGCATTTCCAAAAGCCTGGGCTATGCATGGGCGAAGCACGTCGAGGAGATCGGCCCTGATAGCTTCCCGGCCCTCGCCGAGAAAGTCGGTCTCAACCGCACCTTCTTCCGCGCTTTTGCCCTCATCCCTCACGAGATACAGCAGGCCGTTGTGAAAGGCAACAAGATCGAGGTCGACGGCAAAGAGTACGACTTCTCCGCTGATGGCGAATCGGTCAAACAGATTGTCATCGGCCTCGTGAAGTATGCAGAGAAACAGAAGGAAGAGGCGAGCAAAGAGCTTCAGGAAAAGGACAAGAAGCTGCGCCTCCTGGAGACCGAGAAGAACAATCTCCAGCGCATCCTGGATGAGTTCAACGAGCTCATCCCCGACAGTGTCGGCGAAACCAAGTGGGCAAAGTCCCGCGCCCTGGCTTCGGCGCTTTACGACAAGTTCGATTCTGTCATGAGTTTCATCATCTTCGAGCAGCTCGATCTCAATGACGGCTCAGGCGTTGCCGCCTTAGAGGCCGATCTCCAGCGCATGTACAGCAGGATCACCCACAAGATGGAGGAGCTTCAGAAATACAAACGGGGCGAGGCCCGGTAATGAACCCCTCGGGCGAATTCCCCCTCATGAACGCGCAGAATCTGCATCAGCAGGTATGCCCTCCCGTTGCCGGAGCCGACGCCTCTGACGGCGTCCCCGAAAAAGCCCGGCAGGAGGCCATTGCCCGTCTCACGCTCCTACGCATGCGCGACGAATATCGGGCCGCGCATCCAGGACGGAAAAAGACCGAAGTAGACAAAGAATTCGTCGATTCATACAACACCGGGCTCATCTATCAGCAACTCCACTCAATAGTGGGCAAGACCTCAGTGCAGACACTGTATCGTTGGGACAGCGAGCTCGATGGCACGCAGGACTGGACCCGCCTTGTACCTCGCTATTATCTGAAGGACAAAACGCCTCGGCTCAACCCCATCGAAGAACGCGTGTTCCTCGCCTTCCTTCTGAGCCCTAACAAGATACCGGTCGGCACCGCCACCAGATTCACCAGGCTCCTGCTGCAGCAGCGCGGCTATAAGACGGATAAATCAGATATGACCTTCCGCCGCTACGCCGAAGACTTCATGGCAAAGCACTACGATCTCTGGACCCTCATGCGCGACGGCCAGAAAGCGCTCAGGGACAAAGTAGAGCCCTACATCAAACGCGACCCCTCTGTGCTTAATGTTGGAGACGCCCTTGTTGCAGACGGCCATAGGCTCAACTTCCAGATCATCAATCCCTTCACCGGCAAGCCTTGCAGGGCTTGCATGGTGGCCTACATCGACTGGAAATCTTACGACCTCGCCGGGTACGAAATCATGGTCGAGGAAAACACCCAATGCGTTGCCTCGGCAATGCGCAACGCCATACTCCGGCTCGGCAAGACCCCAAAGGTCGCCTACCAGGACAACGGCAAGGCATTCAAGGCCCGCTTCTTCCTGGGCTCCCCGAGCTTCGAGGAAGCGGGCTTCTACGGCCTCTTCGGCCGACTGAATATCGTCCCGCTCTTCGCTGCCCCTTACAACGCCCGCGCAAAGATCATCGAAAGGTGGTTTAAGGAGTTTTCTAACACCTTTGAGCGGCTCTTTCCGAGCTATGTCGGCTCATCCATAGCAGACAAACCCGCCTATATGCTCAGGAACGAAAAGTTCCACAAAGCGCTTCATAACGAGTACATCCCCACAATCGAAGAGACCGTCCACCTCCTGGAGGCCTGGCTCGAATTCCACCGCTCACAGGAGTGCCCTCACGTTAAAGGCAAGTCGATCGGCCAGGTATTCGACGAAGGCAAAGGCCCCGGCGTTGATGTCAATGCGCTTGACGACCTCATGATGGACGCCAGGATCACCCGCATCGATCGCAACGGCATCCGGTTCCTGGGCGCCGACTATTACGATGACAATCTCTACGGCCTCAAAGAGCAGGTCGTCATCAAATACAGCCTCTTCGACCTTTCCTATGTGAAGGTCTTCGCCATGAATGGAGAGTTCATCTGCCTGGCCCAGCGCATTATGCCGGTCCATCCGCTCGCACGCATCACCGGCACTGCTACAGATTACGAAGCAGTCAAGCGCGGCATCGCACAGCAGAAACGCCTCGAACGTCAGACCGTCAAACTTGCGAAGGAATACAACAGAGCAGGCGGAGCCGTCGAGCTTGACTGGCAGAAGGTCACCGAGATCACGCCACGCATAGTCGAGAAGCTTGAGCTGGAGGGCATTGCACTTCCTGCTATTGAAGAGCATATTCCCGACGAAGCGGTAAGCACCGAGCCTATCACCGAGAGCCTTGAGCCCAGAGAGGAGTCGATGGAAGTAACACGATTGGAGCCGCTGAAGAGGCCGTTCTTCGAGACGAATACTGAGCGCTACGAGTGGCACCTCAAGCATGGCATCTTTACCGACGAAGATGAAGCCTGGTGTGTATGGTTCAGAACAACAGATGAGTTCAGGATGCTTTATTCGGCATTTCAAAATCAGGGAAAGGAGGCAGCCCAAATTAAAAGTTAAAAAAAAAAGGCTGCCTTTGGCAGCCCGAATCTTAAAGGTTAAGGAGATGATAGCACAATGAGAAAAATATTTGCCCGTACCAGCAATGTGGGGGCTTTTGTTTCCGCGATGACACGGCTGCTAAAGCGCGAGGACGGTATTCCCGGAATGTCATTGATTTTTGGCGAGCCTGGACTTGGAAAGACGAGGACAACGCTCTGGTGGTGCGCTCAGAATGACGGCGTATTCATTCGCACAAAAAAGCTCATGACAGGCAGATGGTTACTTGAGGAGATAGTTGCCGAGCTCGGAGAGGCTCCGATGCGGAGGACTTCGGATTTATTCAGGCAAGCGGTTGATCAGCTCCTTGAAAGGCCGAGGACGCTCTTCATAGACGAGGCAGATTATCTTGCCCATGACGCACGGGTTATCGAGACGCTCAGAGATTTGCACGACACAACAGGCACGCCTCTTGTGCTGATAGGCATGGATCAGGCGGACAAAAAGCTCATGCGCTTTAAGCATCTCTATGATAGGTTCTCAGAGATAGTCAGATTCCATCCTCTATCTGAATCGGATGTCGAATCAGTAGCCGAGCAGATGTGCGAGGTCAAGCTCTCTGATGATGCTGTCTCTTATATACATAATCAGGCAAACCGCTTCCGCAAGGTCGTTATCTGGTTGTATCGCTGCGAATCTATCGCTAAGGTGAATTCTTTGAAAGAAATTAACGCTGCGCATCTGCAAGGGGTGCGGAAATGACAGTCATATTACCGAGAGATAAAAGCGAGGCAAGGCAGGGCGAGGCAAGGCAAGGGGGCGGAGTTCGCTCCGCCCAACAAAAAATTTGGGCAGTCATTAGAGGGCTGCGTGAGTTTGGTTTTGAAGAGGTCTCCGTGCTTGCTGAATTACCTTATAGCGCAGTATCAAGCTACCTAAAGTCGCTATATCATGCCGGATATATCCGGCAGGCCGGCAAAAGAAAAGAGGCGGACGGAAAGCGAAAAAACATCTGGAGGCTTGCAAAAAACAGCGGGCCTCGGGCGCCAATCCCTTGCAAATGCCTCTATGACCCTAATATTGACGGGCTTGCGGAGGTCAAAGATGTGGATTGATATTCTGCGGAAAGAGGTCGCTGCAAAGGGGCCACGAATGGTAGCGCGGGAATTGGGCATCAGCAGAAGCACTGTTGACATGGTAACTCAAAACAAATATCAGGCATCAACTGTGAAGATCGAGGAGCGCGTGAGGAAAATCTATGGCAGGGACGGAAAAGTTGAATGCCCTATTAAAGGGCTTATAACGCCGATTGAATGCGCTGAAAATTTTAAAAAGGCAAAGGCTATAGGCCTCAAGGCGTCTAATCCCGAGACATTGCGTTTGTACAAAACCTGTAAGGCATGCAGTGTGAGGAGGTAGCCATGCAGAAGCCAATCGACAAACGGCAGATCCGCAAGATCCACACCCTGAAGAGCGCACTCAAGCTCTCTGATGATGAGTACCGCGAGAAGGTGCAGGAGATCCACGGCTTCAGCGGCACATCCAAGGACCTCACCTACGACGAAGCTGAAACGCTTATACGGGCCATGGAGTCCGAGGCGCTTTCAAAAGGAGTATGGCAGCGGCGCGTGTCCAGAAAATCGAAATACGAGTATCTGGGCGATCGTGAGGGCATGGCTACGCCCAAGCAGCTACGCATGATCGAAGCGATATGGAAAGACGTTTCTCGGTACCACGCCGAGGACGAACGGGCCAGGGCGCTGCGCTCGTTCCTCTTCAAGCGCTTCAAGGTCTCCGACGTGAAGTTCATCACGTCACGGCAGGCGTCAAAGATCATCTGGTCCTTATTCAATATGTCGAGGGAGGGAAAGCAACAATGATATGCATCTATCGGTTCAAATGTAAAGATGGATCATATGAATGCCTCAGCGCGGTGCACTGGAAGCGGAAGTGCGGGGCCTTTCATGTGCTGAGGTGTATCGCAGCAGGGTTTGTGGTCGATGTAAAGCACGCAGTACGCATCAGGCTGTACCGGCTGAAAAGAAGGCTATCAAGGAGGTGAAAATCGCATGCAGATCGTAGTCATTATTCCCGACGCACATGCAGAGGACCTGAAGAACTGGCACAAGGGTCTGGCACAATTCAAGCGCGGCCTCGCTGAAAGCTCCAAGAGCGAGGCGTCCAGGTCAATACTCAAAGCGCAGGCCGATATGTCCGACTCTATCGCGGCAAACATAGAGCGGATGCAGCTCGCCGACGGCAACATCCACATCACCCTGCAGCATCTCCTTGAGCCGCACATAAAGAAGCACGGTAAAGAGACGGTGCAGTCAGTGGTGATGGATTGTATCAAACAGGGCTGGCGGATGTGAAGTAGTGGCTAACGGAGGACCAATGGTAACAGACATGGGAGTGAACATCGTAGTCAGCATGATCGCGGTGCTTGGACAGTTGACAGTTGTAGATATTCTGCACGGCCTTGCCGCGATTGCAGGAGTCGCGGGCCTCTGCATTGCGCGCTACATCGGCGCTCTGGGGGCTGTGCTCTACAACTGCGCCTGGGTCTGGCGATCATCATGGTGATGTACTTAATGCTCGGATAAGGAGAAAAAGGAGGAATCAGGATCATGACGACAATGGCAGCAAAGTTGGGTAAAGCGGGGGCGGTGGAAACCGTCACGCTCAAGAAAGGCAGAGAGACAACAACGATATCGGTGCCGAGGCTTGCGGATACCATCAGATCGGCCCGCGGCCTCACGATCGAGATGAAGAGCCTGGAGCCCGCGCTCAAGGAGTACAGGGATTACATTGCGTCCGTGGCAAAGGATTACATCGATGCAAGCGGGACGCTCACATTCATTATCGACGGCATCCGATGCAAGGTGACCTTCGGCTACGAGTGCGTAATTCCGGAGGAGCATGTGGCTGAGGTCAGGAGGCTCCTCGGAGAGCGTTTTGATGACCTGGTCAGGACAAAGATCACCCATAGCGGTACCTCCAAGCTCATCGACATGGCGGCGGATGGAGACCGGGGAAAGGCAATCGCTGGCTGTCTGGTCATCAAAGAGAAAACGCCGGGGGTTTCCTTCGAAGATGAGCTGAACAAGCAGAGGTGAGCGGCATGAGCACCGACGCATTGGCGTGTAATTATCTGAAATGCCGTCTTTGCTCCTGGAAGACCGTAAAGCGGCACACTCGCAATAACGGCTCTTTCAGCGACATCGAGAATGCCTTTAATAGGCTTCGGACGCACTACTATCAGAAACATCCGGAGGTAATGAGAATGATCGAAGAGAGGGAGGCTGCAGATGCTATATCCGGGGTGCAACATGCTGAAGCGTAAGGTCGAGATTGGCTACAGGAAGGCAATACGGGCCACAGATAAGCAGCGCCGGTGCGGTAACTGTGCGAACCGGGTATGGGCAGATATCTACGCCTGCAGCGGCGGTGAAGTCGTAGGGCAAGGATGGCGCTGCAAGGTGGTCGGAGTTCAGAACTCCCGGAAGTATTCCGTTGCTGAGGATCACGTGTGCAATCATTTTGAGGCGAAAAAGGAGACGGCATGAAGGTCAAGCTCTTCTTTGCGTGGTATGACGGATGGGTCGGCTACTACTGGGACCGGTATGAGCGTGCTCTCTATGTCTGTCCGCTGCCTTGGGTAGTGATCAAGCTCTCACGCCCTCCCAAAGAAGAGCAGGAAAGTGAGGTCAGGCGGATCTGCAAAAAGTGCAGAGCCTATAAACGCCCCAAGTGCAGACGGGAGAAAAAGTTCGTCGGCAAGTTTGACGAAGGCTGTGAACATTTCAAAGCAAAGGAGGAAGCAAGGTCATGACAAAGACGGAGTTGATTAACAAGATGGCAGGAGATGCAGGAATTTCAAAGAAGGACGCAGAGAGCGCGATGAATGCCCTGGTGAGCGGCATCCAGAACGCGCTCAAAAGCGGAGACAAGGTCCTGATATCAGGACTGGGGACTTTCAAGGTCAAAGAGCGGGCGGCACGGAAAGGCCGCAATCCGAAGACCGGCGAGGAAGTAACGATAGCGGCGAGCAAGAAGGTTGCCTTCTCAGCCTCAAAAGAGCTTAAAGAGGCTGTGCAGGGATAACATGAATTCGGCGGTGTCCGTATTTAAAACCATCGGTGAGGAGTTAATACAGGCGAAAACAACCGAGCCGCCGTGCAGGCTCATAGGCCGAAACCACCATCTCCCTGACATCAGGAAAATGGTGGTCGCAGCGTGAGGCGCTGCCTGATGACGGCCAGGATGGAGGGCACACATGAACGATTTTGAAAGAGCTATACAGCGCATGGAAAAAGTAATAGCGGCCTGTGATGAACTGATAGCAATGGCAAAGAAGGATATCTCAGATTTACAGAAGCGCAAAAAGAGAGCCCGAATATTGATTGAAGGCTTTAAAGTGCTCCCTAATGCTGAGCAAGATGAATATAGGAATCTGGCAAAGAAAACCGCCATAGAGATCGCCGATGGAGAGTTGAAGATGGTTTCCTGCATGGGCGTCGGGATAAGGATTTAAAGTGAGCATGAAGCGGATCAAGAAGCTATATGCCGAGATGCCGTCCTTCACCTGTCTTGAGGGATGCACGGAGTGCTGCGGTCCGATTCCTTTCACCCGCGATGAATGGAAACGGGTTAAGGATAAGAGAAAGGCCACGAGTGTGGATTGTCCTTATTTCCTGAACGGGCGGTGTGACATCTATGCCGATAGGCCGTTCATCTGCCGTCTATACGGTGCTGCTGAGGATTTGAAATGTCCTTACGGCTGCAGACCCGAGAAGCTTCTGACAGCGGAAAAATCCGCAGAACTAACCAAGGCATACCTGAAGTTGATGCACGAGGGTTAAGGGAGATGAGCACTGCATTGCACATACAGCAGAGAGCGCAGAGGGTACAGTTGATCTGTGAGGCATGCCATAAGCCTTTTTCCGTCTCTCCGCATCGCGTCAGGGATGGGAAAGTGGTGCGCTTTTGTTCCCGGTCTTGCAGGAACAAGCTGCCGTGTCTGCGCAGTAGACCTCGCAAATACGAGTTCACTGCTGAAATGGATGCCATGGTCCGTAAGGTCTACGAGAACAACCTGGGCAAGCGGGGCCTTGTGAATGCAGTGGCCAGGAAATTGGGAGTGCCGAGATGGAAAGTCTCTCGCCGAGCTGCTGAGATCGGAGCATATGTACCGCTCAAGAAAGAGCCTGAGTGGTCGGAGAGTGAGCTGAGGATTCTTCAGAAGTATGCTCATACCACTCCCCTATTCATTCAAAAGAAATTGAAGAGGGCCGGGTTCCACAGGAGCGAGACGGCCATTACACTCAAGCGCAAGCGGATGAGGCTCCTGCAGAATTTAGACGGCATGTCGGGTCGGCAATGCGCTGAATTCTTTGGGGTGGATTCTCATTGGATTACAGACAAGATAGAGAGAAATCTTTTGAAGGCTGAGAAGAGGCAAACCGCGAGAACAGAGAAGCAAGGGGGCGATATCTATTACATCAAAGAAAAAGATATACGCCAATTTATCATCGATAACCCTGACCTGATCGATCTGAGAAAGGTGGAGAAGTTCTACTTTATCGAGCTTCTGTCGAAGGGGGGGGTACATTGAAGTGCGGCGATGGAGCAAGCGAGATTTGATTTTGATTTAACGGATGAGGAGCGCATGGTTCTCGCAGCATTGCGAGAGGGCAAGAGAAATGCCATTTTGGGAGCTGAGATCGTGAAATTAACAGGGATAGGATACGACAGAGTCAGACAGGTAATCTCTCATCTCGTCAATGATCACTATTATCTGATCGCAAGCTATTCGCGTGGCTATTACATCCCCACAAGTGCCGAGGAGGTTCTGGAGACCACTCGGAGCCTGCGGCATAGAGGTATCTCTATATTGGTAAGAGCGGCACGGCTGCAGAAAACCAGTGTCGAGGAAATATTCAAGCAATCAAGGATGGAGTTTCATGCGATGGTATGAAGAATTAAAGATAGAGGAGATCGTCGAGCAGCTCGAAAAGGACCCGCGCCTGGTGTATGAGCACGCCGGACTGCATGTGCTGATGATCCTATGGGAGAAGCTTCCCGGCATCTCCATCTATCTGTCCGAGAAGAGGCTCTTCGACATCAAGCGGACTTATGTCCGGCAGAAGTACAATCCGGATGATCCCCGCTATTCGGTCAAAGCTCTCGCGGCCCGGCTCGGGGTGTCTGAAAAATTCGTACAGACGGCGTTGTATGAAAAAGAAGACAACGATAAGCAGAATCAGCTTTTCTGACAAGGGGCGTCTGAGCGTAAGGCGCTCACTGGTGAGGCTTTAGATATTCCTTAATCGCCTCTTTAATCTCCTCAATATCGCTATCAGTAAGCTTTAGGAAAGGCCTCGCCGGTATCGTCACCTTTCTGCCTCTGCCGGCCTTCCCTCCGAACTGATGAATGGCGGCATAGACTTTATTGGTGCCTACTCGGGCGGATCTGGCATCCGATTTCCTGCTGATCGAGGCGGCGAGCTGCCCGGAGTCCTGGAGGATCTTCCGTCCGGCGAGCTTTTTGGCGATGCTCTTCCTCACCGCGCCCTTTTTGGTGTTCCACTTCCTTGCCCCTCCGAAAGCGCCCATTATGGTCGATGCTGCAAGCGGTCTCCACCGGGGCCGTCCTTCGGCCTCGAAGTTCTCCTCCACCGCATCGTGCATGATTTCGGCTATCCGCCGCATCACCGGCGTCATATTGGTGCTGCGCCTCTGCAGCTCGGTGAGAAACCGCAGCGCCTCTTTATCTTTTACACTGATTTTAATCATGACCGCGCCTCCTGTGGTAAAATAGAATCAAAGCCTGTGGAGGCAAGGCCACCTTATCTGGGGCCGCTAACGGACCGGGTTATCCGGCAGGATGCTCCACGGGTTTATTTTGTATAGAGCAGCGTGCCTGTCCTCTGCGCATCGAGATACTTCAGCTTGTCCGGCGAGAATGCCGTCGTCCCCTGCCATATATCGTCCACCAAATCAAAGACCACATATCCGGTTGCCTTGTCTGCCTTGTCCTGGTAGATGCCGATGTACCTTTTGCAGAGCCTGGTCTTATCTTTTCCCTTCACCCAGGTGAGCCAGATCTCCACGGGATCTTTAATGGTGTCCGCCAATAGTTTGAGATAGACCTCCCGGTCATCTCTCAGTACCTTATAGCCGCCTTTTAAACGATCTATAAACAGATCCTCTGAGATCACCACCGGGTCATTGATCACGTCGCGGTAGACGATGGGCTTGCCGGCGCTGGTGCCAAACTCGCCGAGGAATGCGTTGACGTACTCTTCATTGCTCCACTTGCTCTTCTGATGAGGCGGCAGCAGCATATCCTTCTTCAGCGGTTTCGCAGGGAGCTTGTCGATCGGCGGCTTCTCGGAGATCGCAGCGCCGATAGTCTTGTAGCCTCTCTCCATCTCGGAAGGGTCAAAGGGCTTCGGGGTGAACGGCTCAAATGCCGCCTTGCCCGGATTGTAGTTCCATCCTGCATCCGGAGCGATCTTCATGCCGGTGACAGGATCTCTATAGGCCGTCACCTCCGTGAGCTCTCCGGTCTTCTTCGATATGAGTGCGTCCTGAGAGGAGAGCTTGCCCTCCGATGATTCGACCGTCAGCCGTCTGCTCTTGAGATTGCCCTTGCTCAGTGCTCTTACTCTGCATCGGCATCCCCAGCCGTTCGGCGGGTAATGAGAGTTCCAAAAAGGATCGTCATATCTGAAGACCTTGCCGTGCAGCGCTGCATGGGCCGGTCTCGTGCGTGAGTCCATCACCGCGACATATTGCCAGTAGGGGCGATCATCGATATTCTCCATAAACTCCTTATAGCGCCCGGCCATGTATGCGGTCTGCAGATTCGTCTGGTAGATCGTCCTCAGCCGGCGCGGCGAGCCGAGCTGCACTTCAGACGCCTTGCCCTCGGCATCCATTATCATCTTTTTGCCCCACCAGCCCTTTGCCTGGAGCCTGGTCGTGAGCTGCTTGCGAAACTCCTGCAGCGTAAGCCCTTCATTGAGAGACTTCTGCACCATGCCCCTGATGTCCTGAAGGATGTCCATGCGCATGACCTTTGCGACTGTGAAGGCTTTGGCATGGGCCTCCTGCCATGTATCCCACCAGTCCCAGCTGAAGGTATAGCCCTTGGATTTGAAGTACTCGATGGCCTTTTCGGGAGGCAGGCCTATCGCATAGAGGAGATCAGGCTTTGTCGGCATTCAGTCTTCCCCACAGCTCGGCCACGAAAATCGCACGTGCGAGCATCTCTTCGATTGCCGACGTATCCATGTTCGGATACGCCTCGGTGAGCTTTTCCATTATCTCCTCCGGAGAGCTGCCCTCATTTATAAGGTCAATAACAGGCTTTAAAACGCCTTCTACCTGCTTTTGCAATTCCTCGGGTGAGATGGATTCGATAAGGTCATCTATGGCCTGCTGATCGGGAAAGAGTTCAGTTGAGCGCTCTGCGAACTCGGCCTCTGTGCTTCCGGGCTTCCGGGCTTCCGGACTGACGACCTCGATGTCGCCTTCCTCAAATCCATATTCCCGCATGAAATATTGCTTCGTGAACTTCACCTGGCCGGTGTCGCTGAGAGTCTTGTCCCTCTCGGCCAGCGTCTTGTCCACGTCTTCTTCCTCGTAGAGCGAAAAAACCGGGCGCTCTCCACTGCCGAAGTTTAGCTCGAAGATCCACCCGATGAGCGTGTTGAAGACATTCTCGACAATCTTTTTATCCGCATCGCGAATGTCCTTCCGCACCTGCATGTGACCTTGTGTCGCTGCATAAGAACCGCCCTTAACTTCAGTGGTGAGGTTCTGGCCGAGAATGGCAATGCTGATCTCAGTCTTGCATGAGCTGATCAGCCGGTCATAGATATCCGATGAGCCGGAGCCGCTTCCCGATCCCTTGCCCGAGCCGCCGCCGATCTCGACGCTCGAATCATCCGGCACCACCGCAATTGCATCCTGCACCATGTTCTGCAGCATATCGGCGAGCGCGTCGTATTCCTTTCGATCGAGGCCCCTGGGCAGCTTGCCGATAATGAAAGGCATGCCGAATTTCTCAATGAAGGTCACCCAGAACTTATAGCCGCCTTTCTTGAAGGTCACCGGCCAGAAGCACCGGGAGAGCAGAGGAAAACCGTAAGGGTTCTCATAGGTGGCCTCGTGCCTTGCGAGGAGGAAGCGCTTTGGGGGCAGCTTCTCGCCATTGATGCAATTCTCCTTGGTCCGGAGGCGCAGCTCGTTCTCTTCGCTGAAGACAAACCAGCGCTGCGGCTTGCCGACAACATCACGAGGAAGCCAGTAGCTACCCTTTTCCCACATGACTTCCAGCGGCTGATAACCGAAGAGCGGAGCATTCAGTATCTCGCCGATGATGCGGTCAATGTCGAGATTTTTGAATACATCGGTGATGAGCTTGCTGGTGCGGCTCTTTGATTTGCCCCGGTCGATCTCCCACTCCAGGGACTTCACCCCGCTCTTCCGGCTCGTTACGCAGCCGCCCAGGTGGGCGTCGACGAGCAGCTCGTTATAGACGTCGATGTCCTTGCCCATCTTTTTTAGTACCGGGTCCGGGTTGGGCAGGTACATCCCCAAACTGTAGAAGTCGATCGACCGCTTCCTGGTCGCAACTTCCACCCCAAGATCGGCCAGCGAGCCTGCCTGCTTCTCGCTGAAATGCATAAAAGTCGTCGGATTTATCCACAAACCCCTTTTTGGCATGCGTACCCTCCTTGAAAGCCCGTTTCTAACCCCTCCAAATCTTTTAAATTTCGCTTATCTACCCTAAACAGCTACATGGGTAGCCCCGGAGGGGGTAAGGGGCCTTAAATCGCCTTAAATTTGGTCCAGCTTTCCGATGCTGCGGACAAAGTCTTTCCAGAACCTTCGCCGGGCTCCCCGGTTGTACCCCATGTGCCGGAGAGAGGAGTCGATGGTTTTGATGAACTTCTGCGCATTCTCGATCCTCCGCTTGAAAAGCCTGTTTCTCAATTTCTGAATGGGCTGTTTGAAAGCGTTAATAGCCTTTAAGAATTTCATGAGAATCTCTCCTTTTTCCTGAAGATATATGGATAGGCCCGGTAGATTTATCCGAGGCCGCGTGATTTGCCAGAGCGCATGCCCAGAATCTATCAGCATGGCCCCTCGCCTCGGATGCAGCGACATCGAAACGTATATTGCCGGCAGCAGTGGTCACTTTGCGGATTGCGTGGAAGTCCTCCCTTATCTCGAGATCAGCAGGAATATACAAAAGTCTGTCCTCGATCGAGTTTTTCAGGGCGTAGCCCATGTCTTCTTTGACGGTGTTCGTAAAAGTTACGGCTTCTACCTTGTATTTGCCGAATGCGTCCTGAGCCTCTTCGCTCAACTGCATGCCGATACCAGTTGCATCGATGCAGAACCGGCGCATCCTCGGGTGCTTCAGTATTTCAAAGAGGGCGTCACGTTGCATATGGAAGGGCGTCTTCTCCATGATCTTGACCTGCCGGGTATACTTCACTGCGCCGAGCCTTTCGAGCACCCAGATTACCGAGAGGTCTTTTTTTCTGCCTATGTCCATGCCTCCGTAGAGATCGCCTGTAACAAGCTCAAGCGGCACTATGAGATCATCCCTCTCAACGGATGAAAGCATTTCGTAGGTCATAAACGCTGATGCCTCGTCAACAGGAATGCAGCAGTATTCTTGCAGCCATGTGTTTTCATCAAAGCAGCTTTCGCGCTGCTCTTTAAGCCACGCCTCTTTTTCCTCATCGGTTGCCTTGCGCCGGAGAATCTTATCAACAAGCCCTTCCGCTACTGCAAGGTTAATATCCGTAATATGATAAGACCAGTTGAGCTTGCCCTTTTTTACGCTTTCTATGAATTTGTAATACCGGCAGTTGGTGCCGTTATGGGTTGACAGTATGCGGAGAGGGAATCCCCAGGTGATACAAGGCCTGGCTGCAGACCAGAGAGCCTCGGCGTCTTCATGCCATGCGAACTCATCGAGGATGACCTTGCCGCCCTTAGAGCGGAAAGCCTTTGGATTGGATGAGAGGGCGTTAATCCTTCTGCCATTTGCGAAGGTAACCACATAAGCCTTTATGTCTTTCTCGGAGTCCAGGACAACGGATCCGAGATACTGAGCGGCTTTATCAAAGAGCTTGGCCCACTTGGCGCAGTAGAGGATATATTCCCGCGCAGCAGATTCGTCTGCAGAGGAAAACCATATATCCCATTTATCTTGGGCGCATTCGCGCACATCTTCGTATGCCTGCACATAGGTGGCACCGATACGGCGGGATTTCTCCCATATCTTTATTGGGGATTGGTCTTTGAGCCAGCGGATTTGATAGGGCAGGAAATATCTGCTTTCATTCATAATAACCCCAGTTCAGTCTCTATCTCTTTAACGGCGTCTTCGGTAAGACCCTTGCGCTCTTTGGGAGTGGTCTCGTCCTCAAGCACTTTCACACCCTGATATTGCTTGAGCGCGGCGATTGCCTTAGACATTGCGTATATGTTGTGAGGAGTCGGATTTGCCTTAGCTTCTTTGATTGTCAGCCGCGCTATCTCTATTATTTCCTCATACATATCCTTAGTCTGGTTAAGGTATTCCCTTCTCTTTTCATCCCACTGCCCTGCAATCTTCCAGTTGTAAAGGGTTTTCCTCGATACCTTGCCGCCAAGGATGCCGACGATCGCATCAAGTGATAATCCTTCCTGGACATAGAGCCGTTTTGCCTCATCGTTGTAAATCGCCAGTTTAGCCATTGAGGTCCTTCTCCATCCGGGCGATCTGAGCCTTCAGCTCCTTCGCTTCGGTCCAGAGTCGATTGAAGTCGTTGATGATCACTACAGCCCGGTCGATATCGAGCTGTGTGAAATCTTCGGTATAGGGGTCGAAGATGTCGCGCAGGATGATTATGTAAGAGTCAGCCCTCATTGTCATCTCTTCGAGCTGTTTCTTTTTGTCGGTGAGGCGGGCCTTGCAGATAAGGATATCTTTTCCCAGGCTCATTCTTTCACCTCCAGCGTGAACTTCTTACCGGTCATAAGGATGGGGCATTGCGCGGGCGTATCGAGTTTTATGGATAGGCGGTCAAGAATGCCTGCGAGCTGCAGCTTGTAATCCTGCTCATCCTTGAGAAACTGCAAGAGCTGCTCATTCATCTTAGCGTTCTTGTCAAACGCCTCGGCACTTTGGGAAAGCGACTGTTGAAGAAACGCCTCCGTCTGCTTACTCGACTTCGTAAAGGTGAAATACCAGATAATGAAAACGACTATGGCGACGCCGCCCTGGATGACAAACTGCAAGATTTCTTTCAGCCCCAGATCCATCGAAAAACCTCCATCCGGTTTTTGAGTCCATCTTATCTTTTGATCTTCATTATTTAATATCGATTAAGTCGGTAACACTCCCCGATATCGCTCCGGTAAACTGAAGCCAGATTGAAGAAAAAAAACGGGGTCCCCGGAAAGTCGCAGACTTTTGGGGGCTCAGAAAGGAGGTTATATGCCGAAGTGGATTGCGATCATGAGGACCGGCACCTTCACGGATTCAGAAGGCAAAGAGCATAACTTTACAGAAAAGGATCTCGATGCCATCGTCGCAAAGTATAACCCGAAATTCCATGAGGCTCCAGAGGTGATCGGGCATCCTAAAAGTAACAGCCCCGCCTATGGCTGGGTCAAGGCCCTGAAGCGCGAAGGCGACACGCTTTTCTATGAGCCCCGGGATCGTGTAGCCGAGTTCCAGGAGATGCTCGACAAAAAGATGTTCAAAAAGCGGTCGGTCCGGCTTAATTCCAAAATCGGCCTGGTGCATGTCGGCTGGCTCGGCGCGATGCCGCCTGCGATCAAAGGGCTTCCGGATGTTGCTTTCAATGATGATGAGGACGGGATCACCTTCGAATTTGCTGAATACCGCTTCCCGATGATCGGACGGATGTTCCAGAAGGTCAGGGAATTCATTATCGAAAAGTTTGGCACCGAGACAGCGGACAAGATCATTCCCAGTTGGGAGATCGAAGACTTGCAGCGCATGGAGCCCGAAACGGTTTCATCTGCTGCATTCAGTGAACCATCAACAAAAGGAGGCGAAATGCCAACAGAAAGGGAAAAGCAACTGGAAGAGCAGCTCGCGGAGGAGCGGCGGAAAAGCGCCGATTTTTCCGAGCAGCTCAAAGCGGCTAACCAGAGGGCGGCTGCTCTTGAAGCTGAAAACAGAAGGAGAGATTTTTCATCTTTCTGCGAAGGCCTCACCAAGGAAGGCAAGCTGCCTCCTGCGGTAGTGCCTGTAGTGCTCGACTTCATGGAGATCCTCTCCGGCGTCGAGACGTTCGACTTCGCTGAGGGCGAGGGCAAGAAGGCGGCCAAACCGGTCGATGTCTTCAAAACATTCCTCGGCGGCCTCGGCAAGGTCATCGAATTCGGCGAGTACGCCACAAAGACCAAAACCGGCGACGCAGGAAATAAGGATCGTGAAGAGCTCATCAGCGACTTCATGGCTAAAAACAAGGACGCTTCCTACAAAGAGGCCGTGCTCGCGGTTTCGAAGGAGCATCCTGAATTATTCAAAGAGGAGGTATAACGCGATATGATGGGGCAAACATCAGGTATCGAGAAGTCTGCCAAGTGTACAGCGGCGGTGACGGCGTTCACCATTGCCAAGTTCGGCGCCGATGATGACACCTTGTCGGCAGCCACAGCCTCGACGGAGAATCTTATAGGTATCTTCCAGCACGACACAGCAGCTGCCGGCGACGAGGTGAGGGTAATGCTGACCGGCGTCAGCAAGGTCGTGCTCGGCGGAACGGTCGCGAGAGGCGACTGGCTCACCTCTGATGCCAATGCTCATGCGGTCGCTATCGGAGCAGTGGCAGGCACTAACTACAACTCAATCGGCCGTGCGCTTGCCTCGGGTGTGGCGGGAGACATCATCCCCGTGCTGCTCGCACCCGGCAGGCCGCAGGGATAATCCAAAAGGAGGGATACCGTAATGCCGGAACCAAGAACGCTGCATATAGACAGCACACTTTCAAGCCTCTCGTTGAAATACCGCAACGAGCAAATGATCTGGCCGCTCGTCTTGCCTATAGTCAAGGTGAACAAGCGGTCGGACAAATTCATGGTGTACAACAAAGCGGACAGCTACAAGCTGGTCGATGACAAGATCGGTCCGAAGTCTTTGCCGAATGAAGTCGACTGGGGTGTAACAACCAGCAATTACTCGGTGAAGGATCACGCCCTGGGCGACTGGCTGCCGCAGGAGGATATCGACAATGCGGACAATCCGCTCCAGCCTGAAGTCGATACCAATGACTTTCTCAATTTGCTCCTCGACATCGCGCAGGAGCAAAGAGTAGCGTCCCTGGTGTTCAACGCCGCCAATTATCCCACCGGCAACAAGGTGACTCTTTCGGGTACGGGGCAGTGGGGCCAGTCGGCGGACGATCCAATCGGAAACCTCATTACCGCGATCGAGTCGTGTTTCGTTCGCGCAAACACACTCGTCATAGGGGCAGACGCCTGGATGGTGCTCCGCAAGCTTCCTGAGATGCTCGATGCCGTGAAAGGGTCTTCGCGCTACCAGGGATCTCCCGGAGGCCTTGTAACACCTTCCGAGCTGGCCGGCCTGCTCGAAATCGACAATGTCCTCATCGGCAGAGGGCGGTACATTTCCTCGAAAGAGGGTCAGACGCCGACCTATACCCGCCTCTGGGGCAAACATGCAGCTGCGCTCTATGTGGAGAAAAATCCCGGAGTCAAGTCGATCACCTTCGGCGTAACCTTTAGCGAGATGCTCAGACAGACATCGCGGGAGTTCGATGTAAAACGCGGCGTGAAAGGTGCGCACTACATCAAATGCGCATGGAACTCCGACGAGAAGATCGTAGCCCCGGACCTGGGCTACATGATCGAAAATGCAGTGCCGTAAGAAATCGTTAAATCTTAATTGAGGGGGCGGTACATAGCCGCCCCCATCATAAACATTGAGGGAGGAACAATGCCGAAGTACATAGTCGAAGATACGCATATCATGCACGGCTCCAAGGGTGCCAAAGAAGCAAAGATGTATGCGCCCGGAGATGAAATCGAGCTGACTGAGGAAGAGGCCGCAGCGCTCGGATCGCGTGTCAAGCCTGCTCCTGAGCCTGAGAAGAAGGAAAAGAAGTAATGCCTTACTGCACGCTTGACGACATCAAGAAGGCTATCCCCGAGAGCAACATCATCCAGCTCACGGATGATAACGGCCTCGGGGCGGTCGATCAGGCCAAGGTCGACGATGCCATTGCTTATGCGGACCAGATCATTGACGGCTATCTGAGGGGGAGATATACGCTCCCCCTCTCCTCAGTACCCGGCCTCATAGGCAAGCTGTCGGTCGACCTGGCCATCTTCCATCTCTACGGAAGGAAGTTCGAGATGGAGCTGCCCGAGGGCATCATGGCGCGCTACAAGAACGCGATCAAGCTCCTGGAGCAAATACAGAAGGGGCTGCTGTCCCTGGGTATAGAGTCATCGAGCACCGAAGCCGGTCACTACAAGACCAACAAAACATCAGAAGACAGGACCTTCAGTAAAGATGTCCTGGATGCCTACTGAACAGGAGGGATATCATGGCCAGCAGGCGGATAGACGATCTTCACCCCTCAGTGCAGAAAAGGGCGGTCTTGCTGCTCGACAGGTGTGCTGAGCAGGGCATACAGGTAATCCTTATCTGCACCCAGCGGGACATGAAAGAGCAAGCCGCATTGTACGCACAGGGGCGGGAAGAGATAGCAAAGGTCAATGCACTCAGGGCAGTTGCCGGAATGGCCCCTCTCAAGAGCATTACAGAGAACAGGATCGTCACTAATGCAAAGCCGGGCGATTCACTCCACAATTACGGCCTTGCCTTCGACGTTGTCCCTCTGGAGGCAGGAAAGCCCATATGGGATTCAGGGCACCCCGTATGGCAGACCATCGGCAAGATAGGGAAAGAGTGCGGGCTTGAATGGGCGGGAGACTGGAAGAGGTTTAAAGAGTTTCCGCATTTCCAGTATACGGGCGGTCTTTCGCTCGCCCAGGTCAGACAGGGGCAGAGGCCCGAAAACGCATAGGGGGGGGAACTATGAGCTTATTGAGTGCGATACCGGTGATAGGCGGACTTGTTGAGAAGGCATTCGGCATTATCGACAAGGCCGTCGAGGATAAGGACCTTGCAAACAAGATCAAGCAGGAAATCCAGATGACGGCCATGAATCACGACTACAGCGCATACGAAAAAGAGCTGGAGGCGAAAGCAGCAGCCCTCGTTGGTGAGATCAAGGGGCAGTCATGGCTTCAGAGAAACTGGAGGCCAGTGCTCATGCTCACCTTCACCTACATTATCGCCCACAATTACATACTTGCGCCGATCATCAGGATGTTCAGCTTCGGCGCCGGTATGCCGGTCCTTGAGATTCCTCCTGACATGTGGGACCTGCTGAAGCTTGGCATAGGCGGATATATTGTGGGCAGGTCGGCGGAAAAGATTGTCAAAGACTATCGAGGGCAGGGGGTGAGTCATGATTCAAGCAGGCGATAAGATTCTGGTTAAACCGCTCAGGAACATCATATCGGAGATCATCTCCGGCAAGGTGAATTCGCTCTACTCTCATGTAGAGCCGATCGTTGATAGCAGGGGGGGCGCTCTCGATTGCACATTTCCCAGAAACCGCATCAAGAGCATCTCTCAATATTTTCACGGGAAGCACAGAGTACTCATCATCAGACCAGCGAAGCCGTACACCGCTGAGGAGTTGCTCGCCTGGACTGCAAAGGCGCTTGAAAAGGATGGCACGTTCTATGATCTCTTCCGCCTCTGCTCTGCGCTCAATAACAAGCGCTGGAAAATGCGCCGGAATATGTGGGCCTGCGATACCGCCACCATGGATTGCGATAAAGCAATCGGGCGGCATACCTGGGCGGAGTTCCCGTTTGTGAGTTATGAGATGTACCATATCCTCGCCCGTGAGGGCATCTATAAGATCGTGTATCAGGCCGAGCGTCCGACGATGGGCGATTTCCAGAAACTGGTGAGGGGGTAAGTATGGCACGGGTGCTGACAAAGTTCGGATTCAGGCGGCTTTTCACCATCGAGGAGCGGGCAGGCATCACCGCGGCCGCGGCGAGCGATGTGGTGCTCAAGACCATTATGGATGACCTGGCCTTTTCCGACGAGGTGGACCTCGACGATCCTGCAACGATCGAAGGCGTGAATTATCTCGTTGCCGGCGGGCTCATCACCGCAGAGCGGGCAGCAGCGATCCTTGCCACGCCTGCACCGGCAGCGCTCGAACCGGTGATCAATTACACGGTAACCGTCAAGGCCCAGGCCGATATTACGCTGCAAAACAAATGGGGCGCTGTCGAGCGTCCCTGGGGATATGAAGTAAGGGCGGATTTCCGCAACGAGGCAACCGGCGAGGTGATCAATGAAGTGATAACCTTCCCTGCAGTTCCTACGGATGCAGAAGTAAACACAAAGATCACTGAAATCATTAATCGTCTGAGGACCAATGGCTAACTACGTCAGCACACAGAGCGGCGACTGGAACAACCCAGCTACCTGGGGCGGCAGTGGTTACCCGCAGCTCGCCGGCGACACCTGCACGATCTCTGCGGGGCATACGGTTACGTATAACGTGCAGTCCGCAGTCGAGCTCGGACAGATCACTGTCAACGGTATTCTCAAGGCGAGCCGGGCAGTGAGTACAAAGCTCACGCTCGGGCATGCTGAGATTCTCATCAATAATGGCGGCGAGATGGACTGGGGGAAAGTTACTGACAAAATACCTACCAGCGTTGTCGCAGAAATACTATGGAACACCACTGGAGACAATAGCAAGGGGATTAATGTCGCAGATGGGGGGAAGCTCAGCATTTACGGGGATCCTGCCTATTACGGCAGCACCAGGCGCACAGTATTGTATGCAGACTGGACGAGCGGGCAGAGCTTTCAGGTTGTAGGCGATCTGACAGGCAAATGGGCTGCAGGGCATATCATTTATGTCCACAAAGGGGCGGCATATGCGTCTTCGACTACTGATATCACCAACCCGCTCACGATCAATACCGTCACTTACGACGGCACGAAGTCTACCGTCACAATCAATGAGGCTTTTCCGGGCGATACCTACAGAGCCGGCGGCATAGTGCTCAATGTGTCACGGAATGTAAAGCTCGGCAAGCTTAATCCGCAGACGAATATTGGGCAGACCAACAGCAACCGTCCGAGGATTAACGATGGAAATACTGACATTAATCACAATAATGTGAACATCTATGAAGCTTTGTTGACCGGTTTCCATTCTCTGGTGCATACCTATAATTTAAAATTCAATGCAGTGATGCGGAATGGCGGATATGCACTTGCTAATTTTTCTATTGACGCCAGGAATGCGTCGATTGACGGTATTTTTATATCCAACAGTTTTGGAGTCTACATTCATAATACATCTACCATTTCCGGTATTTTTGTATCGCACGTAAGGTCTCTCGACAACCTGCAGAACTGTATTATTCAGAATGCCGAAGTCCTGAGCAGCTCAACGGGAGCTCTCGGCTGGTACACGATCAATAATAAGATCATCGACTCGTATTTTTACGCCAACTATGCTGCTTATCCATCGGTTTCCTCGTTCAATTATATGAAAGGCGGAGCGCTCGGCTACTCTCCTGAAGGGTTCTCCATGCCGAACACGTACGACTCGAATTTCCAGCAACAGACGAAGCATTTCTTGAGCAACGTCAAGCTGCCTGCTGCGGGGCTGTCGCTCAATTTCAGAAATAATTCCGGATTGAAAGCGCGGGTATTCTCCGAGCATCACAATCAGGTGAAGGACGCTGTGTATCAGTATGACGCTTTTGCCGATCTCATCAAAAACACCTCTACGCTCCGCACCGGCGGCGCGTCTTCATCGATCGAAGCTGTGCCGCTCTCAAACTGCTCAACGATCAATGATGTGATGCTCTTCGAATGGTACGAGGAGAACGTGCCGGCAATGCAGCATACGCGCTCGATCTACATGAAGGGCGAGGGCTGGTCCGGCTTCCCGCTGCATACCGAGCTGTACTTCGAGGCGGAGTACCTCGACCAGGCCTCTGGTGTGCATACGGCAAAGGCGCAATCAACGACTGTGCTCGCCAACAATATCGACTGGACAGAGTTTCCTGTCACCTTTACCCCTGCGCAGAGCGGGTGCGTGATATACCGAGCATATCTGAAAAAGTATCAGGCAGCCGCAAAGGTCTATGTTGATACACAGCTCAATAGATTGGGGATGCCTGCCAAACGCGCGGTGTGGTCACAAGGCGAGTGCAGGTTGATGGTTTCGAATTATGATGATGTCGGCTTCAACATGCCTCTTGAGACAGTGGATATTTCTTCGCAATACGAGGTGATCGAGTTATGAAAGCCATAAAGCTGGTGAAGGGCGAAAAAAGGGATTTGAAATATCAGCTCAAGGAGAACGGCGCGGTGAAAGACATCACCGGCATGACCTTCAAGTTCGCTGCGAAAGCCACTCGGACAAGCGCGACGTATCAGATCAATCCTATAGCGGCTGCGCTCGATGATCCGCTGAATGGAAAGTTTTCCTTTACGCTTACGGCTGCGAACGCTACGGGAGCGGTCTTCAAGGGAGTCTATGAAATCTCCATGTATGATGCCGGGTCGAACAAGACCGTGCTTACTACACCGGGCGGCGATCCGATCGAGATCGTCGAGGACATTGTGGATTAAATGGATATCGCAGTTCTGGAAGATAAGCTTATCGAGACGCTCAAGCAAGGGATGACGTATCTCAAGTACGCCGACACCTACCAGGGTGAACTCGACGAGAAGAGCATTGCCCAGTTCGCCATGAACTTCCCGGCGCTGCTCATCTATATGGAGGATACGACGTACACGAACAGATCATACCCTATGATGTGGCAGAATGCGCAGTTTACGATCCTTCTGTGCGACCGGAACCTGCGCGGCAACAAGAACGCCAGGCGCGGGGACCTGTCGAATCCGGGTACATATAAAATGCTGGCCGATGTTTATTCGTTGCTGCATGACAAGACGCTCGATCTGCTCACGTATCCGCTCGTGGCCGTCTCCGAGCATGCGCTGATCAATAGTAGACAATTGTCGGTCTATGCAGCTGTATACAAGACTAAGCAACCTAAGAATTAAAAGGAGGAGTTATGGAAGACGAGAGGAAGCCGGGAGCATATGTGATCGGTCCGGACGGCGAAGCGGTACCTGATCTCATGGATGAAGCTATGAAAAAGAGAAAAGAGCTTACTGAGGAACCGTTCCCCGCATCAAGCGGAGGGAAAAAAGGCAAGACCAAGGAGGAGGTAAAAGAGAATGCTTGATGCAAAGGCATTGATACTCGCAAAAGTAGAGGCCACCTACGGCGTCGATGCGGTGCCGGCAGCGGCAAATGATGCCATTGTCACTGGCCCGGTGAAGTTCGAGGTGATCGAGGAGAGCAAGGAGCGCGCCGTGGTGCTCCCTTATTTCGGCAAGCTGAACGCGATCAAGATCGGCACCGGCGTGAAGCTCTCATTCGGCACCGAGCTGCGGCCCTCCGGAGCTGCAGGCACGGCACCGCGCCTGGGCGTGCTCTTCAGGATCTGCAATTTCTCCCAGACGATCACACCGGGCGTCAAGGTCGACTACGATCCTGTTACTGCGCAGGACGGCGAGTCGGCGAGCATCTATTTCTACAACGACGGCTTTCTATACAAGGTCCTGGGCTGTGTCGGGAATTCACTGAAGCTCAGCGGCAAGACGAACGAGATCGGCACGATCGATTGGGAGATCACCGGCCTCTGGGGAGGTCCCGCATCTATCACTGAAGTCGCATTCCCCACGCCGACCTACGGAGAAGTGGATCCGCAGCTCTTCAGGAGCGCCAATTTCACCATTGACGCCTATGCGGGAATCATTGATGCGTGCGAAGTGTCCGTATCGAATTCGGTGATCCTGAGGAAGGATGCCAATGCCGCCAACGGCATCAAGCGTTACTCGACGAACGGCAGAGAGGTGAGCTTCAGCTGCGATCCCGAAGTGGTCCCGCTGGCAACGTACAACCCCTGGTCCTTGTGGGACGCGAACACTCCCGGTGCGGCCAATGTTACGTTCGGTCAGACAGCAGGCAAGAAGTGCGTTGTCTCGCTGCCGAATGTCCTCAAGGACGTGCCCAAGCTCGGAGAGCGGGAGGGGATCAAGAAATATGATCTTACCGGCAAGGCGAATCCGACACTGACAGCAGGCAATAACGAAGTGAAATTTTCGTTCCAATAAAAAACGTTTAAGGAGGTTTTAAACAGTATGAGGGACCTTGGAAAAGCGGACAACAAAGTCACATTCAGGGACGGTATATCGGGCTCAAAGATAACCCTGTTCTACCGCACGCCCACGACAGAGGAGCTGCAGGAGTACTACTCCAATTCGATGATCAGGAAGCAGGGCAAGACCATTGCCAATGCAGTCAATGCACGGGTCGACTTTGCAGAGAAGATACTCACTGGCATCGGAGAAGGCTGCTTCGGTATCAATAAAAAGCCGATCTCATCTAATCCCGAATCTCCGGATTATAAGGAGAACTGGAAGGCCCTGGTAAAGGAGAGCGCCCCTGATATTCTGGACACGTTCATCATCATGACCTTTGAGCGGAGCAGCATCCAGGCTGTTCTTACTGAAGGGGACGGAGGAGAGGAAGAGCTCCCTTTGTCGAAGAGCTCAGAAGGCTAAACGACAGATGCACACCGGCAAAAAAAAAGGAGTGTGCCAAGAACTCGGGACCTGGCCTGCCGATCGTCTGCAGCACCTGTGCGGCCAGGGAGCCCTATGAGCCTTCTGAGTGGTTCAACCATGTGTGGTTTTTATACGAGCTGCAGCGGGGAGGTTATCCGTTCCAGAAAAATGACCTCTCCCTCGAAGAGTGGATTGCAATAGGAGTGTTGAAGGAAGAGATAGATGCCATGAAAATGGGGCTGATGATTAAATGAACGAGATCGAGCTGATAATTACTATGGACAATTCCGGACTGGTCACCGGGGTGAGGACCGCAAGCGGTGAGATTGTGCAGTTCGGGAAATCTGCCGCTGAAGCATCTGATAAAGCGAGTGCGGGTTTCGGTGTGCTGCAAAAATCGTTGCAGGAGATGGCGATCCAGGCAGCCGGTTTTTTTGCCGCATTCAAAGCCGGTGACTGGGCGAAGGATATCATCAAGGACTCTACGCTCCTTGCCGCTCGTGTTGAGACTTTGGGCGTCGTGATGAATGTCGTTGGCCGTAACGCCGGGTATTCGTCGCAGGAAATGAAGATGTATGCCGACAGCGTCAAGGCCATGGGCATTACCACGCAAGAAAGTATGCAGACGGTCATCCGAATGGCGCAAGCGAACCTCGACCTTGCCAAATCCTCGCAACTGGCCCGTGTCGCACAGGACGCCGCGGTCATCGGCAATGTGAATTCCTCAGAGGCATTGGGCAGGCTCTTGCACGGCATCACTACCCTGCAGCCCGAAATCCTCAGAACCATCGGCATCACCGTCACCTTTGAGGAGGAATACAAGAAGTTCGCATCTACAGCTGGCAGGACTGTCGACTCCCTCTCTCAGCAGGAAAAACAGCAGATCGCCTTGAATGCGGTGCTCAGAGAAGGAGAGAAAATAGCGGGTACCTATGAGGGCGCCATGGGCACTGCTGGGAAGCAGATCACCTCCATATCGCGCTACGCCGAAGAGGCCAAGGTGAAATTCGGCCAGTTGTTCACTCCTGCCCTGAACGATTCAGTCAAGCTCCTGTCGAGTGGGCTCAGTTTCTTGAATGATCAGCTCGAACGACTGGTTGCCGGGCTCGGCAGGGCCGACCGGATGTCGAACCTGTACTCCCAGCTTGCAAGGATCGACGAGGAGATCGCACAGCGCGAGAAGGGATTTTTCGGGATAACTCCGCGCGCCGGGAGCCTGGCTGAAAGGCAGTTGGAGTGGTATAAAAGGAAAAGGCTGGAGATTGCCCAGGAGTTGCTGGACTTGCAGACGCCTGACAGAGTTGATGCTCCTGCAGGGGCTGCAGGGTCTGCAGGGGCTGCAGGGGCTGCAGTCGACAAATACAATGAAGACAATGATCCCAAGATTATTGCCCTGCGGGCTCGAGTCAGAGGCGTCGGCGAGTTGGCTAAAAAAGAAATCGAGCTTCAAAAAGAAAAGGAAGCCAAAATCGCCGAAATCAGTAAGCGCTACCTCAAAGAAAAGGAAGATGCTGACCGGGATTATGCCGAATGGTACGAGCGCATGTATGAATTCAGACTGCAGAGGGAACAGGAGATGTTGGATCGTTCTGCAGCACTGAATCGGCAGCGACTGGAAATGCAGCGGCAGGAATATGAGGAGTACTGGTCCATGGTTATGGGCAACGCGAACATGGTCGGCGGTGAGATGGGCAAAGGCCTGGGCATGATGGCCGCAGGCATGAAGGGGATCACCGACGTTCAGATGGGCGTCGACCCTTATTCCGAAAGGCTGGAAAGACTGCGTGAATATTACAACGCAGAAATAACGCTATTGCAGGATGCGCGCGCGACGCAAACGACTATCGAGCAAGCTTTTGCGCAGTACCAGATTGAGAGCGATCAGATCACCGCACAGCAACGCATTGCTACTGCCCAGAACCTTGCAGGCATGCTGGCCGGGATTATGTACTCGATGTACGTGGCAACCGGGAAGCACAACAATGCAATGTTTGTCATGTACAAAGCTTTTGCCGCGACCGAAGCGCTGATCTCCACCTATGCGGGAGCAGCGCGGGCCTTGAAGGATTTCAAATTTCCTTACAATATTGCAGTGGCCGCAATTATCACCGCAGCGGGCCTGGCCAGGGTTGCAGCAATCGTCTCACAGAAACCGGGCTCTGCAGCCCCTGTTGCAGCGGTTCCGGCAGGGGGCGGCTATGGCTATAAGGATCCGAATCAGCCCGCGTTCGAGCCGACTCAGGCAGCAGCTCAGGAAACTCCCCGGCCGATGACAGTCACAATTTATAACTACGGCATTCTCGGGACCGATCAGGACAAGATCGCCCGCGATCTGGTCCCTGCGCTGCAGAAAGCAATGGATGACGGAGCGCACTAATGAACCCGATCATTCTCTACGACAATAGGTTCAATGATGCCATCCCCACGGCAACGGATACCGCCGCAGGCTATGACGTGCTGAATATCAGAGATCTGAGGACCTACACCTTCCATAAGTTCACCGGCAGCGGGACGAAGTATTATTACATCAACTGCGGGTCAGGAAAAACGGCCGACTGTCTGGCGATCATATCTCATAACCTGGGGACAGCGGGCGCAACGGTGTCGGTCGAGAGCTCCGCGACCGGTGCATGGACAGGCGAGCAGGTAGAGCGCCTGGCCGGGTTCGTGCCCACAAGCGACAAGGCGCTGCTCAAAACATTCAATTCCGCTACCGCTCAATTTTGGCGCGTAAAGATTGTGACGGCTGCAGTGGCCGCGCAGGTCGGCGTGCTCATGCTCGGCACAAAGCTGCTCTTCCCCTATCCTCCGGACACGCCATACAGGCCATACTCAGAACGCATCGAGGCCAATACGTCTCTCAGCAAGACGGGCAATATACTGGGCTCTACGATCAGGTATTACCCGATTGACGTTGTCGCTCCCTTCTCAAACCTCACACGAACCTGGGTGCTCGATAATTTCAAACCCTTCTGGATCAATCACGGCCGAAAGCTCAATCCGTTCTTCTACGCCTGGGACCTCGATGTCTATCCGGATGACGTCCTCTTCCTGGCCTGCTCGCCTGATATGGTCTACGAGCTGCCGGTGAGCGTGCTTGCATACATTGACAGCATCATCCTCCGGATGCAGGGAGTCAGTGAGGTATGACGTACGCCGACGAATTAGGTAAGATTACACGCATACCGGTCACCCTTGTGGTGATCACGCTCGATTACTGCGGCAGGACCTTCGGCGTCGATCCATGTCTGGCAACCGGCTCCAAGTGCTGGAACACCTTCAAGACCTGCAAATACAAGACTGCTTATCTGAAACAGAGCAAAGACTACAAGATCACCTCTGCCGATGCGCCTCTGCCGTTTAAGACCGGCGAGCGGCCGTATCTGCAGCGTGTGAAATATCTCCCGACTGAGATCAAGGATAGTTTTACGGTGAATGCCAGGGTCACCATAGAATGCTATGACGTGCCTGATACCGATGTGGGCATAGATCCCTATGTCACCACGCGCAGCGCCTTTCCCAACATTCCGGGGACATTTTGGAAAAAGCTCATCACCCGCAACAAAAACTACAAAGGCCGCACGGTGAAGATCTACGAGGGCTTCCTGGGGCTCGCAGAGAACGAATTCGAACAGAAGTTCGTCGGGACCATCGACAACATTACCCTGGGGGAGGGAGAGGTAAAGATCGAGGTTGTGGACCTCCTGAAGTCGCTCTCAAATGTGGAGATTCCGCCCAAGGTCGATATCAAGCTGGTATCGGATACAGCGATCGACGCAGCAACGATCACGCTGACGACGCTTACGGGCCTCTATGCGGCTCCGGCCTACATCCGCATCAAGGATGACATTATTTACTACACCGGCACCGCAGGGGGCAACCAGATCACCGGATGCATCTGGGGCCAGTTCGGCAGTACGAAGGAAGCCCACAAGGCGAAAGATAAGGTGCAGCCGGTCCGTTACATCCCGCCGACGGACGGCTTCGACATCATGAAAACACTGCTCACGACCGATTCGGGGATCGATGCATCATATGTAGATACCGCTGCCTTTGATTACTGGAAAGCGTGGCCTGAGACGGATATGAACTTCTCGGCCATCATCTCCGAGCCGACCAAGGCGGATAAGCTCTACTTCGAGCTGGTGGATCTCCTCGACTGCAAATCATGGGTGGCCGAGGACCTCAAGATCACCATCAAGCGCAATGTGCCCAACGAGCCCGGCAGGGGATACAAGACTATCACCGATGCGGCGAATATCATCCACGATTCGGCAAGCGTAGACCTCAATGAAAAGTCGCGCATCACCCGGATGCTGCTCTATTGGGACAGGATAGCGATCGGCAAGGTGGACGATGTGAACGCCTACAACCGCCTCGATATCGGCCTCGACAGCGATGCAGAGGGCGACAATGACTATAACGACATCGTCGAGAAAAAGGTCTTCTGCCGGTGGATCCGGAGCGGGTACGAAACCGAGGAGACGGTCAACAATTTCATCAAGGACCTCCTCGCCCGGCAGGTATGGCGGCAGCGCGACGCCATGCCCATTCTACAGTGCTCGCTTGAGCTGAAGGACAGCGACATCAAGACCGGCCAGTTTACCAAGGTCAGCACCGACGAACTCCTGCAGCCTGACGGCAACCCGATCGACAAGGTCATCATGCAGGTGATCAGGAGGGAAATGCAGGACCGCCTGGTGAAGGTAAAGCTCCTGCAGCTGACCCCGAGGCGGCTTGCCTATATAGCGGCAGACGATACGCCTGATTATGCAAGCGCCTCTGATGCGCAGAAAGAGTATGGCTTTATAACTGACGATGAGGCCCTGATGCCGGACGGCACTGAGGGCTACTACACATATTAACGAGGTGAGAATATGGCCTGGAATCCTTTAAACGATACCGAAATCCAAGTGGGAAAGCCTGTAAAAAGGACCTTGTGGCAGAAGATCAAAGATAGTCTCGAATACCTCTACGGCCAGCTGGCCCCTTCCGGAGCCGACAGCGGCGTGCCGAACGGCTCTTTCGAAGTAGACTCCGACAGCGATGGCATCCCTGACCGGTGGACGCGCACCCTTTACGCAGGCGGTTCCGGATCATTCGAAACCGGCTCACCGGCCCACGGCGCAAAGGCATGGAAGTTCGTGCACCCCGGAGGAGTAGGCAACGGCGGAGGCTACCTGGACTCTGACTATATAGAGATATCCCAGCTCAAGACCTACGTGCTTGGATACACCACATGGGCCTCTGCAGCGGGTATGCGCAACTTGGTGCAGCTGCTCTATTACAACACTTCGAAGGTCTATCTCAGCACTACGACGCTCTATGATTCCCAGGCAAACCCTGCAACGCCGACCACATATCTTTCGCAGTATACCCCACCGGCGAATTCACGATTTATCAAGATACGACTCATCGGCGGCAACAGTGATGTGAATGTGGCCGGTACGGCGTATTTCGATGACATCAAGAATCAAGAGGCTGTGGCGACCGCGCATATGCTCAACAGCAGCGTGACCACTGCGAAGATCGCGGACAGCAACGTGACCACTGCGAAGATCGCGGATGACAACGTGACGAATGCGAAGATGAGAAAGACGTTTTCAGAGAGTAATAGCGGATATATTTCTTCTGGAGCATATTGGTATCCGACTGCCGGATACTATTCATGGTTTTATCCAGAGGGAACTGGATGGGAGTATGAGGTCTATGTTAGTGGTGCTGGTACTTGGAAGTATGGAGTTGCGTGTGATGCTTTTGCGGCTCAACTTTTCGGCTCTATGGTGGACGGAAGTAATTATAGGTTTCATAACACGAATATATCATCTCAGATAATAAGATATAGAAAATTAGATTAAGGAGAAATGTAAGAGCATGCTCAATTTGGCTGCAATAAAAGAGAAGTATAAGATCGATACAACACAGGAAGCCTTTCAGCAATTCCCGGCTGTTATGAACGGGCAGATACTTTTGGAGTCAAACGAACGGGGGACTGTCACCATTGACGAAGCGACGTTCGTCGCGATCTATGGGGACCCGCTGCATGACTTTGTTGCCTCGGGCCATGAAAAGTATCGACAGAAGTTTATAGCCGAAGGGCTTGTCGTATAGAGGAAGGAGCAGCAGCTATGAAGTGATGTATAATAATGCCGTTCGGACGTGAGCAACTCCGCTAACCGGAGCGCTGGCTTAACCCGTAACCTTAATGCTTCGCAGGATAGTATCCAACTCCCTCGTTGGGAGACCTGGACAACCCGCCCGGCCATAGGTTTCGGGTTATTTTTTTCGGGAGGCGGCAGATGGCTGATACGGAGAAAACAAAGGCGTGGAAGAAAAAGCTCGCTGAGGTCCTGAAAGAGCATCCGGAAGTGGGACCAAAGTTCACCGGCAGGATAGAGGTCAACTTCAACGAAGGAGGAGTCACCAAGGTTTACATAAAGGACAAAGAATTGAAGTAAGAGCGGACAGGTAATAACTCAGATTTTCGGAGAGCTATGAGGCCCGGAGCATGATAACTCTGGGCTTTTCTTTTTTTTTGCAGGGAGGCTGTTATATGAATAGAAAGAGTTTCCTGTCGTACCTCGGCGGCAAATCACTGCTGGCCAATAAGATCATCCCACTTATCCCTTCTCATTAGTGCTACTGCGAGGTGTTCGCCGGGGCGGCCTGGCTATTATTCAAAAAGAACGAATCGGAGGTGGAGATCATCAATGACATCAACACAGATCTGGTGACGCTCTACCGGGTCGTCAAGCATCACCTCGACGAGTTCATCCGCTATTTCCGCTGGATACTTGTAGCCAGGGAAGAGTTTGAAAGATTCAAAGCGGAGAACCCTGGAACACTCACCGATATCCAGCGGGCCGTCAGGTTTTACTACCTGCTCAAGAACGGCTATACAGCGCGGGTCCGCAATCCCTCATTCGGCATAAATGCTACACGGCCGTCGAGCTTCAACCTCCTCCGGATCGAGGAGGACCTTTCAGCCGCGCATCTGAGACTTGCCAGGGTCTTCATCGAGAACCGCCCCTACCAAGCCCTCCTGGAGCGCTTTGACAAGCCGGGGACGTTCTTCTATATCGACCCTCCGTACTGGGGATGCGAGGACGACTATGGCAAGGGGATATTCTGCAGGGACGATTTCAAACACCTGAAGACGATCCTGGAGAGGCTCCAGGGCAAGTTTATCCTGTCCTTAAACGATCGGAAAGAGGTCCGTGACCTGTTCAAAGGTTTCAAGATCCGTGAGGTCTCCACCTCCTACAGCGCAGCCGGAGGAAACAACCTGAAGCGGGTCACCGAGCTGCTGATCATGAACTATTGAGAGGTTTTAGAAAGGGAATTTAGAAGCCGGTTAAACGGCCTCAAAAGGGCCGTTTCCGGCGATTTCTCATTTTGCCTGTTAAGATTTCTCATTTTGGCTGTTAAGTTATAGCAAGCAATCCTTACAGTTCTCCTGACAGGAAAGCAGTACAGCAGAATAAGGCTACATATTTGTTGCAATTTACAAAATTGTAGTATATGCTCTGTCACTGTTTCCCTTTAAATCAAGGACTTCACTCCTGGCACGTTTTTCGCTTTCTTTTTTGTACAACCATGCACTATACACCTGACGAGGTGACTCATGAGTACATTGAAGGACAAAGTGAAGGAGATGGAGCGTGAGGAGATTCTCCACGCACTCCGGGAGAGCGACTGGGTGATGGCGAAGGCGGCCCGAAAGCTTGGTATCACCGAACGGATGATCGGCTACAAGATCAAGAAATACGGGATACGAAAGGAGGAAGACAGGGAGCCATCATTGAACAGCCACTGAGCAGGAAATAAATAGATATTACTACAGAGCGGGCGTTGTCCGCGTAATGAATAATTACAAATTGGTTGGAGGAAGTTATGAGAGTCATGAGGAATATTAGGAGTCTTATTGCAGTAATGGCGTTAGTGCTGGCAATTTTGGTAACCGGCCTGTATGCCGAGGAAGTGAAGAAGGTGGACGGCAAGGAAGTCCACGAGGTTGGTACCGAGAAAGGGGCGACCCTGGCGCATACGGTGGAGCCGGCAACAGCACCGGTATCAGGCAGCGCATCGGTGGGCATTTTCAATAGGTACATCTTCAGGGGCTATGAGCTGAGCAACAAGAGCATCGTGATCCAACCTGCTCTTTCGGTATCCTACAAGGGCTTCTCTGCTACACTCTGGAGCACTATCGACAGCGATGAGCATGCAACGCAGTCCTTTGCGCCTGACAGACCGGGACAGAAGAGCTTCAATGAGACCGATCTCACGCTGAGCTGTACCTATGTTCTGGGCAAGCTCAGCCTCACCGGCGGTTACATCTACTACGGCACCAAGTATGCGGATGAGACAGAGGAGCTGTTCGTCACTGCAAGCTATGATATGCTGCTGAAGCCTACGCTGTCGGTGTACCGTGACATCAATGAGTATCCCGGCACGTACATCAACCTCGCAATAGCCCACTCGTTGCCGGTCTATAAAGAGATCACCCTTGATCTGGGGGCATCGGCAGGATACTTTGTAGGAGACGGCAGCTACTGGAAGACCTTTGAGTCATCGACTGGTGATTACACGGGCAAGAAGTACAGCGCATTTCATGACGGCATGGTAAAGGCCGGTCTGACCATTCCTGTGGCAAAGAACATATCGGTGCAGCCCACCGTGCAGTACTGGTTCCCGCTTTCGAGCAAGGCGAAGAAGACAGTTGATGGGAACTCATACAATCGCAATGGAAAGCTCGATGAGACCTTTGTGTACGGCCTGGCGGCGACATTGAGCTTCTAAATAAAGGAGATAATTATGAAACGGTTATTGAGCATATTACTCATACTAGGATTATTGGGAATCGCAGGAGTTGTGTTTGCAGAAGAGCAGGCACCAACTAACCCTCCTACCCCCGCCGTGGCTGCGGCTGAGCTGGCCCCCCCTGCTCAGCCCGCTCCGGCCCCCAAGCTGGACACCGGGGACACGGCATGGATGATTGTTGCTACAGCGCTGGTCATGCTGATGACCGTACCCGGACTGGCACTATTCTACGGCGGCCTTTCGAAACGTAAAGATACCCTCAACACTATTGCCATGTCCTTTGTGACCTTCTGCATCGTGAGCGTTCTCTGGGTCCTCTATGGATTCACCTTCAGCTTCAGCGGTGATATCAGCGGCTTTATCGGCGATGGTGCAAAGCTTTTCCTTAAAGGCGTGGGGCCAAACAGCATCAACGACCTTGCCAAGACCATACCCGAAAATATCTTCATCGTCTATCAGCTTACGTTTGCGGCAATCACGGTAGCGCTGGCGAGCGGTGCCTATATCGAGAGGATGAAGTTTTCGGCGTGGGTGCTCTTTTCAGTGCTCTGGATGACCTTTGCCTATGTCCCGGTGGCGCACTGGGTGTGGGGCGGCGGCTTCCTCGCCAAGCTCGGGGCTCTGGACTTTGCAGGTGGTACGGTGGTGCATATCAACGCAGGTATTGCCGCACTGGTCGGCGCTCTCATGTTGGGCAAGAGACGTGAGCGTGCCCTTATTCCCAATAACCTCACCCTGGTGGTCACGGGTGCAGGGCTGCTGTGGTTCGGCTGGTTCGGCTTTAACGCCGGTTCTGCCCTTGGAGCAAGCGGCCTTGCCGGAGCAGCGTTCATCAATACCAATACGGCAACCGCTATTGCAGCAGTAGCGTGGATGCTCGTGGAGTGGATGCACTCGAAGAAGCCGACCGTTTTGGGTCTTGCCTCCGGCGCGGTGGCTGGCCTCGTCGCCATCACCCCGGCTGCAGGATTTGTGAACATCAGCGGCGCCCTGATCATCGGCGCAGCAGCCGGTATTGTGTCCTTCTTCTCGGTAGCGGTAATGAAGTCCAAGCTCGGCTATGATGATACGCTCGATGCCTTCGGCATTCACGGCGTAGCAGGTACACTCGGAGCGATTCTCACCGGAGTATTTGCCGATCCGTCGGTGAACGAGCTGGGCAAGGGTCTGCTCTACGGCAATCCGGGACAGCTCATGACCCAGATTATTGCTGCCGGCGTAACCATCGTCTATACCGGCGTGGTCACCTTCGTCATCTTCATGATCATCAAGGCAGTGGTCGGACTGAGGGTCGATGCAGAAGCCGAAATAGCGGGCCTCGATGAAAGTGAACACGGAGAAAAGGCGTACAATTTATAATCGTTAAGCGTCGAGGACAAGTATCTTGTACGCTCTACGCGACAAACGCCTTAACGCTCGACGCATAAAAGGAGACACAATGAAAAAGATAGAGGCAATTATAAAACCGTTCAAGCTCGATGAAGTAAAGGATGCCCTTAACAGCATCGGCGTACAGGGCATGACCGTCACCGAGGTAAAGGGCTTCGGCAGACAGAAAGGGCATGTGGAGCTCTATAGGGGAGCAGAGTATGACATATCCTTTGTTCCCAAGGTGAAAGTAGAGATCGTCATCGCCGACAGCATGGCGGATAAGGTGATAACCACCATACAGGAAAAGGCAAAGACCGGCAAAATCGGCGACGGCAAGATCTTTGTCTCTCCCCTTGAGGAGATCATAAGAATCAGGACAGGAGAAAAGGGAGAGACCGCCATCTAACCCGTCTTACAAAAATGTAGCTCATACATAATTGTAGGGAACAATATATCCTTTTGTTTTGTTAAACAAATACCCTCTTACGGCGATGGGAAACTACAAAATTGTAGTTTCCCATCGCCGTTTCTTTTTGCATTTTCAATTTTAAATCAAAGAAGACCAGCATTGGCATAGTTCTGGCTCTTTCTATGCTCACGCAAATCTCTGCCAAGGAGCCGCATATGAATATCAAAAACGTTGCAGTACTGGCTTCGCTAAGCATAATACTTACTCCTCTTCCGGCACACGCCGAGCAAGCTCATAAGATAGATGCCGGCGACACCGCCTTTGTCCTTATATCAGCAGCGCTGGTCATGCTTATGACCCCCGGCCTCGCCATGTTCTACGGCGGCATGGTGAGGAGGAAGAATGTCCTCGGTACGATTATGCAGAGTTTTGTCGCCATAGCAATCGTCAGTGTGCAGTGGGTCCTCTTCGGCTACAGTCTTTCGTTCGGCCCCGACATAAACGGCATTATCGGCAGTCTTGACTGGGCAGGGTTACGGGGCGTCGGCATTGAGCCGAACCCTGATTATGCGCCGACCGTTCCCCACATCGCCTTTATGATCTACCAGGCCATGTTCGCGGTCATCACGCCTGCCCTGATTACCGGTGCTTTTGCGGAACGTATGAAGTTCTCCGCTTTTTTCCTCTTCACGATTATCTGGACAACAATTGTCTATAACCCTGTTGCCCACTGGATATGGGGCACTGGGGGATGGCTCAAAAGCATGGGAGTGCTCGATTTCGCCGGCGGTATCGTTGTGCACGTTACCTCAGGCATCTCGGCCCTTGCCGCAGCGCTTATTATAGGGAGACGGAACGGCCACTCCCACGACTTTACCCCGCATAATCTCCCGATGACAGTCCTCGGCGCCGGTGTACTGTGGTTCGGCTGGTTCGGCTTCAACGCTGGCAGCGCCCTTTCTTCAGGGGCACTGAGCGCCATGACCTTTGTGGTAACCCATATATCCGCAGTAGGCGCAACACTAATCTGGATCATCATCGAGTGGGTCCACCGCGGAAAGCCCACCATGTTCGGCGCTGCCACCGGCTCGATCGCAGGACTCGCTACCATAACTCCTGCATCTGGATTTGTCGGCGCCATGTCCGCCTTGCTTATCGGACTTGCCGCCGGTTCGGTATGCTATATTGCGCTGAACCTCAAGGGTCACCTCGGCTATGATGATTCGCTCGATGCCTTCGGTGTCCACGGCGTCGGCGGTATTCTCGGTACGCTGGCTACCGGACTTCTTGCCCAGAAACTGATTAATCCCGGGGGTGCAGACGGCCTGTTCTTCGGCAATGCACATTTGTTTACCGCCCAGCTTATCGGCATAGCGGTCACCGCTCTCTATTCCTTCGTAGTAACCGCAGTTATCCTGAAAGTGCTCGATACGACGGTCGGGTTGAGGGTCGACGGTGAATCCGAAATCGTCGGGCTCGATATTACCCAGCACGGAGAGAGCGGCTACACGCTCTAAGCACAAGGTGATGCCCAAAAAATAGGCACTGCCTGCCTCTCTTTTAGGCATATATACGGTGATGTTTAAAAAATTCCTTTGTGTTTCAACCACACCATTCCTGGTATGCCGTTTGCTATTACTCTTTATATGTCTGTCCTTATATGTAAGAACATAAGCATCGAGGGGCCCGGTACTATCGAAGACTTTCTTAACGAAAACGGTATCCCCTCCACGATCGTGGATCTGTCTCGAGGAGAAGCTATCACCGACACGGACCGGTTTACCACGCTTGTCATGATGGGCGGCCCCATGAGCGTGAATGAGGACGACCGGTATCCCTACATCAAAAAAGAAGAAGAGCTGGTGCGGGATTTCGCAGCAAAAGACAAACGAATCCTCGGCATCTGTCTCGGGGCGCAGATCATGGCCAAGGCGTTTGGCTCGAAGGTCTACAAAGGTGCTGAAAAGGAGATCGGCTGGTACGATATAGAGCTCACCGAGGAGGGGATACGGGATGCGCTCATGAGAAAGCTCTCGATACATCCCCAGGCCGGGGATGTGTGGCGAAAGTTCAAAGTATTCCACTGGCACGGCGAGACGTTCGATATCCCTTCAGGTGCGGTAAGGCTCGCCGGTTCGGCGCTCTTCCCGAACCAGGCATTCAGATATGGGACAAAGGCCTATGCCTTCCAGTTTCACATCGAAGTAACAAAGGATATGGTGTATGATTGGCTTAAAGATGAAAACATCGACCTTACAAAATTGAAGACAGAGACCGAACGGCTCTATGACGTTTATCACGGCAGGGCGCAACAGTTTTACAGAGCGTTCTTTCAAAAATAATCTCTAAACCCGAAGCACTAAATCCCAAACAGGATAAGAGCCAAATGTATTTAGGATTTAGATATTAGGATTTCGAATTTGATGATTCTGATGATGAGGAGGTGAGACATGAAAAAAATCGAGGCAATCATAAAGCCCTTCAAACTCGACGAGGTAAAAGACGCCCTGAATGAAATTGGCATCCAGGGTATGACCGTCACCGAGGTAAAGGGCTTCGGGAGGCAAAAGGGGCACACCGAGCTGTACCGGGGTGCGGAGTACGTCGTCGACTTTATTCCCAAGATAAAGATAGAGGTCGTCACTTCGGATGCCCTTGCACCCAAGGTGGTAAGCTCTATCGAAAAGTCGGCAAAGACCGGCAAGATCGGCGACGGAAAGATCTTCGTCTATACCATAGAAGACGTCATAAGAATCAGAACCGGCGAACGCGGAGAATCGGCAGTATAACTAACGACAAGGAAGAAGGGAGAAGTGAAGCAAGTTGCGAGTTCCTACTTCATATTTCCCGCTTCCAACTTAATTTAAATCAGGAGGAAAGGTATGACACCCAAAGACGTACTCAAGATGGCCCAAGAAAACAAGGCCGTCATGGCGAATTTCAAGTTTCTCGATTACCCCGGCATCTGGCAGCACTTTGCAGTGCCGATCTCTGAATTGACCGAGGGCGTGTTTGAAGAAGGGCTCGGTTTCGACGGCTCTTCGATCAGGGGATGGCAGGCGATCAACACCTCGGACATGCTGATCGTTCCCGATCCGACCACCGCGTTTATGGATCCCTTCATGGAGTATCCGACCATCAGTCTCATTTGCAATATCGTCGACCCTATCACCAAGGAATTCTACACGAGGGATCCCCGTTATATTGCACAGAAGGCTGAAGCATATCTCAAGTCCACCGGCGTCGGAGACACCGCGTACTTCGGCCCTGAAGCGGAGTTCTTCATCTTCGATGATGTCATGTTCGATCAGAATGCCCACAGCGGCTACTATTTCATCGACTCCGTCGAGGGCATCTGGAACTCTGGCCGCGACGAGAAGCCGAATCTCGGGTACAAGCCGAGACACAAAGAAGGATACTTCCCTGTACCGCCCACCGACAGTCAGGTAAATCTCAGAACCGAAATGGTCATGGAGATGCTCAAGGTCGGCATCTATGTGGAGAGAGAGCACCATGAAGTCGCCACTGCGGGCCAGGCGGAGATCGATATGCGGTTCGATTCCCTGGTCAAGATGGCTGACAAGAATATGCTCTTCAAATACATCATCAAGAATGTGGCAAGGAGGCACGGCAAAACCGTCACCTTCATGCCGAAACCGCTCTTCGGCGACAACGGCTCCGGTATGCATGTTCACCAGAGCATCTGGAAAGGCGGGAAACCCCTCTTCGCCGGCAACGGCTATGCAGGCCTGAGCGAGATGGCGCTCTATTACATCGGCGGTATCCTGAAGCATGCGAAGTCCCTTGCAGCGCTCACCAACCCGACCACCAACTCCTACAAGAGACTGACCCCGGGCTTCGAGGCACCGGTCAACCTTGCGTACTCCGCAAGAAACCGTTCCGCTTCCATCAGAATCCCGACCTACTCGGCGAGCCCGAAGGCAAAGAGAGTCGAAGTAAGATTCCCCGACCCCTCATGCAACACCTATCTTGCCTTCTCTGCAATGCTGATGGCAGGACTCGACGGTATCGAGAACAAGATACATCCGGGTGAGCCGCTCGACAAGGATATTTACGAGCTCGGCCCTGAAGAGCTTGCTTCGGTCCCGACCATGCCGGGCAGCCTTGATGAGGCGCTCAATCACCTCGAGGAAGACCATGAGTATCTCATGAAGGGCAATGTCTTTACCCAGGACGCCATCGAGACCTGGATCAACTACAAGAGGACAAGGGAGGTCGATCAGCTCAGGTTGAGGCCGCACCCCTACGAGTTCTTCCTCTACTACGACATCTAGGCCGTACATCTGTGATACTACAAGAGGGGATGCACAACGCATCCCCTCTTGTAGGTGAATCCATTCCCGTCTATCCAGCTGCTATTTATTTTCTATCGCCTTCGTCGTCTCGATCATGGCAGAATCGCCAGCCTTGCCCAGCAAACGATCCATATCGAGGAGGATAATGAGCCGTTCCTCGAGCTTCGCTATCCCCTTAATGAACTCGGTGCTTATATTCGATGCCATAGGAGGGGTCGGCTCGACCGTATCAATAGGTATCCTCAACACCTCCGAAACCGCATCCACCACAAGCCCCATCGTAATGCCCTGAATGTCCATAATCATGATGCGTGCCTGTCCGTCATCCTCCCTTTCGGGCAGGCCGAACTTCTTCCTGAGGTTTACCACAGGGATGACCTTTCCCCTGAGATTGATGACCCCCTCGACATAGGCCGGCGAGTTGGGAACCCTGGTAATCTCTTTCATGCGGTTGATTTCCTGCACCTTCAGAATGTCGACCGCGTATTCCTCACTGCCGAGATTAAAAGTGACCAACTGCAGGATATCGGCGGTTACCGCTGCCGCTTTCATTTCATTGATCATGCTGTTCGTCTGAAGAATTGCGTTCATCGTGCTACCTCCCGTCCTTGAAATTCTAAATTCTAAATCCTAAATCCTAAACCTGAGAGGCATATTACACAAACCGTTTAAAATTTAGATATTAGGATTCGGAGTTTATACCTTAAACCAGCTGATGCTCCGGTCCAGTTCCTGTTCCTGGATATGCAACCGGTCCATCGTCTGCCGCGCCTCAGCGATCATCTGACTCGTGGCATTGACCAGCTGCGTGATGTTTTCCATATTCCGGGCGATCTCTTCAGAGGCCGACGACTGCTCCTCGGTAGCCGTAGCGATCCTCTGGATCATATCCATCGCCTTATCGGTCGCCCCGACGATCTCTTCGAGTGCCTTCAGTGCCTCATCGGCAAGGCTGACGCCGCTTTCAGCATCCTGGGTACTCTTTACCATCGCCTCGACAGAGGCCTGAGATTGCACCTGTATGGCGTTTATTTTTTCCGCTATCTCTCCGGTTGCCTTCGACGTGCGCTCCGCGAGCTTCCGCACCTCGTCCGCCACAACAGCAAACCCCCTTCCCTGTTCCCCCGCACGTGCTGCTTCGATGGCGGCATTGAGGGCAAGGAGATTGGTCTGGTCGGCGATATCATTGATCACCGCAACGATCTCCCCGATCTCCTTCGAGCTGTTGCCGAGCTCCTCGATGGTGTGCGACGAATTTCTCACCGATTCAGCAATGCCGGTGATCGCATCAGCCGCCTTCTTGACCGTATCTTTCCCCTTCTGGGCGATAGCGGCAGCCTCCCTCGCCCCTTCCGAAGCAGAGGAAGCGTTCTTTGCCACATCAATAATGGTCTGCGACATCTCTGCAGTCGCCGAAGCGATATGGTCTACCTGTGAGAGTTGTTCCTTCGCACTTCCTTCTATCTTGTCCACTTTTTCCTTGAGAATGCCTACATCCTGCTTCACCGTGCTGGAAACCGTGCTGATCTTGACGACGGTGTCACGTAGCGTCGAAAGTATCTTGTTATAGACATCCTTAAGAAAATTGCCGGTATCACTGATTTTATTCTCTTCCTTCAATTCGCCGCGCTCGAGGGTGTTGAAGCACGCGAGGGCCTGTGCCATGTTTTTCTGGATCGTTTTGTTGATGATGAAGAGAAGTCCTGAGAAGCCCAGGAGTGAGATCACAATGACGACAACCAGTATCGCTGTGCCGCGCTTATCAGCCTTGTTTCCCTCCTCTTCGCTCCGTTTAAAGGTGTTTTCCT
Source organism: Nitrospirota bacterium (assembly GCA_040754455.1). Lineage (GTDB taxonomy): Bacteria > Nitrospirota > Thermodesulfovibrionia > Thermodesulfovibrionales > Dissulfurispiraceae > JBFMCP01. The sequence continues at coordinate 125,779 of JBFMCP010000001.1, forward strand.
GTTCTTTCGTAAGCTGAACAATGGACGCTTTGATCTCCCTCCACTTCGGCGTCTCCTTTTGTACCAGCATGCTCACTGCCTCATCCTTCTTCCCGGAAACAGCGAGGTCCTGCACATCCATCTTCAGTTTATGTGCCTCATTCCATCCTTCCCTTACTGCTTTGAGCTGCTCCTGCATCTTTCCGGTCGCCAATTTGATAGCATTTTCGTTTTCTTTTATAAACTCCTCGTGCGCCTTCCTGTAGGTTTCCTTTGCCGTTTCGTCATTCGGATTGATGAGCACATTCCTTGTCGCCTGCTCCGTCTGGATGCCGTCGATGTGCATCTCGTTCAGGCTCAGGAGTAGTGCCTGATCGACAGCGAGCATCTTCTCCAGCCGCTTATGGGCCTTTCCATTGTGAACGATAAAAAGAGCAAGAATAATCCCCAGAACCACCGCATTTACAACACCGACGATCATCAGAAGTCTTTTAATGCTCATGTCCCTTTCCCTCTCAAATGAAAAATAATCATGATACGGCATCTCTCTGCCTAGAAAACAACGCATCCTATGCTTCGGAGACAACTATCTTATTCCAGAAGGCGCTGACCCACTCCCGCTCGGCTTCAAGAGCACCAAGAAAATCCTGCTCGCTCATGTCGAGGATGCCGGCAATACTTCTGAGTGAAGCGCTCTCTTTCTTCAACACGGTTTCATTGCGCAACCGCAGCACTGTTTCGATGGTCCTGAAGAAGAGGTATATTTCGCCCAGCTGTGCCGCATCACCGGGTCCCGTAACTCTGGCGGTGCCGAGCCGATGGAGGGCAGGGAGCGTCCCCTGGACAAGGAGACGGGGATGGGTCCGGCAGTGCCTGAGCTGGAGATATTGGACAAGGAATTCAAGTTCTTCGAGACCGCCTTTTCCGAGCTTTATATCGTAGGTCCCGGTACTCACCGAATCCTTCGAGAGTTCTCTCGAAATCCTCTCTCTCATCCTTCTGATATCACCCGCCGTCACTTCACCGCCCCGCTGCACCAACACCGCTTCTCTCATTTCCATAAAGCGCCTGGCTATATATTTATCGCCCGAAAGAGGCCGTGCCTTTAACAAAGCCTGTAATTCCCAGGCCTGGGCATGGTTGAGGTAATAATCGGTGAGGCCCTTCATCGAGCTGATGAGAGGGCCTTTGCTGCCTTCGGGACGGAGGCGGGTATCCACTTTATATGCAATGCCGTCTTTTGTATAAGAGGTTGAAATCCTGAGCAGTTTCTCGGCAGCCCGCACATGGGTCTCCTCAGGTTCGTCTAGAGATATAAATATCAGATCAAGATCGGAATTAAAGGTAATCTCGCGCCCCCCGAGCTTTCCAAACCCTGCCATCCCCAATCCAGCTGAGGAGCCCCCCTCTTGCCCTTTCAGCAGGAGGGCCATAACCAGCTCGGCATCACTGCTCAGGTTGCGCATGAGCTCTATAACGCTCATGTCCTTATTGAGGAAGAGTATTCCCAAGCGGATCTCTTCCAGCCGCCTGAAAAGCCGTATAGCCGCTGATTCGCCGTACTGGTCAGCCAGCACCCTCAGCTCGCGCTCCCGCTGCGCCAGCCTCTTCTTCCTCACGTCCCCCTCAAAAAGGGAACCTATATACTGGGGATTGCTCATGAAGATCTTCGAGAGATATTCGCTGTGGGAGAAGACAAAGGTGAGCGTGTCGATGATTTCTCCTCTCCCGGTGATGGCCTCCAGGTACGATTCATTGGTAGCAATAAGAGAAGAGAAATCGACGAGCTGCAGTAGCGCTGTATCGGGATCAGGGCTCTTGAGCGCCGCCTCGACAAAGAGAGGAATGACCTCTTCCAAACGGCGCCTCCCCCTCAGCGTCTGGAAAGAATGTATGGTATTCCTGATCTTTGTCAGATAATGTACTGCCTTGCGGGTGTCCTTGATCCCCGCTTTCGAGAGCTCTCCGGAGAGGAGATGTTCGGCAGGGGTCTCCATGTCCCAGAAGATGTCACTGAGCAGCCCCTCGGAAGACACTACCGATTTTTCTGCGCCCCGGCTCTTCACTTCGAGGAGTGAGTCGTAGATCGTCCTCACCATGCGCCGCCGCGCATCGAGTACAGATAAAAAGCTTTCTCTGTCGTTGAATCCCATTTTTCTCGCCAGTACGGCAAGCTCGCCATCGCCCGAGGGCAATGCATGGGTCTGGATATCGTTCAACTGCTGGAGCCGGTGCTCGAGGGTCCTGAGAAAAACATAGTTATCTGCGAGATAGCGGTAATCATCGTGCCCTATGAACCCTTTCTGGAGCACCATATACAATGATTTCAGCGTACTTCTCTCTCTCAGGAGGGGCTCTCTCCCACCGTACAGCAGCTGAAAGATCTGAATGAAGAATTCGATCTCCCGTATGCCGCCGTAGCCCCGCTTTATATCCCTGCTCAACGTCACCGGTTTTATCTGCTCCACCTGGGATTTCATCCTCCGGATTTCATCAATGGCATCAAAGCCGAGATACTTTCGATAGACAAAGGGCGCGACCATTTTCAGGAATTCGTTTCCAAGGGTCTGATCACCCGCAACCGTTCTTGTCCTGAGCAGCGCCGCCCGCTCCCAGATCTGCCCCCAGGATTCATAGTATTCTTCATATCCCCGCAATGAGAGGGCAAGGCTCCCCCACTGTCCCTGCGGACGCAGCCGCAGATCAACCCGGTAGGCAAAGCCGTCACCGGTATTAGAGGAGAGGAATTTCGTATATTCCTCGACCAGCTTCGTGTAATACTCAAGCACGGAAATCCTGTTCATAGTGACGCCCTGCACCGTCGGCACGCCGCTGGTTTCCCCCTCATCCCGATAGACAAAGATGATATCCACATCGGAGCTGTAGTTGAGCTCCTGCGCTCCCAATTTACCGAGTCCCATGACCGCCAGCGCATTGTCCACCGGTACGCCGAAGCGCTGCCTGAGATGCGTATCGACAAAGGTGAGCGACTCTTCAAGAATGGCGTCGGCGAGCGTACTCAGGTCCAGCACCAGCTCCTGGAACTCTGCTTTCTTGAGGATATCCTTAAGGGTGGTGATCAGGAGCTTCTCCTTCTTGAACAGGCGGACAGCCTTCATCCCTTCAGCAAGCGTACTGCAGGACTGAAAGGAAAGCCGTAGTTCTTTGCAGAGCACTTCATAGTCAAAAGGCGCTCCCATCGCTTCCAGTGCGTGAAACAATGACTCAGGGTGATAAATACAATAATTTGCAAGGAACTGGCTGTGAGAAAAAAGCAACGCGCTCTGCTCGAGAGCACTTTTAAGTTTTTCAGCGTAGCCGGGATTTTCGGTGAGAAAGGCTTCTATGTTCCTTTGAGCCCGCTCGGGGTCAGGACAAAAAGAGAACACTTTTCCTTATCTCTCACTCTGCCATAGACGTGGATCAAGGGCATCTCTCAAACCCTCTCCCACCAGATTATAACTCAGCACAGTGACCAGAATGGCAAGGCCGGGGAAGAGCGAGAGCCACCAGGCAACGGTGATGTTGTCTTTGCCCGCAGTGAGAATATTCCCCCAGCTGGGTTCGGGGGGTTGTACACCGAGCCCGAGAAATGACAATCCTGATTCGGTAAGGATCGCTCCGGCAATACCAAAGGTGGCCGCTACAAACACGGGAGAAAGCGCATTCGGAATGATATGCCGCACCATAATGCGAAAATCTCCGGCGCCGATTGCCCTGGCTGCCAGAACAAAATCGCGCTCCTTCAAGGTAAGGAATTCAGCACGTACGAGTCGGGAAACATCCATCCAGCCGGTGAGACCAATGACGATCATAATCGTCGAGATGCTCGGCTCGACAACAGCGATCACGGCGAGGATTAAAAAGAAGGTCGGAAAAGCGAGCATAATATCGACAAAACGCATAAGCAGTGCATCGATCTTTCCTCCGTAGTAACCGGCGAGGGCCCCGAGCATAGTGCCGATGGAAATGGCAATGCCGACCGCGATAAAGCCCACTTTGAGCGATGCGCGGCTGCCCCAGATCATGCGAGAAAGCACATCCCTCCCCAGCTCGTCCGTACCGAAGAGGTGGGAGGCACTGGGAGGAGAGAGGACATTATAGACATTAATCGCTGTCGGCGTATAAGGTGCAATAATCGGCGCAAGGAGGGCAATTGAGGCAAGCACCAGAATAATCACAAGCCCCGCTACTGCAAGTGAATTTTTTTTGAACCGTTTCCAGATTAAATGCAGCATCTACTTCCTCACCCTTATCCTCGGATCGACCAACGCATACGATACATCAGCAATGAGATTGCCGATCAGCGTCAATATCGCTCCGATCACCAGTATTCCCATGATGGTAGGATAATCCCTCGACATGGTAGATGCATAAAAGAGCTGTCCCATGCCCGGTATGGCAAAGATGGTCTCAAAGATGACCGCGCCGCCGATAAGCCCTGGGACAGCGAGACCGAGAATCGTGACAATGGGGAGGAGGGCATTCCTCACGGCATGGTGGATAATGACATCCGATTCTTTGAGCCCTTTAGCCCGCGCTGTCCGTATATAATCCTGCCTGATCACCTCGAGCATACTCGAACGGCTGTATCTGCTGAAGCCGGCGATGCCGCCGAAGGCGCTCAGCCCCACCGGCAAAACAAGATGTTTTGCCCAGTCGAGCACCCGCTCAAAAAAACTCATGCCCGACACATCGATGCTCTGTATTCCTGAGATGGGGAGCACCCCGAGGGTAACGCCGAAGATGATCATCATAATGAGGGCGAGCCAGAAGGTCGGCGTCGAAAATCCGAGGAAGACAAAAATGGTAGTAAGCTTATCAAAGAGCGAGTATTGCCGCGTCGCCGAGAGCACGCCGATCGGGATCGCGATGCTCATGATCAGCAGCAATGACAGGACATTGATCGTAAGGGTGATCGGAATTCTCTCCTTGATCTTGTCGACCACCTTCTTACCATCGACAAAGGAAGTCCCAAAATCGAGCTTTACAAACCGCTTGAGCCAATCGAAATACTGCACATGAAGCGGCTTGTCGAGGCCATAGAGCTTTTTGAGGTTCTCCCGTGCCTGCGCCGAAGCCTTGAGGGACATCTCGGTCTCGACCTCCACCGGTCCGCCGGGGGCGAGATGGATGACGGTAAAGGTGATAAGGGTGATACCAAAGATGAGAGGGACCATTAACAAGAGACGTTTAATGATATATGCGATCATATTTATATAATAACAAAACTGGACGGAATAATAAGAAATCGAACCATGAGGAAACTTTGATAACAAACAAAGGCAGGGAGGGGTGCGGAAAGGAGCTTTCTCGCGCTTCCTTAGCTTCCACTAAGGATTCACATTCTTGATAACTGTTCTTTGAGGCACATCTATTCCAATAAATTGCGCATGAGAAAGCTCCTTGGAGTGCCCCTCCCTGCCTTCACCATATATGCCATGATTGAAAATACCTTCAGCAGCTATATAGCTCCTGCATCTCTTCCGTATAGCTGCCGTTCTCGTTGTAGATCAGCAATGGCTTTTCCACAACAAGCCCCAGGCGCGCGCCCTTCACCGCTTCAACGAGGACCATCTTTGCCTCTGTATCCGCTTTGGAATGAACAAATCGCAGGCGCTTCGGTTCCATACCATTGCCCTGCAGAGCGCCCATGATCTCGGTCAGCCGTTCGGGGAGATGGACCATGACGAACCTTCCGTTATGTTTGAGGAGCAACGAGGCGGCCTTCGTAAGTTCCGGCAACGGCAGCCTGACCTCGTGCCGGGCAATCGCCCTCTCGTCACCGGGACTGATCTTTCCTGACGATGCCTTCCGGTAGGGAGGGTTTGAAACAACGAGATCGTACGTACCAACTAATGCGCCGTAGTCATGGGCTGCCTCTCCCTTGGGAACCTCGTGGATCCCCTTTGATTGCAGATCCATTGCCACTGCATGCCATGCAAACAATTCCTTTATATCGGCGTTGATGACCTTTACCCTGTCTTCAAGCTTATTGATAGCGACATTCTTCTCAGCAAGCCTGGCAAGCCCCTCCTGCAGTTCGATCAGGACAACCTTCGACTCAGAATATTTTCTTGCGAGGAGAAGCCCTATAACACCGGAACCGGCACCAAGATCAGCAATCCTTTTGGCGTGGGGAAGATTAACAAAGGAGTAAACAAGCAGCGCATCTACCGAAAACCGGTAGCCGCCTTTGTACTGATAGATATGTACGTCTCTTAAAAAATCAAGCGTTGTCATATCTTACAGAATGCAGGACAGATATTCCAAAAAAGTTTTAGCACTGCCAGCAATTCTGATTAAAACATACATGTTGTTTACAAAACAACCATTCAGCGTCATTTTGAAATATACGCTGGGTAATCGAAGGCAGGGAGAGGTGCTTCGAAGAGACTCTCCAGTATTACCTGAGGACATTAACCACAGCTATAGTTTTATCGAATGCCACTTTGATATGTAAATAAAACTGAGGTAACCAGTGCTTTGAAAAATCTCTGAGAGGCATCTACCCTGTGATGATCTACGATTCCTTTATCAACGTCATCAATGCTTCGAGCAGTTCTTCCTCTTTCACCTGCTTCACCACTTCGCCCTTCCTGAAGACAAGCCCCATCCCCTTGCCGCCGGCGATGCCGAAATCAGCCTCACGTGCTTCGCCTGGCCCGTTCACCACGCATCCCATGACGGCAACGGTGATAGGCTCTTTCATGTCTTTGAGCGCGCTCTCTACCTTCTGCGCAAGCGGTCTCAGATCGATGCAGCATCTGCCGCAGGTGGGACAGGAAACGATCTCAGGCCCTCTCTGCCTCAGGCTGAGCGACTTCAGGATTTCATAGGCAACCCGCACCTCTTCCTCCGGCTCTGCGGAGAGGGAGACGCGCATGGTATCGCCGATGCCTTCCGAGAGCAGGATGCCGAGGCCGACCGAGCTCTTGATTATGCCGGTAAACGAAGGGCCCGCCTCGGAGATGCCGATATGGAGTGGATAATCATACCGTTCAGAAAAGATACGGTACGCCTCGATAGTCTTAACAACATTCGATGCTTTGAGCGATACTTTGATATGGGAGTAACCCAGTTCTTCGAGAATCCGTATATGACCTTCGGCGCTCTCCACCAATGCCTCTGGTGTAGGATGACCGTATTTCTCGAGCAGCTCTTTTTCGAGAGAGCCGGCATTGACTCCGATCCTGATTGGCAGGCTGCGTTCTTTTGCCGCAACCACCACCTCTTTCACCTTCCACTGCGCGCCGATATTTCCCGGATTGAGCCTCAGGCCGTCGATACCCTGAGTGATCGCCTCGAGCGCCAGCCGCCAGTCGAAATGGATGTCGGCGATCATCGGGATGCTTACCTCTTTTTTGATCGCCCCGAGGCTTTTTGCCGCATCCATATCAGGCACTGCAAGTCGTATAATCTCACACCCTGCAGATTCGAGAGAACGGATCTGCGCAACCGTCGATGGCACATCCCTTGTATCGGTCTTGGTCATTGATTGGACCGAGATCGGATTGCCGCCGCCGATGGCCACACTTCCGACGTGCAGTGTTCTTGTTGTCCTTCTCTTGATCATTGATGCTTACTTCTTTTCATTCTGGGCTACTGCAGGAGCGGCAAAGATATTTGCTCCGGATTGGGCTGCTGCTGCCTGGATGGCCCTGAATCGCTTGACCGCCTCAGCGTGCTCTTTCCAATCCCTCGAGAAATAGTGGGTACCGTTCCCCTGGGAAACAAAATAGAGGTACGGTACATTTGCAGGGTACAACGCAGCAATAATGGACTTCAGCCCCGGCGATGCAATGGGCCCCGGCGGCAATCCCTGTATCACATAGGTATTATAATCGGTTTTGCGTTTGAGATCGTTTATCGTAATTTTCTCCTTCGAGCTTTTCACACCGTAAATTGCCGTGGGGTCTGCCTGGAGCGGCATGCGTTTCTTGATCCTGTTGTGGTAGACCGCCGAGATGATGGGCCGCTCTTCATCGACAATAGCCTCTTTCTCGATGATCGATGCCATGGTGAGCACTTCCCGTTCACTCCATCCCATCTTCTTTGCACGATCCTTCATTTTCGCCGTATAACTCTCTCGCAGGGTACTCACCATCATTCTCACCACCGCCTTCAGTGAAGCGCCTTTCGGAACCTTGTAGGTTTGGGGAAAGAGATATCCCTCGAGACTGGGGGCGTCGATCCCGAGCTGGCTAAGGAACGCCTGATCTTTCACAAGATCATTAAAATCATCAACAGACCCTATCTTGTATGCAGCGAGCTTCCGGCCTATCTCCAGCAGGGTGTCTCCCTCGACGATGGTAATCTCATATTCGATAATCTTGCCCGAGACCAACCGTTTGAAGACCTGGAAAGGGCTCATCTTTCCCAGAAAAGAGTAATAACCAGCCCGTATCTTTCTATCCAGCCCCGTGATTTTCCCTATAACAATAAACAGCATCCTGTCACGTATAAGATTTTGCTGCTTGAGAATAGAGAGCGCCTGTTTCAAAGTCGTACCTTCGGGGATCTGCACTTCGACCTGCGGACTCCCGATGCTGCCGATATCGGAGGGCACAAAAAGCTGAACCCCGATATAGATTACGAAGATGGCAAAGATAGCCGTTACGAGTATTTTGGCGTTATTTTTAACGGTTATTTTTTTCATGGTCTCTTTACGTTATCGGAAAGGGGGTTGCAAAATTGAGCGAGGGCTCTTTTTTCTAATGTTAACAAATCCTTCCCTTAAACTACAAATGCAAAGCTCCTTATAAAAAAGGGGGCGATCGGATCAACCGCCCCCTTCCTCATTTTCATTCTGTATTCTTTATTCTGAATGCTGGCTTCTGCCTTTTTAGTACATGCCTTCCATGCCGCCGTGCGGCATAGCGGGCATCTTCTTCTCCTCTTCCGGCAGCTCGGTGATCATGACCTCGGTGGTAAGCATGAGGCCTGCAACGGATGCCGCATTCTGGAGCGCCGACCTCGTGACCTTGGTCGGATCAATGATGCCGGCCTTCAGCATATCGGTGAATTCCTCTTTGTAGGCATCGTAACCGTAATTAGCCTCTTTGGATGCCTTTACCTTCTCGACGATGATCGCGCTCTCGATGCCCGCATTCTGAATGATCTGCTTGATCGGCTCCTCAAGCGCCTTCTTCACAATCGCAACGCCGAGCTGCTGATCATGGTGATCGAGCTTCATCTTATCAATAGCCTTGATACACCTGAGGAGAGCCACACCTCCGCCCGGAACGATGCCCTCTTCGACCGCTGCTCTCGTTGCGTGGAGCGCATCTTCAACTCTCGCCTTCTTCTCTTTCATCTCTGCCTCGGTGGCTGCGCCGACGTTGATCACGGCAACACCGCCGACCAGCTTTGCGAGCCGTTCCTGGAGCTTCTCCCTGTCGTAATCAGAGGTGGTCTCTTCGATCTGGGCCTTGATCTGCTTTACCCTGCCCTGTATCTTCGCGGAGTCTCCTGCACCCTCGACGATGGTGGTGTTCTCCTTATCGATGGTGATCTTCCGCGCCCTCCCGAGATCCTGGAGCTTTACATTCTCGAGCTTGAGCCCCAGGTCTTCGGAGATAACCGTACCACCAGTAAGGATGGCGATGTCCTCGAGCATTGCCTTCCTTCTGTCACCAAAGCCCGGTGCCTTGACTGCAGCAACCTGAAGGGTACCACGGAGCTTGTTCACGACGAGGGTAGCGAGCGCCTCACCTTCAACTTCCTCGGAGATGATAAGAAGGGGTTTGCCCATCTTTGCAACCTGCTCGAGAATCGGCAGGAGGTCCTTCATGCTCGATATCTTCTTATCATGAAGGAGAATGAACGCATCGTCGAGCACGCACTCCATCCGGTCGGGGTCGGTGATGAAGTAAGGGGAGATATAGCCTCTGTCGAACTGCATACCCTCGACCACATCAAGGGTGGTAGCCATGCCCTTTGCCTCTTCAACCGTGATAACGCCGTCCTTGCCGACCTTGTCCATCGCATCAGCAATCAATTCGCCGATCGTGGGATCACTGTTGGCGGAAATGGTGCCGACCTGGGCGATCTCCTTCTTGTCAGCAACCTGCTTGCTCATTGCCTTCAATTCGGCAATGACGCTTTCTACTGCCTTGTCGATGCCTCTCTTGAGGTCAATGGCATTGGCACCGGCGGTAACGTGCTTCATACCTTCTTTATAAATTGCATAGGCGAGAACAGTTGCCGTGGTGGTGCCGTCACCGGCAACATCGGAGGTCTTTGAAGCGACCTCTCTGAGGAGCTGCGCGCCCATGTTCTCGTAGGGGTCTTTGAGCTCGATCTCCTTTGCAACAGTAACGCCGTCCTTGGTGATATTCGGCGCACCGAATTTCCTGTCAATGATAACGTTTCTGCCGCGGGGGCCGAGGGTTGCCTTGACCGCATCGGTCAGGAGAGTAATACCTTTCAACATCGATTGCCGTGCCGTTTCATCGAATAAGAGCTGCTTTGCTGCCATATTGTGCGATCCTCCTTTTTTCCTTTTCCGTTATCCGGTAATTACTCGATAACACCTAAAACATCTTCTTCCTTCATAATTAAATATTCCGTACCATTGAGCTTTATCTTGGAGCCCGAATATTTATCGAAGAGCACCTGATTGCCTGCCTTCAGCTCCTTCACCTCAGATCCGACTGCCTCTACCGTGCCTTTCTGGGGTTTTTCCTTTGCCACATCCGGCACATAGAGACCGCCGGCAGTCTTCTCCGCTTCCTCTTCCAAATACTTGATAACAACCCTGTCCTTAAGCGGTTTAATCTTCATACCGTAACAACCTCCTTATAATTTATGATGGTGTATTATTTTTTCAGCCCTCCTCGAAAATCGATTCCAGGCTGATATCCAGAAGGGCAGTTTGTTAGCACTCAATGCCGTTGAGTGCTAATATAACCTGAAAGGGAGGGCAGTGGCAAGGCTTTCTTGAGATGGATAAGGTCGATTATTGCTGATTATCGAAGCTTTTTGGCATTTTTTTGCGATTTTTCATAAAAATCGCGCTCTTTTTCTTCGGGGGCGCCAGAGCTTGATCGTGAGGATTCCTGCCAGAAAGCCCCCTACATGGGCAAACCAGGCAACACCCCCCTGCTGCAAGACCCCTGCACCGAGGATACCGTTGAGGAGCTGGAGCACAATCCAGAAGCCGAGCACGATAAGAGCGGGGATGCGCACAACCTGCACGAAAAAGCCGAAAAAGATAAGCGTATGGACTCTGGCATGAGGAAAGAGCAGGAGATAGGCCCCCAGTATCCCCGAAACCGCACCGCTGGCGCCGATCATGGGGATCGTTGATTGGGGATCGGTCAAGGCATGGCCATAGGCAGCCACAACGCCGGAAAAGAGATAGAACAAAAGGAACTTGAAATGACCGAGGGAATCCTCGATATTATTGCCGAATATCCAGAGGTAGAGCATATTGCCGGCGACATGGAGAATGCCTCCGTGAAGAAACATGGAGGTAAAGATGCTCAGCACCGGGGGAATAGGCTGTGCACCCTGAAACGTAATAATATTGTGCGGGATAGCGCCATAATAAAAAGCGATCTGTTCCGCTGCCGAAGGCGTTATGGCCTCCCAGATAAAAACAAGTATATTTATTATTATCAACCCTACGGTAATGACCGGAAATGTCTCGGTCGGATTGTCGTCCTTAAAGGGAATCATGCCGTCTCCTTATGCAACTCGTCTTGCCGGGCGTGTATGCAGCATGCACCTGCTGCAGTTGAAGTCTGCGCTATATATATTACACATAAATCGGTTCCATATAATAGTATAATAGAAGATTATTCTTGGGAGGCGTTGCATGATTCCCTATCCTCGGATAGACCCTGAGATCATACGAATCGGCCCGGTTGCGGTCCGATGGTACGGCCTGATGTACCTCCTCGGCTTTGCTGCATCCTATCTCCTGGTGAAATATCAGATCAGGAAAAAGGGGTTGCAACTCGGCAAAGACGCGGTGGAGTCTCTTTATTCATATCTCATCCTCGGCCTCCTGATCGGAGCCCGGCTCGGTTATGTGGTGTTCTATAATCTTTCTTACTATGCTCACCATCCACTGGAGATATTTGCAGTCTGGCAAGGGGGCATGTCCTTCCACGGAGGGCTGATAGGGAGCGTGCTTGCAGGATTCCTGTTCTGCAAAAAATACCGCTTCGACTTCTGGCAGCTTGCCGACCTTGTCATCGTTACTGCCCCTATCGGACTCGGCTTCGGCAGGATCGCCAACTTTATCAATGCGGAACTCTACGGCCGGCCTGCCGATGTGCCCTGGGCCATGGTCTTCCCCGGTGGCGGACCGCTCCCGCGCCACCCCTCGCAGCTCTATGAGTTTTTCCTCGAAGGCGTTGTCCTCTTTGCAATCCTCTGGATCGCGAAAGATAAGATAGCGAGGACAGGGATTCTCACAGGGCTTTTCCTTTTATGCTATGGCATCTTCAGATTCTTCGTTGAGTTTTTCAGAGAGCCGGATCCACAGTTGGGCTTTGTGCTCGGCATGTTTACCATGGGACAGATATTGAGCTGGTTTATGGTATTCGTCGGGTTGGGGATTATCTCTATCCGCAGAAAGAGGCAGGCAGGGTAGGGGTTCAACGGCAGAAAGGAGCTTTATTGCTTCTTCTTATCCTTTCACAATTCCTTCCCCTCTTTAAAAATCGTCTCGATCCGCCTCGCTGTTATAAAATCCTCTTTGACCACCAGATAATTTCCTTTTTCAACCTCCTCTTTGCCCATGCATGCGGCGGAAAGGATCTGTTCCAGAGCAAGCCCTGCCTTCTGAAGTAACTGCAGTTCGTCGAAAAACGATGCCCCGTGGCTCACTCCCTTCGAGCCGCTGTCGGTGCCGACACGGAGCACGACACCGATCGAGGCGGCATACGTGATTGATTGGAGATGGCTTTCGATGATTTTTTCTATATTCTTTTTTTCGGCAGGTGCGCTCGCCGCAGAAAGGCTCAGCAGTGCAATGATCGTCGGCACCCAGGAGACCTTTTTTTCGGCCATGACATGGAGCGTCTCCGGTGAGATGAAAAAGCCGTGTTCGATCGAGGCAACGCCTGCATCGACAGCAGCGCGAATCGCCCTATCAGAATTGGCATGACAGATGACAGAAAGATGATGCTCCCGGGCCGCTTCGATAAGGGCGACCAACTCTTCCGTTGAGAATCCCCCCTCGGTCACGAGCCCCACTCCCCGTATATCGACCATACCCGAATTGATGATCTTCAGAAAATCGGCACCGCTTGCAGCGATCTCATCCACAGCGTCCCTGAGTTCCTCTTTGCCCGAAACCGGTCTTCCCAGAAACGAGCCGTAGGTTCCTCTCCTGTAGAGTGCATACCCTGCCGACTGCACCTCCAGTGCTGCACCGAAAATCCTCTTTGCCTCCAAGCCGATACCGCTCTTGTGGCCCATGTCGCATACCGCAAAGATGCCATTGCGCAGATAACAATCCCCGATGTTGCCGAGCCGGTCTTCTGCTATCGGTCTTCCGTCGATCAAAAAATGCATATGTCCATCCCTGAAAGGAGGAATGGTGAGAACCCTGCGTTCATCTACATTACCCATCATGTGTGATATTATAATTTAATACAGCAAAGTACGTACTCATAAGGGGAGGGGAGAGATGGCACGAAGCCTTTATCAGCGACACCTTAGAAAATTTTCATACCACCTCATTGTAATCATGACGAGGATTATACTTCAGGTGAACCTTTCCATTTCCCCATTGAACACGGTATCCTGTCGCTTTTAAAGGCTTTGGGGTAGCTCTCCCCTCCCCTTCTATGCTACGCTGATAGATACTGTTATTGTCTTATTCTTTAGAAAAGAAAGGTTGCATCATTCACTATGGATGTCCAGGAGAGTTTAAATAACTTAAAAAAACATGTTTTTTTCGAGCTCCTGCAGCTCGCCGGACGTGCCTTTGTCCTTGTCAGGTTCTCTGAAGATGTCGTTCTGGGGAAGCGCGGGTTTACCGCTGAAGAAAAGGAAAACGGCATTATTCTTGTCTTCAACTCAAAAATGAACTTCACCTGGGACGATTACGGCATAACGGCAACACTGGTCTTTGGCACTACCCCGCAGAAGTGCTTCATACCGACCGATGACATCGTGGCGGTCTATTCCTCCGAGCTCAATGCCCAGTTCATCACCTCTTTTCAATCGACAGCCTTCCTCAACAAAAAGAACGACGGGAGCGGAAAGCGCGAAGAGAATGTATCAGAGAAACAGGACCCCGGCACCCGTCCGCAAGAAGAAGCAATGCCTTCATCCAATGTCATCAACGTCGATTTCACGAAAAAAAGAAAATAGGGCTCTTCACTTTTTCGACCACTTGGTATAAGATAGAGGCGGCCATGAACGAGAAGCTCGTACACGATTTAATCATCGATCATCTCAAGCAGCGTCTGAAAAGGGAATACGGCGAGATCAATATCAACCCCTCAGGCCATCCTGATTTGACCCTTGCCAACCACGGCCTCGTCCTTGCCGTTGTAGAAGTGGAAACCGAGGGCAGCATAACGCCTGAAAGCGCCGAAGCATGGAAGAGCCTGGCCCAACCGGGGACAAAGGTGATCCTCATGGTGCCCAAGAATGCACGGGTGAAGGCAATGGAGCTCCTTTGGCAGAAGGGAATCGCCGACCGGGTGAGTGTCGGCACCTATGAAATCAGCATCACCATGCCATGAACAAAATCCTCGTTATCGACGACGACAGGACGATACGGCTTACCCTCAGCCAGATTCTGAATGACAGCGGCTTTATTCCCCTCGAGGCGGCCAGCGGCAGCGAGGCGATCGAGATTATAAAATATCAAGACATCTCGGCCATTCTCCTCGACCTGAAAATGCCCGGCATGGACGGCATCACGACGATGCAGGAGCTCAAGAAAGCCAATCCCGATATCCCGGTTATTATCATAACCGGATATGGTGATATTGAAACCGCTGTCGAAGCGATCAAGCTCGGGGCATACGATTTTATCCTCAAGCCGCCCAAGTTCGATCGCCTCATCTTCACTCTTGAAAGGGCCATCGAGAAACTGGAACTGGAGCGGGCCGTGAAACGGCTCAACACCGTTGTGGGAGTTTCACTCGAATGGCTGCTGGGCACCGGCGACCTCATAAAGAGGGTTATTGACCAGATCCATCAGGTCGCGTGGAGCGATTTCTCGGTAGTGATCCAGGGGGAGACCGGAACCGGTAAATCCACCGTCGCACGAGCCATCCATAACCTGAGTAAGAGAGCAAAAGGCCCTTTTGTCACGGTCGATATGGGCGCAATTCCGGAGTCCCTTGTCGAGAGTGAACTCTTTGGGTATGAGAAGGGCGCCTTTACCGGGGCTGAAAAAAAAAGAAAAGGTTTTTTCGAGATATCGAACAGCGGCACCATCCTCATCGACGAGCTGGAGAACATGTCTCCCTATGTACAGAGCAAGCTCCTCAGGGCAGTTGAGGAGAGGAGGATTCTCCCGCTCGGCAGCACACAACCCGTTGATATCGATGTTCGCATTATCGCTGCAACCAATACCGATATACGCCAGGCGGTGAAGGAGAAGAAATTCCGTGAGGATCTCTTCTTTCGCCTCGGAGAATTCATTATCAATCTGCCGCCGCTCAGAGAGCGGGGCGAAGACATCCCCTTCCTTGCACAAAAGTTCTTCCGGGAGGCCGCAGCAGAGCTGAATAAACAGATGAGGGAGATCGCCGATGACGCACTCGGTATCCTCGTACGTTATCCCTGGCCCGGTAATGTCAGGGAGCTTAAAAATGTGATCAGAAGGGCGGTGCTCCTCTGCAACGGCGATACCATCAGACCCGAGCATCTGGACTTCCTCGTCGGCGACAAGTCCCCGGAACGCGCTTCCCTTCCCTTGCTGCCGCTCAAAGAGCTTTCGGCCATGGCTGTCAGGGATGTAGAGCAAAAGGCGATCAAACAAGTCCTTGAACTTACCAGCGGCAACAAGACCAGGGCAGCTTCCATGCTTCAGGTTGATTACAAAACTCTCCTTACCAAAATAAAAGAATACCAGCTCAACAGCACAAAGTAACTACTGAAAAATCTGGTACGAATTCCATAATTATGGAACCGTTTCCAGACCCACAGCCTTTTTTTTGAAGAAAAAGCCTTATAATTCAAAGGTTCACTTCTGGCATCCCTTTTGATAGAAGACTCCTCGGCTCTTCATTAATAAATATTTTATCCTTGGGAATTTCCAAGGCCGGCTTGACGGTATGGAGCGTTCACCCGAGGACATTGGAGCAAGGAGGACGTCATGACAGAACGCATCGTTTTAGATGAGACCTTTACTATTCATGATCTCGGGCAACGTGTCCACTCTTTCAGGGATGCGGTAAGGAGCTGCTACGAGATGGTGATCGACGGCACCAGGGTGCGGGAGATCGATACTGCAGCACTGCAGATGCTCGTGGCGATCAAGAAAGAGTGCATTGAACAGGGAAGACAGTGGGTGTTTACCCCATCGGATGCTATGAAGACACTGCAATCAGTAGTGGGAATCGAGCTGTAATGAGCAATGCCCTCACGGTAAACGAGGCAGTGCGACAGCGGATTATGCATAACAGGAGCAGGTCATGTCAAAAATGGTATTGATTGTCGATGATTCAGCTTCGATGCGCCAGCTCGTCTCATTTGCGTTGAAAGACGCCGGATACGAGGTCATTGAAGCAGCGAATGGAAAGGATGCGATCAGCAAGCTTGGCAGCGCAAAGGTGGAAATGGTGATCACCGACCTGAACATGCCCGAAATGGACGGGATATCCTTCATCAAGCAGCTGCGGAACACACCGGGGTGCAAGTTCACCCCTGTCCTTATGCTGACCACCGAATCGCAGGAATCAAAAAAACAAGAAGGCAAACAGGCAGGCGCCAGCGGATGGCTCGTGAAGCCCTTCACCCCTGAGCAGCTCGTCGAGACGGTCCGGAAGTTTGTCAAATAGGGCGTGCGGATTACGGCAACATGCAGGATGAGCGATCAAAAGATTTTTAAAAAGGACAAGCGATGGTAGATTTCAGAAAACTCTACAGTATTTTTGTTGATGAGGCAGCGGAAAAAATCGCCGAACTCGAAAGCGGACTGCTCCAGCTCGAGAAGTCCCCTGATGACAAAGAGCTCCTCAATACCATCTTCAGGGCCGCCCATACGATCAAGGGTTCCAGCGGGACGATCGGCCTGAAGGATATCTCTCATTTCACTCATGGTATGGAAGAGATCCTGGATCTCATGCGCCAAGACCGGCTCACCCCCGACAACGAGCTGGTCTCGGTGCTCCTCGAAGCTGCCGACCTTATCAGAGAGATGGTTGAATGCGTCGCCTCTGAAGCTGCCTTTGAGTTCTCCCGCTGCGAAGCGGTAACGCAGCGCATGGAGGCGGTGAAAAAACACAGGAGCGAAGCAGTTCCCGCAGCCGGGCCGGACCAGGTCAAAAAAGAATCTCAAGATACTGCCGCAGATCTCCGCCACGTTATGATTAAGTTTGTGCCGAATGCGGACCTCTTCAAACGCGGCATCGATCCCGCCATCATCCTCAACGATATAAGGGGACTCGGCGAAGTCGTTACAATACATGCCTTCACCGACACCGTCCCCCCGCTCTCTGATATCAATCCTGAAAACCTTTATATGCGGTGGGACATACACCTTAAAACCTCAAAGTCCGATGCAGAAATACGGAAGGTCTTCGAATTCGTCGAGGAGGGAAGTGATATAAAAATACTTCCCATTGCAGTAGCATCGGCGACCGACCTCCCCTTTATAGGGCAGCTGCTCGTGGGGGAGGGCTCGGTAAAAGCGGAAGATGTGGAGGACGCGTTAAAGAGCCAGAAGCGGTTAGGAGAGATCCTCCTCGAAAAGGGAAAGATAACCTCCAAGGACCTCGAGAAAGCGGTCGAAAAGCAGAACCAGAAGAAGACCGAATCGCTGCGGAACGCCATCTCATCGACCATCCGGGTCGACCTCAAGAAGCTCGATCATCTCATCAACACCGTCGGAGAGATGGTCATCATTCATTCCATGTTCCAGCAGCTGCTCCAGAACGGCTCCGAAAGGACAGCAGAGGGCATAGAGGCGCTTTTTTCCCAGCTCCAGAGGATCGGCAGGGATATACAGGAGAGCGCTATGGCGCTGAGAATGCTCCCGGTGGGAGAAGTGTTTCACCGGTTTACCCGACTGGTAAGGGAGCTCTCGATCAGTAAGGGCAAAAACATCGAACTGGTCATCAGCGGCGAGGACACAGAGCTCGACAAAGGGGTGCTCGAAAAGATCACCGACCCTCTCGTGCATCTCATCAGAAACGCCATTGACCACGGGATCGAAACACCCGATGAAAGGGCTGCTCAGGGGAAGCCCCCGCAGGGGACCATCCACCTCAGCGCCTATCAGATGGGTGACGCCGTCTATATAGAGATAGAGGACGACGGCAAAGGGCTCAGCAAAGAAAGGATACTCAAAAAGGCGCAGGTCATGGGAATGCTCGGGAACGACACCGACCTGACGGACGAGCAGATATATAACCTCATTTTTCTCCCGGGCCTTTCCACTGCCGACCAGGTGACCGATATCTCCGGCCGCGGTGTCGGCATGGATGTCGTCAAGAAGAACATCGAGAGCCTCAATGGAAAAGTGCAGATCCGCTCAAAACCGGGTATGGGGACCACCATCTCCATCAAACTCCCTCTCACCCTTGCCATTATCGACGGCCTTACGGTGCTCATCGGTAATGAGCCGTTCATCATCCCCATTACCATGGTCATCGAATCGCTCCGCCCCGAACAGAAGGATATCAAAACCCTCAACGAACGGGGAGAGGTCATCAATATCAGAGGGGAATACATTCCGCTGGTGCGCCTCTACCGGCTGCTCGGTCTGATGCCGCAGCAGGAGAATCCCTGGGAGGCGATTGTCATCGTCACGACGTATGAGGGAAGAAAATACGGTCTTCTCGTCGATGAGTTGATCGGGCAGCAGCAAATTGTCATCAAACATCTCGGCACCGCCATGCCGCGGGTCAGGGATATCGCCGGCGGCACCATTCTGGGCAACGGAAAGGTGGCGCTGGTCCTCGATATCCCCGGAATCGTTGAGCTCAGCAGGCAGCAATAAGCAGAGGAACAGAGCAGATTTTCATAGAGAACGTCTCATTCACGAGTGAAGGAAAACAGCGCTCATCGTGCAAATGAGCAGAAGGAGGTACGCGTGACTGAAGCAGCAGCGGTTAAAAGGGTTGAGGAGCAGATGGAAGGAGGCCGGCAGTATGTTACTTTTTGCCTCAACGAGGAGCTCTATGCGATTGAAGCCCTGGTCGTCCAGGAGATCATCGAGCTTGGAGCTATCACCAAAGTCCCCCATCTGCCCGACTTCTTCAAAGGCGTGATCAATCTCAGAGGCACGATCATCCCTGTTGTTGATTTGAAGATGAAATTCGCCATGCACTCCGGGGAATATAAAAAACATACCTGCGTCATTGTGACGGAGTTCTCCGGCGGCACGATCGGCCTTATCGTTGATGCGGTATCGGATGTGCTCTCACTTGCCAACGAGGACATTTCGGATACTCCTTCCTTCGGAGCGCATATCACGACCGATTTCATGAAGGGGATGTCGAGAATGGACGGGAACCTTGCCATTATTCTCGATATCGAGAAGGTCTTGTCAGAGGCCGACACCGCCTCTCTGAGCGCAATAAGGAATATGGACAATATCAAAGCAGCCGAACCGGCAAGATAATAATGCACACGCACGTTTCGTACGGCAGTCATACCATGGAGGCATGTCATTAATGAAGAAACAGCTTAATGATTATTCAATTGCAGTCAAGCTCTCACTCATACTCTTTCTGATTGTTTTCACCATACTGGGGCTGTTTACCCTCTTTGCAAGCGTATTCACCACCCGGTCGCTCGACGAAAAGAGCCTTGATGACCTCAGGTCCAAAACAAAGCTGATCACCGATATGGTAGAGGTCTACGACAGCAGTCTGCGGCAGAATGCAGAGAAACTGAGCAACATCTTCGTCTCCTATTTCCCCGGTACGTTCGCGCTCGACCCTGCTGCCGTCGTCAAGATCGGAGATACCGACACCCCTGTGCTCAAGGCGGGAGGGACCGCGTTAAACCTCAATTTCTCCCTTCCCGACCGGTTCACCGGAGTAACCGGGGGGGTCGCGACGGTCTTTGCGAAGAAAGGAGACGACTTCGTGCGGATCACGACCTCTCTGAAGAAAGAGGACGGTACCAGGGCCATCGGCACCCTGCTCGACAGGGCGCACCCTGCCTACCCTCTCCTGCTCAAGGGAGAGCCTTACGTGGGAAAGGCAACCCTCTTCGGAAGGGAGTACATGACGAAGTACGTTCCAATAAAGGATAACGGAGGAAGGATCGTGGGATCGCTCTTCATCGGGCTCGATTTCACCGAGGGACTGAAAGCATTAAAGAGCAAGATCAAGTCGATCAAGGTAGGCGAGACAGGGTATGTTTATGTGCTCGATGCAAAGGAGGGGCCGACGTACGGGACCCTTGTCGTCCATCCCGCTCAGGAAGGAAAGAATATCCTCGCTGCAAAGGACGGCAGCGGCAGGGAGTTCATCAAGGATATCCTCGAGAAAAAGGAAGGCGTTATCCGCTATCCCTGGATCAACAAGGAGCTGGGAGAGACCAGCGCGCGTGAAAAAATCGTGGTCTTTTCCTTCTACAAGAACTGGAATTGGGTGATCGGCGCCGGTAGTTATACCAATGAGTTTCACAAGGCGAGTACTATACTGCGACGGTATTTAATCACGGTGAGCATCATAGCAGTCGTTGTGCTGGCGGCATTGCTCTACAGCGCGGTCATCAAGTTCGTTTCCCGCCCTCTCAAGGATTCCGTTGCGGTCGCACAACAGATTGCGCAGGGAGATCTAACCGTTACCGTTGCCGACAGACCCAAAGATGAGATCGGCCAGCTCTTTGCCGCAATGAGAAACATGGTCAATGATCTGAAGAGGATCGTACGGCAGACGAAGGAGGCATCGGGGCAGGTGTCGGCGGCAGCGGACCAGATCGCCGAAGCCAACCAGAGCTTCTCGCAGAGGATCACCGAGCAGGCGGCATCGGTGGAGGAGACCTCGGCCACCATGGAAGAGATGGCGGCCTCAATCCGGCATACCGCGGAAAACGCACGGGAGGCCAACAAGCTCGCCCAGGGCACCAAGACCATTGCCGAATCGGGCAGTGTGGTCATGAACGATACGATCAAGGCAATGGACGAGATCAACAAGTCCTCATCGAAGATCGCCAACATCTCCAATGTAATCGAGGAGATCGCCTTTCAGACCAACCTTCTTGCCTTAAATGCAGCGGTTGAGGCGGCCAGGGCAGGAGAGCACGGCAAGGGCTTTGCCGTTGTGGCCTCGGAGATACGGAACCTCGCGCAGCGGACGGCGCAGTCTGCCAAAGAGATCACGGGGCTGATCGAGGACAGTACGGAGAAGACCTCCCGTGGCGTACAGCTCGCCCAGGAGCTGAGCGGCAAGCTGGGCGAGATCGAGGTGAGTGTGAAGAAAGTAGTCGACCTTATGGACGAGGTGGCAGCAGCGGCCGGGGAGCAGGCGTCGGGCATCAACCAGGTCAATACGGCAATGGTGCAGATCGACCAGGCGACCCAGCAGAATGCCTCCTTCGTGGAGGAAGCAGCAGCAACCGCAGAAGAGCTTGCAGCGCAGGCGAAGGAGCTGACGGACCTTATTGCCTTTTTTAAATCTAACGATGACATGACAGCTCATCGCGCCGAGAGGCGGGAGCATTCCGGCGCTGCACATCAGTGGAGCTCAAAGAGCACACTGAAAGCATCGGCTCCAGAAAGCACACTACCGCGCCCCGCCGCCGTCACGCTCATCTATGGAAACGGAAGCACTGCTCAGCACAAGGAAGGTAAGAATGGATTCGAAGAATTCTAAGCACCGGAGCACGGCACAAAGAAACAACGATCTTCATTTAAATGACAGAAGGGGGGAACTACAATGATGAGAATGACCATCGCGAAAAAGCTGTACATCGGCATCGGGATCCTCGTTGCAGTGCTCATAGGACTCACGGTCTTCTTCCAGACCACTATCAGGAGTACAAAGGCCGACCTTGAGATGCTTCAGAAGTATAGAGAGCTCCAGGGACTCATGGCGCCGCGGATCATCGATCATCTGAAGTGGGCGGAAAATCTCGCCGTCGGTACGATCATGTTCGGAAAAGATTTTACGGGGCAGCTCGACCATACCCAATGCAACCTCGGCAAGTGGTACTATGATTTCAAGCCGCCGCAAGAGGTCTCGGAAGAATTCAAGAAGATCGACGAGCCGCACCGGAGGGTCCATGCTTCGGCACCCAAGATCCTGGCCGCATTAAAGGAAGGAAAGCTCGACCTGGCAAAAAAGATCTACCTTGAGGAGACCACTCCCGCGCTCCTGATGACACAGGAGGCGCTCACCGAGATGAGGAACGCAGTGAAAAAGATGGTCGACCGGGAGGTGCAGAAGGCGGCAGTAAAACAGGACAGAATCGGGCACATCTCGTTGGGCGTTTATGTCGTTACAATAGCGGGGGTGCTGCTGGTAACGATCTTTTTCGTCTATAAGCCATTCAGAAATGAAATTACCGGCATCTCTGATTGGGCGAATAAAGTGAAGACAGGCGATCTTACGCAGAACCCCGATACCAGCACCGGAACCGAGATCGCCGCCCTCGCTTCGAGTCTTCAGATAATGCTTGGACGAGTAAAGGACATCGTACGGCAGACGAAGGAGGCATCGGGGCAGGTGTCGGCGGCAGCGGACCAGATCGCCGAAGCCAACCAGAGCTTCTCGCAGAGGATCACCGAGCAGGCGGCATCGGTGGAGGAGACCTCGGCCACCATGGAAGAGATGGCGGCCTCAATCCGGCATACCGCGGAAAACGCACGGGAGGCCAACAAGCTCGCCCAGGGCACCAAGACCATTGCCGAATCGGGCAGTGTGGTCATGAACGATACGATCAAGGCAATGGACGAGATCAACAAGTCCTCATCGAAGATCGCCAACATCTCCAATGTAATCGAGGAGATCGCCTTTCAGACCAACCTTCTTGCCTTAAATGCAGCGGTTGAGGCGGCCAGGGCAGGAGAGCACGGCAAGGGCTTTGCCGTTGTGGCCTCGGAGATACGGAACCTCGCGCAGCGGACGGCGCAGTCTGCCAAAGAGATCACGGGGCTGATCGAGGACAGTACGGAGAAGACCTCCCGTGGCGTACAGCTCGCCCAGGAGCTGAGCGGCAAGCTGGGCGAGATCGAGGTGAGTGTGAAGAAAGTAGTCGACCTTATGGACGAGGTGGCAGCAGCGGCCGGGGAGCAGGCGTCGGGCATCAACCAGGTCAATACGGCAATGGTGCAGATCGACCAGGCGACCCAGCAGAATGCCTCCTTCGTGGAGGAAGCAGCATCGGCTGCAGAAGAGCTTGCAGCGCAGGCGAAGGAATTGATGAGCGTTATCTCTTTCTTCAAAGTGGATGATACAGCTGCGTCCCAGGGAAACGGCACTAAGGGGATTACCTTTGCTGCAGACAGACACAGAGCCCCTGTCCTCCCTGCAGCGACACCGGTAAAAGCCCTTGCCGCCAAGCACGAGGTGCCTACGATACAGGGACAGGAAGGAAACGGGAATGGGGGATTTGAAGAGTTTTAGTCTCGAAGGACATACGGTTCCTGCTTGCACTTCAGCCCCCCCCTTCCCTGAGCACCTGAGCGATGAGGAGTTCTCCCTCTTCGCCGATCTCATCTACAGTGTTTCAGGCATCTGGCTGAGCAGCAGCAAGAAGGGACTGCTCATTTCGAGACTTTCAAAGCGGCTCAAATGCAGCGGGTGCAAAAGCTTTTATGAGTACTATCAGAACATAAAACATGACAATAAAGAATTGATCGAAATGCTCAACTGCATTTCGACCAATACGACGAAGTTCTTCCGGGAAAACTACCACTTTGAGTACCTGAAAAAGACGGTTATCCCTTGGCTCATCAGCGATAAAGCCGCTGAAAAACGTATCAGGATCTGGAGCGCCGGCTGCTCCACCGGGGAAGAGCCGTACTCCATTGCCATCACCGTACTCGAGGCCTTCAGGGCCGGTGCAGCCGATCCGGCCTCCTGGGATATCAAGGTGCTCGCCACCGACATATCGACGAGAGTGCTGGAGACGGCCCAGGCCGGCATATACGAATGCGAGCAGCTTCCCGAAGACATTCAGTCCGACATGGTAAGCAGATATTTCCTGAAAGGAACGGGAGAGTATACGGGGAAGATAAAGGTGAAGGAGTGCGTCAGGGAGCTGATACGTTTCAGAAGGCTCAACCTTAAAGACGAGCGTTATCCCTTTCAGAGTCCCTTTGACGTTATCTTTTGCAGAAATGTCATGATCTATTTTGATGAGGGAATGAGGAGGCACGTACTCTCGCGGTTCCATGCGCATTTGATAAAGAACGGTTACCTTTTTCTCGGCCATTCAGAGGCGATGTTTGATAAAGAGCAATTCACTCCCGTCCACATCACGGTGTACCGAAAAAATTGAGAAAGATTGTTCTGCAGCCCGGCGATATTATCGTGTCCAAGGAGCCCGCGGTGCTCGAAACAATTCTCGGCTCCTGTGTTTCCGTATGCCTGTGGGATGACTCCATAAGAGCGGGCGGGATGAACCATTTCGTATTACCCGAATGCGCAGAGGGCTCCAAAGACTCCTCTTCCCGCTTCGGACGCGAATCCATCGAGCGGCTCATCAGCGATTGCTGCGGCATCGGCATGGAGATGCACAGGGTAAAGGCAAAGATCTTCGGCGGCGGCAGGGTTATTGAACCGTTCTCCTCTGCCTTTGATATAGGTGAAAAGAATATTATGATAGCACGAAAGGTTCTGCGGCACTACAATATACCGATCATCAAAGAATTTACCGGGCCCGATCATGGGTTAAAGATCGTATTCTATACGGCAACGGGAAAGGCCTTTGTCAAAAAATTAGGGGAGTAACAACCATGACGCATAATAAAATCAAGGTTCTGATCATCGATGATTCCGCGGTACTACGGCACCTCCTCGCTGAGATACTCAGTCAAACCGATGATATCGAGGTGGTGGGCACCGCGCAGGATCCCCTTTTTGCCATGAGCAAGATCACCAGCCTCGAGCCGGATGTCATCACCCTTGATGTTGAGATGCCGAGAATGGACGGCCTCTCCTTTCTGGAGCAGCTGATGAGGACCCATCCTGTTCCCGTCATTATGATAAGTGCCCTCACGCAAAGAGGGGGAGAAACGACCCTTAAAGCGCTTGAGCTGGGGGCGGTCGATTATGTGACGAAGCCCGGGATTGGCATTGCCGACGGCATTGCACGGCTCGGCGAAGAGATCGTCCATAAGATAAGGATTGCGGCACGCGCAAAAGTAAAAAGGAGGCCCTTCCGCTCCCCCACAGGTCAGCATGAGCAGCCCCCTCCGGCGCCCTTGCGCCCTGAACGGCCCTCCGCATTCGATACCCGATGTATGGCGACCACGGACCGTATCATTGCCATAGGCGCCTCAACCGGAGGAACACAGGCCATCACCGAGATCATCACCGAACTGCCGGAAGACATCCCGGGCATTGTGATCGTTCAGCACATGCCGCCCCTCTTTACTCGTTCTTTTGCCGAACGGCTCAATACGCTGTCGCGGCTCGATGTGAGGGAGGCAAAGAGCGGCGACAGGATTTTACGCGGTGCGGTATTGATTGCGCCCGGAAACAAGCATATGACGATTCAGCGTGACGGTGCCCTGTACTATGTGGAAGTGACCGACGGCCCCATGGTGAATTTCGTACGCCCCTCGGTGGATGTACTCTTCAGGTCAGTGGCCCGATATGCGGGCAAAAATGCGATTGGTGTCATACTGACCGGGATGGGAGAGGACGGTGCGCGGGGCCTGCTCGAGATGCAGCGTGCAGGAGCGTTGACGATTGCCCAGGATGAAAGCTCCTCGACCGTCTTTGGCATGCCGAAAAGGGCCATCGAGATGCACGCGGTCGATAGGATCACACCGCTCCATGAGATAGCATCACTCCTGGCAGGCAGCAGCAGGCACTAAACAGCAAGAACCTTTACGGCACGTACCTTATTTATACTTATTATTTGCCCTCCTGAGGAAAGGCCATGTGCCGTATGATCTTGCCCGCAACGAGATAGATCACCATCTCGGCGATATTGGTGGCGTGGTCGGCAATGCGCTCAAGATACTGTGCGACAAAACTTATCTTCATCGCCCTCGATGCCGTGGTCGGATCCTGCACCATAAAGAACAGCAGTTCCCTCAGGACCTCGTGCTTCAGATCGTCCACTTCATCGTCTCTCATGATGACATCTATCGCCAGCTTCTTGTCTCTCTTAACAAAGGCATCGAGGGCATCGCGTG
This sequence comes from Nitrospirota bacterium, assembly GCA_040754455.1. Taxonomy (GTDB): domain Bacteria; phylum Nitrospirota; class Thermodesulfovibrionia; order Thermodesulfovibrionales; family Dissulfurispiraceae; genus JBFMCP01. The sequence continues at coordinate 152,228 of JBFMCP010000001.1, forward strand.
TCATTCCCTGCGCAAGCTGGCTCATTCTCGGGATATCGATATAGGGCTTGAGGATCGGCTCCTCGTTAAGTTCCAGTGCGCGTTCGGCGATGTTCACCGCGAGGTCGCCCATTCGTTCGAGGTCGGTCGTTATCTTCATTGCCGTAGTGATAAAGCGCAGGTCGCCTGCCTTGGGCTGCCGGAGCGCGATGAGCTTGATGGACTCATCGTCGATCTCCACGTCGAGCGCATTGATCTGGTGGTCATGTTCGATCACCTTTCTGGCGAGCTCATTGTTCCTGTCCACGAGGGAATGCACCGAATCCCTGATGGCGACCTCGACCATTGCCCCCATCTTGAGGACCTTTCCTTTAAGCTGCATCAACTCTTCATCAAAGACCGACATTATCCGAACCTCCCCGTGATGTAGTCCTCTGTCAGCTTCTCTGAGGGGGCCGTGAATATCCTATCCGTTTTATCGAATTCGATCAGCTCCCCGAGCATCATGAAACCTGTCCAGTCTGATATGCGTGCTGCCTGCTGCATGTTATGAGTGACGATGAGGATGGTCACATTGTTCTTCAGTTGCACAATGAGCTCTTCAATCTTCCCCGTCGATATCGGATCGAGCGCGGACGTTGGCTCATCAAAAAGCAGCACGTGGGGCTCGACAGCGAGTGCCCGCGCAATAACCAGCCGTTGCTGCTGCCCGCCCGAGAGCTCGTAGGCGCTGACATTGAGTTTGTCCTTGACCTCGTCCCAGAGCGCCGCATTCTTGAGCGCCCGCTCCACCCTCTCAGCAAGCTCCGACCTCTTCTTGATGCCCTTCAACCTGAGGCCGTAGGCAATATTGTCGAAGATGGTCATAGGGAACGGCGTCGGCTTCTGAAAGACCATGCCGATGCTGCTCCTCAGCCGTATGAGATCAATGTCATGGGAGAGAATGTTCTTCCCCTCAAAAAGAATTTCTCCCTCATACCTGTTTTTCGGATAGAGATCGTGCATCCGGTTAAAACACCTGAGCAGCGTCGTCTTCCCGCAGCCCGACGGGCCGATCAGTGCGGTGACGCTTTTTTCAAAGGCAGAAAAATTGATCCGCTTGAGGGCATGGACATTCCCTGCATAGTAAAAGTCCAGGTTCTTTGCCTCAAGCTCCACTGCTCCGGCCACTACTTATACCTCCACTTGATGATAAGTCTCCCCAGTATGGTAATTAATAATATTACCACGGTAATCATAAATGATGCAGCCCATGCCTGCACATGCCACTCATCGTAGGGTCCCATAGCATATTGAAAGATAGTAACGGTCAGCGAGGATATGGGGCCCTTCATGTCCATTGAGAAAAAGGCATTGTTGAAAGAGGTAAACAGAAGCGGCGCCGTCTCACCGGCAACACGGGCAATGGAAAGCAGAATACCCGTAAAAATTCCCGCAGCTGCACCTCGATACACCACCTGTATGATCACCTTGTAGTAAGGGGCGCCAAGGGCGAATGCCGCCTCCCGTAATGTCCAGGGGACAAGCGAGAGCATATCCTCGGTCGTTCTCAGCACGACGGGGATCATGATCACGGCGAGGGCGACGGCACCAGCCCAGCCGCTGAAATGTCCGAGGGGTCTTACCAGCAATGCGTAGATGAACGTGCCGATGACAATAGACGGCACACTGACCATAATATCGGCAAGAATGCTTATGCTGCGGGCGACCTTTGTCCCTCGTGCATATTCGGCGAGAAATGTCCCTCCGAGGATGCCGACAGGAACACCGATGAGAGTGGCAAAAACAGTAATGAGCACCTGTCCGACAAAGGCGTTTCTCAGCCCCCCTCCGCTTACCCCGGGAGGGGCAGGATCATTGAGGAACAAGCCGGGGTGCAGGGCACCGATGCCGTGAATGAGAACATCGCCGAGAATAAAAACCAGCCAGAAAAGACCAAACACCGCGGCGAGCGTGCTCAGCAGGAGCGCAATGGAGCTCTCGAGCTTTCTCTTCTTTTCGACATTCATCGCGAATACCTCCGTTCAGCCTTGAGAAGAAAGAACTTTGCTATAGCAAGGACGACAAAGCTCAAGGCAAAGAGTACCAGCGCCAGGTTGAAAAGGGACGAGAGATACATATCGGTGTCGGCCTCGGTAAACTCGTTGGCGAGGGTCACGGTAATCGTCGCTGCAGCATCAAAAAGCGATGAGGTGATCTGGTGGTTGTTGCCCAGGACAAAGGCCACCGCCATGGTCTCGCCAAGCGCCCTTCCCAGGGAGAGCGCGATGCCGCCGAAAACGCCGAGTTTCGAATAGGGCAGTACAACATCCTTAATCACTTCCCACTTCGTTGCGCCTACCGCATAGGCCGATTCCTTTACTATCCCCGGCGTTAAGTTAAAGGAGTCTCTCGAGATACTCGCGGTAAACGGAATAATCATGATGCTCAAGATGACACTCGCCGTGAAAAGGTCTATTCCCATAGGCGTCCCCTGAAACAGCGCTCCGACCACAGGGAGTTTTCCTACACTTTTCTGGAGCGCCGGCTCGACATATCTGGCCATCAGAGGGGCGAGAGTGAAAAGCCCCCACATGCCATAGATGATGCTGGGGATTGCGGCAAGCAGCTCAATGGCGATCCCGATGGGCCCTTTCAGAAAATCCGGCGCGATCTCGGTGACGAACACTGCGATACCGATCGCCACGGGAATTGCAATGATAAGAGCAATGCAGGTAGTAACAAACGTGCCGTACACCGCAGTTGCGGCACCGAATTCGTTGTTAACAGGATTCCATTCAGTTGACAGCAGAAAATCGAAAAGACCGAACTTGCCTATCGCGAGCGACGACTCCCGTAACAGCACGATAAAAATACCGCCCACCAGAAATAGTATGGTGAGCGCCGCGAGGGCGGTAACCAGCGAGAACGAAAAATCAACCGGATTTTTTCTCTTTAGTATCGGCAATCGATCCTCTCATATTTGAAGGCCGGACATAGGGAATGTCGAGGAACCTAACCCCGACGATCAGTAGACTCCATTCGTCTTCCAGTACGCCCTTACCTTATCCTTCAGAGTCGTGGGAAGTGGAACATAGGTAAGGCTTTTGGCCGTCGTATCCCCGTTTTTGAAGGCCCAGTCAAAAAACTTAACTGTTTTTATATTCGCATCCTTTTTGTCCTTTGCAAGGAGGATGAAAGTAGCGCCGGCTATCGGCCAGGAGTTTTTGCCGGGGGTATTGGTTAGCCATGTAGAGAAATCCTTTTTAGGATCAAAATCGCCTGCCGCAGCGGCGTCCTCAAAGGAATCGAACCCGGGCTCGACAAAGTTGCCCGCCTTATTCTTGAGCTGCGTATGGGCAAGCTTGCTCTGCTTTGCATACGCAAACTCAACGTAGCCGATGGAGTGGGGTGTTCTTTTTACGTAATTGGCAACGCCTTCGTTCCCTTTCCCTCCGATGCCGACAGGCCATTTGACCGCCTTGCCCTCTCCTACCTTCGACTTCCACACAGGACATGTTGCACTGAGATAATTCGTAAAGAGCGCGGTCGTTCCCGATCCGTCGGAGCGGTGGACAACCGTAATTTCATTATGCGGAAGCTTGGCCTGGGTGTTGAGCCCTTTGATTTTGGCATCGTCCCAGTACTTGATCTCACCGAGAAATATCTTGCAGAGCGCTTCAGCATCGAGCTTGAGCTCACCTGCTTTCATTCCGGGGACATTGACGATAGGGACGACACCGCCGATAACAGCCGGGAATTGGAGGAGATTGTCTTTCTTGAGCTGTTCCGGCTTTATCGGATCGTCGGAAGCACCGAAATCCACCGTCCTGCTGACAATCTGACGGACGCCTCCTCCAGAACCGATAGACTGATAGTTAAGCCGCGCACCGGTCGCCTTGTTATATTCGTATGCCCATGCCTGGTACACCGGAGCAGGGAACGAGGCACCCGCACCGTTCAGTATCTCCTCTGCCATTGCGTGGGAAGACAGCGCAGCAAGTGTCGCTATAGCCAATATAAGTATTATTTTTTTCATTGTTTACCTCCTTCTACCGTTTTTCATAGCATATGATACAAATGTTACAACAGTATTACAGGTGCCTTACATCTTTATGACAACCACCTCCTTTACCCGGGGATACGGCGGCATTGAGATGCGTTCCGGTACTCCAGTGCTGCAGTTTAAAACAGAGATAGTTACCGGAATATGAACGGAGGGTTACATTTCGATTACGGAGATGACATCAGTAAAGCGAGACAAGGAGCGACTTAGAACAGCGATAAAGCGGGCTATGAAAAACGTAAGGCAGTCTTACAGATCACCCAGGCAAGAACGCCACAGGAGGGGATCGTCAGAATCCACGCCAGAATAATATTCCCTCCTACTCCCCACCGTACTGCCGAGAGTCGTTTCGATGCGCCGACCCCCATAATGGTCGAAGAGATAACATGCGTCGTCGACAGAGGGAGTCCTATCCTCGAAGCGATTTCGATGAGGGTTGCCGCAGACGTCTCGGCGGCAAACCCGTGTATAGGGCGGAGATGGACAAGACGGACTCCCAATGTCTTAATAATTCGCCATCCGCCTGCAGCAGTTCCAAAGGCCATGGCAGTAGCGCAGAGGACGACAACCCACAGAGGAACATGGAAGTCAGGAAGTTTGTAATAACTTACCAGTGCCATAGTGATAATGCCCATCGTCTTCTGTGCATCGTTGTTACCATGGCTGAAGGCCATGTAGGCAGCCGATACGACCTGGAGCTTGTTGAAGAGAACGTTAACCGTCGCGGGTGCCGTGTTTCTGAATATCCGTACGAGGATCACCATGAAAAGGTAGCCGAGGAGCAGGGCAAGCACAGGGGAGAGGAACAAGCCAAGGAGGACCTTATACACTCCTTTTGAGATAATAACGTCCGCTCCCGCAGTCGCGATCGCCGCCCCGACAATGCTCGATATAAGCGCATGGCTCGAGGAAGTAGGGAGTCCGAAATACCAGGTAATGATATCCCAAACAATAGCGGCAATAAGGGCGGAAATGATAGTGATTTGCGTAACACTGTAGGCTTCTACAATGCCCGCTCCGATCGTCTTGGCAACGGCGGTGCCCGAGAGCGCTCCGAGCATATTGAGCACTGCCGCCATCAGCACTGCCGCTTTCGGTGATACGACCCTCGTCGATACCGAAGTGGCTATTGCATTGGCGGTATCGTGAAAGCCGTTGATGAAATCGAAGATGACAGCAAGGACTATAACCGCAACAAGCAGAACGTAAGTCTCATGCATGTTTGAGGACTATGGCTTCCAGAATATTTGCAACATCTTCGCAGCGGTCGGAGGCATCCTCAAGATGCTCGTAAATCTCTTTCCACTTAATGATGAGGATCGGATCTTTCACCTCGTCAAAGAGTTTCCCCAGAGCATCCCTGAAGTCACGGTCGATCCTGTTCTCAAGCCTGTTGATCTCGATGCAGAACTCCTGCACATGGGGGTAGTTCTTCTCCTTGAGCTTCCGTATGGTTTTGTGGATCACCTCGGTAATCATGAGGAGGTCCTTTGACATGGAGATCGCTTCCTTTGTGGTTTTCTTTATTCTAAAAACGACTATCCTGTCCACAGCGCTCCAGATGAGGTCGATGACATCATCCAGGCGCGAGGCAAGCGCGTAGAGGTCTTCCCTGTCGATAGGGGTAATGAAGGTCTTGTTCAGCTTCTTGATAATATCATGGGTCAGCAGGTCCCCTTCCTGCTCGACCTCATAAATTTCCTTGGAGCGGACCTCGACATTATCGAAGTTTTCCATAAGGGCAACAAGGAGGGATGCACCTTTGGCAACATTCGCAGCAGCATTATCGAACAGCTCGAAGAAATCTGTTTCTTTGGGGAATAACTTTCTGATCATACGTTCCGCCGGATAGAATATAAAAAGTAAGAGCGCGATGTCAAATACCACGAGAGGACTGTTTACCGTGACCCATCGAACGCAAACGTGGTATAGTTTCACATGATCGCATGCAGACCGTTTATCTCCCTGTTCCGAAGGATTTTCCGGTTATCTGCCTTCATCCTACTCACTACATTCTTCCTCTTTTTAGGCTCCTTCTTGAGGATATACCCCTTTGATAACGCCAAGAGCTTGCGCCTGAGGGCGCGGTGTGCCCAGTGGTGGGCTGGGTTAAGCTGCTCTCTTCTCGGGATACATTGCACCTCTACCGGATCCTTTGAGCACGGTACGGCTTATTTTATGGTGAGCAATCACTGCAGCTATCTCGATATTCTCGTTATCGGCTGTTGTTCGCCTTCGGTCTTTATTTCCAAAAAAGAAGTTGCCTCATGGCCGCTCTTCGGATGGCTTACCAGGTTGGGGGGAACGGTCTTTGTCGACAGAGCCTCCAAAGTTGCATCGGTCAAATCATTTCAGGAGATCAAAAAGAGGCTTAACAACAACATCAGCGTCGTTCTCTTTCCGGAGGGGACCACCAATGACGGGATCACCGTTATGGATTTTAAAAGCGCCTTTTTCAATGTGCCGATCGAAACCGCCACTCCCATCCTGCCGATCAGCCTCAGCTACTCCCATATCAACCGCGAGCCGGTGACACCGGATACCATTGATACGATTGCATGGCACGGCGAAATGCCGCTTCTGCCGCATTTCTGGAACCTCCTCGGCCTGAAAAGGATTGACGTAAGTGTTCATTTTCATCCTGCCCTCACGGATGTTATTCAAGACAGGAAAGAGCTCTCTTGGATAACCTGCAAAACGGTCAGGGCAGGATGTCTGTCGCTAAGGAGCAAGATACCATAGAATTGAGCGAGGAGTATGCAGGAGAAAAGGCCCCCTCACCATATACGGCTCAGGAGCTATGCTCAACAATCCGTTTTTTCCAGATGAGCTTCAGCAGGCTTTGACCTTTTCGTCAACGCTAATAAACCGCAAAGATAGAGGGGGCACGACTCATAATGCCTGCTCATGCATATCTTGATATCGGTATCTTTATGGTCCTTGATAAAGCCGTTTGCCATGTTGCACTGCGCTCCCTCCGCGCTCCCTTTGAGATTCGGACACACGATAATATGGTATGAAGCCATGGTACCCTCCTTTTGCCATTACCATAGCATCCAGCAGTTACACCAGTATTAAAGAATTGTTACATGAATGTTACAGCCTTTGTGCAACAACAGTAGCATTGATGCAATAAAAATTGTTTTCATTGGTAATTTTTGATCGCCATTATATTCCCCCATAGCGCTATAAGAAATTATGATAGAGAATTTTTCTTCATCGCGCTTGCACAACAGCAGTGTACCGCAGAATCAAAGAGAAGCAGCGTTTTGGTAAAGGCTGCGCCGGGCATTCCGGAACATTTCGGCAAGGGCCTCAAAACGCTTGTCGGAGAGGATCTGCTCGAGTGAGAGCGGCGTCTTCTGCATCCAGTTGGGATACTCATCGGTCGTACCCGGCAGGTTCTGCTGGTCCATGGTGCCGATGATATCGTCAAGGCTTACCGCAATCAGCTTGCAGGGGGTAGCGGCGAGATAACGGTAGATGGCGAGGCACAGCTCCTCGGTCATTGCACGGATCATGTCCGGGCTTACGGGAAAACTCTCAGGAAGAATACCCCTGGATTTGAGCGCATTCAGAAGGAGGCCCCTGTCCCTTTCCCGATCATGCACATACCGTTGCCACTGCTCATCATCCCTAAACAGGTTGAGCTGCTTTTTTACTGCAAGGTCCCTGCCTGCCCAATAACCATAAAGAGTCGGCAGGTCATGCGTCGTCACTGCACAGAGGGCGATATCGGGATAGTGCTCAGGTGCGGTAAAAGAAGGATCAGGGTAGTTCCGCTCGAAATAGAGGAGCCGGTACGAGAGCATTCGGAAGCGGTGCAGTGTTGCACGGACATTTTCACCGACGGTGCCGAGGTCTTCGGCAATGATCATCGTCTTGTACCGTACACTTTCGAGGGCGATGATGCGCAGAAGGTCTTCCACCGGATAGGTCACATACGCTCCCTCCGCTGCCGGCATACCTGAGGGTATCCAGAAGAGCCTGAACATGCCAAGGGCGTGATCAATGCGGAGTGCCCCGTTGTGTTTTATATTTTTCCGTATGATATCGGTAAAAAACTCATAGCCCGTCTCCCTCAGCCGTTCAGGAACGACCGGGGGGAAATTCCAGTTCTGGCCGTTGATGTTGAACTCATCCGGGGGCGCACCGACGTTGATTGCGCCCGCCACGAGATTCTGGTAGCTCCAGCCGTTGCTGCCGCCCCCTATTGAGCCTATAGCGAGGTCATGGTAAATGCCCACCGGCAGCTCAAGTGCAGCGGCGAGTTCCGCGCACTCCCGGTGCTGGACCTCGACAAGCCACTGGATGTACTTGTAGAAAAGGATATCCCGCTCGTTGTCGTCTCTGAACTTCTGCACCGCGCTGCTCTGGGGATTATGGTACTCTGCGGGCCAGTCCTGCCACACATACACCTTCAACCTCGTATTCATATGCTCCCAGAGCGCCTGGAAGAGGGCATACGCATCAAGCGGCGCACCCTCATACCGCACATACTCTTGGAACGCCCTGCCCCGTTCGGTATTCTTCAGGTAGTGGCGCTCATAAAAATGCTCAAAGGCATAGGCAAGTATGCTTTTCTTTAAGAAGGCGATCTTTTTATAATCGATCATCGCTTCATGCTTCACTTCCTGCAGCTCTTTTTTAAAGACCTCGGAATCGAGGATTTTCTGCGCCTCTTCCGATTCAGCGACATCGGGAATATTGTCCATATCGAGGTAGATAAAATTCTTGTAGAGCCTGCTGATGGGTGAATAGGGGCTTATACCATAGGGCTTCTTGTTTGGAATGGCATGGAGGGGATTAATGCCCACAAAGCCGCCTTTTAATCTCCCGGTCAGCCCGATCAATCCTTTCAGATCGGTAAAATCTCCGACACCCCAGTTCCGGGCCGACCTGACGGCATAGAGATTGGCATAGATTCCCCAGGTCTTTCCCTCCTCCAGCGGTGGTGGAATATAGCATTGGTCAGGGGTAATGATGACCCTCGATTTCTTCTGAAGGATATTCTGTTCTCCAGGAAAGATGCGTTCCGGATGTTCGCATGAAATAGTGATGAAGTAATACCCGATCTCCCTTTGTCCCTTGTCCTTAAGCGGGATCTTTACATAGCGGGTGCCATCTATCCATTGCTGGTCCGTAATGCCGATAGCGGCTCCGGAGAGCGTGAAGTCCTGCCTGTTCCTCTCTTCGTCCTCCACCGACCAGGAGATGGTAAGCTTCTGTTCATCTCCCTCCCTGAACGGCAGGTAAAGGGGAAGCTCGAAGGGTTGCTCGTTCACCGAGATGACGATCACCGGCTCGGTGACGCGGTTCCAGGGCCTGTTCCTCTGCTGCCTGATCTCTTGCTCTATGCTCTCGACAGAGCCAATATCCATTCCCATTGCCTGAAGAATGGCCTTCTTCGTCTCGATCGAAGCGATATGCTGCGTGCCGAAGGAATCCCAGTACTCAGGGACGATCCCGCACAGTCCTGCAAGCTCATGGATCAGTTCTTCATAGTGGTGCATAGCAGACGATCTCTGGGCATTTCTAGAAATTAATAAGGATTACGAACAAAGATCGGAAGCCAACCGAAGCCAACCATAGTAAAGTGTATCAGATTATGCTTATCCAGTTAAGCTCTTTTATGTTATCGGCAAAGAGCCGGCCCTCTTGAGGGCAGCCGTTGTACCCATCGCTTCGAGCAGAAACAAAAAGGGCCTGGTAGGCCCTTTTTGCTTCTGTCTGAGTTCCCTCTGCTCTCTATAATTAATGCTTGTGCTCTTCGCTCTTTTTCGGGGCCTCTTTCTTCGGCTCCTCTTGTGCCGGTGCTCCGTGCATCATGCCCCCCATCGGGCCTCCCATCATGCCGCCCATCGGCATGCTCTGCATGGCGGTCATCATCTTGTCCATTCTCTCCATCATGGTCGACAGCTCCTGGGCCATCTTTTTCTTCTCGCCCTCAGGAACCCCCTTCAGCATGCGTTCCTGTATTCTCATCATGTCCTTCATCATATGCATCAGTTCCTGCTGCTGCATCATTCTTTGGCCCATCATTCCCTGTTGCATCATCTGCTGGCACATCTGCATCATGGGCATTTGCTGATCGCCACCGCCCATCATACCGCCTCTCATACCACCCATCATTCCTTGTCCGCCCATCATGCCGCCGCCACCCATCATTCCCTGCTGACCCTGCTGCTGACCGGCTTTCTGATCTCCTGCAGTCTGTGCCCATGCCATAATACTTAAAGCAAAGAGAAATACGATTGCAAAAAATACCTTCTTCATGGTTCCACTTCCTCCGATATATTTTTTACATTATACAAAAAACAGTCTTCTTTTTTAAGGGGCAGAGTACAGCACGTTTAACGTTTTTGCGTTACCTCCTCGCGGCTCTTTATTTTTCTCTTCCATCCCTGCAGTTCCTCTTCAGGGATGTCCCGTTCATTATGTGTTTTCGCATGAATACGTGCGAGTTTCAGTACCTCTTCGTCGGTCTCACCTTCTGAAATGTAATCACAGAAAGGGCCCATTTCTCCTGCATCCCTGCATCTGAGGAATTTTCTTTTTGCCATTGCACACCTCCTGATGGCTATTGTGGATTATGAGCATCGCTCATACGTTCGAAAGTCGACGAACAGGACACGTTGTTACTCAAAGTATAGCTTCGATCTCCTCACACGGCAACATGCATCTTACGCTCTGCACGCTATACTTTCCTGATCTTCAGGAATTTCGCATTGATCGCCACAATAACGGTACTGAGGGACATGAGAACAGCGCCCAGGGCAGGACTGAGGAGGATGCCGTAATTATAGAGGACACCTGCAGCAAGGGGGATGGCAAAAGCGTTATACCCTGTGGCCCAGGCAAGGTTCTGGATCATTTTCCGGTATGTTGCACGGGCGAGACCTATGATCGCCACCGCATCGAGCGGGTTGCTCCGTACCAGCACAATGTCTGCGGTCTCAACGGCAACGTCCGTCCCCGCGCCGATAGCAATGCCGACGTCAGCCTGGGCGAGGGCAGGTGCGTCGTTTACCCCGTCGCCGATCATCGCTACGATGAGCTTTCTGGATTGCACCTCCTTCACCTTTGCCGATTTGTCCTGAGGCAACACCTCGGCGAAGTAATCATCAAGCTTCAGCTCCTCAGCTACCCACTTCGCCACCAGACGGTTGTCGCCGGTGAGCATCATGCATTGTATCCCCATCTCTTTCAAGAGCGACACCGCCCGTTTCGACTCAGGCCGTATGATGTCGGCAAGGGCGATGGCGCCCTTCATTGTTCCGTCGATGACGACAAAGACAACCGTTTTCCCTTGCAAGGAGAGCCGCTCTATTCTCTCATCGGATATCGGCACGCCCTGCGCCTTCAGGTATCCCGGGCTCACCACTTTCACTTCTCTCCCGCCTGCCGTTCCTTCTGCTCCCTTGCCCGGGATCGCCCTGAATCCCTCAACAGGATAGGTTTCGGGAAATGAGGCAACGATGCCTTTTGCAATGGGATGTTCCGAATGCGTCTCTATCGATGCAGCGTATTTGACAAGCTCTTTTTCGCTGATATCGTTTGCAAATACAAGGATGTCAGTGACACCGAAACGTCCCTCGGTAAGGGTACCGGTCTTATCGAAGATGATCGCTTGGATGTTCCGTGCCCGCTCAAAAGCGGCACGGTCGCGTATCAGCAGCCCGTTCGACGCCGAAAGCGCTGTCGAGACGGCAACCACAAGCGGAACCGCCAGTCCGAGCGCATGAGGACAGGCGATGACCATAACCGTGACGGTCCTCTCCAGCGAAAAGGCAAGGTCCCTGCCCATGAGTCCGAACCATGCGAAGAGCGTCACTGCTCCACCACCCAAGGCGATGATCGTCAACCAGAAGGCTGCGCGATTTGCAATGTCCTGGGTCCTCGACTTACTCTCCTGCGCCTGCCGGACCAGCTCCATTACCTGCGAGAGGAAAGAATCCTTTCCGGTCCTTTTGATCTCGACCGTGATCGACCCCTCACCGTTGATCGCACCCCCGATAACCTTGCTGCCTGCTGTTTTATGTACGGGTTTGGATTCGCCGGTCAGCATCGCTTCACTCACGGAGGTCTCACCTTCGACCACTTCTCCGTCGGCGGGGACCTTTTCACCCGGCTTCACCAGAACCTTGTCGCCGACAGCGAGCGTCGCAAGGGGCACATCACGGGTGCTGCCGTCGGGCATGATCCTATGCGCTTCTGCAGGCATGAGACGAGCAAGCTCTTCGAGGGCGCGCGAGGCGCCCATTACCGACCGCATCTCGAGCCAGTGTCCGAGGAGCATGATGTCCACCAGCGTGGCGAGCTCCCAGAAAAAGTCCATGCCGGGGAGCCCGAAAACGACGGCGCTACTGTAGACATATGCCGCAGTGATCGCAACAGCGACCAGGGTCATCATTCCGGGCCGCTTCTCTTTCACCTCATCGAAAAGCCCCCTCAGGAAAGGATACCCTCCGTAGAAGAACACGAACGATGAGAGGGCAAACAGCACGTAGAGATCGCCGGGGAAGCGGAGACTGTCGCCCAGCCCGAGGAACTGCTGGATCATGTGCGAGAGGGCGAGGATAGGGATGGTAACGAGTAATGAGATCCGGAACCGCCTTTTGAAATCCTCGACCATGTGCGCGTGATGCGTAGCATGACCTTTGTGCTCGACGGCACGATGCTCGCCGTGCATCGCATGGCCCTCATGCGCATTGCGCATCATTCCGTCATGCCTGTGTTCTGTATGGTGCGATTCCTGATTACTGTGCTCCATGGCTGCTCTCTCCTACTGAATATCTTTCTTCTTTTCCTCGAACTCCTCTTTGCTTATCTCGCCTTTCGCGTACCGTTTCTTGAGGATATCGAGAGGCGTCTCGTCCTCACGCCCCCTCCCCCTTCCCGTGCCGGCAATCGTCTTCACGAGATAAACGATGCCGACGATTACCAATATCCAGAAGACGACCATAAGCAATCCCCTCCCCCACCACCAGCCGTAGTAATCCCAGCCCCAATGCATAGCCCTTACCTCCTTACCCCAAAGATATCACAAAATCCATGCCGCTGAAAGCGCGGGAAACATGCAGCTGCAATGCCTGTTCCTAGCCTCTGTACGCATTCCGGTTGTGATAAGATACCTCAATGGATGCACTCGCCTATCTGCAGACAGGTCAAGTAACATGCCATGATACATTCGGCCGTGAGATCCCCTGTACCGGCAGCGGACAGGATGCGGAATTCAAACGAGGCATATCCTGGCCGGTGCCGAGATTCGAACAGAAAGACGAGATGGTTTTAGACCGTCTCACAGGCCTGATATGGACACAGGATGCCAACCCCGCTGTATTCCCTGTGACCTGGCAGGAGGCCTTGGATTACATTGCTGATATGAACAGGGAGAGGACCTTCGGCTACTCCGACTGGCGGCTCCCCAACCGCCGTGAGCTCCGGAGCCTCATGAGCCATCAGACCAGGAAGCCCGCCCTGCCGGAGGGACATCCTTTCAGGAATGTCTTTTCTGGATGGTACTGGACTTCGACCACTGCTGCGATAAACACCGCCTATGCCTGGTACATCCATACGGAGGGGGCGCGGATGTTCTACGGCAACAAGGAGCAGTTTTTTCTGCTTTGGCCGGTGCGTGGTGAAGGATACAACATTCTACCTGCTACCGGCCAGACACAGTGTTACGATTCAGCCGGACGTCTTATCCCCTGTGCAGGCTCAGGCCAGGACGGAGAGTTCCGTATCGGGCTCGTATGGCCAGAGCCCCGCTTTGATGTTATAGGCGATGCCGTCATCGACCGCCTTACCAACCTCTGCTGGCTCAGAGAGGCAGATATTACAAAAGGAAGACCGGTAACGTGGAGCGATGCTCTCTCAGCCATAGCGCAGCTCAATCAAAGTTCTAAAGCATGCTGGCGATTGCCGAATATCAATGAGCTCGAATCTCTGGTTGACTGCAGCACTCATAGTCCTGCGTTACCAGACGGACATCCATTCAGCGGAACTAAAGAAGCATACTGGTCTTCAACCACGAGCATGTTCGAGCCTGACTGGGCATGGGCATTGTATCTCACTAAGGGCGCTGTAGGCGTCGGCCAGAAGTGGGGTGCTCATTTCCATGTATGGGCAGTGTGCGATGCTGCCGACTGCAGACCCGGAGAAATATACGATTTGAATGCCCGTAATTCCAGCCATCCTCTTTGTTGATGCAACTCTCTTTTGCATTTATACTTTTCTTATAGCAGAGAGATGGATACTCATCGATAAGCTGCCTGCCCCGATTTTCTCCTATCGGGGACTCTGAACAGTTGTGTAGCAGCGCTGTAGTGGGAAACAGAAATCCTGAGGCTTAAAGGAGGGTTGCAATGAGAGGCGCAAACATAGTGCTTACGCTGCTGTGTCTGATAACCAGCCTGCTTCTAGCCGCAGTAGTCCTTGCAGGGGGGTATATCTATCCGCCGTGGGAAGCCTCACCTGAAGGGGGAGTTGAATTCACGGTCCCGGGCATCGATAACATTCCGGACCTTTACGGAGATATCATCAATCCCGACCTGGTGGTCTTCTTCGGCGGCAACGAGTTCATGGTGATGCCCGAAATCATCCAAGCTTTTCAAAAAGCCTTTCCACAGTATAGAAAAATCTTCTATGAAACCCTGCCGCCGGGTATCATCGAAGAGCAGGTGCGAAAAGGCAGTCTGGTGATCGGCAATCTGCTAATAGCATTGCGGCCAGACGTGTTCACCGGCGGGAAAGAAAAGATCAAAGAGCTCGAGACCGAAGGATGGTTTGACGAGACAGTGTCGTATGCAGGAAACCGCCTTGCCCTTATGGTGCGCAGGGGAAATCCCAAGAAGATACGGACCATTGGCGATTTAGGAAGGGATGATGTCAATGTCAGCATGCCAAACCCCGAAATAGAAGACATCGCAAAAAAGATCACTGCGCTCACCTTCCTTCCTGCCGCTGTTATGCTTCCATAGTGCGTTGAAGTGAAGACGGTGCAGAAGATAGCTCTTTGGGAACGGCATCTTTGACGCGATGAGTTTCAGGGTCGTATCAAGGCCGTTGGTGCCTTTTCCCGTCAGGAATTCCACGCCGGCTGCAACGGCGAATGCAGGAACATACACCGATTCGGTATTGAAATTATAAAGGGCTTCGAGGTTTATATCGCCGCTCCTGCTCCTGTCGGCATCGCCGATGAAGAACGAGGAGGTGAGAGTCGCCTGCCAGTTGCAGGCGAACCCGTACTCCAGGCGGGGTTGCAGCACAAAGCGGTCTTCACTGTCGTCGGTCCGTTCGTAGCAGAAGAACTCCGGCATAATCAACCCTCGCCTATTAGGAATGGCTCAACTCCTCGTCAGATCATCCTTAATCTTCTTGAAATCCTCCTTGCTTATCTCTCCCCTGGCGTACCGTTTCTTGAGGATATCGAGCGCCGTCCCTTCTCCCTTAGCGCGGCCGAGCGGGCCTGCTGACGAGGCGAGCCATCGTATGAGGAGGATAAGTCCCACAATCACCGCGATCCAAAAAACGATCATGATGACCGTCCAGAACCACCCCATACCCCACCACATCATTCCAGGGCCCATCATGCCGGGACCCATGCCATAGCCATCATCTGGGCCATGTGCGGCCACAACGAGCGGGGCAAATACGACTGCTGAGACTAACAATCTG
The DNA here is from genome assembly GCA_040754455.1 of Nitrospirota bacterium. GTDB lineage: Bacteria > Nitrospirota > Thermodesulfovibrionia > Thermodesulfovibrionales > Dissulfurispiraceae > JBFMCP01. The sequence continues at coordinate 167,931 of JBFMCP010000001.1, forward strand.
ACTGCCGTTTCCATATCCTTGCACCTCCATCAGGTGTACTGTGCTTTGGGAGATTCCCCATTGGCTTTTCCCCAACTCTTTAGCGGCTACAGCTCTGCCATTTGTCTACATGAGTCAGCACACGTACGACACATATCGGCACAGGCCTTCGTCTGCTCATCATCGCCAAACTGGTCGCAGCTCGAGGCGCGCCGGTCATTCACCTGGGCGCAGAGGCTGCATATCTGGCTGATGAATTCCGAGTTGCTCAACATATAATCTGCGCTTATGCGACAAATATCATAACAATTGAAAAGCAGTGCAATATGTGCCGGATCTGCGTGCTTTCCACCCATGTTAAGGCAATAGGTCGCCGTTTCTACGCAGATATTACTACATGCAGTGCAATTGTCAATACATTGCTTCACCTTCGGCTCTTTTGCCGTTAGCACCGCCTGAGGCATAGTATTCACCTCCTTGAAAGCTAAGACGTGCGGCAGGGAGTTTGATAGTACACTTCGGCCAATGGGGAATGTTTCTCGGGGTAGATGGGTGATCGTCTCTAAATAAAGTTTAGCACAATGTGGAGGTGCGTCAAATCAGGCTGCCACAACAAAAAAGAGGAAGGATCCTTCGGAGGGGGCTTCCTGAGATCCTTCCTTCGCCCTCTTGCAACATGAGGAGAGGAAAACTATAGCGAATTTATTCGCGTGCTGTAGCTGCTTTACCAGACCTTATTGGACAGCATTAAAACGCTTCATGGTATCGTTTATTTTCATATGCAGCTCGTGCATGTCCTGTTCGGTGGCAAAGCTTTTAAACATCATTTCAGACATAGCCGCCATTTCCGACGAGAGGTCATCCATCATCTCTGCCATGGTTTTCATTCGCTCAGGGCTCATATTCTTGTTCTCAGTCATCATATGGACGAGCTTCTGGGTCATCCCGTTTATGCTCTGCATCATGGGAACCAGATGCTTCGACATGCCGCTGTCCCATTGCTTAAGATCGTCGCCTCCCCCATGCGCCTCGTGCGTTCCTGCGGCAGCGTGGTCGTGCATGCCGCTCTGATGGCCCTGATGCATCATGGAATGCCCTCCATCGTGGGAGCCGTGGTCTGCTGCACGCACGGAGAAAGCCCCTCCGAAAAGAATAGCTGCAGCGATGCCCCCGAATACCAAAAACTTTTTCATGGTACCTCCTCGTCTAGTGCTATTTGCTCAGCACGATTCCTGCTTTTATGTGTCCGCAACATCGTTTTTAACCGTCTGACGGCCTCAGATCACGGACTCCACTGCTCTCACTGCCTCCACTGCTCTGATGTTGAGGCTCTTCATAAACATTTACGACAAGGTCAACCTTTCGTACGATGCCGTTATGTTTAAATTCAGCAAAAATCGCATGTTTGCCGGGTCGCATGAAGACAAAGCTCACGGCGACTTCAGGGCCTCCGAGATTTTGCTTCGAAGTGGCATAAATGAATTCCTTGAGGTCCTCATCCCAGGCGGCAACTTGCATGTCAGTGCCCCCGATCTTTTCAAGTCCTTTGATCGGAGTGCCGTTATAGCTCAACTCATAGAGGACAGTAACCACGTGCTCGGCATAAATTTTTCGGGGGATGAGCTTGGCTTTGACGCTGTATCCCTTATCGTCCTCGTGTCCGAACGCCTCATGGCCGGCTCTGCGGCCTTTAACATTGATATCTTTTCTCAGATTGATCCAGCCATTTCCTGCATTGAATACCGCCTCGATCCTGTATTTGCCTGCCCATGGCGCATTATAGACAAACCTGTACCGGCCGTTATTGAATTCAGGTTTGATATGCTTGTAGGCATGAAGCTCTTTATCAGTGATGAAAACATGGAGATCTCCTATCGCCTCTCCTGATTTCGAATTAATTGAGAATCCGAAGTCGGCAGGTTCTCCTGCGAGTGGCTGACCGGGCTCCAGAATAAGTTCATACTCGTGGGGATTTACCTGCACATTCCAAATATACGGCTTCTCGTTATGGGTATCAGGAATCACCAGCACTTCCTGTCCGAAATCAAGTTCCGCTTGTGCATCAAAGGAGGCCGCGAGCAACAATAAAAATACCATAAGAATCTTCTTTAAATTCATAATTACCTCAATGTGTATGCCTCAGCGTCATGGGCTGACCGAGGATAAATGCGTTTACCATCATGAAAAATACGGCGAGCACAGCCATAGGGATAAATGCTCGTAAAGCCTTATCCCCGTAGTGTCTGACCGCTATCCGGTATCCCGCGTAGAGGGAGAATATATTCAGTATCATGAGTATCGCCATCTGGAGCCAGAATATGGATTCATTTCCCATTAACGGAACCACATTCCAATCAGGTTCGGCCATCTCCAGGCCGGTATAAGTGATAAGAACCCGCTGGATAGCAGGGATAATGCCGGGCCCCTCCTTAAACAGGTGTGAAATGTTGTGGGCAAGATGCATCGCAAGCCCTACGGGAATGAACATATAGGCGAACTGGATAAATGTAGCCTTCAGTCCGAGAGGTGATGCAGAACCGGTCGACTTTCTTACAATACCACTTGCTGCAAGGAGCAGGAGAGCTGGAACAACAAGCGAGCCGATCGTCATTACAATCGGGACTATCGCTTTCTCGGCTCCCGCGTGGTCGGTTATGCCCAGAAGGCTCAAGGGGAGTGCTTTTCCTATCGCATCCATCCAGCGGTGCGAAGGCTCCACCATTTCACCAGTGACGACGATCGATACCCCCAGAATCACCAGTGCCAGATACGCCTCATCCATATACCCCCTTGCCGAGCCCCAGAGGTCCTTTGCGAAGCTCCTGAACCTGATGACGATATTATCCTGAGAGCAGGATTTGACGCACTCGCTGCAGAAGTTGCAGTAATTATTCCGGTCGAGGGTCATCGGTGTCTCAAACATGGGACAGGGGCGGCCGGGGGCATTCCCCTTCATGCATTCTTTCACCCGATGACCCCTGCAGGTCTCGATGCAGCGGTTCCTGAGTTCCACCGGACTGAACATGGAGTAGATACCGATAAGTCCCCCGATCGGGCACACGTATCGACAAAATGATCTTCCTTTGAAAACAAACGCCATACCAACAGCTGCAGCGAAGAAGCCGAGAAGGAGGAAGGCAGTGAGCGCGGGCTTGTTCACGATGCCGCTGTAACTGTCCCACAAGGTAAGGCCGAAAAAGAGGAAGCTCGAGAGCCAGATGTTCCTGAGCGGTTTCGGGAAGCTGCGGTTGAGACGTGCGAACCTCCCGATCCAGTCCTGCACCGCACCAAAGGGACACATCATGCACCATACTCTTCCCACAAAAACAAAGGTGAAGATGATGGCTGCCCACCAGATCGTCCACATGAGCAGTGTGGCAATGTTACGGTCGCCCTGCTGTACATCAAAAAGTCCGGCGAAGATGATTATGGTAAAGAAGATAAACGCCGGTATCTGAAAGACGGGCTGGAACCATGCCGACTTCATGAACCGTTTTATCCAGGGGATATCGAGTATGTTCAGCTTTTGTCCACGGGCAATGCTTGCTGATTTTCGCTGCGAGAGTATCCAGACGCCAAAGATGCCGCTAAGAAAAATAATCCCGATGACAAAGAGCATCCGGTAAAAGGGGATCTGAGAAGCTCTGACGTAAGTTATCTTGCCGCCGACGAGGAGCGGCTTTTCGAACTGCCCCTCTCCAAACGAGCGAATGGCAAGAGTATAGATATACTCTCCCTCTTCGTGGAGGTGATAGAGAGCAGAATAATTTCCCGCTTTTTGCTGTGGGACAAGTCGCTTATACGCAGAGAGATCAACAGATGAAGGCATCTCCATAGGCACAACATCGCCGAAATCAAGGCCCTCACCCTGCGCCGATGTGCTGTTGGATATAGAAGAAGGCGTGTGCCCTTCATGCGCGCTGTTCTGTCCCGCCTTTTCGATGAGAATGTAGACTTCTGCATCCAGAATAGGGTTCTTTGTAGCAAGATCGGTTAAAGAAATCACTACTTCCGGCGCTTTCCCTTCCGTGTAGGATTCTGGATGAAGCGTTAGCTGTACATGCGCTTTATCAACATGAAACTCGCCAAAGAAAGCTTTTTCATGGCCCTCGCTTCCGAGGACGCTGTTGGCAAGGCCGAACGATACTAGCGCTGTGAGTAAAAGCAAAATCTTTTTCATTTTCTCTTAAAAAGCTCGTTAATAATGAGCACTCCTCTCCGTGCTCCCGAAGCAATAGCCTGGGCAGGCTTTTCCTTGCCGGACGGAGCGGTAATATCAGCACCGACCTTGAAGGGATCGGAGGCCTTTTTGCCTTCGAACTGTTTGAGAAATGCCTGATTCGTGACCTTTTCCGATTCCTTGTTCTCAAAAATATATACTTTTTGAATAGCACCTTTGCCGCCTACAACAACGCCGATCTCTATTTTTCCTTCCTCGCCATAGGCATCGATAAACATTATTGCCGATGCTTTGCGGGGCGGCGCCCCCGGATTGCCCCTTATCACGGCAAGGTAGATCGAAGGTTTCACATCCTCCTCAGGCAGCGTGCTGCCGAGCGCCTTCTCGATATGCAGTCGCTGCTCATCAGAGATATACAAGTTCTTTTGCTCAAATGATTCAGCCTGCGGGACCATCGTCTTGAGTTTTTCTCCCGGCCAGACAAGGTCATGGGCAAGAATAGTTGTTGCAGAAACGAGTAGGAGCATAAGAGAAGAGAGAAATAAAAGGCTTTCTCTCCGATATCCTTTTGTATAGCACAGGTATTGCTCGATCATATCCCCTCCATAAGTAATCTTGTTTATAGCAAAACCGAAAAAGATAAAAAAGTGCGAGAAATGTTTTCTCTACGAGACGCAGGAGGTGCTTTCGGCTTGTTTTGCATGGACCTACGTTACCAAACAATTTTGAAGGAAATATGAATGAAAGCTATTGACGGCTGTTTCGGCCGATTACCGGTGGGTGGGATTAGTTTTCTATAACGGTTTGATTAAGGTTATAGCAGAGGACATCATTGCCCAAAGCAAGAGATCGCTTCGGCGCCTCCGACAGATCGCAATGCCGGTATCTGCAACCGAAGACAAATCAAATGCTGGCATCGACTCGTCATCATTGCGAAGAGAGAGGTTTCGAAGCAATTTCATCTCTGAGAAGCTATGAGCTATGCGCTGTTTTGAAAAAAAAGCAGGCAATACACATACGCGACTCTACCGTGTTGCCGCACAAAAAAATCGCTCCTGCTCACATCAAACTGGCTATCGCTGTAACGGCGAATCCGATACCCATCAGCAGAAGCGCCCGCAGTACCAGGGCTTTGGTCAGAGTCGTCTGTTTATCGGGCATCGCACGGCTTCCTCTTCTGTTGCTTGTAGGTACGGTGTTTACCCTGCAGTGCCTGCAAAGGTATCCTTCAGCAGTGAGGCCTCTCCTGATGCAGCGGCCGGACTATCCAGCGGTACCTTTGTCGACGGATCCCTCTGCGCGCTCCACTTGAGCTTTGCGGAACCTCCGCTGTTCTGTTTCATACTGCCTTCGATGCGATTGCCTTTTACCTTTCCGACAAACTCCAACGGATCAGTGCTCCCTGCTCTTATATGCGCAGCAGTAAACCGGATATGGTCTCCTGTCAGCCGCACGTTGCTGAGCACAGCTTCTGAATTACCGGAGCGGAGTGTACCCGAGACCTTCTGGAACTTCTGTCTGAGCCGGAGGGTATACTGCTTTTCACCCTTGCCGTCGGACATGCTCCATTTCCAGGTGCCCGATACGTTCGCAGGAATGACCCAGTAGTATACGGTATGCCCGTTCACCTCCTTTTGCCGGTCAGGTGTCCAGTCGTCCATATCAAAATCATGCGATACGATCCGCGTCCCGGGTTTTAATTCCCTGAAAAGCTTGGTCCGCAGCTTCATGTTAATGGATGAAAGCAGATACATTGTCACAACACTGGCCTTGCTGATATCCATGCTGAAGAGGTCTTTCTTAAGGAATTGGACCTTGTCGGTCACCCCGGCTTTGCGGGCGTTTTCGTTGCTCTCCCTTATTCTTTGCGGATCGATATCCACTCCAACGCCCCTGACGCCCAGCATTTTCGCTGCAGTGATGACAATACGACCGTCCCCGCAGCCGAGGTCATAGAGCATATCGCTGCTCTTCACTCCGGCGATGTGAAGCATTTCCCGTACCACCTCATGCGGTGTCGGCACATATGGCACATCGAGCTTCGGAGCTGAGGGGTCCTCATTCCAGGAGAGCCCCGGAAGCGCTACAGAAGGAAGCCGGCTGCTCCCGGGCAATTCTCCTCTTCCTACAGATATTCCCCAAAAAGTGAGTACTACAACGACCGCCACACCGTACATCAATCGCTTTTTCATCACTACCCTCCTTTTTGTGCCTGTTGTCGCTCATGCAAGCGCACTGCAAAGAGCAGGGGGATGCCGGCAAGCAGTACGCCGACTCCTCCCAGAGCACCGATACCGGTATACGAAAGGCTCGACTGCAACATATAACTGCAGAGTCCGCAGAACACCAGCGGCGTCGCAGGATAGAGGGGCACACGAAACGGCCTGAACATATCGGGCTCCTTTCTTCGCAGAATGAACAGAGAAACTCCCACCAGAAGAAAGAAGAACCAGAACACAGGGGCGGTATACTCGACCATCGTCGCAAAACCATTGCGCGTCACCGTACCGAGAATGATCAGCCCCAATGCAATGCCGGCCTGTACCGTCAGGGCATTCACCGGCGTGCTCGCCCGCTCGTTCCATTTTCCGAGAAAGCTGAAAAGGGCAACATCCCTTCCCAGGGCATAGCCTGTACGCGCTCCGGTGATGATCGCGGCATTCCCTGTGCTCAATGCCGCAAGAATAATGAGTATACTGATGAACTGAGCCCCCTGCTCTCCCGATACACGGCGCATGAAATCGGCAGCGACTGCCGGTGATGCGGCAGTCGCTGCCAGCCCGAGCACTTTTAAAAAGACATAGTTGGCAGCAAGATAAAGGACAGTAATAATGCTTATCCCAGAGAGGAGCACCCGCGCCATGTTCCGCTGCGTATCGCGTACCTCGGACGAGAGGTATGCAGCCTCATTCCAGCCGCCGTAGGTCAGCAGCACAAAGATCATCGCCTTGCCAAAGGCGGAATCTTGTAGAGGAAGTGCAATTGCGGAAGAGGCCGGCGGTGCAATCATCGAGAACCCGAGTCCCACCACCGCCAGCAGCCCTATAATCATAATGATGGTGAGCATGTTCTGCACCCATTTACCCTGACGTATGCCGGCGATATTAAGAGCGGTAAGAAAGATAATAATGAGCGCAGCGTAGAGTGATGCAGAGTAACGGCCGAGGCTGAAGACCTCTGAAGCGTAATCGCCGACCAGAAACGCCCCCATAGCGATCGACCCTGTCTGGATAACGGTAATACGGGCCCAGGCAAAGAGAAAGGCGAGCTCGCTGCCGAAAGCCCGGCTGATATAGTGGTAGTCGCCGCCGGCGTGCGGGTAAGTCGACGTGAGCTCTGCATAGCAGAGGGCGCCGATGAGCGACAGCACCCCTCCCAACAGCCAGAAGAGCAATGCAGATTCCTCATTGATAGAGCTGGCAGCGACGAGAGAGGGCGTCTTGAAGATTCCAGCCCCAATGACCGTGCCGACCACAAGGGCGACGGCATCGAACATTGAAAGGGTCTGCTTCGGCGCTGTTCCGGGAAAAGAACGACTATTGCGGGAGAACGACTTAACGCCCATATGTTGCATCCCTGATAACGGAACGAAAATGTTTGGAAGGTGGTTAAAGGAACAACGTGGTCCGCAGCGTACATCCTGTACTTAAACCATAGCACACAACCTGAGATGTGTGAAGTCAGTGCCGGAATATGCTAATGAGAGCGGCCGCTCGGGATGATGGAAATACCCGGAACTGCTTGGATTACCTGCCCTGCTATTTCTTCTCGGTTACCTCGACAAGCTCCAGGTCAAAGGTGAGGTCCTGCCCGGCGAGGGGATGGTTGGCATCGAGGGTAACGCTCTTTTCATCAAGGTCGGTGACGACGACGGTGATATCCCTTCCGTCGGGCTGTTTGACCCGAAGGCTCATACCTGTTTCAAGGTTGATCTCCGGAGGGATCTGATCCCTGCTGATACAGACCACCAGATCGTCACGGTGGGGGCCGTACGCATCATCCGCAGGAATAGTGACCGTCTTGTGCTCTCCCACCGACATCTCCGATACCGCCTTCTCAAATCCGGGAATAAGGTCTTTTTCACCGTAAACGAATTCAATCGGATCACTGCCTCTTGATGAGTCAAAGACGGTGCCATCGCTCAATTTCCCGGTATAATGCACCTTTACTTTACTTCCTTCAGCGATCTGTCCCATAGTGTCCTCCTTTTGAGCTGACCGACGACATCAGCTGGTATGTTTTTAGAATACCCGATCGTGTGGGAAAATACACTCCCCTGCCCATGCCCGGCCCTTCGTGAATTGCACAACAGTACCCGGACACCCACGTCCTGTATAATACATAATAACAGTATTCGTATATTCGCTACACCCGTGGCCTCTTTCATCTTGAATCGGCCCTTGGGCATGGGGTATTATGAACATTTGAGAGATTGCAAGCGGAGGTTCTTTTGAGTACTACCGTAAGGGTTAGATTCGCACCGAGTCCGACAGGGCACCTGCATATCGGCGGTGCGCGCACCGCATTGTTCAACTGGCTGTTTGCGCGGCACCACAAGGGAACGTTCATCCTCAGGATCGAGGATACCGATACCACCCGTTCGACAGAGGAGTATATCGAAGCCATCATCGAAGGGATGCGCTGGCTGAAGCTCGATTGGGACGAAGGGCCCTTCCGACAGACCTCCCGTTTTGACATCTACCGGAGTTATGTCGATCGCCTGATCAAAGAGGACAAGGCCTACTATTGCTATTGTACGCCCGAGGAACTGGAGCAGCGGCGGCAGGAGGCCCTTGCACAAGGCAGGCAGCCGAGATACGACGGCAGGTGCAGGCTCCGCACAGAACCGATTCCCGGCAGGCCGGCAGCAGTGCGGTTCAAGATGCCCCAGGAGGGCACGACGGTGGTCAATGATCTGATCAAGGGCGTTATTGAATTCGACAACAGCGTCCTGGAAGATATGGTGATCCTCAGGTCCGACGGTACGCCGACCTATAACTTCGTCGTCGTTGTCGACGATATCGATATGAAGATAACCCACGTAATACGTGGTGATGATCATGTCAACAATACGCCGAAACAGATACATATCTATAAGGCGTTCGGCTGGGAGGTGCCCCAGTTCGCCCATCTGCCCATGATACTCGGCGCTGATAAGACAAGACTCAGCAAGCGGCACGGCGCCACATCGGTCATGGCATATAAGGAAATGGGCTACCTCCCCGATGCCCTCGTCAACTATCTCGTGCGCCTCGGATGGTCTTACGGCGACCAGGAAGTGTTCACGAGGGAAGAGCTGATCAAGTACTTTTCCCTCGAAAATGTGGGGTCATCGGCAGCGGTCTTCAACCCCGAGAAACTTCTCTGGCTCAACAGCCAGTATATCAACCGGTCCTCTGCCGAAGAGCTCGCTGCACTGGTGCCGCCGTTCCTCGTAAAGGAAGGAATCATCGCCGAAGGACAAAAGCTCGATATGCAGTGGCTTGCAAAAGCAGTCCAGTCGCTCAAGGAGAGGAGCAAAACGCTCGTTGAGCTTGCGCAGTCCCTGAGATACTATATTCTCGACTACGTTGACATCGACCCGAAGGCCCGGGAGAAATTCCTGAAACCTGAAAATATAGCTCTCCTGTCAGAGCTGCACGCAACGCTTTCCGGTGTTACCGATTTTACCGCAACGGAGATCGAGAAGGCGGTTCACACACTCGCAGAACGACTCGGGGTGAAGCTCGGCGCCATTGCCCAGCCCGCACGGGTCGCAATCACCGGCGGCACGGCGAGCCCCGGGATATTCGAGGTGATCGAGATCGTGGGGAAAGAGAAAGTACTGAAGCGGTTGGAAAAGGTCATCTCAGGAGGATAAATGGCACTCAGCAAGGAACTGCTCGATGTACTGGCCTGTCCGAAATGCAAGGGCGACCTGATCTACAAGGAAGCGGAGAACGGCTTGCTCTGCCCTACCTGCAGGCTCATGTACCCGGTCAAGGACGATATCCCCATCATGATCATCGAGGAAGCAACAAAACTACCGTGACGCGTTACGGCTTTTCGATCTCTTTTACCCGCTTTTGGACATAATCAAGAGAGGGGTCGCTCAATGGCGCATACTTAAGCACGTTCCTGTACGCCTCCGCAGCTTCTGCCAGGAGCCCTGCCTGCTCACAGGCAAGTCCTTTATTCAGAAAGGTCCGGTAGTTGAGCGGATCGATCTGCAGCGCCTTGTTGTAATCAGCAATCGCCTGATCATACTGCCCCCTTTTGTAATACACGAGCCCCCTGTTGTTGTACGGCTCTGCGCGGTTCGGATCGAGCTCTATGGTTTTGTTGTAGTCTGACAGCGCACGTTCATAAGAGCCTATCTGATTGTAGATGTCACCCCTGAGATAGTAGATTCCCGGCTGGTTCGGATCCAGTTCCAGCGCCCTACTGTAATCGGCAATCGCCTGCTCGTAGCGTCCCTTTTTGCTGCAGACGCTCCCTCTGCTGAAATAGGTGAGCGCATCCTTCGGGTTGATCTCTATCGCCTTTGAGTAGTCCTGCAGGGCCTGGTCATACTGGCCAGTGCGAACATATGTGTTGCCCCGCAATACGTAGGCTCGGTCATTCTTGGGATTTATTTCTATCGCCTTGCTGTAATCCGCACGAGCACGCTCAAAATCCCCCTTCATAGAGAAGGCGAATCCCCTGTTCTCATAGGCGTTCGCGTAACGCGAGTCGACACTGATCGCTTTGGTATAGTCATCAACGGCCTGATCATACTGTCCTTTCAGGTAGTAAATCAGTCCACGGCTGTTATATGCCTTGGCAAAGGTGGGGTGGAGCTCAAGCACCCTGTTGAAGTCGAGGAGGGCACGGTCGTAAAGTTCCTTGTCAAAATAGGCACGTCCCCTGTTATAAAGGGCCGATACATACTGAGGATCGAGCTCGAGCGCCTTATCGTACTCCGCAATCGCCTCATCGAAGCGTCCGCCTTGCTGATAAGAGACTCCCCGGTCATTGAGATTCACAACGGACTTGCCCACGGTTGTTGCGCATCCCGCCAAAAGGATCATAAGGCCTGCTGCTAAACTTCTCTTCATCATTGCTCCTGCTCCTGCAAAATATTCTTATGCGCAGTACGTCCCAGAACCAGCGATACGCAGCTCTGTCCATCGTGAGAATGCCTTACAGCAGAAGCAGAAAGGGATACGAAGAGGAGCAGGAGAACGGCATCAAGAACAGCAGGGCGAAACAGCAATGGCAATTGTCTGAAAACGATCCTATACTTCACACTGCTTAACGGCACGTTACGTATCACTGCATTCAAAGCAACTACTCCACACAAAGTGCATTATTATACCACAAGCTATTGAGAGGAATTGAGGAAGTCTTCGGGAACGCCGTCAGGCAGGGTCGCTATCTATCCAAATCAAAAGAGCACGCTTGACAATCGCATATTTATAATACATGCTAATGCATATCAATAGAAGGAGGCGCCGTTGAGAACGACATTAAATATAGAAGATGATCTGCTTGAGAAGGCGGCAAAGTTGACGGGGATTAAGGAAAAAAACTTCACTCGTGAGGCTCGGGCTCGAAGCGCTTATAGCACAAGAAAGCGGCAAAAGACTTGCAAAAATGGGGGGCACTGAAAGGAAACTGGAGGCAATACCCCGCAGGAGAGCTGCAGACAGGTAAAATGGTCCTTGTCGATACTTCAGTTTGGGTTGCGCACTGACGAGATGGAAACGTTGGCTTGAAACACTGTTGAATAATGGTCAAGTCGTCTGTCACCCCTTTATCGTCGGTGAGCTCGCTTGTGGCAATCTTAGAAACAGGGCTGAGATACTCTCTCTCCTGCAGGCGCTCCCGATGGCAAGCTTTACCGAACATGAAGAAGTGATCCAGTTCATAGGGCATTATACGCTTATGGGAAAGGTCTAGGGCACATAGATATGCATTTGCTTGCTTCAGCCCTGTTGACTGGCATTCCACTATGGACACTCGACAGGAGACCCCATGAGACATCTTCAAAACTGGGGATAGGGTATTGATTCCCCTCTTACATATCCGGCGCAATAAACTCAACTTCTTTTTTCTTATAGGGACAAACGAATTTCAGTGAGACAGCGGTAAGCCTCATTCCTTCAATGTTCTTGTTCCCCCTTCCGTACTTCGGATCTCCCATTACCGGAAACCCGATCATGTCGAAATGGCGGCGTATTTGATGGAGCCGTCCCGTTTTGATTGTTACATTAACGATCGATATATTGCGCTCCGGATCGTACCGCTCCACTTCGTATTCGGTCAATGCGGATTTGCCGTCGAGCGGCAGGTCTATGGTGCCCGTTTTCCCCTTCTCAGCCGGATTGCCGAGCACCTCAATTCGATAGCGCTTAACAATCCGGTTGTCCCTGAAGAGTTCGGAAAGCTTTGCCGCAGCGTCTTTGCTGTGGACGAGGAGCATTATTCCCGATGCCTCGCGGTCAAGACGGTGAATGAGAAAAACCGGCCGTTTGGATTGAAAAAAGAGCTCGGCCTGCCGCATCAATGAGCAGTGATCGCCGTACATAGTGCCCTGGGTCATGAGGCCTGCTGGCTTGTACCAGACACTGTAGTGGCCCTGGTCGCTCAGGCACTTCGCCTCTGGCGGCTTCAGGGAGAGCAGGTGCTTGTCGTAATAGAATTCTATATGATCTCCCGCACTGAGCAGCGCCGTGGCCTTGCGCACTCTCTTGAGGCTGCCCTTCCCTTTTCGTATCCACACCGTGCCTTTGTTCATTGCATCTTTGACTTTGCTCTTGGAAAGCCCTGTCTCTGCAGCAAGAAAATCACTGATTGTCGCGGAAGGGGCAGAACGAAGCGTCGTTTTAAAAACAGCCTTTTCCATACTCTATTGTACCATCTGCCGGCTTCTGATAATGCGCTCTGACCTGCATAATTCCAAATGTCGGACCACGAGAGGCCAGGGCACAGTGCTTCTACTTGTTCTCTCACCATTTGTGAATTATCGAGGCCAAGTACATATCTTTTCCATGGAAGTATAAGATGATACACTTTATAATAAAAGCGCTGTTCATCATTTCTGCAAGGAGCAATTCTAATGTATTCAAACCTTTATCACACCATCAGGACGAACGTTTCCCTATGGAGCGTTCTCATTTTCATCATCTCCGCACTCCCTTCGACCGGCTGGGCGGGAGAGCCGACAGAGCAGGTACGGCAGTCGATAGAGTCGATACGAAGCGTCTTCAGGAATAAAGAGCTCAGCAAGCCGGAGAACAGGAAAGAAAGAAACGCGCAATTGCGCAGGATCGTCGAAGACCGGTTTGATTTCGAGGAGATGTCGAAGCGCTCTCTCGGCATTCATTGGAAGAAGAGGACGCCGGAGGAGCAGAAGGAGTTCGTTTCCCTATATAAAGACCTGCTCGAAGATGTCTATCTGCGCAAGCTGGAGCGGCATGAGAGCGAAATAAAGGAGCATGTTGAGGACAGAGTAGTATACCTGAATGAGCGTATTGAGGATTCTTATGCTCTCGTGCAGACCCAGGTGATTACCAAAGACAGCAAGGAGGTGCGCCTCGACTACCGCCTCCTCAAGAGAAACGGGAAGTGGGAGGTGTACGATGTGTACATCGAGGGGGTAAGCCTGGTAAATAATTACCGGAAGCAGTTCAGCCAGATTATACGGTCCGGTTCCTATGAGGAGCTCGTAAAACGGCTGAAAGAAAAGAAATTCAAATCGCCCGAGGAGAAATCAAAATAACCTTTCAACTTGTCTCTTTACTACTTAACAACCTAATTACAATCAATGACTACCACTACCTTGCCGGGTTAGTGCTCCCTTTCCAGCCCCTCTATGCATTTCCTGGTAATCGAGGTGATCGGTTCGAAATTCCTGCTCATGCACCAGCCGATAGGCCTCTTCGTCCTTGCGTAGTAGAGCGAGTAGAGCTGGATTCCCATTTTCGCGTAATCGCCCTTTTTCATCATCCTCCAGTTACGTCGCTCCTCGAAGAGAATGCAGAGGAGACAGCACAGATCGGCCCCCTGCTGCAGAATCGCGGGGTCTCCCCGCTCGAAGCCCTGGATATAGTAATCGGTGACATAGTAGCTGTCGATCCTCCTTGAGAGGGTCTCGCTCAGGAGGTGCGATACGTACAGCCCGCAGCGGAACAAATCTGCATTGATGAGCTTATGCTCGATAATGAATGAGCCGATCTTCGCCTTCAACATGTTCTCGAAATCGACATTCATCAGAAATACGCCGTTTACCTCCGTTCCCAGTGACTCCCTCCCGATTTCGACCACATCTTTGAGGACCTCGGTGAAGTCGCTTTCGAGTGAGGTGTTCTTTTTTTCCTTGCGCCTGAATGGAACAATCTCTCCCATAGGTACTCCTTTCAAAAACCGTCCGTTTCCGGACCCCTCATCAGGGAACGCTCATTATTGATGCACGACATTCGACAGTGTTGCGTAGTATAGTTATCGGGGACCCATCACGAACCTTCATATCAGCAGTATGCACAAAAGCTATAAGATGATACTTCCCCTTGCTATAATTGTAATAGAAAGGCGAGCATGGATACCACAGCAGAACGAAAAGAGACTGATATGCCTCAAAAAAAGCTCGAAAAGGCAACCTTTGCCGGCGGCTGCTTCTGGTGCATGGAATCCCCCTTTGATAAGCTCAGAGGAGTGATATCCACCACCGTCGGCTACACCGGCGGCCATACCGAGAATCCCACTTATGAGGAGGTTTCAACAGGAACAACGGGGCACGCCGAAGCCATAGAAATCGTCTACGATCCTGCTCAGGTGCCCTATACCGAGCTGCTCGATGCCTTCTGGAAGCTTATCGATCCCACGACCCGGAACCAGCAATTTGCCGACAGGGGGAGCCAGTACCGGACCGCCATTTTTTATCATAACGAGGAACAGAGAAGACTGGCCGAAGCATCAAAGGAGCGGCTCGAAAAATCAGGCAAATTCAACAGACCTATCGTCACTGAAATCGTTCCGGCATCAAAATTCTATCCCGCTGAAGAATATCACCAGGACTACTACAGAAAGAACCCCTTTCAGTATAAAATGTATCTCTCCGGATCGGGAAGAGAGGAATTCATATTCAGGACATGGGGAAAGGATGCAGCGAAATGAATATTCTGGTATAGTATTCGGAACATGGATGACTGTATGAAAATATATGCAACATTGCTCGTACAACTCGCCGTTATGCTGTCAGTCGCCACTGTGGCCGGTGCCGTCCCTGTCGGGCGGGACCTCGAATGGGCATCCGGCAGCAGCACGATCGTGTTCAGCGGCGCCCTTCATGCCGACAAAGGATATACCTGCAATGATTGCCACCCGGTGCCCTTCCTCATGAAAAAGACCGCCGGTAAAATGAAAATGGCGGAGATCAATGCCGGACAGTATTGCGGCGCCTGCCACGACGGAGAGAAGGCCTTCAGTTCGAAAAAGCTCGAAAACTGCATCAAGTGCCACACCTGGAAGTAGGGAACGCCCATCCCTGCCGTTGACCACCTCTGACTGATCCGGTAACCAGCGCTTTTATTTCTTCCCTGTCTTCTGCAGCTTCGCCCACTCATCCTTTAATGTCACGGTCCTGTTGAAGACCGGCCTTTCGGGCGAAGAGTCGATGCTATCGACACAAAAATAGCCCAGGCGTTCGAACTGGAATTTGTCTCCCGGCTTTGCCTCTTTGAGGCTCGGCTCCAGGCGGCATGACTGCAGCACCTCGAGCGATTTGGGGTTCAGATAGTCGGTAAAGTCCTTTCCTTCCTCTACATCGTTGGGGTTTTCTTTCGTGAAAAGCGTGTCGTAGAGACGCACTTCCGCCTCGATCGCATGCGAAGCCGAGACCCAGTGCAGCGTTGCCTTGACCTTGCGGCCGTCAGGGGCGTCGCCGCCCCGTGTCGCGGGATCGTACGTACAGTGCAGTTCAACAATATTCCCATTTGCATCTTTCACTACACTCCCGCATTTGACGAAGTAGGCATATCGCAGGCGCACCTCGCGTCCCGGCGCCAGACGGAAGAACTGCTTCGGCGGGGCCTCCATGAAGTCATCCCGCTCGATATACAGCTCCCGCGAAAAAGGGACTTTCCTCGTCCCTGCGTTCGGGTCTTCAGGGTTGTTGATGGCGTCCAGATATTCGACCCGGCCTTCGGGATAGTTGTCGATGACCACCTTGAGCGGCCGCAGCACCCCCATCACCCGTGGGGCCCGTTTGTTCAGATCCTCGCGGATACAGAATTCGAGCAGTGCCATATCGACAAGGCTCTCCTTCTTGCCTACCCCGATCCGCTCGCAGAAGTTCCTGATCGCCTCAGGCGTATAGCCGCGCCGCCGGATGCCTGCAAGGGTGGGCATCCGGGGATCGTTCCAGCCCGTGACATACTTCTCATTCACCAGTTTAAGGAGCTTCCGTTTGCTCAGCACCGTATGGCTCAGATTGAGGCGTGCGAACTCGATCTGCTGCGGGTGATAGATATTCAATGCATCAAGAAACCAGTCGTAGAGCGGCCGGTGGTCCTCATACTCCATAGTACAGATAGAATGGGTGATCCCCTCAATAGAATCGGAGATGCCGTGGGCATAATCGTACATAGGATAGATGCACCACGTAGTGCCGGTCCGGTGATGCTCATCTTTTTTTATCCTGTACATGACGGGATCGCGCATATTAATGTTGCCCGAGGCCATATCGATCTTGGCCCTGAGGACGCAGGTGCCTTCATCGAACTCGCCGTTCCTCATGCGCTCGAAGAGGTCGAGGTTCTCCTCCACCGAGCGGTTACGGTAAGGGCTCTCTTTACCCGGTGCGGTCAGGGTGCCGCGATACTCTCTGATCTGGTCAGCAGACAGATCGCAGACATAGGCCTTGCCCATTTTGATGAGCGCAACGGCATATTCATAAAGCTTGCCGAAATAGTCCGAGGCATAGTAGAGCCGGCCACCCCAGTCGAATCCCAGCCAGCGGACATCCTCCATAATGGATTCCACATACTCCATCTCCTCTTTGCTCGGATTGGTGTCGTCGAAGCGGAGGTTGCAGAGTCCCCCGAACTCGGCAGCCAGGCCGAAGTTGAGGCATATTGATTTGGCGTGGCCGATGTGCAAATAACCGTTCGGCTCCGGCGGGAACCGCGTCATGAGCCTGCCGCCGAATTTGCCGGTCTCCATGTCCTCGGCGATGATCGCCCGGATGAAATTGGGTGCCGGGACAGCAGCCTTTTCGTCCTTCTTTTCGTCTATTTTCTTATCAGGTTTCGGTAGTTCCATGCGTGCTTCCTTTTATGTTGATGTGCTCGGAGCAATAGCTTTCCTTTGCCCGCTCTTTATTTTAACACATTGGATATTCTCATAGAATGAGACGTTATGGTACAATAAGTATTGGTTGCCGAAGTGGCGGAACTGGCAGACGCGCTAGGTTCAGGGTCTAGTGGTCGCAAGGCCGTGCGGGTTCGAGTCCCGCCTTCGGCACCATTTTCTTCATCTCTCCAAATGCTTACCTTCCTGACAAAAAGTCAGATGTATACCGGCTTCTGCATGATACCGGCCGTTCCATTACGCCGAATCCTGCGGTCTCGTTGCTGTTAAAATTGATTTTATATCGTAAGCCTAATATAATGTACTACTTCACAGGGCTCAAGGGAGGAATATGGGAGAGAGGGATAACAAGCACCGGGGTGACGCACCATCGAAGCTCACTAAAATACCGGTCGCCGTGGACCGTCTCTTTTTGGGCCTCAGAATCCCTTTCGATGTGTTCCTCAAACAGGAAAACAAGTATGTCCATCTTTTCACAAAATGGACTCATTTTGACGAAGCCACCAAAGCGATTCTGGATGAGAAAGGGATACGACATGTTTATATAGAGGGTACCGCATCCACGATCGAAGCGTACTTCAAGCATGCAGCCGATATTAAACCGGCAGGAGTAGATCCAAAAAAGTTCTATGAGTATTCACGCAGGAAAGAAGAGCTCCACCATATAGATAAAACCATACTGGTCGATAAAAACCTCTTCGTGACCGGTACAACAATCAATTTCAGCATTTTCGCAATCAATAATATGGCCTTCGAAATGTTAGTCGAGGCATCGGAAAACGCTCCCGTTGCAATACCCAAAAGAGTGCTCACCGTCAAAGGGGACCTGGCGATAAAGGTGACTGATGTCCCGCTCTATCAGGACTATCTCAACAGAATTCTCAGCGCTCCGGACATTCCCGAAACGTTAAAACAGAAAGGCAAGGCTATTTCCTTAAAAGAAAATTCAAAGATCCTTATTAGGGATGTCCTTGCAAACCCCCAGGAGAAAGGAAAGATCGAGGAACTGGGCGGTCTCGTCAATACAATGATCGATTCGGTCATAAATATGAATGTCACCGCTGCTGATCTTATGTCGCTGAAGAACCATGACCTCTATACCTATACGCATTCGGTCAATGTAACGGTCATGTCGATCACTCTCGGCATTGCGGTAGGGTTCGATAGGAATAAAATAGAGAAGCTGGCCCTTGGCGCGATACTGCATGACATAGGGAAAAGCAGGATATCTCCTGACATCCTGAACAAGCAGGGGGAGCTCACCGATCAGGAGTTCTCTATCATGAAGACCCATGTGGCTGAGGGCGTAAGGATACTGGATGACAACACGCAGATTCCGCGGGAGGCTCTTATCCCTGTCCTTCAGCATCACGAGAGGCTCTCGGGCAGGGGATATCCCTTCGGGCTGAGCGGCAAGGCGATCAAACCCTTCGGGAGAATAGCCGCTATTGCCGATTGCTATGACTACCTGACGACGCCCCGCCCCTATCGCTATGCCTATACGCCGTACATGACTCTCTCTCTCCTCGCCAAGGAGACAAAGGGGAAAGGAGATTTCGATCAGGAGTACTTGAAAGCGTTCATACAAACACTCGCTATTATTTCTTAGTACAGCCTCCACACCACCTGCACGGCGGTAGAAATAGAGAGGCGGGAGATATCATTTCCGGTAGCCAGGTCGCTCAGGGGTTCTCTCCAGAAGGCGCCTTGCGCGGAGCATTGAGCGGAGCATTGACATGTAGAACATTTTGTGATAATTCTTAGGTATACTATTGCAACTTTCAATTCTTGATACGTTCGGTATCCCGGACTAGCGCACCATCAATTTAAGATTCCGAAAAGGAGGCAGGAGAAATGAATTCATTCATGAAGTCAGTAGCGTGGTATCTCGTTGTGGCGATGTTTATCATCGGCATCGCTCCCCGTGTCGATGCAGCATTCTCTCCCTCTCAGGCGATCGCGCTTGCACAGGCCGACAGGGCGGCCGATCTCCAGAAAGTCCAGAACGTGCTCGAGATGAAGATGGTGAAGGACAGGCTCGAAAAACTCGGCTACACCCAGGAGGAGATACAGCAGCGCCTCAGCCAGCTCAGCGACCAGCAACTGCATCAGCTTGCATTGAATCTCGATGAGCTGAAGGTCGGCGGCGATGCGCTGGGGGTTATTATTGCGCTCCTCGTTATTGCCATCCTCGTTGTCATCTTCTTGCAGCTTACGGGGCACAAGGTCATTATCAAGTAAGGCACTTTTCCTGTTGAAGCAAAAAACGGGGAGGGGCCATGCCCTCCCCGTTTTTTTTGCTTCCCCTCACCCGGTATGATCAACAGGGTCAGTTCAGAATTATGGCACCTGATATCATCAGCCCCCCATCGTTAGCAGAGCACTTTACCGATAAAGAGATCGCATCGCTGC
This sequence comes from Nitrospirota bacterium, assembly GCA_040754455.1. Classification (GTDB taxonomy): domain Bacteria; phylum Nitrospirota; class Thermodesulfovibrionia; order Thermodesulfovibrionales; family Dissulfurispiraceae; genus JBFMCP01. The sequence continues at coordinate 187,831 of JBFMCP010000001.1, forward strand.
TGGATCGGAAACTGCTGCATGCCCTCTCTTATGACGGGATCGATATGGTGAGGCTCTCCCAGGATTACAAGAGCTATCCGAGAGGCACGGTGTTTCATGGGCATACCGTTATCCCGGGATATCCAGCGATCATGAGGGTCCTCCACCTTAAAAACGGCATTGAGCATTACTTCGAAGATACCTTTTATATCGAAGAAAAAGTGGACGGCTATAACGTAAGGGTGGCAATGATCAACGGCACCCCCCTCGCCTTTACCAGAGGCGGCTTTGTCTGTCCCTTCACCACTGATCGGCTCCCTGATCTGATCGACCTCACTTTTTTTGATTACTACCCGCAGTATACGCTCTGCGGGGAGATCGTCGGTCCGGGGAACCCTTATAATACTGAGGTTATCCCTTATATCAAGGACGATGTTGTCTTCTTTGTCTTTGACTTCCTGGATGAGCAGGGAAGACAGATTGCCATAACTGAACGGTACGCCCTTCTTGAGTGCTTTCATATGCACCAAGTAGCACGCTGGGGTGAGTTCAGCCTATCGGATATTCCTGCGGTAAAGGAGATCATTCTCGAGCTGGACAGAACCGGCAGAGAGGGAATCGTGGTCAAGCCGACAGGCAGCGGCAGGATGATAAAGTATGTCACCCCGTCGTCCTGCCTAAGGGACCTCCAATCGACCACTAACCTTATGGCAGAGATTCCGGCAGGTTACTATATTCAGCGAATACTCAGGGCGGTCTTCTTCTCACATGAATTCGGCATTCCGCTGAGCGAAGACTATCTTGTTGCATCGGCAAAAGCGCTCTACAGTATCCCCGGTCTGGCAGTGGAGCAGATAGCCAACGGCGGCAGCATAAAAGAAACGTTCGAGATAAAGGTGCGACATAAGGAGGCTATAGATAAGCTACTCGCCCATTTGAACAGGGCAGGAGTGCGGACAGAGCTCGTTTCGCTGGAGCAAATGGATGGCTATTTCAAGGTAAAATTCTATAAAATCTATACAAAAATGACCAAGGAGCTCCGGCACCGACTTGCAGGAAAGGGCTTTTACGACTAAACATCCCGATAATCAAGCGCCACATTCCAAAAATTATTTATTATTCGAAATTCGGGACGTGGAATTCTATTCTTTTTGCCTTTTTGCGAGGAGTTCCGTCCTTTTGATGGCGCTCATCAGGTACTCTTTGAATTTTTCGGGGAAGAGCCATTGTATCCCGAGCTTTTCCGCCCACTTTACCAATCCCTGGTCAGCGGTGATCAGCAGGGCATTGAGCTCTAGAGCGAGGAGCAGAAGATCGACATCCTCCTTGCTGTCGATAATCCCCTCGCGCAATGCCTCGCGGTACTTTTTTCTCAGATCCTGGATGATCTCATCAGCCCTCTTGTGCTCTGCGCTCCGCACCGCTTTCTCGGCGAGCCGCAGCCCCTTATTGATCCTCTCCCGTATATCTTCGATCAGCTCATAGAGGAGGAATCCGGGGCACTGGATCTCATGTCTCTTGGGCGGCTTTTGGTGGAGGATCAGGAGCAGGTCTGCCGGAATCTTGTCGCGCTCGACGAAGTGGAGCAGCTCCTCAAAAATAGAGGGGGGCATATAGAATTCGAGGATATGTATCTGCGCCGCCATAAAGAGAAAATTCTCGAGCGCCTCGGTGGGAGAAGCGCCGAGACTGGTCCGCACGTCAGGATTAACGAAGAGACTTGTGTCAAGGACCACATTTAAGGGAGATGTGCGGGAACGCGGACGCGCAGAGGTCTTTTTCGCGGCTTTTTTTTCTTCAGAGCTTCCGTTCTTCTGCTCTTCCGGACTGCTTTTACGCTTTGCAGGACTCATAAAGATCGAGTTTGTAGGTGTTCCATTCGTTGCAGTTGAGGCATCTTCCCGACCAGCTGGGGGCTTTGAAGCCGCAGACCGAGCAACAGTAGGTATCGATAACGAATTTCCTTATACCGCAGGCGCGCCTGAACTCATTCACCGCAGCAGAAACCTGATTTCTCTTCATGTACAGGTCGCCTTTCAGGCTGAAGAGCTCGGGAGGGGAAAAGATGCTTGTATCGATTGAGTTGAGCGTTGCAAGGGCATCATCGATCATCTCGAGCCGGTAGTAAAGCTTTCCGAGCAGGAACTTGAGCCCGCTGTCCTGGGGATTTCTGGAGACGGCGTTCTTGTAAAAGCGTATCAGCCTGCCTGGCTCACCGACACTGATGAGCAGGTCTTCGAGACGGGCGAGGAGGATGACGGAGTTTAACTGTTCATAGCTCTTTTCGAGGAAGTTGATGACCTCCTCCGTTTCTCCTTTGGTCAGGAGCACCTCGGCCATGCCGAGGTAGGCGGGGATAAAGGTGCTCTCCATTTTGAGCAGCGTCCTGAAGGCCTTTTCGGCTTTTTCGAGGTTGCCGTTCTCAAGGCTCGCACGGGCATATTCGTATTTATACCCCAGCAGGCGGTGCTCCTCTTTCTGCCGGTCCTTTTCATTCTGTTCAAGCTTGATAATCGCCTTCTGCAGTGAGAGCAGGTCGTCCCACTCCTCTTTTCTTTCGAGGAGCGCACGTTTGCGATAGAGTGCAGTGAGATTTTCGGCATCGATATCGAGGATGTCTTCAAGATATCTGAGGGCGTCCTCGTGCCGCTGCGTCCGCTCCATCACAAGCTCCAGCGAAAGGAGGGCCTGCAGATTTCTTGGATCGATATCGCGGGCCTTCTTATAGTACTCGAGGGCGGTCTTATAATCCTCGTTGTTGAGGGCGATATCCCCCATTCTGAGCAGCGCGTCGACGTATTCGGGATCTTCCTTCAGGATCCCCCCGAGTGCCTCCCGGGCGTCTTCGTCCTTGTTGCCCATGATCGCGTTGAGGGCCTTTGAATAGTAGGCATCGATGCGGGCGTCACGTTTCTGTTTTTTCTGGTACTGCATATTGTCGATAAGTCGTTTCGTGTCCCGGATGAAGAAGATGACAAGAATAAGGAGCGCTCCGACAGTCGTCGCGAGGAGCATGAGCGCGATCTTCGGGAGCTCGTAAAGGTTCCCGAAGGGGACTTTCACGGTCACCATCCCTTTATTTTCCATAGCGAAGAGGCCGAGAGCTGCAAGAAAGATCAGGAATATAAGGATTGCCAGCTTTCCCATCAGTGGTGATACCCCCTTCCTTCGCGTATCATCAGCGACCGGTAGAGCTGCTCAAGAAAAATGAGCCGTGCCATCTCGTGGGTAAAGGTCATTTTTGAGAGTGCGATGATATCTGCTGCGTTGTCCCGTACCTCGTCGGAAACGCCGTAGGGCCCTCCGATAACAAATTCCATTTTGGTCCTGTCCTTAAAAAGGCCGGCAAATTCCACCGAGGTAAATTCCCTTCCCCTCTGGTCGAGCAGGATATACGAGTCTGCCTGTTTCACTATCTTTCTGCCTTCTGCCGAAAGGGAACTCTCCACGCTCTTCCCCTTTTCCTCTTTTATTTCCACAACCGAGATATCCGCCATGGGACGCAGCCGCTTGAGGTAGTGCTCAATCCCCTCGCTGAGATACCGCTCTCTTGTCTTCCCTACCCAGAGGATCCGTATCCTCATGGCAAGTTAGAGGGAGGAACTAAGAAGTGAGAAGTATAAACTCAAATACTTTCTTTTTGTTTTTCTCACTTCTCACTTTTCACGTGTAACTTCTTACTTTCCTCTATCGGTATGCGCGGTGCATCCAACCAGAATTTTTCGAGCTCGTAGAACGCCCTGGTTTCCTCTTCGAAGACATGGACGATAACATCGCCGTAATCCATAAGAATCCAGTGGGCATACTCTGCCCCCTCGATGCCCTGCGGCTTTATCCCCTGCTGGCGCAATACCTCTTCTATATGATCGGCGATTGCTTTAACTTGCGTAGTGCTCTCACCTGAGCAGATGACGAAATAGTCGGCGATGACCGTGAGCCCTTTTAATTCGAGGATGAGCGTTTCCGTCGCTTTTTTGTCAAGGGCGGCGTTGGCGACCTTTATCGCTTTTGTCTTGCTTTCTATGGGAAATACTCCTTTCTCTGCTGCTTATTATAGCAGAATTCAAAAGCGGAGAGTACAATTAAAAATCCGAAATCCCAAACTCGAAATTCTAAATAACACAAGGGAGGCGAGAATGGGTGCGGCAAGTAGCTTTTGAGCGCTTCCTTATACTTCCACTAAGGTTTCAAACCCTTAATAACAGCACCTGTTTAATGGAGGAGTGTTGCATTTCTGTTTATAATAAATGCGCATTGAGAAAGTTTCTTGTAGTACCCGTTCCCGCCTTTAGCTCAAATGCGTAACACCAAATTGGATTTTAAAATTATACGGAGATGATATAGATTCCCACTCCCGCCAGCAGCGCTGCAGTGACAAAAAGAAAAAACTGCAAAGCTCTCAGCAGCAATGGTCCCCGGACATATTCGACAGCTATTCCCCACATGCCGTTGAATCCATGGTATATTGCCGAGATAAGGAATACTGTATCAAAAGTCTTCCAGAAGGGGTTTGAAAGTCTTCTCATGACAACCTCGTGGCTGATCTGTTCAGGGCCGCTGTAGTGCATGATGATAAAATGGAGGGCAAGCCCTGCAACGAGAAAGACGCCGGTGATCCTCTGGAAAAGCCATCCCCAGACCCCTTTCAATGCGCACCCCCGATGAACGGCACTGCCCCGAACACCGAGAGCAGGCCGCCGATAATGACCGCCGCCCAGAACAACTTCTTCTGAAACGCGGTCGGGACGCCGAGGTCGAGAAGCACCAAGCGGGTGCCGTTTGCAGCGTGGGCAACCACCAGGGCGAGGAGACCGACTTCGCTGAGTCTTACGAGAGGGTGCTTCATGAGGCTCGTGATCGCCATGTATGCAGCCGGATCTTTGAGGTGGCTCAAGACATAGAGATGGACGAAAAGGTACAGCGTCAACAGCACACCGGTGATCCGGTGGATGAGCCATGCCACTGAGCCTGTCTGCAATGCGTACCGCATCAGCCCTTCCTCACCTTTACGCCTTTGTATTTTTTCTCAAGCTCCGACCTGAGCCCGATAAAACTTCCCTTACCTTTCGTCCTGATCACGATATTCCGGCATCCATCCTCGACTCCCTCATAGGAAGTGAGAATGCTCTGCATGCTGAAGCCGTATTTTCTGATGATATCCGCCACCTCTTTTATTGAGCCGGGCCTGTCCTCGATGGAGAGGTATACCCTGTTGCCGCCATGGCGCACGCCGGTGATATCGATGAGGGCATGGAAGATGTCCCGGTCTGATATGATCCCTACAAGCCTCCCGTTTTCCACAACCGGTAAACACCCTATCATCCTGTCGTAGAGGACCATCGCCGCCTCTTCAACGGGGGTCTCGGGGGTGGTAGTTATCACTTTGGTCTTCATGATGTCTTTGACCTTTGCTTTAGCGAGGATATAGTGGAGCTCATAGATATCGAGGGTGGTCGCTGACGATGGGGTGAACTCCTTTATGTCCCTGTCCGATACCATTCCCTTTATCTTGCCCTCTTTAAGCACAGGGAGGTGCTTGATCTTTCTTTCCTTCATCATCCTTACCGCATCTGAAATGCTGTCATCAGGACTAACGGTATAGACCTTCTTTGTCATCCAGTCCGAGACGAACATAATCCACCTCCTAAGGTAAAATCCTAAATCCGAATTCCTAAATCAGAAACAAAAAGTCTAGAATTTCGTGCTTAGGATTTCGGATTTACAGAAGTTATACTCCTAAGTATGCCTTTCTCACATGCTCGTCGCCGAGCAGTGATGCGCCGGTCCCTTGCAGCACGATCTTGCCGCTTTCGAGGACATAGGCCCTGTCGGCTATGGAGAGGGTCTGCTTCACATTCTGCTCCACAATGAGGACCGTCGTACCCTCTTCTCTGATCCTGGTGATCACATTGAATATCTCCCTGACCAGAATAGGCGCGAGACCGAGCGAGGGCTCGTCAAACATCAAGAGCTTCGGCTTCGACATCAGCCCTCTGCCTACGGCAAGCATCTGCTGCTCGCCGCCGCTCAGTGTGCCTGCAAGCTGCTTCTGCCGCTCCTTAAGCCGTGGAAACAATCCGAACACCATCTCCTTCGTCTTTTCCCGTTCTTTTTTCGCCTCACCCTTAAGCGAACCCATCTCGAGGTTCTCCTCAACCGTCATCTCGACGAAAAGCCTCCGCGCTTCGGGGACATGGGCAATGCCGTATTCGATGAGCTTGAAGGGCGGAGCAATGTGGAGCGGCATGCCGTTGAACATAATTTCACCGGGCCGGGGCCTGAGGATTCCCGATATCGTTTTGAGGATAGTCGATTTCCCCGCTCCGTTCGCGCCGACAAGGGCGACGATCTCTCCCTGCTTCACCTCAAAAGAGACATTCCAGATGACCTGGACATCTCCATAGGAAACATTAATACCTTTGATCTCAAGCATGCTGCGCCTCTCCCAGATACGCCTCTATAACGAGCGGATTGTTGCCTATTTCATGGGGTGTCCCCTCGGCGATCTTCTCGCCGTAATTCAGGACAACGATACGGTCAGAAATCGACATGATGACCTTCATATGGTGCTCGATAATCATGATCGTTATCCCCTTTTCCTTGATCTTTTTGATGATCTCGATCGATTCGTTCAGCTCCGAGGGGTTCAGTCCTGCAAAGGATTCGTCCAGCAGGAGCATTTCAGGGTTCGTCGCAAGGGCCCGGGCGATTTCGAGGCGCTTTCTCTTTCCAAGAGGGAGTCCTTTTGAAATCACCATCCGGTCATCATAGAGCGCGGTAAATTTCAGCGTCTCGATGGCGACCGCCTCTGCCTGAGCCTTGCTCTTTGCCCTGAGGAAAGCGGAGGCAATGACATTGTCGAGCACCGTCATCCGCTGCAGCGGCTTGACTACCTGGAAGGTCCGGGCAATACCGCGCCGGCAGATCTGGTGGGGTTTCAACCCGGAGATCCTTTCACCCCTAAATATCACTTCACCTTTTGAGGGCTGGTAAAAGCCGTTGGCGACATTGAAGAGCGTCGTCTTACCCGCACCGTTCGGCCCGATGAGACCGAGTATCTCTCCCTTGTTGACCGAAAAGGAAACCCCATTGATAGCGGCGAGGCCGCCGAAGAACATCGAGACATTGTTCACTTCGAGCAAGCTCATGATGAGGCCCTCCCGAGTTTGAACAGCTTTTTCAGTTTGCCAAAGTCTCCGGTAATGCCGTTGGGAAGGAAAATGATGATGACGATGAGGAGCACGCCGAACAAGGTCTGGTGTGCCGCACCGAGCTGGGGTATGGAGCGGACCACCTCGGCAAGGAGTACCATGATCACCGCACCGACCACAGGACCCCAGAAGGTCGCCACACCGCCGACCATGACGACCATGATCGTCACGATCGAGATATCATGCAGGGCAAAGGCGATCTTCGGATCGATATAGCCCATGTAGTTGGTATAGAACGCGCCGGCAACGCCGGTGAGCACTGCACTCAGGCAGAGCGCCACCGTTTTGTAAAAGGTCGTATTGATGCCCAGGGACTCCGCTGCGTCCTGGTCCTCCCTGATCGCAACAAAGTAATATCCCAGTTTGGACTCGATCACCTTCTTTACGAGAAAGAAGGTCACCGCCGCAATGGCAAGAATAATGTAGTAGTACGGCATCTTGTCGACCCATGTCCGCTGCTGGATCAGTATGCCGAGATCCCCCTGGGTAAAACCGACCAGATTCTCCGACGCCACTCTCAGCACCTCTCCCATTGAGAGCGTTGCGAGGGCGAAGTAGGGGCCGCGGAGCCGCAGCACGATAAAGCCTATCACAAGCGAAACAAGCGCAACGGCAAGAACGCTCAACGGCAACCCCCACCAGGGGGAGGCGCCGAAATGATGATAGAGCATGCCCGCAGTATAGGCGCCCACACCGAAAAACGCTGCATGGCCAAAGGAGACCTGGCCGCAGTAGCCGCCGAGAAGGTTCCATGCCATGCCGATGACGGACCACATGATGAAGATGATAAGGATGTGCATCAGATAACTGCTCAGTCCGAGAAGCGGCGCGAGGGCAAGGACGGCAAGTATGATGAGCGGCAGAAAATTTTTCATCGCCCCAACCTCTTCTTTCTGAGCAGCGAGGCGACGCCGCCGGGGAGGAAGATCAGAGCCGCCACAAAAATGACGAACCTTCCCACCGGCGCCCATCCCATGCCCATATAAGTGGCGGTCATGGATTCGAAGATGCCGAGGATCAGGCCGCCGATGATCGCCCCAACCGTCGAGCCCAGGCCGCCGAGAATGGTGATAACGAAGGCGATGAGGGTGAACTGCCCGCCCAGCGCAGGATAGAGATAATAGATCGGAATAAAGAGGCATCCGGCAGCGCCCACCAGTCCGGCGCCAAGGCCGAAGCTGAGCATTCTCATCCTGTTCACATTTACGCCCATGAGCAGCGCTGCGTGGAGGTCCTGCGCCGTTGCCCTAACCGATTTGCCCGTGTCGGTCTTGGTCAGGAAGAACCACAGCAGCGCGGTAATGATCAGCGCAATGAGAAACGACACGGACCAGGGGAACGAGAGCGACAGCTCTATCGGCGCATCCTTCCAGTAATCGGTCAGGTAAAATGCCTTCGAGGCATAATCAACCGGGACCGAACGGTAATCGGACTTGAAGAAGAGTGTGGCCATATTGGCCAGCACCATGCCGATACCGACGGTGAGGATTACCTGGTTTTCAGGAAGGATCGAGTCCACCTTGAGCACCGGTGTAATGAGAAATTTCTGAAGGCCGACGCCCAGGAGAAACAGCACAGGCGCGGCAACAAAGACCGAGAGATACGGGTCGATATGGAAGAGCGCAAAGAGCCAGTAGGCGATATACATGGCCACCATCATGAGCTCGCCGTGGGCGAGGTTGATGATCTTCATCACACCCATGATGATGGTCATGCCGATACCGATGAGGGCATAGAGGCCGCCCAACAAGAGACCGGCGATGAGTGTCTGCAAGAGGACTTCGACCTGTGCTGCGGACATCGCTACACTCCCCGATCATTCCTGCAGCGCCCTCCTGCAAAAGAGGGCACTGCATTGTTTAATGTATATGGGAAACGCATAAAACTATCTTCTCTCTCTCCATTTCGGTATGGGATACACATATTTCTGGCTCGCGTATTTGAGCGGCCATATGGTCTCGTGGTTGCCCTTGATCACCTGCAGCACGAGGGTATCCATGAAGTTCTGGTTCTGGTACCCTTCTTTGTCCTCGAATTTGACAGGACCGAAGGCGGTCGTCATGTTGGTGGCCTTCATCGCAGCGCGAATGTCTTCGGGTTTCATGCTCTTGGCCCGCTCAATGGCATTCTTGATGATATACAGCGCGGAGTACGCTTCAGCACCGTGATAGGATGGGTAGTCGCCGTAAAGCTTCTTATACTTTTCGGCAAACTCCTTTGCTCCCGGATATTTAACCTGCGGACTCCAGAGGGTTGCGGTCACCACGTATTCAGAGGCGTCTTTCGCGTTATCGACAAACTCGGGAAGCGCGAATCCCGCGGCGCCGCCCGCAAAAAGCTTGGCATCGATTCTGAGCTCCTTGATCTGCCGCATGAGCAGCGCCGCATCCATAACGTAGGACACCATATAGATGACATCAGGGTTGGCGGCCTTCACCTTCGAAAGGATAGGTTTAAAGTCCACCGCTCCCTTTTCGTATTTCTCTTTTACGAGCACCTTCATGCCCGATCTCCCGGCCTGCTTCACCATATCCTCTGCACCGGAAGTGCCGAAGTCGGAACTCTCGTACACAATAGCAATAGATTTCGGCTTGACCACTTCCTTGAGGAACGACATAAGGCCGCTTGCATAGTAGGCGTTCGACGGATTCATGCGGAAGACATATTTATATTTCTGCTGGGTAATGTCATCAGCCGCACCGGTAACAACGAGATAGGGGACTTTTCTTTCTTCAGCAACTGCCGCGATCGCCTTGGAGCTGGATGAGCTGTAGTCGCCGAAAATGACGGGCTGCTTTTTGACATCAATGACCTTCTCTGCAATGGCCCGCGAGATTTCGGGTTTGCCCTGGGAGTCCTCGAATTCAAGGATGACTTTTCTACCCTTGATACCGCCTTTGGCGTTGATCTCATCCTTGGCGATCTCGTACGATCTCTTTTCCATCTCACCGAACTTCGCCTGCGAGCCGGTGAGGGGAAGAGGGATAATAAGAGTCAGGGGCTCTGCTGCATACGCACCTGCAACAGCAAGACTCAAGAGAAATGCCAGCGCCATCACTAATGAAAACCGTTTCATCTCGTCCTCCTTGTATGATGTTTTACTGAATACTATCGCACCTTCTTCTTCACTGCCAGTTGTTTCAGCTTGATGATATGTTTCGTGATATCGATCTCTTTGGGGCATACCTCGACGCAATTGTAAATGGAGTGGCACCGCCAGAGTCCGTGCATCTGGGTAACGCTCTTGAGCCGCTCGTCCGTTGCCCTGTCTCTCGTATCGAAAATAAACCGGTACGCCTTGAGCATGGCAGAAGGGCCGAGATACTCCTTATCCGCCCAGAAGCTCGGGCACGAGGTAGTGCAGGAGCCGCACATAATGCAGGTGATGGATTGGAGTATCTTCTGCTGGTCCTCGGGGCTCTGCAGCCGCTCACGCTCCGGAGGCGTCTCTTTGTTAATAAGATAGGGCAGTATCTTCTGGTTCTTTGCAAAAAAAGGCTCCATGTCGACCACAAGGTCCTTTATGACCGGCAGCGCCGGAAGAGGCTCGAGCACGATCATTCCGATGCGCTCTCGAATATCCCTGTCAGCAGCCCTCTTATGTCCGCACCGGGACGAAGAGGGATAGAAGAGCGGGACATCCTTAATGAGCGTCTGACAGGCAAGGCCGTTCTTGCCGTTGATCTTCATAGCGCAGGAACCGCAGACCCCGTGCGCACAGGAACGGCGGAAGGTCAGACTGCCGTCCAGTTCATCCTTGATTTTGATCAGTCCGTCGAGTACCCGCTGCGTCGGGACCATCTCGACACAGAAGTCCTCCCACCGCGGCGCAGTATCCTTTTCCGGATCGACCCTTTTTATTCTGAAAATATATTTCTCCACAAGGCTCCTCTAATACTTTCTCTCCACCGGTTGGAACCGGGTAATGGTCACCGGCTTGAATCTGAACTCAATCCCCTTTTCGGCTTTGAAAGCAAAGGTGTGTTTCAGCCAGTTAGCGTCATCCCGCTTGGGATAATCCTCCCGTGAGTGTGCTCCCCTGCTCTCTTTCCGCTGCAGGGCCGAGCCGGCAATGGCCTCTCCAAGATTTATGAGATGGCCCAGCTCGATTGCCTCAAGGAGTTCGGTATTGAAGGTTTTGCTCTTGTCCTTGATCACCAGCCTTCCGGCCCGCTCTTTATAGGGCTGCAGCTCCTGCACAAGGGTAGTCAGGTCACGCTCATTCCTGTAAACCGAGCATTTATCCATCATCAACGACTGGAACTCTTTCCGCACTGCCCCTGCCTGTTCGCCATCCTTCCTGTTCATAATAGTGTTGATGCTTTCTTTTACCTTATCGATCTCTGCAGCAGCGACTTTACTCTTTTCTGCATGTTTGATAAAGCTGCCTATGGCGATACCTGCCCGCCGTCCGAACACTACCGTATCGAGGAGGGAGTTGCAGCCGAGCCTGTTTGCGCCATGGACCGAAACGCAGGCGCATTCGCCCGCAGCGTAGAGCCCTTCCACCACTGCGCCTTTCTCATTTTTGAGGACCCTGCCGTCCACATCGGTCGGGACACCGCCCATAGCATAGTGAGCTGTCGGGAGTATCGGAATCGGCTTTTCGCTGGGGTCGATACCCATATAGATTTTGCAGAAGGTCGAGATCTCGGGGAGCCGCTCTTCGATGATTTTCCTGTCCAGATGCCTGAGGTCGAGGTAAACGTAATCCTTGCCGCCGATTCCCCTGCCCTCGCGGATCTCGGTCATAATCGCCCGCGAAACCATATCACGGGGTGCGAGGTCTTTGATGGTCGGCGCATACCGTTCCATGAAACGCTCGCCCCTGTCATTGAGCAGGATGCCGCCTTCGCCCCTTGCTCCTTCGGTAATCAATATGCCGAGGCCATATAGTCCAGTGGGATGGAACTGGAAGAACTCCATATCTTCGAGGGGGATTCCTCGATTAAACAAGATGCTCAAACAGTCGCCGGTGCTTGCAATGGCATTCGATGTTGTTTTGAAGATCCTGCCATAGCCGCCTGACGCAACAAGCGTTGCCTTTGCAGTGAAAACATGGAGTTCGCCGGTCTTGAGATGGAGGGCTATTGCGCCCGAGCATTTACCGTCTTCGACCACGATGTCGAGGACCTGGAATTCGGGAAAGAAATTGACGCCATGGAGCTCGCTCTGCTCATAGAGCGCAAAGAGGATTGCGTGGCCGGTCCTGTCGGCAGAGTAGCATGCCCTCCGCACCGGCGCGGCGCCGAACTCTTTGGTATGGCCGCCGAACCGCCGCTGGGCGATCTTGCCTTCAGGCGTTCTCGAAAAGGGGACTCCGAGATGCTCGAGCTCGACAATGGTACGGATCGCGTCCTCGCACATGACCTGAATCACATCCTGGTCGCCGAGGAAGTCGCTGCCTTTGGTGGTATCGTAGAAGTGCCATTCCGGGGAATCGGGTTCCTCGTTGCCGAGGGCTGCACTGATGCCGCCCTGTGCAGCGCCCGAATGTGAACGGGTGGGATAGAGCTTGGTAAGTACTGCCACTGAACCATGCCGGGAGGCCTCAATGGCTGCCCTTGAACCGGCAAGTCCTGCACCTATGATAAGTGTGTCAAAATCGTGGGTCATAACCCCTCTTCCTCATCCCCCCCTGCCATACAAAATCGTATGCTGTTACATGATTACACATTTTGTCGAAAAAAATCCATATTGACGCGCCTTGATAATGAAATTTATAATGCCGATGAAAACATAATAAATAGAAATGCATTGAGAACACAATTGTAACTGAGTCGAAAATTGACAGCAAAGTGCCAATAAATAGATTAAATTTTAAGCTTTAGATTAAGCACAAAAAGTTATGATACATTATTATTTAAGGAGGTCAATATGCCACACGTCCCGAGCCCAAGCTATAGCATAACCATCAGGGCGGAAATAGAAAACCGCATCGGTATGTTTGCACAGATTGCCACCGCCATCAGCCATGCAGGGGGAGACCTCGGCTCCATCGATATCGTCCGGGTGGAAAAAGGAAAAATAATCAGAGATATCACAGTAAATGCCCGCGATGACGAGCATGAGAAGAAGATCGTGCGGGCGATCCGGAATATCGACGGGGTGAAGGTCCTCCGTGTTATGGACCGCACGTTCACTGCCCATGAGGGAGGAAAGATCGAAGTGCGCACCAAGATCCCGGTAAGAGACAGGAACGATCTCTCGAAGGTGTATACGCCGGGGGTTGCGCGGGTCTGCAGGGACATCCACGAGAATCCCGAGCACGTCTACCGCTATACGATAAAAGGGAACTGTATTGCCGTCATCACCGACGGCACCGCAGTGCTCGGTCTCGGCGACATCGGCCCCAAGGCGGCCATGCCGGTAATGGAGGGCAAGGCGATGATCTTCAAAGAGTTCGCAGGGATCGACGCCTTTCCCATCGCCCTCACGACAAAGGATACCGAGGAGATCGTCTCGATCGTTAAGAACATCTCCACACCCTTTGGCGGCATCAACCTCGAAGACATCTCGGCCCCCCGCTGTTTCGAGATCGAAAAGCGGCTCAGAGAGATCTGCGATATCCCCGTTATCCACGACGACCAGCATGGCACTGCGGTGGTCGTCCTTGCCGCGTTGATCAATGTGGCAAGGTTGGCGAAAAGAGACATAAAGAAGTTCAAGATCGTTATCTCCGGCGCCGGTGCAGCGGGTATGGCAAATGCCCTGATGCTTGCCAAATACGGGATCAAGGACATCGTTGTCTGCGACCGGGCGGGCGCCATTTATGAGGGTCGGAAGAATGACATGAATCCCTATAAAAAGGCCCTCGCAAAACAGACCAACCCGAGAAAGGTCAAAGGCAGCATTGCCGACGCCCTGAAGGGAGCGGATGTCTTTCTGGGGCTCTCGGTCCCCAACATCATCAATGCCGATGATATACGGAGAATGGCAAAAGAACCCGTCGTCTTCGCCCTTGCCAATCCCGAACCCGAGATAGCGCCCGAGGAAGCGCTTCCCATCGCCCGGGTGCTCGCGACCGGACGCTCCGACTATCCCAATCAGATCAACAACATGCTCAGCTATCCGGGAATCTTCAGAGGACTGCTCGATGTGAGGGCAAAAGGCGTTAATGAAGAGATCAAGTTCGCCGCAGCCCGGGCGATCGCGTACATCGTAAAAGATGACGAGCTGCACGAGGATTACATCATACCGAGTATCTTCGACCGGAAGGTAATCCCTGCTGTTGCCCATGCGGTTGCCGAAACGGCGAAGAAGACAGGGCTGGCGCGGCATTAAGCTATCAGTCCACTAAAGGAATAAAGAGGCTCGGAATATCCTACGCCGCCGGGCTTCTTTACTACACCATCCTCTTCACATCAAGATAGGCATCAATATCTTTTTCGGAGAGGAGCCCTGATTCGAGGACGACATCTCTGATCTTACGCTTTTCTTTTACCGCTTTCTTGATCAGCTCGGCAGCCTTCTCATAGCCGAGGACAGGGGCGAGCGAAGTTGCGATGACGGGGTTTTTATCGAGGAGGTCCTGGATATGACCAACATTGACGACCATGCCTTTGATCGCTTTGTCGGCAAGCACTCTCATGGCGATCGAGAGCATTTCGATGGATTCGAGGAGCGTAAAGCCGATCACCGGGAGCATGGTGTTCAATTCAAATTCGCCGAGAGAGCAGGAGATCGTTATTGTCGTATCGTTGCCGATGACCCGCGCGCAGACCATGCGCGCTGCTTCGGGGATCACGGGGTTGATCTTTCCCGGCATGATGGATGAGCCCGGCTGAAGGGCGGGCAATTGTATTTCGGCGAGCCCTGAATGAGGCCCGCTGTTCATGAGCCGCAGGTCATTGGCGATTTTCATAAGGCTCGCTGCAACCGTTTTGAGCTGTCCCGAAAGCTCTGAGGTGACATCCATCGAAGCCTGGGCTTCAAAATTATTGCGGGCCCTCTCAAAAGGAATCCCGGTCATCTCGCTGATGGTACCGATAACACCATCGGCGAACTCCGGGTGTGCATTGAGGCCGGTGCCGACCGCCGTGCCGCCGAGGGGAAGCTGCGCCAGCCTCGGCAACACACTCTCGACTCTTTCGATACCGAACTGGATCTGCGCAGCCCATCCTGACATTTCCTGCCCGAAGGTGATGGGCACCGCATCCATAAGGTGGGTCCTGCCGGTCTTGACGACATCCTTATACTCCTGCTGCTTTTCGGCAATGGCGCCATGCAGATGTTTGAGCGAGGGGAGAAGTTTATCTCGTACCTCGAGGTATGCCGCTATGCGGATTGCCGAAGGGACAACGTCATTCGAAGATTGTCCCTTATTCACATGATCATTGGGGTGGACAGGCGCAGTGGTTACTTTCTTCCCGGTGAGTCTCTCGTTCGCCCGCGTCGCAACGACCTCATTGACATTCATATTCGTCGAGGTGCCGCTCCCGGTCTGGAAAATGCCGAGAGGGAAATGGTCCTTATGCCTGCCTTCGATGATTTCCTTGCAGGCCTGGAGCATGGCATCGGACAAATCCTTCGGAAGCAGGCCGAGGCCGGTATTGGTCACTGCGGCTGCGTATTTAATGATAGCGATTGAGCGGATGAGTACTTCGGGAAAGGCGGGTGCGCTTACAGAGAAGTTTTCGATTGCCCGCTGCGATTGGGCTCCCCAATAGGCATGCGCAGGCACTCTGATCTCTCCTATGCTGTCATGTTCGATACGGTGCTCTTCTGACATAGTGCCATTATATCAAATATCCTTCAGGAAAATTCTAAATTCGAACAAATTACAAAATCTATTCTGATAGGACATGCGCGATGAAGTCAGGAAGGAGTACGGAAAGGAGCTTGCTCGCGCCTCCTGTTCTTCCACCAAGACCTCAAATTCTTGATAACAACTATTTTTAATAAAGAGTGAGGCATTTCTATTCCAATAAGTGCGCATGAGAAAGCTCCCTGGAGTGCCCCTTCCTGCCTCTGCATGCTCCGAGCAGTTCCACAACGCATATGTCTTATTTCGTTTAGGATTTCGGGTTTAGAATATGCTGTCAGGGCATGCCGATGCCGTCGATGGTTGCACCGCAGTTGCTGCATTTCGAGCCTTTCATCTTGATCAGGCTCAAAGTATACCCTATCCGCTCGATCTGCAATTCGCCGCAGGAGGGGCAATAGGTATTTTCGCCGCCCCTGCCGGGCACGTTTCCTTCATAAACATACTTCAGCCCTGCCCTCTTGCCGATCTCGCGTGCCTTCTGGAGCGTCGCAAGCGGGGTGCGCGGCTTGTCCAGCAACTTATAGGTGGGATAGAACTGGCTCACATGCCAGGGGATAGCGGGATCAACGGACTTTATAAATTCCGCAGCGAATGTCAGGAATTCGTCGGAATCATTATAATCGGGGATAATGAGTGTCGTCACCTCAACCCATACTCCCAGTTCCTTCATAAGTTTGATGGTATCGAGCACCGGCTGCAGCTTTGCTCCTACGATCTTTTTGTAGAATGCATCATCGCCCTTCAGATCGATGTTGTTGGCATCAAGATAGGGTGCGATAAGCCTCGCTGCATCAGGGCTGGTATACCCGTTGCTGACGAAGACATTCTTTATTCCCCGCTGGTGGGCGAGACGTGCACAGTCGTAAGCGAATTCAAAAAAAATCGTGGGCTCGGTATAGGTATAGGATATGCTCATGCAGCCGGATCGCTCAGCCTCATTCACCACCGCCTCGGGCGTCATGTCTTCGCCGGGGATGTCGGGATGCTCTTTCGGGTACTGCGAGAGAGTAAAGTTCTGGCAGTGCATGCATCTGAAATTGCAGCCGACGGTTGAGATGGAATAGGACCGTGAGCCTGGATGAAAGTGAAAGAGCGGTTTCTTCTCGATGGGATCGACATGCTTTGCCGCCACTTTTCCGTAAACAAGGGTGTAGAGCACGCCCTCCCTGTTCTCCCGTACTGCACATATCCCCCGCTTTCCCGGTGAGATGGAGCAGTACTGGGGGCAGAGGAAGCATTTTACCTTTCCATCGCCGGTCTTTTCGTAGAGCCGCGCCTCGTGCATGCACTACTCGGTCTCGACTTTTTTCTTCGTCGTCTTTTTGGCGGCGGCCTTCCTGGATCCGGCTTTTTTCACGCCCGCATGAGCAGGCGCTTTTTTCTTCGCTGCGGCCTTTGCCTCTTCGCCGTTGCCGCCGCGGGATTCGCCGCCATTGCCGTGGCGTTGCCTCAAGATGCGTTCCGCCTCAAACCAGTTCTCGAGGTCGCGGCCCGGTACCCTGCCGCTTTTTTCGTACAACTCATGGGCAAGCTTTGCAATCTCCTCATGCGATATCATTGTTATACCTCCGCAGACAATAGTCTACTCAAATGATATCGCTATTTTTTCCCGAATGCAACAGGCTTCAGACGTGCAGTCGATTCGGGAATACCGAACTTCGACGATCCCCTCCCGTTATCCACCTCTGCATGCATTCCAAAACTATTCCCAAACGCGTAAGTCCTATATCAGCAGAGGGATGCCTGCTTTCCGAATCCCTTCTTCAGCCGTTCGACAATTGTGCCGGTGAAGCCCTTATCAAGCCATTGGCGGAGTTTCAGACGGTCAAAGAGGTGGGCTGTCTTCGAGTAGTAATTCATCCGGCTGATGTACACATACTCTGCAGAGGGGCGGATGAGGTCCACGAGCACATCAGGGTCCATCGGCAGCAGCGGGCCGATGAAAACATAGGTTCGTATTCCCTTCTCATGCAATTCACGCAATGCCTTCACCCGCTCCGTAATCGGTGGAGCATATGGTTCGAAGATCTTCCTCATCCTCTCGTCATCGGTCGTGATGGTCAGGCCTACATCGACGTCTTCGAATTGTGCAAGCAGATCAGCATCCCGCACGACAAGCGGAGACTTGGTGAGTATGCTCACCGGGAATTGATGTTCAAGCAGCACCCCGAGACACTGCCTGGTGAGCCGGTACGTTGCCTCAACCGGCTGGTAGGCATCGGTGACGGAGCTGACCATAACCGTGCCTTTCCTTGCTCTGCCGAGCTGTTTCTTCAGCACCTCCGGCGCGTTCACCTTCACATCAACGAACGTCCCCCACGGTTCGGGATGGTTGGTATATTTCTTCATGAATGTGGCGTAACAATATCGGCATGCGTGAGAGCATCCTGTATAGGGATTGAGACAGTAATCGGCACCGGGGATCCCGGACTTCGAGAGGACGGACTTGGCATGTACTTCTTTGATGATAAGGCTCATGTATTATTCTAACATTGCGAGGACAATCAGGTTATGGAACCAAAGCAGTACTTCCTAAGGTTGTGAAAGGCTCTCAGATATGCAATAATACTTTTCAACCTTTTACGAGGAGGTAGTATGAGATATTTGAGAGTGGCCCTTGTACTTGCCTTGACCTTGTTGCTCGGCATCTCTGCCTACGCCGAGCCTAAGAACAGAAAATTCACCAGAGAGGAGATCAAAAAAATGGCTGAAACCAGAGCAATCATCGAAACTAAGTTCGGAAATATGGAGCTCAAGTTTTTCCCCGATGTTGCCCCCAACCACGTGAACAATTTCATCGAGCTCGCAAAAAAGGGATTCTACGATGGCACCACCTTCCACCGCGTCATCCCCGGCTTCATGATCCAGGGCGGCGACCCCAACTCAAAGGATCCCGACAAATCGAGGCACGGCATGGGCGGCCCCGGATATACCGTCAAAGCTGAATTCAATGCAACGCCGCACAAGCGCGGCACCCTCTCCATGGCGCGGTCCGGACATCCCGACAGCGCAGGGTCGCAGTTTTTCATTTGTGTTGCCGATGCCCGTTTTCTCGACAGGCAATACACCGCCTTCGGCGAGGTTGTTTCGGGCATGGAAGTAGCTGATAAGATCGTGAGCCAGCCGAGGGACCGGAATGACAATCCCAACGAGCGTCTCGAGATGAAAGTCAAGATCGTGGAGAAGTAATATCATGGGAATACAGGAAGAGGCAAAAGAGCTGAGAAAATTCTGGGGCGGCTTCTGGGCCCCGCGGGTGATCCTCACCGCCAACAATTACAGAGTGTTCGATCACCTCGGGACACCGAAAACCGCCGATCAGGTCGCAAAGGCGATCAAAGCGGATAAAAGGGCCACCGGGATCATGCTCGATGCATTGGTCGGGCTCGGCTTGCTGAAAAAAACTGCTAAAACCTATAAGAACACGCCGCTCGCAACGCGCTTTCTGGTAAAGGACAGCCCTTATTATCAGGGCGACATCATAAGGCACGCCGATGCGCTCTGGCAGAAGTGGTCTGACCTGGATGCCATCGTAAAGACCGGGAAGCCCAGCGCCAGAGGCCGCGACCACGCCTCCTTTATTAAAGGAATGCACAACATCGCGGTCTTCAAGGCACCCCCGGTCATTGATGCCATAGGTCTGAAGGGTGTAAAGAAGGCGATGGACCTCGGCGGCGGCCCCGGCACCTATGCAATAGAACTGGCGAAGAGAGGAATCGATGTCACCATCTTCGACCTGCCCGAAACCATAAACGTCGCAAAAGAGATGGTGAAGAAGTCGGGACTGAAGAATATCAGTTTCATAAAGGGCAACATCTTCTCCGACAGCATCAATGGCACCTATGATCTCATCCTCATGAGTCAGCTGCTCCATGCTTTTTCCGTTGAGGAGAGCCTCATCGCTCTGAGAAGATGCAAAGAGGCGCTGAACCCCGGCGGCAGGGTGGTAATCCATGAGTTCTTTATTGATACGACCATGACCGCCCCCCTTCCGGCCGCACTGTTTTCAGTCAACATGCTCGTGAACACACCGGCCGGACGCTGCTATCCCCCTGCGGAAATGAAACAGTGGTTGAAGCAGCTCGGGTTCAAAGAGATCAAAGAAACGATGCTGGAAGATACCGTGCTGGTATCAGGAAAAAAGCCGAGGTACCTAAGCTAAACCTCAAAGGCTTGTCCGCTAAGGGCAGGCCTTTCTTATTTACAGCTCCATTTTGAGTTTCTTGGAGAGCATATCTGCCCTCCGCACCGGCTCGGGGATTCTGTATTTTCCGGTGCAGCTCAAAACGATTTTTATTGAGCTTTCGAGATCAATTTTGTGTCCCACTGAAACAAACACCGGATTCGTGTTGTCCCTCGTCCTCAAAACCGCGCCGATAACATTTCCTTTATATTTAAGAGGAGACCACGAGCCTTTTTTATTCCCCGGTGCCTCATATCTGCCGACAAGCAACGACTTCGCGCAGCCTATCGTCGGCATATCGAGCAACACGCCGATGTGCGACGCGATGCCTAATCCGCGAGGATGAGCGATCCCCTGCCCGTCAATAAGGAGGACATCAGGCTTTGCGCTTAGTTTGTTAACAGCACTAATGAATGCAGGCCCCTCTCTGAACGACAGGAATCCGGGAATATAAGGGAAGGTGACCTTCTCGACTGCATGAGCATCTTCGATCAGAGTTATTTCAGGATACTTATAAAGACATACAGCCGCGATAATCGTATCACCCATAAACGCCGCATCGACACCGGCAATCAGCGACAGCTCACGATCAAGGGGAACGGCCTTCACCTCTTCTCTGAGCCGGTTCTGAATATCCCTGGCTTCTTCTATGTCCTTCGGCCAGTGCATAAGATAAATTATAATCTTAAATGGAAAAGTTAACTTCTTTCTGAAAGTTTTCATCTATGGAATCGTCCGCGGCAGCTCATGTGATCTCCGATTATCCCCGACTCTCCACCGTCAAGGATAGTGCGTATCTGAAGGCTTGCCGAAGAAAGCGTCAGAGTGAACCTCCCCGCGGCAAGCCGACGGGGAACTCTGCAAAGCTTTCGTTAGATTTTGAGGATACGCTTATGTCGGCGGCTACGAGAATTCTATTCGCTACGCGGGGTGAGCATAGAGACTAAGTTCTGATCCATCAGCAGGAGGCGTGGCCGGCATATATGCCTATTTTACTTTAATAAAACATTCCCCTGCCGGATTCACTCCCCTTCTATTTCCCCCTGTTAACGGCCCTCTTTATTTTGAAGCATAGCGGAATCCGTGACTAATCGGTGACCAGCCGTCTGGTACAATCCTTTTCTGAAGGAAACGGTTTTATTACGTCCCTGGCAGTAATTTCATTTTATTTCATTATTCAGAGGAGGACCGGGCATGAACGGGAGATGTTTCAGAAGGGCAGTCTTACTTGCAGCACTGGTTTTATCAGTCATTGCATTAGCTGTGCAGCCGGCAATGGCGGCAAAATGGGACGACACGCCGTCGGGCCTTGACCTTGTCATTGAGAAGGTGACAGTAGACCTCGATGGCGGCACGCTCACGATCAAGGGGCAAAACTTCGACAACGGGAGCCAGCCGGAAGTGTATCTTGGGGGCAGCAAACTCGATCTCATTCTGCCGTACTCCGAAACTGAGATTGTGGCGTGGCTGCCAGCAGACATTGCAGACGGCAGCTATAAGCTGACCGTTATGACCGGCACTGCGGTGAAGCATTACGATGCGTACAGCCTGACGATCGGAGCAGTGGGACCGCAGGGACCGAAAGGTGACACCGGAGCTACTGGTGCACAAGGTCCTCAGGGACCACAGGGTATACAGGGCGTGGCAGGCCCTGCCGGACCAACCGGGCCAGAAGGGCCGCAGGGAGTAGCCGGAGCGAATGGCCTTGCCTGCTGGGACCTCAACAGCAACAGCACGTGCGATCTCCCCGATGAAGACAGCAATGGCGATCACGCCTTGCCGAGCAGACTTGTGCATGCACATTGCAATTGGTTCTCGAAGAGTTCTTATGTAAATCTTCTATTCTGAACATCCTTTATATTGGAATACTAGAAGCTGAAAGACACAGTTATCGTGATCTGGAACTATCGCGTAGTACAGGCAGAAAGGCGCATACTTTTCGTTATTGCGAGCCCGGCCTTATCGGGCGCGGCAATCTCGTCTTTTTACTGCTGCATAGAAGATCAACGGAGAGATTACCACGTCGCTTCACTCCTCGCAATGACAAGACAACACCCCGCCGATGCGGACTTCATTCGTTAATCCTCCGTTTCCCTTCTTGCCATTTCCGCTCGATAGCAGGTGTACTAAACTACGACTTCTTCAGATACTTTCCGGTATACGATTTCGGCGCGTTTTTCAATTCTTCCGGTGTGCCTTCGAAGATGATCATGCCGCCTTTGTCGCCGCCTTCGGGGCCGAGGTCCACGATCCAGTCGGCTTGCTCGATAACGTCGAGGTTGTGTTCGATGACGACAACGGTGTTGCCGCCGTCGATGAGTTTGCGGATGATGCGCATAAAGAGCATGACATCGTTGTAGTGAAGACCTACGGTCGGCTCATCGAGGATATAGAGGACGCCCCGTTCAAGCGCTCTGGAGTTTGTTGATAACTCTGCGCAGATCTTCAACCGCTGCGCCTCTCCGCCTGAAAGCGTCGTCGCGGACTGCCCGAGCCGTATGTAGCCGAGGCCGATGTCGCGCATCAGGGCGAGCTTCTGCTTCACTTCCGGCACATCGGTGAAGAGCTCGAGGGCATCATCGACGGTCATGCTCAGCACATCGCTGATGCTCTTGCCGCGGTACTTCACCCGGAGCGCCTCAGGCTTGTAGCGCTTGCCCTTGCACTCTTCGCAGGTCACGAAGATGTCCTCGAAGAAGTACATCTCCATTCTCTGATATCCCTCGCCCTCGCATGCCTCGCACCTCCCGCCGGGAACATTGAAGGAGAAGAAGCCCGGCGAAAAGCCGTAGGCCTTTGCCTCCTGCTGCTGGGAGAAGAGCTTTCGGATAGCATCAAAGACCTTGAGGTAGGTCATGGGGTTCGAACGCGGCGTTTTCCCGATGGGGCTCTGATCGATAAGCCGCACGCCTTTTATTCTTTCGAGTCCTTCTATCTTCTTATGCGGGAGCGGCTGCTCCGGCTCTATTCTGAAGTGGCGGGCGAGTGCATGATAGAGCGTTTCCACCACAAGGCTGCTCTTTCCCGATCCCGATACGCCGGTGACAACGGTCAATGCCTCAAGCGGAATCCTGAGCGTGACATTCTTGAGATTGTTGCCGGTGGCATTGTAGAGCATCAGCGAACGCTCTTCAGAGCGCAGCAGCTGTTCCTTGATCCGCTGATGAGCGGCATAATGATGACTGCCGTCGCCCCGCAGATAACGCGAGGTCAGCGTGTCCGTCTTCAGAAATTTATTCATGGGTCCGGAGAAGATGATCTCACCGCCCAGGTGTCCGCCGTAGGGACCGAGTTCCACCACCCAATCCGCGGATGAGATGATGTCCTTGTCATGCTCTACCACCACAATGGTATTGCCGAGCGATGCCAGCTCGCGCATGATCTCGGCGACCCTCTTCGTGTCCCTCGGGTGCAGACCTATGGTCGGCTCATCGAGCACATAGAGCGTGCCGGTGAGCGCCGAGGCGAGCTGGTTCGAGAGATTCACCCTCTGGTACTCACCGCCCGAGAGCGTTTTCGCCTGCCTGCTCAGGGTCAGGTATTCCAGGCCGACGCGCTCGAGGAAGCGGAGCTTCATGATGATTTGCCGTAATGCCTCCTTGGCGATGTCCCGCTGCATGGGGGAGAGCTGAAGGTTCTTGAACCACTCGAGGGTCTGCGCTACCGGCAGTTCGGACAGCTGGGCGATATCGATGCCGTCTATCTTATAGGCGAGCGCCTGGTCGCAGAGCCGCTTCCCTTTGCATTTAGGACAGGTCACCGGGCTCCGGTACCTGCTCAGCAGTACCCGCACATGGAGTTTATAGCGCTTGCTCTCCATATCTTCGAAGAAACTATTAATGCCATAGAATTTTTCGTTGCCTTTGAAGAGTAGGCTCTTTTCCTGTTTGGTCAGTTCACTGAACGGCTTAGTGACATCGACGCCCGCGGCTTTGAGGCCCTTGATCATCTGGGTCTTCCACCATTTGTAGCCGGGCTTTTCCCAGAGATCGATCGCCCCCTTTGCGAGCGAGAGCGATGGATCAGGCACAATGAGGTCCTCGTCGTAGATCAGGATATTGCCGAACCCCTTGCATTCGGGGCAGGCGCAGACAGGATGGTTGAAAGAGAAAAAGATCGGTGTCGGCTCGGGAAGCGAAATGTTGCACTCGTCGCAGGTGTTCTTCGAAGAGAATCTCAGCTCGATCATCTCCTGCGTCTCGTGCGCTTTGAGCACAATAACCTTCAGCCGCTCGTGACCCTCTTTCCATGCCATCTCGATAGAGTCCGACAGGCGCGGCTCGTTCCGCAGCACGAGCCGGTCGAGCACCACTTCGGTGGGGCCGGCATGGTCCCCGGGAAGATCGGCGATGTCCACCGCCTCTCCATTAAACCATACCCGGTGAAAGCCGCGCTGCCGCAGCATCTCGAGCGGTTCGGAGCTTTCGAAGATGATCAGCGCCCTGCCGTTCTGGTGTTTTTCGAGGAGCTCGGCAACGATCTGCGTGGTGTCCCACCGCCTGATTTCTCTGCCGCACCGCGGGCAATAGGGAGTGGCAATCCGCGAGTAGAGTATTCTGAAGAGGTCATACAGCTCGGTAAGCGTCCCTACGGTAGAGCGTGAGCCTTTGACCGGGTTTTTCTGCTCCAACGCTATAGCGGGACGTATATTATAGATCGCGTCGACATCGGGCCGGTCGAGCTTTTCAAGGAAGAGGCGCGCATAGGTGGACAGCGATTCGATGAAGCGCCACTGACCTTCGGCGAAGATGGTATCGAAGGCCAGCGAGGATTTCCCCGATCCTGAAACGCCTGTTACGACAATGACTTTATTATGGGGGAGCCGGAGCGTAATGTCCTTGAGGTTATTCTGTTTTGCCCCTTCAATGATTAACTCACGATTCGACATCCAGGTATTTTAACATTTTAACTCTAGTCGGAAAAACAAGACGAGGCTCCATTGGAGGAAATGGCGCTCCGCTTTGTTTTATAATGAAAGGATGCTGCAGTTGCTCAGAGATAAAATCCTTGCCGGGGAGAGGCTCACCAGGCAGGATGCCATAGAACTGTTCCGGAGTGATGATCTCTTCACCATGGGCAGGCTTGCCGCAAACATTGCAGAAAAATACAACGGCAGGAACGCCTATTTCATCGTCAATCGGCACATCAACCCTACCAATATATGCATCAACCGTTGCAAGTTCTGCGCCTTCAGCCGTTCAAAGGGAGAAGAAGGGGCCTTCGAGCTTACCATCGAAGATATCCTTGCAAAGCTCGACGCAGCCTTCAAAAGCGCGCATCATATTACCGAAGTCCACATTGTGGGAGGGCTGCACCCCGACTGGCCCTTCGAACACTATCTTGATATGCTCAGAGCAATAAGAGCAAAGTATCCCACTCTCGCGATCAAGGCCTTTACTGCGGTCGAAATCGATTACATGGCAAAGAGCAGCGGTCTTACCGTAACAGACACCCTAAAGGCCCTCAAAAACAGCGGCCTCGAACTCATGCCCGGCGGCGGAGCGGAAATCTTTGCTGAAGAGATACGGAACAAGCTCTGCCCTGAAAAGATATCGGGCAGGCGGTGGCGTGAGATCATGGAGGCGGCGCACAGCGTCGGCATAAAGACCAATGCCACCATGCTCTATGGTCATCTCGAGAGCATCGAGGACCGGGTCGACCACCTCATGCTGCTGAGGGAGGTGCAGGACAGGACCGGCGGATTCCAGGCTTTTATTCCACTCGCTTATCATCCGAAGAACACCGAAATCGGCGGATGGTATTCATCCGGCATCGATGACCTGAAGACCATCGCCGTCAGCAGGCTGGTGCTCGACAACTTTGCCCACATCAAGGCCTACTGGATCATGCTCGGCGAAAAGATCTCACAGGTCGCTCTGCTCTTCGGCGCCGACGATATCGACGGCACGATCATCGAAGAGAAGATCACCCATATGGCGGGGGCCATGACCGGCGAGGGAATGGCAAAAGACGAGCTGATCGGCCTCATCAAAAAAGCCGGCAAAATCCCGGTCGAGCGCGATGCCTTTTACCAGCGCATAAAAGTTTATGAATAACATTACACAAAGAATAGATAAACAGACCGCATTAGACCTTTTGAAAAATGCCGATTTGCTTGACCTCGGTGCACAAGCTGATACCATCAGAAAAGACCTGCACCCGGAGGGAGTGGTCACCTTTGTTGTCGACCGGAATATCAACTATACCAACGTCTGCATCAACCAGTGTACGTTCTGCGCCTTCTACCGGTCGGCAGACAGCCCCGATGCCTATATCCTCTCCAGAGAGGAGATATTCAAGAAGATCGACGAGACGATCGCTCTCGGCGGCACGCAGATCCTCCTGCAGGGAGGCCTTCATCCCGATCTGGATTTGGAATACTATGTCGACCTTTTGAGGTCAATCAAGGAACGCTATACGATCAATGTCCACGGCTTTTCCCCACCGGAAATCACCTATCTCGCCCAAAAGCATCACCTCACGATCAGGGAGGCGCTGACCGTGCTCAGACAAGCCGGGCTCGACTCCATCCCCGGAGGCGGCGCTGAAATGCTCTCCGACAGGGTACGGGAAGTACTGAGCCCCAAGAAGATAAAGTCTTCCCAATGGTTGAAAGTCATGGAGGAGGCACACAAGATCGGGATGCGGACCACGGCCACCATGATGTTCGGGAGCATTGAGGGTCCCGAAGATATCATCGACCACCTCGATGCTCTTAGAAGCCTCCAGGACAGGACCGGCGGGTTCACCGCGTTCATTCCCTGGTCATTCCAGCCTGGCAACACGGAACTCTTAAAACAGAATTCGGGGGCCGGGAGCCAGAAGTCAGGAGCTCAATCAAAAATCAACACTGCTACTGCTGTTGATTATTTGAGAGTGCTCGCCCTCTCACGGATGTACCTCGACAATATTAAGAATATCCAGGCATCATGGGTCACCCAGGGGCTGAAGCTCGCCCAGGTTGCCCTTCGCTTCGGCGCCAATGACTTCGGCTCGACCATGATCGAAGAGAATGTAGTAAGGGCCGCAGGGGTAAGTTACACGGTATCGAAGGAAGATATCATTCAGGCGATCAAGGGCGCCGGGTTCAAAGCAGCGCAGCGGGATACCTACTACACGATCCTGCAGAATTTCTAAGCTTCTTTCCGCCCCCTCCCTGCCTTCATTGTGCATGTCCTGTTTTGATGCGTCTGCCCTGAGAATGCTCTGCGCTGGACTGAACAAAGGAGATACAATACGCTATAATATATCCACCTTTATTTCCCCGTTTCCAGGAGGTCGTATGTCTGATACTCTCTATGATGTGATCATCATCGGCGGCGGGCCCGCCGGCCTCAGTGCAGCACAGTACGCAGCACGGGCCAAGATGAAGACCGTTGTCCTCGATAAATCAGCTACTGCAGGCGCCCTCGCCTTCGCAAGCCTGATAGAAAACTACCCGGGCATCGAAACCCCTTTGTCCGGCAAGGAACTGCTCGATATTTTCCGCAGACAGGCCATCGGCTTTGGCGCGGAGTATGTCGAGGCCCAGGTAATCGGTGCTGCTCTCCAAGGGGAGACTAAGGAGGTCTTTACCATGGAGAAGACCTACCAGGGCAAGACGGTGATTATCGCCACCGGCTCCATGGGAAGAAAGGCGACCATCAAGGGCGAGGCGGAATTCCTCGGCAGGGGTGTCAGCTATTGCGCCATCTGCGATGCCGCGTTCTACCGCGGCAAGACCGTCTGCGTCCTCGGGGATTCCGAAGAGGCGGTAAAAGAAGCGGGGCTGCTCACCCGTTTCGCCGAAACAGTGTACCTCATCGCCCCCTCACAGAAGTTGAAAGTGGCGGAAGACAATCCCACGCTCGCCATTCAAAACCTGAAAGTGATCCTCGGCCACACCACCACCGCTATCGAAGGTGCCGAGGTCGTAGAGAAGGTGCGCCTCAAAGATGCACAGGGGAGGGAGACGACGCTCGCTCTCGACGGCGTCTTCGTCTATCTGCACGGAAGCAAACCCATCATCGATTTTCTGCAAGGGGCGGTCGAGGTCAGCGAGGATGGGTGCATTGCGACCAATAAAATGACCGAGACCTCTCTTCCCGGCGTCTTCAGCGCGGGTGATGTGACCTGCACCGAGGTCAGACAGGTCATCATTGCCGCAGCGCAGGGATGCATCGCAGCCCTCTCTGCGGAAAAGCATGTCTTCCACCGGAAGAGAAGAAAATTCGACTGGCACGGATAGCATAACCGGTGAATGGGTGAAAAGGGAATGGAATATACCGAACTGAAAAAAATGGTGCTCGACTATATGGAGAAGGGATTCCTCGAAAATATCATCGATATGTTCAAGCACGATGCGTCCCTCTATCCGCTGATCATCGATATGATACGGGACGAACGGATTAGGGTCCGGCTGGGGGTAACAGCGCTCGTCGAAGAACTGGCAAAGGTAAAGCCCGAACCGCTCATCAGGCTCATCCCCGATATTGCCTCTCTCTTACAGGACGTGAACCCCACGGTCCGCGGCGACGGTGCAAACCTTCTGGATATCATCAAGCATAAAGATGCGCTCCCTTATCTGCTGAATGCCGAGAGCGACGAGGACGATGATGTCAGAATGATCGTGCGCGAAGCAATCAAAGAGATCAGCGGGCTCAATTAGATAGCTACGACAGCGACTACGGGACTTACGCGACGCGGGCAGGAACGGGCACTCCAAGAAGCTTTCTCATGCGCCTTTATTCTATATCGATATGCCTCACCTCTCAATTAAAGAGCAGTTATCAAGAATGTGAGGTCTTGGTGGAAGTAGAAGGAAGCGCTAAAAAGCTTCTTTCCGCACCCATTCCTGCCTTTCTTCCCCTAGTCGAGTTTCAGCGCCTTCAGGAAATTCTCTGTATCAGACAGCGTCTCGAACACCACATCCGCCCCTGCCTGCAGAAGAGCATCGATGGAATAAGGGCCGGTGGCTACCGCAATACAGAATGCGCCGTAGGGCTTTGCGCAATAGACATCCCGCGGCGTATCGCCCACGATGACGCAGTCTTTGAAATCTATGGGGTGACCGGCCCTCTGCTCAAACCGTTCCCGAGCGACAGGGAGCAGCTTGTTCCTATCCTCATCATCATCGCCGAACGCACCGAAAGAAAAATAATCGTTTAAGCTGAAGGCCCCTAGCTTTATCCGCGCACCACGCTCGATGTTGCCGGTCAAAAGCCCCAGCTGGCAGGCTTCGTTCATTCCGTTCAGATGTTCAATGGCCTCCCGGATGCCGGGCTTGAGATGCCTGTTGCTATTAGAAATTTCAGCCCCGAGGTATCTTACATATGCGTTCACAAATTGAGGGACTAGTCCGTTATCGGTCGGAAATCCGTGTTTCCCAAGGCATTCTTTAATAATCTGCAGGTCCGTCTTGCCTGCCATGCTGATGCCTCTGAACGCATCATCAATCGAGAAGACTTCTCTGAAGGCCAGGTCCATAGAACGTGTCCCAGCCCCGCCGGAGTCCATAATCGTACCGTCGATATCAAACAGTATCAGTTTCATTTATCTAAAATACCGGTTGTCTAAAGAGCAAGTCAAATAACGCTGCTCCACGTACCGTCCCGATTTGCTATAATATCGGACCTCCCTAAAACGAAAGGAATGCGATGAAGGAGCGACTGACTCGACTCATTTACGACAAGGCATTTAAATACAGCAAAGAGCCGGTATTCAAGTTGGTTTCGGGACGCATGAGCAATTACTATTTCAACTGCAAGGCCGTCACGCTTCACCCCGAGGGCATGTACCTCATCGGGAATATCATCTTCGAGATGATCAAGGATCTGCCGGTGAACGGTATCGGCGGTCTTACCCTCGGCGCTGATCCCATAGCTGACGCCGTCGCTTATACGTCGTATCTCAAGAAAAAACCTATTGAAGCATTCGTCGTCAGAAAAACCGCCAAGAGCCATGGTACCATGCAGTGGATTGAAGGAAATGTGAAATCGGGCGATAAGGTAATCATTGTCGATGACGTAATCACCACGGGGAAATCGACCATTGAAGCGATTACAAAGGCGAAGGAGGCAGGCCTGGAAATCATCAAAGTCATTGCCCTTGTCGATAGACAGGAGGGCGGCTATGAGGCGGTGCAGGAAAGCATTAAAGAAATAAATGTTCCTTACAACCTCGTCGAGGCCGTCGTTACGAGAGAAGATGTCATGGCATTATACCGGAACGACAATCCCGCCTGATTTTACAAAATTGACCGGATAGTCGATAATTCATCGCTGTTATTAAACGGTGTGTGCCAAATCGGGGGGGGGCGGGTGACTGTTGTTTCGTTTTTCTTCTTTAGGTCTTCGAAGTCGTATCATGTCATGCTGCTTGTTGCCGTCGCCGTGCTGCCCGCCCTTGTGCTCCTCGATGTCATAATGCCGATTCCCAAACTCCAAAGTTCAAATCACCGCTCGATAACTCTCTCTAAAAAAAACCTCTGTACATTCTCGGAGGCCTTTAGGATATCGTTCTTATTGAGCGGTGTCGCCGTTCTGTCCTCAATGATATTGCTGATCCCCCTCACTTCTGCTACGGGAATTCCGTTCAAAGCGCATATGTGGGCGACGGCAGCGCCTTCCATGCTCTCGCAGACCGCATGGAAGCGCTGTTCAAGTGCATATCCCCGTTCCAGCGTGCCGCTGCAGGAAGAGACCGTCACAAAATTTCCGCGAGGGGTGAAATTCCCGAGGGCGTCAGGAACCACGAGGGGGAATTCGTTGTAAAAGGCATGCTCAGGGGCAGAGAGGAGCGGTAGCCGGAGGGTTTCCATTGTGCAAAAACTACCCCTGAGTGCCAATCCTTCATCACCATAGATATCCCTTTCAGCCACTGCAATATCTCCGACACCCAATCCAGATGAGGGATAAGCACCTGCGACGCCGATGGAATATACGAATCCGGGCTTGCATTTCTCGACCAGGAGTGTCGTTCCGTGGGCGGCATTGGCCTTCCCGATGCCGCAGATGCAGATCACCGTCTCCTTACCTTTCAGTGCACCTCGATAGAATATCTTATGTTGAAACAACAGTCGTTCTTTTCCGGCTAGCCGGCCGAGCAGGAGGTCCGCTTCAATCTCTGTCGAGACGACAATGCCTATCATGAAAGATTCAAAAGGCAAAGAGAAAAGGTAAACAACGGAGCTCCGGAATTTTTAATTTTTCTTTTTAAATTTTTCATGTTAATCGCTGACGCCGTCCTTCGGCGGCTCTTTTTCTTCGAGGATATACCGCACCTTTACATCCATATCCTTTCTCAAAGAGTTGTACACGGAGCAGTACTTTTCGTGCGAGAGGGAGACAGCGCGGTCGACCTTCTTGGGATCGAGGTTCTTACCGCTGATATGCAGAATCATCTCGATAGCCTTAAAATACTGCGGAGGGGTAGGGTTCCGCTCTCCGATGATCTCCAGCTTGAAGTTCGCAAGCTCCACCCGCATCTTCTGGAGGAACATGACGACATCAATGCCCATGCATCCTGCGAGGCTCAGCAAAAGTGCATCCGTAGGCTTGCAGCCCCACTGAACATGGGCGTCGAATTCAATCTCGTATCCTTCATTGGTCCGGCCCACAAAAATCAGGTCTCTGTCCCACGAAAGCGTCCCCTTGACCACCGGATTGATCTTTCCCTTGTAGTCCTTCAGCGACTCCTCTAACGAAGCATCCTTTTCCTTTCCGCTCATCCTCTCGACCTCCTCCTTCTATACTTTTCTATAATATCTAAGAATTGTATTGAATTATCCGCCCCGCAGTCAATTGAACGGGGGTCGGTGCATTTACAAGCCCCGAAGAATATTGTTTCCTCTTCTCACATTTGTGAATTATAATAAGTACAATAGGTTTCACAGACTTGTCCAAGGGGGAGCACCATGAGAAGGTTTATTGTAGGGGCAGGGACGATTGTCATGGCAATCATACTCGGCAGCAGTGCCCTGGCAGTTCCCACGGGCCGTATCCTGGAGTGGAAGACGGGGAGCAGTACCGTTGTCTTTGACGGCGGGGTCCATTCATCGCAGGGACTGAAATGCACTGATTGTCACCCCAACCCGTTCATGATGAAGAAGGACTACGCAAAGATGAAGATGGTCGAGCTCATTGAGGGTAAATACTGCGGCGTGTGCCACAACGGCAAAAAGGCATTTCCCTCGAATACGGCAAAAGATTGCGGGAAATGCCACAAGATGTAAGCCGGCCCTGAAACATAACTATCCATCACTCAATTCCCCTATTTCAGTGCTCCATTACTCAGGCCCCCCTCCTCTTTCCCGAATATGTGGTAAAATCGGAACAGTATGAATGGTGCGGAACTCCTGGTACGATGCCTTGAACATGAGGGTCTTCGCTTTATCTTTGGCCTCCCGGGCGAAG
Organism: Nitrospirota bacterium; assembly: GCA_040754455.1. Lineage (GTDB taxonomy): Bacteria > Nitrospirota > Thermodesulfovibrionia > Thermodesulfovibrionales > Dissulfurispiraceae > JBFMCP01. The sequence continues at coordinate 220,363 of JBFMCP010000001.1, forward strand.
AAAACCTTGAGCTGCTCAACGCCCTCACGGCATCGAAAATACAGACGGTCATCAGCCGTGACGAACGGGGTGCAGCTTTCATGGCGAACGCCTACGGCAGGCTTACGGGCTCACCGGGCGTCTGCTTCTCCACCCTCGGCCCCGGCGCAACGAACCTCGTCACCGGCATCGCCGATGCACTCCTCGATTTTGCTCCCATGCTCGCCATCACCGCCCAGGCATCGCTCCTCAGGGCGCATAAGGAATCGCACCAATACATCGATGTCCTCTCGATGCTCAAACCCATTACCAAGTGGAACTCACGAATCGGCGCCTCCCAGGTCATCCCCGAGGTGGTTCGGAAGGCCTTCAAAATCGCCATGCTCGAAAAGAAAGGGCCTACACACCTGGAATTGCCTGAAGACATCGCCGATGCACCGGCTGAAGGTACGCCTCTCCCGCTCTCGGTGATCGAATACCCGGCACCCGATGCGAAACGGGTGAAGCGTGCTGTTCAGATGATGAGAGATGCGCGGATGCCGGTGATCCTGGCTGGCGACGGCGTTATCCGCAACAGCGCATCGGAAGAGCTACTCCGCTTCGCACGACAGACAGGCATTCCCGTTATCTGCACCTTCATGGGAATGGGCGTCGTTCCTGCGGACGACGAGCTCTTTATCTCGACCATCGGGCTCCAGTCCATGGATTACGTCCAGTGCGGCCTCGACAGGGCAGACCTGATCATTGCTGTCGGCTATGATCCTGTGGAGTTCAGTCCCAAGTACTGGGATGCGAGCAAACGGATCATCCATATCGATACCAATCCGGCAGAAGTCGATGCCTCATATAATGCCTTCGAACTTGTCGGCGATATTAAAACAACCCTGTGCACCATCACCGCATCAGCCGACTTCCAGAAAGATCCCGATTATTTCATCCGCCTGAAGCGGGAGATCGAGGAGGACAGGAACGATCCGCTCCTCTATAACGGCGGGCAGGGAATCAGCCCGCTCCGCATCGTCCTCGATATACGGAAAGCGCTGCAGCGGGAGGACATCCTCATCAGCGATGTCGGCGCCCATAAAATCTGGATCGGCAGGTTCTATCCTGCCTACACTCCCACCAGCGTGGTAATCTCCAATGGGTTCGCTTCCATGGGGTTCGCTATTCCCGCCGCAATCGCCGGGAAACTCGCCTATCCCGGGAGGGCCGTGGTCGCCGCAGTAGGCGACGGCGGCTTCCTCATGTCCATGGCAGAGCTCGAGACAGCGGTGCGGCTGAATATCCCCTTCGTCACCGTGATCTTCAACGACAGCTGCTATGGCCTTATCCAATGGAAACAGATGGTAAAATATAAAAGAGATTTCTGCGTGAATGTGAAAAATCCCGATTTCGTCAAGCTTGGCGAATCGTTCGGATGCAGGGCGTACCGGGTCGAGAGAGCGGATGACCTCCTCCCCACGCTCAAAGCCGCCCTTGAGCAAAACGTTCCCGCGCTCATCGATTGTCGTGTCGATTATAGCGTGAACATGAAACTGACCGATAAGTTAGGACATATCGTATGCAAAGCATAACCACCGACTTTCTCGTCATCGGTAGCGGCGTAGCAGGGCTCAGGGCCGCCATCGAGCTCGCACGCCACGGCAGCGTGGTCGTCGTCACCAAAGATATTCCGACGGAGAGCAGCACTGAATACGCCCAGGGCGGCGTCGCCGTTGCCCTCAGTGACGAGGACGAGGTGGGCATCCACTTTGAGGACACTATAAAGGCGGGGGACGGCCTCTGCAAGGAGAGCGCAGTGAGAGTCCTTGTCGAAGAGGGGCCCAAAAGAATCTATGAGCTTATCGAGTGGGGCGCCGAGTTCGACCGTGAGGGGACAAAGCTCTCCTTCACCATGGAGGCGGCCCATTCGAGGAGGAGAATTCTGCACGCCCACGGCGATTCGACCGGCAAAGAGCTGGTGCGGGTATTGATCACCAAGATTAAGACACTCCCGAACATGCAGCGGCTGCCCTTCTCAGCCACCTTTGACCTCATCATCAATGAGGGAATCTGCAGAGGGGCATACGTACTGGCAGGAAGCGAAAAGATCGCTGTTTTTTCGAAGGCGACGGTACTCGCCACCGGAGGAGCGGGACAGGTCTTTTCGAGAACAACGAACCCCGCGGTGGCAACAGGAGACGGCATCGCCCTCGCCTACCGGGCAGGCGCGGTGCTCGAGGATATGGAGTTCGTCCAGTTCCACCCCACGGCGCTCTTTGCACCTGCGGCACCCCAGTTCCTGCTCAGCGAGGCAATGCGCGGCGAGGGGGCGCTCTTGAGAAACATCCATAAAGAGACCTTCATGAAGCTCTATCACCCCGACGCCGAGCTCGCACCACGCGATGTGGTATCGAGAGCGATCGTATCGGAGATGGCGCGAACCGCGAGCAGTCATGTGTATCTCGATCTTACCCACCGCGGCGCGGAGTTCATCAAGAACCGGTTTCCGAGGATCTATGCTACCTGCCTCAAATACGACGTGGATATTACGAAAGATCTCATACCGGTTTCGCCGGCGGCACACTACATGATCGGCGGTGTAAGAACGGATCTCGACGGCGCAACCTCCATTAGCGGCCTGTTCGCAGCAGGCGAAGTCGCCTGCACCGGCGTGCATGGCGCCAATAGACTTGCGAGCAACAGCCTTCTCGAAGGCCTCGTTTACGGCTTCAGGGCAGGAGCAGCTGCTGCACAATACGCCAATGAGGAAGCGCCTTCTTCCTCCGCCGCGCTCCCGGGTTTCCGGGCCTCCGAACTAAAGGGGCTGGAAGAGATACGGGCCACTTTGAGAAGGACCATGTGGGAAAAGGTCGGCATTATCCGGCACGGGACATCCCTTGCCGAAGCTTATGAGAAGCTCCTTGAGTGGCGCTTTATCTTGGAGATGGATTTTTCGACGCGCATCGAATACGAGTTGAAGAATATGCTCACCGTCGCCCTGCTGATTACCGAGGCGGCGCTGCGGCGCAAAGGAAGCGTCGGCGCCCACTACCGGTCAGATTTTCCTGAGCTTGGCGAGGAGTGGCAACACCATATTTCCCTTGTGAGGCCGGCCTCTTTCGAATCATCGGCAGAAGGTGTGCTGCACAAAAGAGGGCCCGGCGCGGCCTGATCCTCTTACAAACACCTTATTATTATTATTATGAGGAGTACAATGAGACGAGCCAAGATAGTCTGCACCATAGGCCCTGCCTCGAGCAATAAAAAAATAATGAGCGCTCTCATCAAGAGCGGCATGGATGTCGCGCGTCTGAATTTCTCTCACGCTGACCACAAAACGCATGAGGCATCCGCAGCTCTGGTCAGGGCCGAGGCTGCGCGGCAGAACAAGACCGTTGCCATTCTGCAGGACCTGCAGGGGATAAAGATACGGATCGGCAATGTCGAGGGCGATGCCCTGCCGCTGAGAGCAGGAGAAGAGCTCTCCCTTTATCCTGGAAAAGATACGAGCACCGCCCAAAAACTCTTCATCTCCTATCCGGCACTCCTGCAGGACGTCAAAACGAACGAGATGATTCTTATTGATGACGGGCTTATAAAACTGCAGGTCATCGACAGGACGAGGGAGTCCCTGCGGGCCAGGGTCATCGAGGGCGGCACGCTCAAATCAAAGAAGGGCGTCAACCTCCCCGCCTCAAAGATAACACTCCATGCATTCACTGAAAAAGACCGGAAGGACATCGCATTCGGCATCAAGCTGGGCGTCGATTATATCGCGATATCCTTTGTTCGGACAGCGGATGATATCGAACGCGTGTTCAGCTGGGCGAAAAGGAGGAATCTCACCCTCCCCCCTCTTATTGCCAAGATCGAAAAACCCGAGGCGCTCGACAATATCAATGATATCATCGAGGTGGTCGACGGCATCATGGTGGCGCGGGGAGACCTCGGCGTCGAGCTGCCGGCAGAGAAGGTGCCGGTCATTCAGAAAATGCTGATCGAGCTGGCGAACAGAAAAGGCAAGCTGGTCATCACCGCCACCCAGATGCTCGAATCCATGACACAGCATACCAAACCGACGAGAGCGGAGGCTTCTGATGTCGCCAATGCGGTGCTTGACGGCACCGATGCCCTGATGCTTTCGGCAGAGACCGCCTCAGGCAATTATCCTGTAGAGGCAGTACAGATGATGGACACCATCATCCGTTACACTGAAGAACATCTGATCCATAAGATCGCCTCTGTCTACGATGTCGGCAACCGTTTTACCGAGGCCACCGCCGACGGAGCGGTAGAGGCGGCCCATGACATCGGTGCAACGGCGATTGTCGCCTTTACCAATCGGGGCTACACCGCCCGCCTCCTCGCAAAATTCCGGCCCAAAGTACCGGTTATTGCGTTTACCCCCGATGAAAAGGTTCTGAAACAGATGGCCCTCTACTGGGGAGTGACCGGAAAGCTGATTAAATACAAGGCAACAAAGATACTCGAAGACCCCTGCATGCATGAGGTCGAGAGATCCCTTATAAAAGACCGGCTTATAAAGAGAGGGGACAGCATCGTCCTTGTTGCGGGCTCGCCCTTCCTCGGAAAGCCGAACATCATCCGGCTCCACAAAATCATTTAAGCCGGATAGTTCATAGATTGAGTGGGAGGGGGGTAAAAAGCTTCTTGCAGCACCCGTTCCCGCCCGCGCTCTCTCTACATGCAAAGACACCGCCGTCATCTCCCTCTTCCATTGAAAAACTGCTGATTATTCCTGTAATATTAGAGACTATGGCTAAAAAAGAAAAGAAGCCTTTGGGATTTGAACGGCAGAGGGATGAGATCGACCAGATCGACAACAAGATACTTGAGCTCCTGAACAGGAGGGCCCGTCTCGCCATCGAAATCGCCACCATCAAGAGAAAGGCCAATCTCAAATTTCATTCGCCGGAACGTGAAAAGGCGATCATCGAGCGCCTTACCTCCTTGAACAAAGGGCCTTTCCCCAACGATGCAATAAAAGTGATCTTCAGGGAGATCATATCGGCATCTCTTTCATTAGAAGAGCCGCTCAAAGTGGCCTACCTCGGTCCCGAGGGGACTTTCACCAACCTCGCCGCTTTGAGATACTTCGGTCATTCCGCTGCGTTTATTCCTGTCGACAGCATAAAGGCGGTCTTTGAGGCGGTGGAAGCAAACAAGGCTGATTACGGGCTGGTGCCGATCGAAAATTCCAATGAAGGTGTGGTGAGTTCCACCCTTGACCTCTTTATGGATTACGACCTCAAGATCTCTGCTGAAGTGATGCTTGAGATCTCACACAATCTCCTGTCGAAGAGCGGAGACAAGGCAAAGGTAAAGAGGATATACTCTCACCCGCAGGCAACATCACAATGCAAGATATGGCTCGAGAACAACATGCCTCATGTTTCCCTCTTCGAGGCGACAAGCACGGCAAAGGCAGCGGAAATCGCTGCAAAGGACGAGGAGGCTGCCGCCATTGCGAGTGAAATGGCGGCACGGCTCTATGATCTCAAGTTCATCGAGCGTCACATTGAGGATAGAAAAAACAATTTCACCCGCTTTCTGGTGATCGGCAAGAGCTGCCTGAAAAAAACCGGCGCTGATAAGACATCCATACTGCTTTCGGTAAAAGACAAGCCCGGCGCCCTCTACGAAGTGCTCCTTCCGTTCAAGACGGCAAAAATAAATCTCTCGAAAATTGAGTCGAGGCCCTCCAAGAGGAAGGCCTGGGAATACATCTTTTTCATCGATATGGAAGGCCACATCGAAGACAAAAAAATTAAAAAAGCGATAGATGAAGTAAAGGAACACAGCCTCTATCTGAAGCACCTGGGTTCCTATCCTATCGGAGAAAAGATTGAGAGGTAAGCAGTAATGGTAAAGCCGCTTGATTACGTCGCTGTCATCAAACCCTACGTACCGGGAAAGCCGATTGCAGAGCTCGAACGCGAGCTGGGCATCAAGGGATCGGTAAAGCTCGCTTCAAACGAAAATCCCCTGGGTCCCTCCCCCAAGGCTCTTGAGGCTATAAAAGGTTATTTGAATACCGAGTATGATCTCCACCGCTATCCCGAGGGAGGCGGCTACTATCTGAAGAGCGCCATTGCCGAGCGCTTTGCAAAGAAGGGCGTTACCGTCGAGCTCGATGAGATGATTCTGGGCAACGGCTCGAACGAGCTCCTCGATATTGCCGTGCGGACCTTTATGGGCCCCGGCGACGAGGCGGTCATGGCAAGGCCTTCCTTTATTGTCTATGCGATGGCGGTACAGTCGGTCGGCGGGAGACCGATCGAAGTCCCTCTCGTCGATTACCGGCATAACCTCGCGGCGATGGCTGACGCGATTACCCCGAAAACGAAGATGGTCTTTGTCGCCAACCCGAATAACCCTACTGGCACCGCCAATAAAAAGGATGAGTTCGCGGAATTTATGAAGAGGGTCCCCGACGGCGTCCTCGTCGTCACGGACGAAGCCTATTACGAATATGTCAAAGACCCCGATTATCCGGATACACTGAAATATTTTTCGGAAGGCAGGGACATCCTCATCCTCAGAACTTTCTCAAAAGCCTACGGCCTCGCGGGTCTGAGAATCGGCTACGGCATCGCTCAAAAAGAGATCCTCGTCGAGATGAACAAGATCAGGGCGCCCTTCAACACCAACACGATGGCGCAGATTGCCGCGTTGCATGCGTTGAGTGATGAAGCACACCTCTCGAAATCGATCGAGACGAACGAGCAGGGCAAGCAGTATCTCTATAAAGAGCTGACGGACCTCGGCATTCGCTACATCCCCACAGAGACGAACTTCATTTATATGCCGCTGGAAACAGATTCCAAGGCAGTGTACGATGCATTGTTGCAGACGGGCGTTATCGTCCGGCCGATGGGCCCCAAGGAGATACGCGTCACCATAGGATTGCCGGAAGAGAACAAGCGCTTTATCGAAGCACTGAAACGCGTTATTGCGTTATAGCGTTTATCGCGTTTGTCGCCCAGTGCATTATAGCGTGCATGCAAAAAAAATCTTACGCTGTAAACGCTGTACGTGAGAAACACTATAACGCTGCACTAAGAGAGGGGAGGAGTTGAGCCATGGATATCATTGTTCTGAGTCCCGATGCCTCGGAAGAGAGCATACGGCATCTCGTCAAAAAGCTCGAGAGCAAGGGGCTGAAGGCAAACGTCTCGCAGGGTACTGAAAGAACCATTGTCGGTGTCATCGGCGATACCTCAAAGGTGACCGAAGAGGAAGAGGACGCAATACGTGCGATAACGGGCGTCGAAAACGTCGTGCGCATTGTCAAACCTTACAAGCTCGCCAGCCGTGAGTTCAAGAAAGAGAATACCGAGATCACCGTCCGGGGTATTACTATCGGCGGCAAAAAAATACAGGTGATTGCAGGCCCCTGTGCGGTCGAGAACAAAACCATCCTCACCGCTATTGCAGAAAAAGTAAGAGATGCTGGCGCTGCATTCCTGCGAGGCGGCGCCTACAAGCCGAGGACCTCCCCCTATTCCTTTCAGGGCCTGGGATTGGAAGGATTGAAATATCTCGCAGAGGCACGGGAAAAGACCGGCCTCCCAGTCGTTACCGAGATCATGGATCCCCGGGATATAGAGGGAATCGTTGAATATACCGATATCATCCAGATCGGCGCGCGCAACATGCAGAATTTCAGGCTCCTCCTCGAGGTAGGTTCGGTGAAAAAGCCGGTGCTGCTCAAGCGAGGGCTCTCCTCGACCATCAAGGAATGGCTCATGTCCGCCGAGTATATCATGTCCCGCGGCAATCACAACGTAATCCTTTGCGAGCGGGGAATCAGGACCTTCGAGACCGCAACGAGGAACACCCTCGATCTCAGCGCCGTACCGCTCCTGAAGCAGTTAACGCATCTGCCCGTTGTCGTCGATCCGAGCCACGGCGTCGGCAAATGGGACCTCGTCGCTCCGATGGCAAAGGCGGCGGTCGCCGCAGGAGCGGACGCATTGATCATCGAAGTCCATACCAATCCTGAAGAGGCCTTCTCCGACGGAGAGCAGTCCCTCAGGCCCGACGATTTTGCAAAGCTCATGAAGGAACTGAAGCCGGTCGCACAGGCGGTAGGAAGAGACATATAAGTAACTGCAAAACAAAAAACCTAAATTCTAAGTCAGTACGAGGTTGCTATGGAATTAACGACAGGGAAAAAAGTACTTATGACCGGCAACGAGGCTATAGGCCGCGGAGCCATCGAGGCGGGTATTTCTTTTGCAAGCAGCTACCCCGGCACCCCGTCCACGGATATCCTCGAATATCTCGCAAAAAACTTCTCCGGTCCTGCCCAGTGGGCGATCAATGAGAAGGTTGCCCTCGAAACCGCTATAGGGGCATCTTATGCAGGCAAGCGCGCCGTCTGCTCCATGAAGCATGTGGGAGTAAACGTAGCCGCCGATCCCCTTATGACCGCCGCGTATCTCGGCACAAAAGGAGGGCTGGTGCTCGTGGTTGCCGATGATCCCGGTGCCTACTCCTCGCAGAACGAGCAGGACACGCGCTTCTTCGCGCGCTTTGCAAAAGTGCCCTGTCTCGAGCCGAGCGACGCACAGGAGGCGAAAGACATGATGCTGCTCGCCTTCGATCTCTCCGAAAAGATGGAGATGCCGGTCATTCTCAGAACGCTCACCAGAGTATCCCATGCCCTTTCTCAGGTAACGATTGGAGACATACGGCCGCAGAATCCGCTCTCGGTCGAAAAGAATCCCGCAAAGATGCTCGCCGTCCCTACCAATGTCGTCCGCTGCCACAAGGCTTTGAATCAGAAGCAGCTGGAGTTGAAGAAATGGTCCGAGAACTCGGGATTGAACAGGGTTGTCGGAGGGGGCAGCAAAAAGGCGATAATCGCCTGCGGCATCGCCTATACCTACGCACGGGAATACGGCAATGCCTACGACGTGCTGAAGATTTCGAGCTATCCCTTCTCCGAAACCATCATCGATGAGTTCGTACACGGCCGTGAAGAAGTCTGGGTCCTTGAGGAAGGCTATCCCTTCGTGGAAGAAATCGCGAGGAAATACTCCACAAAGGTGAAAGGCAAGATCTCCGGCGAACTCCCCGCAGAGGGCGAGCTGGGGCCGGATGCAATGGCGAAATACGTCCCCGGCTGGAACGACGGCGGCAGCACAGCTGCGGCAACCGGCCCCTTGCCGATGCGGCCTCCCGTGATGTGCCCCGGCTGCCCCCATAGAGAGCTCTACAAGGCTCTGGTTGCGGCAAAGCCGGCCTTCACCGCAGGAGATATTGGTTGTTACACCCTCGGCGCCGCCCCGCCCCTTGCTGCACTGGACACCTGCCTCTGCATGGGCGCGAGCATCAGCAAAGCGGCAGGCATGTCGTTCCTGGGAGTACAGCGGATCGCTGCAGTGATCGGTGATTCCACCTTCCTGCATTCGGGAGTCCCCGCGCTGATCAGCGCCGTCTACAATAAAGCGAATATCCTGGTCATCATCATGGACAACGAATCAACAGCCATGACCGGCCACCAGCCGACACCGCTGACCGGCTACACCGCCAAAGGAGAGAGGGGCGGCAAGGTCTCGCTTGAAGAAATCTGCAAGGCCTGCGGCGTCGATTCGGTAACGGTGCTCAACCCCTACAAGGTCGAAGAAAACACACCGGTGATAAAGGAAAAACTGGATGCGCCTGGCGTAAACGTTATCATCTCCTGCAGCCCCTGCATTCTATCGGCGAAGAAAACGAAGAAATAGAAAACTATTTTCAGCAACCGCAAAAGAGCCCTGCAGAAAAAGCAGGGCTCTTTTGCGGTTTGCCGCCTTCACAGGAATCAGCGCACCGCTATTGTTGCCGATTTTTGTACATATGTTGCTTTTCCTTATTCGAATTTCAGTCAGTTCGGGGAAGATGTCAATATACAGAGGCTTCCGCGCTTGCTTCGAACCCCGGTCGCTTTATTTTTATGTTGACAATTCTGCAACGATTGTTTAATATTTCTTGGCTTCGTTAATCGGCCAATTACATCACGGGGGAGTGAAATTATGAAAAAGCCGCTCAGTTGGTTTCTGGATGTGCACCGGTACGGGCAGTTGGATTTGGAGCCGCCCTACCAGAGAAGAAGCGTATGGACCCTCAAGGACAGAAAGTTTTTCCTCGACACCGTCTTCCGGAAGTATCCCTGCCCAGCCGTTTTCCTGCATAAGGATATCAACTACGAAGCGGGAAAGATGAACTACCATGTCGTCGACGGAAAGCAGCGGCTCGAAACCGTCATTCTCTTTTTCCAGAACGAGCTCGCCATCGACCCGAGCTACGGCGACCCCAAGCTGAACGGAAAGAAATGGAAGGACATAGAGAACGATCCCGACCTCAAGACAGCATTTCTCAATTACGAGTTGACCGTTGAGTACATCGATACCAACGACAAGTACGTGATCAACGAAGTATTCGAGCGCCTCAACAGGACCTCGCGGAAGCTCGAGCGCCAGGAACTGAGACACGCCAAGTACGACGGCTGGTTCATCAATATAGCGGAGAGGGAGGCGGAAAAAGAGGAATGGGAGCGCCTCGGCATCGTGACCAAGGCGCGGATGAGGAGAATGAAGGATGTCCAGTGCGTCTCCGAGCTCCTTGCCGTGCTGCTGAAGAACCGTATTTTCAGCTTCAACCAGGAAGCATTGGATATTATTTGCGCCGAATATGATTCGCCCCACGAGACGTTTTCCGACTTCGATGAACAGGAATTCCTGAGCAAGCTTGTCTCCACCAAAGAGTATATCTTGAGAATGGAGGATCATAATAAAGCCGTTTCGAAATATGCGAAGGGCTTCAACGACTTCTACAGCTTATGGACCTTTGTCGCGCTCAATCAGGACCGCCTGGATGCTCCCGAGATCATTGCGGAGAAATATGCGGAATTCATGAAAAAGGTGGCAACACTCGTAAAGATAAAGGATATGAAGCTCCTGAGAGAGTATGAAAACGGCTCCTATCCCGATGCGTACACCTATCTGAAGAATTCCGGCCATGCGAGCACCGACCAGCTCCAGAGAGAAACAAGGAATGCCATCCTCGAGAGCAATCTTCTCGCCACGCCGATCCGGAACAGCGTCGCGGCTCCGCTCCTGGATGAAGTGAAGGTGGTTGAGCACCCGGTAGCGCCGGTATATTTATCGCCCACCGGGTTCGTTGAGGAAAGCGGCAACGGCAAGCATCAGAATGCGTTTCTGTAGGCGGTAAAAGAGCACCTCCCCCAGGATAAAAGGGGACACGTCCTCACCCATCAGGGCGTGTCCCCTTTGTGTTTCAAAATGGGCGTCGACGTATAGACATCTTTAATAGCACTATAAAATAAGCTCATCTTTCTTGACTTGCCCTGCGAAATATATTATTTTGAAAGAACGATACGGCGTATACTTTTCACTATAGAGAGGGAGGCAAAGGGTATGACGACAAAGAATGCATTCAACTGGGTAACCATCATTTCGACGATCTATCTCATCCTGGCGGGCATCGGGAGCGCGACGACCGTGCGGGACAACCTTATCAACCACAGCGGGTGGGTCATCGTCAGCTATGTGGCAACCGGGGCAATATTCGTCGTTATTTCGATTATTATCATTCAGCAGTATTTTTCAGCTTTTAAAAAGTAATTACCGCTGATCGAGCCTTATGACAAAAAGAGGACAAGGCAACCACCGCCTTGCCCTCTTTTGTTATTATCCCGCTACAGCTTGTAGACCTCTTTGGCACTCAGCATGTTGATGCCGGCTTTCTTCAATGCCTTGATACCGGCATTGACATTCTCGGTGCGGAGGACGACCACCGCTTTTTCACCCTTCTTTTCCACAAAAGCGTACATGTACTCCACGTTGAGGTCGGCGTTGTTGAGCGCCCTGAGCACCTCGGCGAGTCCGCCAGGTCGGTCCGAAACCTCGACGGCGATCACCTCGTTCTCTCCTACGGTGAACTTATTTTTCTCAAGGACTTTTTTCGCCTTGTCGGGGTCAGGGACAATCAGCCGGAGAATGCCGAATTCGGAAGTGTCGGCGATCGAGAGCGCACGGATGTTGATCTTTGCCTTGCCGAGGACTTCCAGCGCTTCCTGGAGCCTTCCTTTCCTGTTCTCCAAGAATATCGATATCTGCTGAACTTTCATGTTTTTTCTCCTTTCAAAAACCGCAATCCGTAACGGGTAATGCGTGATCGGTAACGGATTAATGAGTTTTATTTCTTTTGTATTTTACTCATCACGCGCTACGGTTTTTACAATTGCCGCTGGTCGAAGACCCTCTTCGCCTTCCCCTCGCTGCGCGGGAGGCTCTTGGGCTCAACGAGCGTTACCTTGACGCGCAGCCCGATAGCTTCGTCAATCGCCTTCTCCAGCTTCTTCCTGAGCTCCTCGAGGTGTTTGATTTCATCGGAGAAGACCTTCTTCGAAACCTCGACCTTCACTTCGACCTCGTCGAGGTGGTGCGGACGCGTTACATAAATCTGATAGTGCGGCTCGATCCCTTTCACCGAGAGGAGCGCCTTCTCGATCTTGGAAGGGAAAACGATAACCCCCCTGACCTTGAGCATATCATCGCTGCGGCCGGTGACCCTGTCCATTTTCACAAGGGTCCTGCCGCACGGGCACTGCCCCTTCTTCAGCGAGGTGATGTCCTTCGTCCTGAAGCGGATAACCGGCATGCCCTCGCGGGTCAGCGTGGTCAGCACCAGTTCGCCTTTCTCTCCCTCCGGAAGAGGCTCCAGCGTCTCGGGAGAAATAATTTCGGGATAGAAATGGTCTTCGGCGATATGCGATCCGGTCTTGTCCATGCATTCCTGGGCAACGCCGGGACCGATGATCTCGGTGAGGCCGTATATATTCAGCGCATCGAGCTTGAGGCGCCGCTCGATCTCCTGCCGCATTCGCTCGGTCCACATCTCTGCGCCGAAGACCCCTGCCTTCAATTTAATCTTCTTCTTGGCAACGCCCTCTTCCTCGATCGCTTCTGCCAAGTACAATGCATAGGAAGGCGTACAGGTGAGGATCGTCGTACCGAAGTCAGCCATGATCTGTATCTGCCGCTTCGTCTGTCCCGCTGATACGGGGACGACGGTGGCGCCGATCTTCTGCGCTCCATAGTGCACGCCGAGTCCGCCGGTGAAGAGGCCGTAGCCGTAGCCGTTCTGGATGAGATCGCCCCTGGTCGTGCCGGCCATGGTCAATGCGCGTGCAACCACTTCGCCCCAGAGATCGATATCATTGCGCGTATAGCCCACAACCACCGGGGTGCCGGTGGTCCCTGACGAACTGTGTACTTCGACGATCTCCGTGCCCGGGACAGCGAACATGCCGAAGGGATAGACTTCTCTGAGATCAGCCTTCTCGGTGAAGGGAATCTTCTTTATGTCAGCCAGGGTCTTAATATCGGAAGGCTTGAATTTTGCGCTGTTGAATCGTTTTTTGTAGAAAGGAACTTTTTCATAGGCGTACGTTACAATCGCCTGCAGCCGTCCGAGCTGCAGACTCTCCCTCTCCTTTGCGGTCATACATTCCGCTTTCTTGTCCCAGATCATGGCTCCACTCCTTAACATGAACAGAAATTTATGGTCTAATAGAAACGGATATTTTCGCCTTTCAAACGTTCTTTCGCTTCTTTTACATCTTCTACTTCGACAATCAAAAAGGCCTTGTTTCTCGATTCACCGACGAGGACATGGACATTTTCGACATTGATGGCGTGCTTGCCGAGAGCCCTGACAACCTCATAGAGCATGCCGGGCCGGTCTTCAAGCTCGATGCCCAGCACCTCGTTGAGCGATACGGTAAAGCCTTTCCCCTTGAGGCTCGTATAGGCCTGGTCGGTCCTGTCCACGATGAATTTTATGACGCCGTAATCGCCGATGCTCGAGATATAGATGGCGAGGATATTGACGCCTTCGTCGGCAAAGACCTTGGTGATCTTTTCGAGCCTGCCCGGCTTGTTCTCTGCAAAGACCGACAGCTGCCGCAATTCGCCCATACACTACCTCCTTAACGAGGAAATTCCACATTTAAAATCCCAAGCTTTCAGAGAAATCCGAATTCTTTTTGGAATTTGATGTTTGGAATTCGGAGTTTCACACTATAGCGTTCTATTGTCAATCACCCGTTTGGCCTTGCCTTCGAAGACCGGCAGTGTGCCGGGTTCGTGGAGCTCGACCTTCGGCTTCACCAGAATCTCGTTCTTCAGCAGATCGGTGATCCGGTTCTGGAGCTTCACCAGGTGCGTCACATTGCCGTCGAAGAGGTCCCGTTCGATCTCAACCTGTACGGTCATGTGGTCAAGAGACTCGAGAATGATCTGGTAATTCTGCGCAACGCCCTTGACGCTCATAAGGATATTCTCGATCTGCTGCGGGAAGATGTTGACGCCTTTTACAATGAACATGTCGTCGGTACGGCCGAAGATACGGTTGATCCTCCGGTGCGTCCGGCCACAGGAGCATGCCTCGGGAATAACTGCGGTGAGGTCCCTCGTCCGGTACCTGAGGATGGGCATGCCCTCCCTGCAGAGCGACGTAAGGACAATCTCGCCCTTCTCGCCGTCGGCAACCGGCTCGCCGGTCTCGGGATTAATGATTTCGAGGAGGAAGTTGTCTTCCCAGAGATGCATTCCCTCCTTGCCTTCGCATTCGAAAGCGACACCGGGGCCGTTCATCTCGGAAAGGCCGTAGGAATTGTAGACGTCGATGCCGTAGAACTGCTCGATCTTCCTCCTCGTCTCTTCGGAATAGGGCTCGGCGCCCATATAGGCCCTTTTCAACGACAGGTCTCTCTGGGGAACAATGCCCTTCTTGATGAGCACATCGGCGAGATACAGGGCATAGCTGGGGGTTATATGAATGGCGGTCGTCTTGAAGTCCTGCATCAGAGTGATCTGGCGGTCCGTGTTTCCCGGGCCTGCAGGGACGATCAGAATGCCGACCTTCTCGGCGCCGTAATGCATGACCAGAGCGCCGGTGAAGAGTCCGTAGGTCATCATGTTCTGGAGTACATCGTTCTTTCTCATTCCCGTCATGACAAGGCAGCGGGCGATAAGATTGGCACCGTTATCGATATCGTTTTTCGTAAAGAAAATCGCCTTGGGCTTACCGGTTGTGCCGCTGGAGGTGTGGACACGGACGATCTCCTCCCGCGGGACGGCAAGCAGGCCAAAGGGGTAGTTGGCGAGCAGGTCCTCCTTGGTGGTGAAGGGGACCTTCCGGGCATCGGCCAGCGTTTTTATATCGTCGGGCTTGACGCCCTTTTCGTCGAAACGGCTGCGATAAAAGGGCACCTTCTCGTAAACACGCCGCACGGTCTCCTGCAGCCGCCGGAGTTGGAGCTCTTCAAGTTGTCTGCGGCCTATGGTTTCAAACTCTTCCTGCCAGAACATCTTACTTCTTCGAGCTGATCGCTCGTCCTTTCTCAAAAGCGCTGAGATTCATATCGATGAATTTCGCAGGGACCGATTCCCGTATGGTCTGTTCCCATATTGAGATCGGGAAGGGGAGATAAGTGGAGAGGGTGCCGACGAGCACGATGTTCTCGGCCTTTGGCGTGCCTGCCTGTTTCGCCAGTTCAAGCGCATCCAGGGAGTCTACTTGGAAGCCCATTCCGGAAAGCCGGGCCACGGCATCTTCGGGATAGGGAGTAGCGGCATTAATATTCGGCGGCGGCACTTTTCGCAAATTCAGGATAATCCTGCTCTTGGGCTTGAGAAAATAGGAATACCGCAGGCCTTCCAGCTCTTCCATGGCGACCAGAAACTCTGCCTTCCCCACTGGAATGAGCGGTGAAAAGACCTCATCGCCAAAACGGACATGGCTGATGACGCTCCCCCCCCGCTGCGCCATACCGTGCAACTCGCTCTCCTTAACCATATGACCGGCATTGGACGCACAGCGTGCCACGAGCCTGCTGGCGAGGATAATGCCCTGGCCTCCTACCCCTGCAAAGAGGATATTGACCGTTTCCATTAGTACCTTCTTATCTTGTTATTAAGCGCTAATACTAAATTAGGCTGAAAGCGTGATTTTATCACAGATCAAAAATTTGCTGCAAACAGAGCCCCCCACTCATGAAGATTGCTGCTTCCCCGCTACAAGTTCCTCAATTGCCTTCAGGAAGACATCCATCTCTTCGTCCGTTCCGATACTCACCCTGAGATAGTTGTCGATCCTCGGCGCGTTGAAATAGCGCACCAGAATGCCCTTCTCCCTCAATTGCCGGAGCAGTGCACCTGCAGGGACTTTCGGATGGCTGATGAAGACGAAGTTGGCCTGTGACGATGTTATAATAAAACCTATTTCTCTCAAGCGCGCAGCTACGCGCTCCCTCGTCTGTTTGATCTTTGCAGTAGTCTCTTCGAAGTAGGCGCGGTCCCTCATGGCTGCAGCGGCTCCGGCAAGAGCGAGACGGTCCAGCGTATAGGCATTGATGCAATTTTTGACCCGGTCGAGCCCCTGGATCAGCTCTCTCTGCCCGAGGGCAAAGCCCACACGGAGGCCCGCCAGCGCACGGGATTTGGAGAAGGTCTGCGTCACCAGGAGATTCGGATACTCTCGGATGAGACGCGCTGCCGACGGCCCTGCAAAATCGATATACGCTTCATCGATAATCACAACGTGCTCTTTATTGTTGTCGAGAATACTCCTGATCGCATCGAGCGGCAGATAGATGCCGGTCGGCGCGTTCGGATTGGGAATGATGATGCCGCCGTTTTCTCTGAAAAAACCCTCGACCGGTATCGTGAAATCTGCTGAAAGGGGGACCGTCTTGTGATCGATACGAAACAGGCCGGCAATCGTCGGATAAAAGGTATAGGTAACATCGGGAAGGAGAATCGGGCTGCCGGGATTGAAAAAAGCTGGCAATGCAAAGGCCAGCACCTCGTCGGAGCTGTTCCCTACGAATACCTCATCGATGCTCAGATCATAATACTCTGCGATAGCGGTCCTGAGCTCCCTGCACTCAGGATCAGGGTACAGCCGCAGCCGTTCGTTTGCGGTGCTCTTTATGGCATCGATTACCCGCGGCGAGGGGGGATAGGGGTTCTCATTGGTGTTCAGCTTTATGTAGGTCCTGCCGGTCGGCTGCTCCCCCGCTACATAAGGCACGATGGTTCGCGCAAGATCGCTCCAGTATCTGCTCACGTTTGGCAGTCCTTTTGCGTGCTACAAATATCTTCCCACTGCCAGTGCAATCGTCTTCATCTCACCCATGAGCGTTACGAACTGGGCGGGATTTAAAGACTGCGCACCGTCGCAGAGGGCCTTTTCAGGCTCGGGATGAACCTCGATAATAAGGCCGTCGGCGCCGACCGCTATCGCTGCTTTAGACAATGCGGGAACGTACTGAACATGTCCGGCGGCATGGCTCGGGTCGATGATAATGGGCAGATGGGATTTCGCCTTGACCACCGGCACACAACTGATATCGAGGGTGCTTCTCGTTGCGGTCTCGAAGGTCCTTATGCCTCTCTCGCAGAGCACAACGCTCCTGTTGCCTTCAGAGAGGATATATTCGGTAGCCATGAGAAACTCGTCGATCGTCGTGGACATCCCCCGCTTGAGCAGCACCGGTTTTTTCGTCTGCCCCAGCAATGAGAGAAGCGCAAAATTCTGAATGTTCCGCGCGCCGACCTGGAACATATCGGCGTATTTATACACCAGATCGATATCCTTCGGATTCACCACTTCGGTGACGACGGGAAGGCCCGTCGCCTCCCGCGCCTTTGCCAGGTATTTGAGGCCTTCTTCTCCGAGACCCTGGAAGGCATAGGGGCTGGTCCTCGGCTTGAACGCGCCGCCCCGCAACATCTTCGCGCCCGCGGACTTCACCTGCTCGGCGACCTTGATCATCTGGGTTTCGCTCTCCACCGAGCAGGGCCCGGCGATCACGACGATCTCTTCGCCGCCGATCTTGACGCCCGATACATCTACCACAGAGGCTTCCCGTTTTACCTCTTTGCTCGCAAGCTTATAGGGCTTTGATATGGGAACGATCCGGTCGACGCCTTCAAAGTCCTCCAGAATGTTGACCTCGTCCCGGTTGCCGCCTACGCCGACGAGACCGACAACGTTCCGTTCCTTTCCGTAAATAACGTGCGGGGTAAAACCGAGTTCCTCCGCCTTTTTGCAGACCAGTTTAAGGTCCTCTTCGGTAGCTCCCATCTTCATTACGACAATCATGGCACCTCACCTCGATAAAAATTTAAATTCAAATTCCAGACACCAAACTCTAAACAAATCCAAAAATTCCGATTTTCATTTGAATTTGTTTAGAATTTCGGATTTGGAGTTGAGGATTTTTCTTTTGCTCCTTCTGTCTTTCTCGGCAGCGGCAGCGCCGTTGCCATTCCCTGGGCAATGAGCTTTCCTGTTTTTTCGCTCTCCGCCTTGAATTCGACGACCAGCAGGCTCTTCCCTTTATGCACAGTCCTCGCCTCGGCCCTCACGGAATCACCTTTTACCGTAGAGCGGAATATATTGAAGCTCCACTGAACACCAACGGCATCGACCACCGAATTCACCGCCAGCGCAAAGGCCACATCCAGGAGCGCGAAGATCATGCCGCCGTGAGCGATTTCATGAGCGTTCAGGAACTGTTCTTTCACTCCGGCCCTGACAACCGCATGCCCTTCGGAAGCCTCCACCAGCTCCATATCGAAGAGGTGAAAGAGCCGGTCTCCCTGCACGATCTGTTTGACTCTGCTGACCATTATTATCCTCCGGCCGCTTTCCGGAATTTCATGACAGTATCTGTTATTTTGTAGAATTATCAGTCGATAAAGCAAATAAATTTTACTACAAACCTGCTTTTTTGTATAATAAAGTCCCTGTTTCAGGCTTTTATCTAGATACGAGAGCACTACAATTCACTATAAGGAGGGTAAGGGATGAAACGAGCACGTAAGTTTCTGGCAATATTCTTTGCTGTTTTTTTCGTGGTGGGAGCATTGACAACCGTCTATGCTAAGGAGCCGTATAAAATCGGTGCCGTCTTCGCTGTAACCGGTCCTGCCTCATTCCTGGGGGAGCCCGAAAAAAATACCACTCTCATGCTCAAAGACCAGATCAATGCCGCGGGTGGCATCAATGGAACACCAATAGAGATCATTATCGAGGATTCCAAGAGTGATGAGACGCAGGCAGTCCTGGCAGCCAAAAAGCTCCTGGAGAAAGATAATGTTTTGGCAATTATAGGGCCGTCGACAACAGGGGAGTCCATGGCGCTTGTCCCCATCATGAACGCTGCCAAAACGCCACTCATTTCTTGTGCTGCAGGGGCGGGCATAACCCAGCCTGTTAAGGAACGGTACTGGATATTCAAGACTCCCCAGTATGATGTCAGCGCTGTTGAGGCTATCTATACACATATGAAAAAACAGAAGATATCAAAAATCGGTATTGTATCAATCTCTACCGGCTTCGGCGATGCCGGCAGAAAAGCGCTCCTCGATATGGCCCCCAAATACGGTATGACCATTGTAGCCGATGAACGCTATGGTCCCAAGGACTCCGACATGACCACCCAGCTCACCAAGATCAAGGCCGCAGGCGCACAGGCGGTCATCAACTGGTCCGTCGGCCCCGGCCAAGTTGTAGTGACCAAAAACTGGGCAGCCCTCAAGATGGGGATTCCGCTCTATCAAAGCCACGGATGGGGCAGCAAGAAAAATATCGAGCTGGCAGGAAAAGCTGCCGAGGGAGTAATCGCTCCCCTTGGAAGACTGGTAGTCTGGGATAAACTTCACGATACGCATCCTCAAAAAGCATTGCTCAAGAAGTATTCGCGGGACTATGAAGCTAAATTCAAGGGCGAGCCAGGTACCTTCGGCGGCCACGCGTACGATTCCCTCATGATGGTTGTCGAAGCACTCAAGAAAGTCGGACCTGACAAGAAGAAAATAAGAGATTATATTGAAACCAAAATCAAGAAGTGGCCCGGTACGGGCGGTATCTTCAACATGTCGCCGCAGGACCACTGCGGTCTTGATAAAACCGCCTTTGAAATGGTGGTCGTCAAGAACGGCGACTGGGAGATCCTGAAGTAGCATCGGTTAAACAGGGGGGAGGGAATCCCCCCTTATTTTTGCAGAATCTGTGGAGGCAGTTGCAGTGACGGTCTTTTTGCAGTTCCTGTTCTCGGGGCTCACCATAGGGGCGGTTTATGCGATGGTAGGCCTCGGATTTAATATCATCTACAATGCAACCTCGATCATCAATCTCGCCCAGGGAGAGTTCGTCGTTATCGGGGGATTGGTGATGTGGTTCTTTATCGAGTCGGTAAAGCTGCCCTTCCTTGTCTCTCTTGTGCTCACGCTCCTCACCACAGGGGTTGTGGCATTGCTCATGGAACGCCTGACCATCAAGCCCCTGAAAAAGACCGACCTGCTCTTGATGATCATGATCACGGTGGCTGTCTCGATTGTCCTGCGGGGACTGCTCATGTTCAAATTCGGCAAAGAGCCCTACGTCTATGCACCCTTCACCGAGGGCGAGCCGCTCCAGATCTACGGCGCAATCATCCAGCAGCAGACGCTGTGGATCATCGGTATTACCTGTTGCTGCATCGTTCTCATTTATCTTTTTTTCAGCAGGACGCTCCTCGGCAAGGCGATGCGTGCCTGTGCCGTCAACCCCACAGCCGCCAAGCTCGTCGGGATCAATGTGGAGAGAATGGTCATGATCTCCTTTGTCCTGAGCGCCATCATGGGCGCAATAGCCGGCGTCGCGATAACCCCGATCTCGCTCATGGAATATGACAAAGGCCCGATGCTTGCCGTAAAAGGGTTTTCTGCCGCCATCATGGGCGGCCTCGGCCGCGGCAGAGGATCGGTCATTGGAGGGTTCATCATCGGTATCCTCGAATCCATGACCGCAGGATACCTCCATTCAGGACTGAAAGACGCGGTGGCATTGATCATTCTGCTCGCCGTGCTCTTCTTCAGACCTGCCGGGCTTTTCGGCAGCAAGGCCATGCTTCAGCTACGGAAGTTTTAAGCCATGTCGAGAGGAAATCGCACCGCCTACATAGTCTTTGTAGCGCTTATCATATTGTTCCCCCTTCTCTTCGGGGGAAGCTCCTATACTATCAGCATCGGTCTCTTTGCTGGAATCAATGCGCTGGTAGCTATAGGATTAAGCATCCTCATGGGCTACGCAGGACAGATATCCCTGGGACAGGCGGGTTTTTATGGTATCGGCGCCTATGTCTCCGCCATCCTCAGCACAAAATACGGGATGCCCGTTGTACCCAGTCTCGCCGCGGCAATGGTCACGGCCAGCTGTGCCTCGGTATTCCTTGCCATTCCCGCCCTGAGGTTGAAGGGCCACTATCTGGCGGTTGCCACCCTGGGATTCGGCGAGATTGTCCATGTGGCACTGAACGAGTGGGGGCCCGGTGGTCCGTCGGGGTTCGGCGACATACCGCACTTCAGTGTGTTCGGATACACTTTTACGACAGCAAATGAATATTTTTATCTCGTCTGGGGCATCGTGGCGGTCGTCATGATCTTCTCCTTCAACCTCATCAACTCGAGAATCGGCAGGGCCTTCAGGGCCATTCACGACAGCGAGCTGGCGAGCAATGCAATGGGAGTCGATGTCGCCGACCTGAAAGTGAAGGTCTTTATTCTGAGCGCACTCTATGCAGCGCTGGCGGGCGGCCTCTATGCCCACTACATCACGTTTATAAGCCCGGGCAATTTTACGCTCTTTTATTCCGTGCTGGTGCTGATGATGGTCGTCGTAGGGGGGATCAACAATCTGTGGGGTGCGGTCATCGGTTCGATATTCATAACGGTGCTGCCCGAACTGCTCAGAAAGTTCGAGGAGTTCGATGTCCTGGCCTACGGTCTTATCCTGACCCTTTCGCTGCTGTTCTTCAGAAAAGGCGTAGTGCCGCTCATAACAGAAAAATTAAAAAAGAGGAGCATGTAGCGGTGCTCGAAGTCAGGAATATAGGGAAAAATTTCGGCGGACTCGTTGCGCTCCGCGATATCAACTTCATCGTAGCGGAGCGCGAGATCAGGGCGATCATCGGCCCCAACGGGGCAGGGAAGACGACGCTTCTCAACATCGTGAGCGGGATCTATCCGCCCGATCAGGGAGAGGTCATGCTCTCGGGCAAAAAGATCAGCTCACTCTCTCCCGTTAAAATCGCACGGAAGGGCATTTCCCGCACCTTCCAGCATGTCGAGCTCTTCGGCAGCATGACCGTGCTGGAGAATGTCATGCTTGGGCGGCATGTAAAGACCGGGGCGGGGTTCATTGCCTCGGGGCTCAAACTCCCCTTTGTGCTCCGTGAAGAGCAGAAGATCAGAAGAAAGAGCGAAGAGATCCTCGAGTATATCGGGCTTGCCCATCGGAAAGACGAACCAGCATCGAACCTCCCCATCGGCGAAGAAAGAATCCTCGAAATCGGCAGGGCGCTGGCGACCGAGCCGAAGCTGCTGCTTCTGGACGAACCCGCATCAGGGCTGAACGAAGCGGAGACGCTCCAATTGACTTCCTCCATCAAGCAGCTGCGTGATGAGAAAGGGATCACCATCATCCTGGTCGAGCATGACATGGGATTGGTGATGAACCTCTCCGAAAGGATTACCGTCCTTGATTTCGGTGAGCAGCTAGCCGAGGGTACCCCCGAGGAAATACGGAACAACAAACTGGTAATCGATGCCTATCTCGGAGCGGAGGATATCGTCTGATGCTGCTGGACATCAGGAATCTCAAGGTCTCGTATGGCGGCATCAGCGCGCTCCACGGCATTTCGCTCGCCTTTCAGGAAAAGAGCATTGTGAGCATCATCGGCGCCAACGGCGCCGGAAAGACAACGCTCCTCAATGCGGTCATGAACATCGTCCCTCTTGTCTCCGGAGAGATTTATTTCGACAACGTGAACATCACCAAAGCGCCGACGCATGAACTGGTGCAGAGGGGGATAAGCCTGGTGCCCGAAGGCCGCATGCTCTTCGGTCATCTGACGGTCCAGGACAATCTCTCCCTCGGTGCCTATCTTTTTATCAATAAAATCGGAAAAAAGGAGGTGGAGAAAAGGGCAGAGAGAATATTTGAGCTTTTCCCGATTCTGAAAGAGAGGAAAAAGCAGCTCGCAGGAACCCTGAGCGGCGGACAGCAGCAGATGCTCGCCATCGGAAGGGCGCTCATGGCGTCACCGCGCCTGCTCATGCTCGATGAACCGTCGATGGGGCTTGCACCGCTCCTGGTGAAGGACATCTTCCGGGTCATCAAGCACCTCAATGAGGAATCGATGAGCATCCTGCTGATCGAGCAGAATGCGCGGGCAGCATTGAAGCTTTCCCACTATGCCTTTGTCCTGGAATCTGGAGAACTGGCAGGCCACGGCACGGGAAAGGAGCTTCTCGACAATGAAAGAGTAAAGAAGGCGTATCTGGGGGGTTAAAAAACAAAACAGGAGGATGGGATGAGAAGGCTTTGGATGTTGCTGACGTTGCTGTTGGTCTCACTTTTGTTTGTCTCATCGGTGTACGCTGAAGTAAAGTTTGATTACGGGGCGTCGTTAAGACTTCGGCAGGAGATCTGGGATGATGTTATTAATCTTGACACTCCCACAACAATTACTCCAGCAAAAATCGCTGCGAGAGACAGAAACTTTTTCAGACTCAGGACACAGGTCTGGGGCAAGGCAGACTTCACCAAAGACCTCGGTGCATATCTGAGGCTCACCAACGAGGCCAAGTACTATATAGGTCCCTTCAGGCCTAATGAGGGCAGGACTGATGCAAGTGCAAACAGAGACAGGCTCGATGAAGACGAGCTCATCATCGATAATTTCTATTTCGATGCGAAAAATGTGTTCGGACTTCCTGTTGATGTGCGTATCGGCCGTCAGGATTTCCTCGGTCCTGACAGCTACGGCGAGGGATTTCTCCTCCTCGACGGCACACCTAATGACGGCTCAAGGAGCTTCTACTTCAATGCAGCCAGGCTGAGGTGGAAGATCACCCCGAAGAACAGTATCGATTTCGTCTATATCAGCAACCCAATGACTGACATCTATATGCCGTCGCTTCATCCTGCATCGACAGGCTCGGCATCTTTTGTAGACAATAAAAAATTGCTGAACGCTTCAGATGAGCAAGGCTTTATGGTGTACAGCAGGAATAAAGTGGGAGACAATCTCACGGTAGAGCCATACTATATCTACAAATCGGAAGAAGGCTTCGCCCCCGGCGGAAGCAATCCCGTATTACCAAGCCTGCACCTCAACACGGTCGGTGCGCGCATCGTGTATGCTATTCCAAACAGCTGGAAATTCGGCGGAGAATTCGCCCATCAGTTCGGAGAGTATTCCGGTGGGAGAGATAGGAGAGGCAACGGCGGGTATATCTTCGTTGGACGCGCATACCCTAATGTGAAGTGGAAGCCCGAGTTTGATCTCCGCTATGTCTACCTGTCGGGCGATGATCCCGATACGACGAAGCACGAAGGATGGAACCCCCTCTTTTCAAGGGCGCCTTACTGGAATGAGCTCATCATCTACACGCTCATCAATGAAACCAGAGCTACTTCCGGTGCTATTCCCGGCTACTGGACTAATATGCATATTTACAAAGCATCGACAAAGCTGAACTTCAACGAGAACACCAATCTCACTCTCGCCTACCAGTATCTCAGGGCTGATGAGGAGACCAATATCACCGGTGGCGCAGTCGGATCGATGTTCAGCAATGATGATAAAGACAGAGGGCATCTCCCAACGGCTTTCCTTAATCACAAGTTCTCGAAGAAGGTCGATGGATTCCTGCAGTTCGAGTACTTTGTCCCCGGAGACTTCTACGGCAGTTCAGCAGACAACGCCATTTTCTTCAGGTGGCAGCTGCAGGTTAAGCTGTAATCCTACTTTCAGTTTCTTTCGAGCCCCCTCTCCGGAGGGGGCTTTTTTCTTCAGGGCAAATGATCGATATAGGAGTCAGAGGAAAGAGGCAGGAAGGGGTACGGAAAGGAGCTTGCTCGCGCCTCCTTATACTTCCACTAAGGCTTCAAACTCTTAAAAGCAATTATTCTTATGCAGAGTATTGCATATCCGTTTATCATTAATGCGCATTGAGAAAGCTTCTTGGAGTGCCCCTTCCTGCCTGTACCACATACGCGTACTTCCTCTGTTGATGCGTTTGCCCTGTTATTTTTCACGCAATGAGGAGCTTTTTCGGTCAAAAAGATATATAATAGAACGCTATGCACGATTTTTCCTTCAATAAGGTAGCCATCCTGGGCGTCGGCCTCATCGGTGCATCCTGCGCCCTTGCGCTCAAAGAGAAAGGCTTGTGCAGGACCGTTGTCGGCTACGGCAGGAGAGAGGAGCATCTGCAGCAGGCAAAAGAGCGGGCGATTATCGACGCCTACAGCCTGGACAGCCGCAAGGCCTGCAGAGATGCCGATCTCGTGATACTCGCTACGCCGGTCGGCCTGTTCACCGGCCTCGTCGAACAGATACACGGCAGTCTGAAAAAAGGAGCGCTCGTGACCGATGTGGGGAGCGTAAAAGGTACTCTGGTACAGGAGCTCGAAGTGCTCATGCCCGACGGCGTGCACTACGTCGGCGCTCATCCCATTGCAGGAGGAGACAGCTCAGGCATTGGCGAGGCGCGGGCAGACCTCTTCAGTGAAGCCCTTTGCATCGTTACGCCGACAAGGCGCACCGACCCGGGCGCCACCGAAAAGATCATTACGCTCTGGAAACAGATAGGCGCGAAAGTTGAGCTTCTGGATCCCGAACGGCATGATGAAATCTATGCAGCGGTGAGCCACCTGCCCCATATCGTCGCCTACGCCCTTGTCAATACCGTCGGGGATATCAATGCAGAATACCTCACCTATGCAGGGCAGGGCTTCAAGGATACAACGCGCATCGCCCTGAGTTCTCCCGAAATGTGGAGAGACATTGCGATCCTGAACAGAGAGAATCTCGTCCGGCTGATCGAAATGATACGCGATAATCTTGAACACATGAGAAATTGCATTGATACCATGGACGCCTCGTGCATAGACCAGGAATTTAATAAGGCGCAGGCATTACGGAAGAAGCTGAAATAAAAGACGGTGAATGGGTGAATCGGTGAATAGAGGGAAAATAGAACTGAAAAAGGTTAAAAGCTTAAAAGGTGAGATCACTCCTCCACCCGATAAATCCATTTCCCATAGATCGATCATGTTCGCTTCTTTGGCTGAAGGAAAAAGCGTCGTGCGTAACTTCCTCCGCGCAGAGGACCCGATCAGCACCATGAATGCCTTCAGGATGCTGGGGATCGACGTTCAGGACAACGGCAAAGAGGTCGTCATCCACGGGAACGGCCCTCGCGGTCTCAGGGAACCGTTTGATGTGATCAACTGTGGCAACTCCGGAACAACGGTGCGGCTCATTGCGGGCATCCTCGCCGGCAATCCGTTCTTCTCAGCGCTCACCGGCGACGACTCACTGAAACAGCGGCCTATGGCTCGGGTCATCAATCCCCTGAAAGAAATGGGGGCAATCATTAACGGAAGAGCGGGCAACAAGTATCTGCCCATTGCCATCCAGGGAGGCAATCTCAAGGCGATCCGGTATACCATGCCGATGTCTTCCGCACAGGTGAAGTCGTGCCTCATCCTTGCCGGCCTCTATGCAGGGGGCAAAACAGTAATTACCGAGCCCTATAAATCACGCGATCATACCGAGCGGATGCTCAAGGCGATGGGAGCATTGATCGAAGTGAATAATCTCTCGGTAAGCATCAAGGGCGGCTCGCCGCTCAGGGCCATCGAGGTCGATGTTCCGGCGGACTTCTCGTCAGCCGCCTTCTTTATCGTTGCCGCCCTCCTCGTCCCCGGCTCGGAGGTGATGATCAGGAACGTGGGAATGAACCCCACGAGAACCGGCCTCCTCGACGTCATAAAAAATATGGGCGCATCGGTTGAACTGCTCAACCGCAGAGAGGTGTCCGGAGAGCCCGTTGCCGATCTCTACTGCACAACAGCCGGAACTCTCAAGGCAACGACCATCAGCAAGGAAATGATCCCCTCGCTCATCGACGAATTTCCCATCCTCTGCGTTCTGGTGACCCAGGCCGAAGGGGTTACCAACGTACGGGGAGCGGAAGAGCTCCGCGTAAAAGAGTCGGACAGGATCAAGGCCATGGCAACGGAGCTGAAAAAGCTCGGCGTGGAGCTCGAAGAATATCCCGACGGCATTGCGATAAAAGGAAAGGCCTCATTGAAAGGCAGCACTGTCGAAAGCTACGGCGACCACCGCATCGCCATGTCCCTCGCCGTCGCCTCACTGATTGCAGAAGGAACCATGACCATCAACGATGCCGCCTGCGTCGATATTTCGTTCCCCGGATTCTTCGAACAATTGAAAACACTCTGCCGGTAGGCACTCTCGCGTCACAACCACCCTATCCTCTTCTCCGCCTTCAACTCCCGCTCCCGCTCGAAGACGAATGTGGTGATGATGTCTCTTATTTTTTCATCAACAGAAATCCACTGTAGTGCTACCCTGCGGGTACGGTGAGGGGTGTCGACACGCACGACCTCTCCACAGGCTACAATGATGCCTCTCTGCGTTTTCAAATGCATCTTAATTTCTATGATATCGCCGAGCGTGTAATGCTCCTCGGTCTCGAAAGCTATTCCCGCGCCGCTGATATCGACTCTTTTACGCACCTTGTCATTCAGTGAATGACGGTGGTCGTGCGCGATGACGTGCCAGCGGCACGACTCTTTCTTTTCGGGCGGCACGAAACGGGTCTTCAAAGGGATGTCGGCATATACCCTGAAGTACGCTCGTTTGTTTTTCTCGCTCTTCATTGCTCCCGCCTTTTTCCGATATACAGTTATACCATAAAGCAGCCTTATGGTTAAAATCCACTGTAATATTTGCACTTTCTTGACTTTCATAGTATTCTTCTTTTATCTTGTCAGTTGCACTATTTTTCCTGAAAAGGGGGCGCTATGAGCACGGTAAAGATCGGTATTATCGGCGGTTCGGGAATGGATGACCCTCGTCTGATGAAGAATATAAAAGAGAAGAAGGTAAAGACACCTTACGGTGTCCCCTCTTCTCCCCTGACGGTCGGCAAGATCAACAGTGTCGATGTCGTGATACTCGCCCGCCACGGGAAAGACCATTCGATTTATCCTACGGGAGTGAACTTCAGGGCGAATATCCATGCTCTCAAGAAAGAGGGATGCACCCACATTCTCGCCACGACCGCCGTCGGCTCTCTGCGGGAAAAGATCAGGCCCGGCGATCTCGTCTTTGTCGACCAGTTCATCGACTTCACCAAGCACAGGCCGCTCACGTTTCACGATGAAAAGGTTATCCATACGCCGATGAGCGAGCCCTTTTGCAAAGAACTCCGCTCCCTCCTCATCCGCTCGGCAAAAGAGCTGAAATTCAGGCATCATGCGAAGGGCACGGTGATCACCATAGAGGGTCCGCGCTTCTCGACCAAGGCCGAATCGCATATGTTCAGAGCATGGGGCGCAGATGTCATCAATATGTCGACCGTGCCTGAAGTCATTCTGGCACGCGAGGCCGGCATCTGCTACCAGGCGATCGCCATGTCCACTGACTACGATTGCTGGAAGGAAGGCGAAGAGGCGGTCACCTGGGAGATGGTGCTCTCCATCATGTCGAAAAATGCGGAGAACGTTAAGAAGCTTCTCGTCGCAACGATTGCAAAGATAAAAGGAAGCGGCTGCACCGAATGCAAAGGATAACAGGAGGGTGTTCATGACCATCAAATCAAAAATCAGAACCATCCCGGATTACCCCAAGAAAGGCATCATGTTCCGGGATATCACCACGCTCATTAAAGATCCCGTCGGCTTCAGGCTGGTGATCGATAACTTCACACAGCGTTATGTCACGGGAGATGTGCCATTCGATGTGATCGTCGGCATCGAGTCGAGGGGGTTCATTATAGGAGGCGCGCTTTCCTATACACTGGGGAAAGGCTTCGTGCCGGTGCGAAAGGCCGGCAAGCTTCCAGGAGAAAAGATTAGCCATGAATATGCCCTTGAATACGGCACCGATACCATCGAGATGCATAAAGACTCGATACAGAACGGCACACGGGTGCTCCTGGTGGACGATCTGCTCGCGACCGGGGGGACGGCGCTTGCCTCCGCTGCTCTGATTGAAAAGCTGGGCGGCGTTGTATCTGAAATGGCGTTCATCGTTAATCTTCCCGATGTAGGTGGAGAAAAGCGCCTTGCCGAGAAAGGATATAAATTTTTCGCCCTGACCGAATTTGAGGGAGACTAAAGAGAGATCAAAGATCAAAGAGAAAAATTTAAAGATGCGGAATCCCTTGTTTTTGATCTTTTCTCTTTTCATTTCGCTTGATGCATAAAGTCATTGCCATAGACGGGCCGTCGGGTTCCGGTAAAAGCACCATCACCAAGCTGCTGGCGGAGAAGCTGGGATTCCAGCTTCTCGATACCGGCGCGCTCTATCGCGCGGTCGCCTTGCACCTGCGGAGGCAGCAGGTAGAGCCCGAGAGCACGGATGCCGAGATCCGGGATAAGCTTGAAAACGTCTCGATTATCTTCAAGGAGGGAAAGGTGCTGCTGAACGGCGAGGATGTCTCTGAGGCGATACGAACCACCGAGGCGGGGCACTATGCGTCGGTCTTCTCCGCCCGGAAAGTGGTACGGGACTTTCTCTTCCAGGTGCAGCGCGATGCCGCGCTCCACAGCGACATTGTGGCTGAAGGGAGGGACATGACCACCGTGGTGTTTCCCGATGCATGGAAAAAATTCTATCTCGATGCCTCTGAGGAGAGCAGGGCGAAAAGAAGGTACCAGCAATTGAAAGAAAAAGGGATTGCCACAACCATGGAGGAGGCGATTCGGGATGTCAGGGAAAGGGATATACGGGACAGCAAGAGGGATATCGCGCCCCTGAAAAGGGCGGAGGACGCGCTCTATATCGATACGACGAACCTGACGCCCGAGGAAGTGCTTTCGCTCATCCTCTCCTCTATCCGATAGCTTTTTGTATCATACGGCAAAAAATAATATCTACTTTTCTCATAAAGTATTACAATTAAAATAATGTCTTCATTTTGACAGCAGTCGACGTAAGGAGATAAATGGCCGCTCTCGCCAGGCCGGATGTATAAAGCCTTGAATAATAAATACAAAATCCTGTATCCTAAAAATATGAGTAAACATATCACCATAATCACGGCAAAACGCGCAGGCTTCTGCTTTGGGGTCAAGAGGGCTGTTGATCTGGCCTTTGATGCTGCCAAAAGCGGCAATCAGGTATACACCCTCGGGCCGATCATCCATAATCCTCAAGTCATTGACAAGCTGAAGACCGAAGGCGTCAAACCTGTTGACAATATAAAAAACAATAGGATAAAGACGCTCATTATACGGACGCACGGCGTACCGCTGGAGGTATCGGAGCGTCTGACTGATGCGAAATATGAGGTCATCGATGCGACCTGCCCTTTCGTGAAAAAGGCCCAGCAATATGCTAAACTTTTAAAGGAAGAGGGATATCAGGTTGTAATTATTGGGGATAAAGAGCATCCCGAGGTCAAGGGTCTCATGAGTTACGCCGGAGACGATGTCGTCGTCATCAACAAGGGCGATTCCCTTCCCCGGTTGAAAAGCAGGGTGGGAGTAATCGTCCAGACGACCCAGCCGGTAGCGCTGCTGAAGAAGACCATCCTCGATATCCTGGAGCTGGTCAAGGAGATTAAGGTCTACAACACTATTTGCAACTCTACGGCGTTACGGCTCAAGGAAACTGAGGATCTGGCAAAGCGTGTGGATGTGATGGTAGTTGTCGGCGGCAAGAACAGCGCAAACACCACGCAGCTTGCCAATCTCTGCATCTCCCGGAATGTTCCGACATACCACATCGAAACCGCATCGGAGCTGAAAGAAGAGTGGTTTCGAACCGCAACCACCGTCGGCATAACAGCAGGGGCATCGACGCCGGATTGGCTCATTCACGAGGTGGAAGGAAGAATCAGCGATATAGGAGGAAGGGCACGTAATGGAAACACAGACCAGAGAAGAAACAAAAGAACTCGAAAAGCTGTACGCTGAGACACTGCAGCGGGTAGAGCGGGGAGCGCTCACCCGCGGGAGAGTTATTGCAGTCAAAAGCGACGGCGTTGTCGTCGATGTGGGGTATAAGTCAGAAGGAATCATACCCGCCTCCGAATTCACTGATAAAGAGCTGGCAGAAATAAAAGAAGGCGATGTCGTCGAGGTCCTGGTCGAACGGATCAATGACGAAGAAGGAGTGGTCGTCCTCTCCAAAGAGAAGGCGTTGAAGATACGCGCCCTCGAAACACTCACGGCCGCGTACAACAGCAACGCCCGCATCGAGGGGACCGTGCTCGAAAAGACAAAAGGAGGTCTCTTTGTCAATATCATGGGAATAAAGGCCTTTCTCCCCGCCTCCCAGATCGACATTAAGGGAGTGAAAGACCTCGATGCCTATATCGGGCAGACGATACCGTTGAAGATACTCAAACTGGCGCAGCAGAAAGGCGCTCCAAGCCATGCCCCCGGCATATCGATCATCGTATCTCGAAGGGCCATCATTGAGGAGGAGCGGAGCAAGAAAAAGGAAGAGACCCTCAAGGTCCTCATGGAAGGCGCCCTCCTCAAAGGCACGGTCAAGAACATAACGGACTACGGCGTCTTTGTCGACCTCGGCGGCATTGATGGATTGCTCCACATATCGGATATATCCTGGAGGAGAGTCAATCACCCTTCGGAGTTCTTCTCTATCGGCGATGAGGCGGAGTTCATCGTCCTCAAGTATGATCCTGAGACCGAGAAGGTCACCCTCGGGTACAAGCAAAAGATCGCCGACCCCTGGCTGACGGTCGATGAAAAGTATACACCCGGAATGAAGATCAAAGGCAAGGTGGTGACGATCACCGATTACGGCGTCTTCGTCGAGATCGAGGAAGGACTCGAGGGGCTGGTCCATGTATCCGAGCTGGATTGGGGTCCCCGTCTCAAGCACCCGTCAAAGTACGTTACTATCGGCGACGAGGTGGAAGCAGTCATCCTGAACATCAACAAAGAAGAGCGGAGATTATCCCTCAGCATAAAGCAGCTTTCACCCAAGCCCTGGGAGCTCGTCGGCGAGCGGTACAAGGTTGGGGACAGGGTGACCGGCAAGATAAAGACCATTACCGATTTCGGCGCCTTCATGAGACTTCCCGAAGGCGTCGACGGCCTGATTCATATCTCCGACCTCTCCTGGACCAAACACATAAAACATCCCTCCGAGGTGCTGAAGAAAGGACAGAAGGTCGATGCCGTCGTGCTCAGTCTCGATCCTGAAAAAGAGCGCATGGCCCTCGGCATAAAGCAGCTCACTCCCGATCCCTGGGAGAGAGAGATACCGGCAAAATTCAAGCTCGGCGAAGAGTTCAAGGGGAAAGTACTGAGGATCACCGATTTCGGCATCTTTGTTGAACTCGAAGGCAGCGTCGAGGGGCTCGTCTACTCATCTGAGATCGATGCTTCAAAAGAGATCAAGGAAGGTGACGAGATACGGGTCCGGATCATAAAGCTCAATGTAGAGGACAGGAAGATCGGCCTGAGTATGAAGAACCTGAAATCCAATGAGAGTTAAGAAGACCTGCCTCTCCATAACGCTGTTCGTCATCGCCCTCCTCGTTGTGAGTGCGGTAATCGTCCTTTTTCAGAAGCAGGTGCCCCTGGGAGAGAAGGTTGCGCTGGTAAAGGTCGAAGGCCCCATACTCGAGGCGAAATCGGTGGTGGACGAGTTGAAGGAGTACGCAAAGGATTCCTCGATAAAGGCAGTTGTCCTGCGGGTCAACAGTCCCGGCGGAGGGGTGGTCCCCTCCCAGGAAATTCATGATGAGGTCAAGAGGACGGCCGCTGTTAAAAAAGTGATTGTCTCCATGGGGTCGGTCGCTGCCTCGGGCGGCTACT
This sequence comes from Nitrospirota bacterium, assembly GCA_040754455.1. Taxonomy (GTDB): domain Bacteria; phylum Nitrospirota; class Thermodesulfovibrionia; order Thermodesulfovibrionales; family Dissulfurispiraceae; genus JBFMCP01. The sequence goes on from JBFMCP010000001.1 coordinate 253,309, forward strand.
ATATATCCGCGCCAGCGAGCAGGATCATCGCCAACCCGGGTACGATCACCGGCTCCATCGGTGTGATTATGGAGGTGCCCAACATCCAGGGGCTCATGGATAAGCTCGGTGTCAAGACCGAAGTCGTAAAGAGCGGGAGATATAAAGACATTGCCTCGGTCTTTAGAGGTGTCGGGAAAGAGGAACGGGAAATCCTCCAGGGCGTTATGGACGATGTCCATGAACAGTTCATGAGAGCCGTAGCAGAAGGCAGGAAAATCCCGCTCGACGAGGTGAGGAAGATTGCCGACGGCAGGATCTTCTCAGGGCGGCAGGCGATCGAGGCAAAGCTCGTCGATGAGCTCGGCGATCTCGATCACGCAATAAAAACCGCTGCAAAGCTGACGGGGATAAAGGGTGAGCCGGAGGTCGTGACCAAAAAGGAAAAATCACCTCTTCTGGATCTGCTCCAGGGAAAGATCCAGGAAACGGTAACGAAAGTCGTCCCGAAGATAGAATTAAAATACATGTTTACATTGTAACGATCCAACAAAACACATCATCTGGAGGAAAGGTATGACAAAATCGGTACTCATTGAAAAGGTAACCGAAAAGGTTGAAGGGCTCACCAAAAAGCAGGTCGAAACCATCATCAATACGATTTTTGACGGCATGAAAGAGGCCCTTGCACGGGGGGAGAAGATAGAGATCAGGGGGTTCGGGAATTTCAGGATCAAACAGCGGAATGCAAAGGTTGCGCGCAATCCGCGGACCGGGGAGAAAGTCGAGGTGCCGGCAAAAAGAGTGCTCCATTTCAAGCTCGGCAAACCGTTTCATGATGCGCTCAACATGCCTCAGGAGAAAGAGACGAGGCACGCATAGAAACCAGAATCCACCATCAACCCATGGGACTTGGCAAGAGGCTATGGGCGATGGGCTATAGGTCAAAGAAACAGAGAAAAGATTTTTCCTACAGCCTATAGCCCATCGCCTTTTGCTTGTTTCTCCTCTGTGTACTTTGTAGTTTGCTTTTTTGATGGTGAAGCCAGGCCGCACTGTATCATTGACAACCCTTCGAGTAAACCCGTATCATGCTTACTATGTCCTCGCTTCTCAGTATAGAGCATCTGTCGGTATTCTTTAAGACAGATACAGGCCTCTTGAACGTCATCGCCGATCTCTCCCTCGACATACAAAGAGCTGAAATCTTCGGCCTCGTCGGAGAGAGCGGCTGCGGCAAAAGCCTTACTGCCCTCTCTGTTCTGCGCCTGCTTCCTCCGAATGCGGTAGCGAAGGGAAATATCCTATTCGACGGCGACAACCTCCTCGCCCTCAGCGAAGACGAGATGCGGCAGATACGCGGCAGGGACATCTCGATGGTATTCCAGGAGCCCATGACCTCTCTCAACCCCGTACTTACTGTCGGCTACCAGATCGCAGAGGCCCTGACAACCCATCTCGATATATCAAAGAGAGAGGCGATGAACCGGGCCATAGAGCTCCTGCAGGCCGTAAAGATCCCCTCGCCCGAGGTGCGTATAAAGGATTACCCGCACCAGATGTCGGGAGGTATGCGCCAACGGGTGATGATCGCCATGGCGATAGCCTGTAATCCCTCCCTGCTCATTGCCGATGAGCCGACCACCGCGCTCGATGTGACGATCCAGGCCCAGATACTTGAGCTCCTCCAGGGACTGAGGAGAGAAAGGAACATGGCGGTCCTGCTCATCACCCATGACCTGAGCATCATTTCCGAGCACGCAGACCGCGTCGCCATCATGTATGCAGGAAGAATTATGGAACTCGCCGCTGTAGATGAGTTGTTCAGCAACCCCCTTCACCCGTATACGATCGGCCTTCTGGAATCATTGCCCGTATCCAAAGGGACGCCGCTCAAGCCGATCACCGGGTTTGTGCCCCACCCCGACAGACTGCCCGGCGGCTGCAAGTTCTCGGACCGGTGCTTTGCCGCTCTGGATGAATGCAGAAGGGCTGAACCGGATTTAACGGAAGCAGCAAAAAACCATTTTGTGAGATGTATACGATGGAACGATATACAAAAGAGCTGCTCTTAGTTGCACAGGATTTGAAAAAATATTTTCCGATCAAAGGCAAATTCGCCGAGAAGGACAAATGGCTGCGCGCTGTCGACGGCGTGAGCTTCGAGGTAAAAAAGGACAGTGTCTTTGCAATCGTCGGTGAAAGCGGTTCAGGCAAATCAACAGTGGCGCGCCTGATATTGAAACTTCTCCCTCTTACCGGTGGGAAGGTGCTCTTTGAAGGGAACGACATATCGGTGATCCGCGGTGATGCGTTGAGACAATTCAGGAGATCGATGCAGGTCATCTTCCAGGATCCCTTCGCCTCGTTGAATCCCCGGATGAGGATCGTCGACACCCTCTCGGAGCCGCTCAAAATCCACAAGATCATTCCTCAACAGGAAATCAAGGAGCGGGTGATACAGCTCCTCGAAAAGGTCGGCCTGAACAGTGATGCCCTGAACAGATATCCCCATGAATTCAGCGGCGGCCAGCGCCAGCGAATATGCATTGCGCGGGCGCTCACGCTCTCCCCGAAGCTCATTGTCGCGGACGAGCCGCTTTCGGCCCTCGATGTCTCGATACAAGCCCAGATACTGAACCTCTTCCAGGACATCAGGAAGGAATCGGCAATCTCCTTTATCTTCATCAGCCACGATCTGAGGGTCGTCCGCTATTTCAGCGATGAGGTGGCGGTCATGTATCTCGGAAAGATCGTCGAGCGGGCGAAGACCGAAGACCTTTTCCGGTCCCCGCAGCATCCCTACACCGAACTACTCCTTTCATCAGCACCGAAGATCAAATACCGTGATCGGTCATCAGTAATGCATAATCAGTTGAAAGAAAAAAAATCCTTACCGATCACTGCTCACTCATCACCCGTCACCGACGCCAAAGATGTGCCGAGCCCCATTGCCGTGCCTCCGGGCTGCCCCTTCCACCCGCGATGCCCCCGGAGAATCGATATCTGCGACAAGCAAGCGCCTGATCTCAAGGACCGCGGCGACCGCGACATCGCCTGCCACCTCGATTAGGGCAAAAGCACAAATCCTAAGCACGAAATCCGAAACAACGACAAGCGCTCAAAACGGTTTTTGAGTTTTAAGCATTTGTCTTGGAATTTTGAATCTGTTGAGAATTTAGAGTTGAGGATTTCGAGCTTGCCGTTCAGAGGAGTGTTTCTATCTGCTGCACGATCTCGGGATCGGTCCAGTCCTGCTCTCCGAAATACTTGTCGACAATAACGCCGTTCTTGTCGATGAGCAGCGAGGTGGGCACCATAAAAACTTTGTAGAGGGATTTCGATACCGAGAGATTGTAGTCCACCAGCACCGGGAAGTTCATGGGATGCTTCTTGATGAAGTCCTTGACATCCCCTACTGCCCTGTCGGTGGAGACCGCAAGGATGATGAACTTTTTGTTCTTCATCTGCTGGCTCAGCTTGTTCATCGAGGGGATCTCATCCCTGCAGGGAGGGCACCAGGTGGCCCAGAAATTGAGCAGCACGACTTTGCCCTTAAATGATGAGAGGGAGACCTGGTAACCATTAAGATCTTTCAACGTAAAATCCGGCGCCTTCTGGCCTGTCGTCTTCTCGATATCAAAGGGAGAGGGAGGAGCAGCAAGCACGACAGTATTCAGGAGCCAGAATCCAGCAACCAGGATAAAAGCAACAGCAAAAATTGTTTTCTTCTGGCTTCTGACTTCTGGCTTCTGACTTCTGTTAAATGAGCTTTGCACTTTTCAGAACACCTTTCAGTTTATCCTTGTTCGCTGCCGACATCTCGCAGAGCGGGAGTTTGAATTCTTCCTCGATCTTCCCCATCAACGCAAGCGCCGTCTTCACCGGGATGGGGTTCGTTTCGATGAACATGGCGGCATTCAGGGGCTCGAGCTTGTAGTGCAGCTCTCTCGCCTTTGCAATGTCGCCGCGCTCCCAGGCGTTATACATTTCTGCAACATCCTTCGGGGCGACATTGGCCGTAACCGATATGACGCCTTTGCCGCCGAGGGCGAGGAGCGGCAGCGTGGTAAAATCGTCACCCGAAATAACCGCCAGCCGGTCGCCGCAAAGCCGCAGCACCTCACTCACCTGCTTCATATCGCCGGTTGCCTCTTTTATGGCGACAATGCTCTCGCAGCATTCAGCGAGGCGTGCAACCGTAGCAGGGAGCATGTTCACCGCGGTCCTGCCGGGGACATTGTAGAGGACAATCGGGAGCTTCACGTTCTCGGCAATAAGCTTGTAGTGCCTGAACAGACCTTCCTGTGTCGGCTTATTATAGTAGGGAGTGACCAGCAGGGCGCCGTCGGCGCCGAGCTGCTTCGCCTTTTCGGTAAGGAGAATCGCCTCATCCGTTGCATTGGCGCCGGTGCCGGCGATGACAGGAATGCGTCTGTTTGCAGCCTTTATCGCCACCTCAATCACCCTGAAGTGCTCATCAAACCCAAGGGTCGAGGCCTCACCAGTAGTCCCGCAGGGGACGATGGCATGCGTACCCTGGGCAATGTGCCACTCTATCAGATCACCATATGCTTTTTCATCAAATTTCCCGTTTTTGAACGGTGTTACGATTGCGACAATTGAACCCTTGAACATGAATGCCTCCCCGTTACAGTTTAGATGAACATAAGTCCCGATCGGTATTTACCTTCTGTCTTATTGCTCCATATGACAACCGCACCTTTGAGCATCGAGGGGTTGTCCTTCTTTTTGAAAACGATAATTTCTCCCGGCTTCAGCTCGCTGTCGGTGATGATGCCGATCCCCGATTCGCTGATATCGAGGCAGATGCAGGAATACGTAGCGCCTTTCGGCTCGGACTTCTTGACGAATTCGAGCGCGGTCTGGCATGCCCTCCGGGGGTGTCGCCTGTTTTCGGTTTTCTTCTCTTCGAGGTTGGCAATCCTCCCTTCGAAAACCTCGGTCGCCGGGCCGGTCATATAAATGTGATCATGCTCGGGCCACTCAATGGCAAGATCACCGCCGCGGAGGTGGATCGTCACTCTCCGCTCGGTCAACCCCTTCACCATCGCTGCCGCTCCCACTGCTGAAGCACCGGTGCCGCAGGCCAGCGTCTCCCCTGCTCCCCGCTCCCAGACTCTCATGGTCAGCTCCCGCCGGTTTATTACATTCACGAATTCGACGTTCGTCTTGTTGGGGAAGAGGGGATGGCTCTCGATAGCAGGGCCGTAGACCGTTACAGGAAAATCAGCTATATTTTCATTGAGAAAAACAACGGCGTGGGGATTGCCCATAGAGATGCAGGTTATTCTGAACTCCCTGTCATTCACCTTGAGAGGATAGTCGACGATAGGCGCTGCCGCCTTGATGTTGACCGGAATTTTTTCGGCTTCCAGGAGAGGCTCTCCCATATCCACGCGCACCAATTCTCCCACTCGCTGGGGCCTGATGATCCCGGCAAGGGTATCGATCTTGAGGGTATCTTTGTTGGAGAGCCCCTTGTCCCAGACGTACTTTGCGAGGCACCTGATGCCGTTGCCGCACATCTCCACCTCGCTGCCGTCGGCATTGAAGATCTTCATCTTGAAGTCGGCAGCATTTGAATTGAGCAGCAGCAAGAGCTGGTCGGCGCCGACGCCGAAGCGCCGGTCGCAGAGCCTCTTCGCGAGCTCGGTCATGGTAAAGCGGCTCGAAAGATCCATGTCTCTGGAGTCGATGAGGACAAAATCATTGCCGAGGCCGTGCATTTTGGTGAAGGTCAATTCCATAATTCTTTAGAGCAACTTGGGAATGATTTCGCCTCTTATGAGGTCATTGTATGTCTCTCTTTTCCTAATGGTAGCATATTTCTTTCCCTTGACCAATACTTCTTCGGCCCTGGGACGGCTGTTGTAGTTCGATGCCATCGTAAAGCCATAGGCTCCCGCACTCATCACTGCGAGGAACTCGCCCTGCTGGACGCTCTGGATCTCCCTGTCCTTGGCAAGGAAGTCGCCCGATTCGCAAATGGGACCGACCACGTCGCCAAAAATCGTATCCTTCCTGTTTTTCAGCACCGGCTGGATGTGGTGGTAGGCATTGTAGATCGAGGGCCGTATGAGGTCGTTCATTCCGGCATCGACAATGATGAAATCCTTGTCCTCTCCCTTCTTAAGGTAGAGCACCTTGGTGACGAGTATCCCCGCATTGCCGACAATCGACCTGCCCGGCTCGAGAACAAGTGTGACCTTTCTCCCCTTGACCAGAGGCAGGATACTCTTCGCCAGCTGCGAGGGGATCGGCGGTGTCTCATCGTAATAGGTAATGCCGAGGCCGCCGCCGATATCGAGATAGCTGATCTCGATGCCCTGTTTGGTCAGGTCATCAATAAGCGAGAGAATCCTCTTCAGCGCATCGACAAAGGGCGACACCTTGGTGAGCTGCGAGCCGATGTGCTTATGGATTCCTACTATCGTGATATTCTTCAGACCCTGAGCAAGTTTGTAGTATTCAAGGGCGTTCTCTATGGGAAGTCCGAATTTGTGTTTCTTCAGTCCTGTCGAGATATAGGGATGGGTCATGGGATCGATGTCGGGATTGATGCGCAGGGCGACAGGGGCCTTCACCTTCATCTTCCCGGCGATCCGGTCGATCACCCGCAGCTCGTCCTCGGACTCGACGTTGAACATCAGGATTTTGCTCTTGAGGGCGTACTTTATCTCTTCCTCGGTCTTTCCCACGCCGGCATAGACGATCTTTTTGGCGGGGATACCGGATTTCAGCGCCCTGAAAAGCTCCCCGCCGGAGACGACATCAGCACCGCCGCCCATTTTCGAAAAGAGCTTGAGTACGGCAGTATTGGAATTGGCCTTGAGGGCGAAACAGGTGATATGGGGGAAGCCGCTGAAGGCCTCTTCATAGGCCTTGAAATGGCGGACGAGGGTATTGTAGCTATAGATATAAACAGGGGTCCCGACCTTTGCCGCTATTTCGCGTACCGGTACATCTTCTGCATACAACTCGCCGTTCCTGTAGTTGAAAAGATGCATACGATCCCCTCTCTGACCCCTTATTTGTTTGATTTTTTATCTGTTTTTTTACCATAATAATCAGGATAAAGTCAAAGAAATTGAACAAAAACAGTGAGAATTCAGAATTCAGAGGCCAGAAGCCAGAATAAAACTCAAAAGAAAAGATGTTGTTTTTCTTGCAGGTTCTGACTCCTGACGTCTGAATTCTTAAGAAAAGAGAGGAAGAAATGGGAAAAAATATTGTCCAGAAGATATTTGAAGCACATAAGGCGTACGGCGATACGACTCCTGGAGGCACGATAGGCCTTAACGTTGACCAGGTGTACACCCAGGACGCCACCGGCACCATGGCCTGGCTCGAGTTCGAGGCCATAGGCATCGACAGGGTAAAAGTGCCGCTTGCAGTCTCGTATGTCGACCACAACATGCTCCAGTCGAACTTCATGAACGCCGACGACCACCTCTTCCTCCAGACGGCTGCCCGGAAATTCGGCGCTTATTTTTCCAAGCCGGGTAACGGGATATGCCACCAGGTCCACCTTGAACGATTTGCAGCGCCCGGCAAGATCGCCCTCGGCACCGACAGCCACACCCCGACCGGCGGCGGCATGGGCATGATCGCCATTGGGGTGGGCGGACTCGAAGCCGCCACGGTCATGGCAGGTGCACCTTTTGAAATCACCATGCCGAAAGTCGTGCAGGTAAAGCTGACCGGCACGCTGCAAAGGCCCTACGTTACGGCAATGGATGTCATTCTCACGCTTCTCAGAATGCTCACGGTGAAAGGCGGCGTCGGAAAGATCATCGAATACGGCGGTCCTGGTGTAAGCGACCTAAATGTTACCGAGAGGGCGACCATCACCAACATGGGCGCCGAGCTGGGTGCAACGACCTCGATCTTCCCCAGCGATAAGCGCACCCTCGCCTTTTTGAAGGCAGAAGGCAGGGAAAAGGACTGGGTTGAACTAAAAGCGGACAAAGGAGCGGAGTATGCTGAGGTCATTGTGCTCGACCTGGGCAGCATCGAGCCTATGATCGCCCAGCCGCACAGCCCGGACAATGTGGTTCCTATCCGCGAGATAGCAGGGAAAAAGGTAAATCAGGTCTGTATCGGGAGCTGCACCAATTCGTCCTACCAGGCGATGAGCACGGTTGCTTCGATTCTGAAGGGCAGGACCATCCCGGCCTGGGTGAATCTCCTGATCAACCCCGGTTCAAAGCAGGTCTATGAAATGCTCTCCCGGAAGGGATTGACAGCTGATATGATCGCTGCCGGGGCGCGGATCCTCGAATCCTCCTGCGGTCCCTGCATCGGGATGGGAGGCGCCCCGGGGTCGGGACACGTTTCCATTCGTTCGTATAACAGAAACTTCCAAGGCAGATCCGGCACCAAGGATGCGCTCGTTTACCTCACCAACCCTATTGCATGCGCAGTTATGGCAGTGCGAGGCGAGATCATTGATCCGAGAGACGCGGGCATCGCTGTAGAAACTGCGAAAGAGCCGAAACAGTTTCATCTTAATGACAACCTCCTCATTCCTCCCCTTGCAGACACAAAAGATATCACCATCATAAAAGGCCCGAACATAAAAGAGGTGCCGGTCAAAGAGCCGCTCAGGGAAACGATTGCGGCAGAGGTACTGCTCAAGCTCGGCAACAACATAACAACCGACGACATCATGCCGGCAGGCTCGAAGGTGCTTCCTTTCCGGTCGAATATCCCGGCCATTTCAGAGTTCGTCTTCGAGAATATCGACAAGAGCTTCAGCAGCCGCGCCCAGACAGCAAAGTCCAGCGGCGGCGGTATTGTTGTCGGAGGAGAGAACTACGGGCAGGGCTCATCGCGTGAGCACGCGGCCCTCGCCCCGATGTACCTCGGACTGCAGGCGGTCATCGCCAAGTCTTTTGCGAGGATCCACAGAGCGAATTTGATCAATTTCGGCATCCTGCCCCTGCTCTTCACGTCAGAGGCCGATTATGATAGGATTGAGAAGGGGGACAGGCTTGTTATAAAGAATATACCCGATGCCCTCAGAAACAGCCGGCCCCTCACGGTCGAAAATACGACGAAGGGGTTTATCTTCGAGGTCCTCGCCAATCTGAATGACCGCGAAAGAGAGTTGATCATCAAAGGAGGCCTCCTGCCCCATACCAAGAGCAGGTAGAGGGTTGTTAACAGCCGCTTCTTGTTGACAAAAAGCAGCTGTTAATAGTAAATTATTTATTCGAATTTTCAATGAGGGAGTTCCCTCTTGAGGGCCGCTAGCTCAGCTGGTAGAGCAACGCCCTTTTAAGGCGTGGGTCGTTGGTTCGAATCCAACGCGGCTCATTTAAAGACCGTAATGAGTAACGCGTGATGCGTGATGAGATAAAAGGGTTTAACTCGTTACTGATCACTGATTGCGCATCACGGCCGCTGATGTCCCCATCGTCTAGCCCGGCCTAGGACATCGCCCTTTCACGGCGGTAACTGGGGTTCGAATCCCCATGGGGACGCTCTTTAAATCAAGGGGTTGCGGAAGCAACCCCTTTTTCTTTGGTCACACTCCGCTCATCACATTCCAGATAACCATCGCTGTTGTAAACTTTTTCCACATTCCTGTCCCTTTGATTTACAGCATATCGGCGGCTCCCCCGCCCGCAACAGGAACTTTTCCTTGGATTGTGTCGAGAGTTTTTACATCATAATGATCACATGCAGCAAAAGATAGAAGTTACACCATTACATTTCAATCGGTTATAGAAATGGCATAAAAATTGAATAAAAGCTCTCAGATTCCCTTATGCAATCAGTCGGCGATAGAAGAAGCTTGTTCCCTTAGCACCTTCTCCCGGGCAATCTCCTTGTCCTCGTTGACACAAGGAGAAACTGTGATACACTTTACCTTAACAACCGCAAAACAAAGAGGTAGCTATGGAAAAGGCAGACATTGAATTCCTGCAGAAAGTAATGGAGCAGATCAGCCAGTCGGCATTCGAGTTCAGCAAGGCGATTCTTCCCGTCCTCCAGAAGTTCAGAGATGAAATGACCGGCTATTACAAAACAATCTATCCTATCCTGCGCAAGGAATATGAGACCGCAGGGTGCCCCTATGGTTTGGACGATGAGAGCATGTGGAGCTGGCTGAAGGGTAAGGCAGGCACCCTGCCACAGGAAGACCTAGACCTGCCCGATACGGAAGAGCTTTGGGTCAATGATGTACTGAAGCTCCGGGAGTACATGAACAGCAGAGTCAATTAGGCAAGGCCGTTCATTTTTGAGCGGCTTTGCTCTTCAATGTTTCAATGATCCTCTTCAGTCCCTGCTGCTTTTCGGCATCGAGATCAAGGAGCTTCACCGCATATTTGACATGCTCGGTATCGGGGAATGCCTCTGCCGCCTGTATTCTGATGACAAAGGCTTCGAGCCCGCTTACCGTCTCCTGAGCCTCCAGCGTTATATCTATTGCCACCCGCTCGAGGATAGCAGGCAGCGGGTTCTTGCTGCTCAGCACGCTCAAAAGACCGCCCAGGCTGAGGTCGATCATCTTTCCCCGGGCAATGGCATTGCGAAAATGGAAGACAACCTCACCATGCGCTTCGTACCGCTCGAACTCCCTCCGGTCGAAGCGGTCCATGATCCCGATAATCTTCTGTGCCAAAGCTTCAGCAGTGAAGGGCTTCACCACATAGCTATTCGCGCCCATCTCGATTGCCTTCAAGACACTCGGCCGGTCGTTTCGTGAGGTGACCATGATAAAAGGGGTACCGCTCAAGGTAGGATGGCTCCGCACCCATTGCAATATCTGATCTCCCGTAAGGTCAGGCATCTCCCAATCGCAGAGGATAAGGTCGTAGTCCCCCTGCTCCAGCTTGGACTGGGCCTCCTTACCATTGGTCGCCTCATCGACAATAATGCCCGCAAAGCTCTTTTCGAGCCCGAACCTGGTGAACTTCCTCATGGATGCGGCATCCTCGGCAATCAGGACTTTAAACTTTTTCATAGCCCTCAATTATAAAAAAAGTGCTGCTGCTTTTTGTAGCCCCTTATTGCAGAATATCAATAATGACATATAGACAACGAGAGGTATTATATGATTTAGTTGTAGTATATGGTTACCATTTCATTGATTCAGAACGCGCTGGACGTCATTGCTCCCCAAGTGCATAAGACGCCTCTCATCTATTCCAATTCCTTCAGCAGAATGTTCGGCGCTGAACTCTACTTGAAGGCGGAAAATCTCCAGAAAACCGGCTCATTCAAAGTGAGGGGCGCCTTCAACAAATTGATACAGACGAGGCCTGAAAAGGTCATTGCCGCTTCCATGGGCAATCATGCCCAGGGCGTCGCTTATGCTGCCACAAGCCTCGGCATGAAAGCGACCATCGTTATGCCCATTCGGGCGTCCATTGTCAAGCAGGAAGCCACCAGAGGATACGGTGCCGAGGTCATCCTGCACGGCGATTCGTTCAATGATGCCCTTGATTTCGCCCTGGCGCAGAAGGGGTATACCTTTATTCATGCCTTCGACGACGAGGACATCATCGCAGGCCAGGGGACCATCGGTATAGAAATCTGTGATGAATTAAAGAATATCGATGCCGTGCTGGTACCGATCGGCGGCGGCGGGCTCATCTCAGGAATCGCGGTTGCCGTGAAGTCCCTCTCGCCGCGCACCGAAGTTATCGGCGTCCAGACCGCGGCTGCGCCCTCAGCCTATGCATCCTTTCATGCAAAACGTCTGACCGCAGTATCCCCGCAGCCCACCATAGCCGATGGCATTGCCGTTGGCAGGATCGGCGCCACAACCTTCGAGATTATTCAGCGCTATGTTGATGATGTGGTGACCGTCACCGAAGAATCGATCGCCAAGGCAGTGCTCCTCTTTCTGGAAAGGAAAAAGCTGGTTGTCGAGGGTGCCGGTGCCGTTTCCCTCGCTGCGCTCTTCGAAGCGGGGGAGCGTTTCAAGGGCAAAAAGGTCGTGCTCGTCGTGAGCGGCGGCAATATCGATTTTACGATTGTCGACAGGATCATCCATAAGAGCCTTGTATCCAGCGGCAGAATAGGGGTCATCAAGGTGATTGTCGGCGACATGCCCGGCAACCTCCATAAGCTGACCGGCATCATCGCCTCCTATGGCGCAAACATCCTCACCGTTGTCCATGACCGGCTCTCCCAGGATCTTCCTATCGGCATGACTACCGTCATATTCACGCTCGAAACAAAGGGGCATGAGCATCTCCAGGAGATCGCGTCATCGATCAAAGAGGCAGGATTCACCCTCCATTCATAACTTCCGCAGCTTCGTTGACTCTGTATTGGTTTTGTGATAATAATGTGATTATGTGGGAATATAGCAAAAAAGTAAAAGAACTGTTTCTCCATCCGAAGAATGTCGGCGAGATCGAAAATCCCGATGCAGTGGGAGAGGTAGGCAGCATCACCTGCGGCGACGCCCTCAAGCTCACCCTTAAAGTCGACAAGGAGACTGGGAAGATCATCGATGCGAAATTCCAGACCTTCGGCTGCGCCTCTGCTATTGCAAGCTCTTCTGCGCTTACCGAGCTTATCAAAGGGAAAACCCTCGAAGAGGCACGCAAGCTGACCAACAAGGACATCGCCGACTTCCTCGGCGGCCTGCCTGACGAGAAGATGCATTGCTCCGTCATGGGAAGAGAGGCGCTGGACGCGGCGATAGCGAGCTACCGGGGAGAAGAGAGGCTTCCGGCATCAGGAGAACGGGTCGTCTGCAAATGCTTTGATGTCACTGAGGACAAGATACGCCGCGTCATCATCGAGAACCACCTCACCACAGTCGAGGACGTTACTAATTACACAAAAGCAGGAGGCGGCTGCGGCACCTGCATCCCGGATATTGAGGCCATCCTCAGAGATATATGGTCGGTCAAGGCGCCGGAGAAGCCCAAGGAGCCGAAGAAACTGACCAACCTCCAGAAGATCGCGCTCATTCAGGATGTGATCGAGAAAGAGATCCGGCCCCAGCTTCAAGCCGACGGCGGCGATATCGAACTATTGGATATAGAAGGCAACAAGGTGATCGTCGCACTCAGGGCAATGTGTGTTGCCTGTCCCATGGGCGGCGTTACCATCAAAGGCATTGAGGAAAAGCTCAGGGAGCTGGTCAGTCCTGACCTTGTGGTTGAAGAGCGATGACCCCTATCTATCTCGACAACAATGCTACCACAGCAGTTGCGCCCGAGGTGCTCGATGAGATGCTCCCGTACCTCAAGGACCTTTACGGCAATCCTTCGAGCATGCATACCTTCGGCGGACAGCTCGCCAGAAAGATCAGGGAAGCACGGGCGAGCGTTGCCGCGCTGATCGGTGCGCAACCAGAAGAGATCATATTCACCAGCTGCGGCACCGAGAGCGACAACACGGCAATCATGAGCGCTCTCGAGATATATCCCCAGAAACGCCATATCATCACCACCCGCGTCGAGCATCCGGCGGTCTACAACTTTTGCAAACACCTCGCTCGGAAGGGATACCGGGTCACCTATGTCCCGGTCGACGGCAAGGGCACCCTCAATATGGACGTCTTTCACAAGGCGCTGGATGATGACACTGCCATTGTCTCCATCATGTACGCCAACAACGAAACAGGAGTGATCTTCCCCATTGAAGAGATAGGAGCACTCCTCCGTGAGCGCGGTATTCTCTTTCATACCGATGCAGTGCAGGCAGTGGGGAAGATCCCCATCGATGTAACAACGCTTCCTGTCGACATGCTCTCTCTTTCAGGCCATAAACTGCATGCGCCGAAGGGCGTGGGAGCGCTCTATGTGAGGAAGGGAACCCGCTTTTACCCCTATATCATCGGCGGACATCAGGAGCATGGGAGAAGAGCAGGTACGGAGAATGTGGCCTCGATCATCGGTCTGGGCAAAGCCTGCGAGCTCTCGGGAGCGGCCCTTGCCGACGAAGTGGCCTCTCTGAGCAGGCTCAGAGACAAGCTCGAAGCGGCCCTGCTCCGCACGTGCCCGGATGCACGGATCAACGGCGACCCTGTGCACCGCCTGCCGAATACGACCAACATCAGCTTCGAATTCGTCGAAGGCGAGGCGATTCTGCTCAGGCTCGATGAGTTCGGCATCTGCGCCTCTTCAGGATCCGCCTGCACCTCGGGCTCCCTCGAACCGAGCCACGTCCTGAGGGCGATGGGCATCCCCTTCACGGCAATACACGGCTCGATACGGTTCTCACTCAGCCGGTACAATACCGAGGCAGAAATCGACAAGGTGATTGAGGTCATGCCGCCGATCATCAAAGAACTGCGCTCCCTCTCTCCCTACGGCCGCGATAAGCTTGCCGCCGAGAAAATAGCCCAGTGCACCTCTTCTCCAACATAGCAGAAGAGTATTCAAACAAGCACATTAGTTCCGGGCCGTAATGGATACCACACTGGAAGACTTCATACCCGAATCCCTGATCATTGATGAACTCCATCGTGCCCGGAACAAAAAGATCATGGTCCTGGGGAGATCGGATACCGGTAAAACCACACTGGTCGAGCTGCTCGCCGACAGGCTTTCGCGAGAAACAGAAACCGGCATTGTTGATCTTGATATGGGACAGTCCCATATCGGCCCTCCGACAACTATTGCCTGGGGCAAGACCGGGAGGGGATTCACTGATTGGGAAAGCATCAAGCCCGAAGATTTCTATTTCACTGGGACCATTACCCCTCTGGGCAGCCTGCTGCCTGCTATAACAGGAGCAAAACTGGTCACAGACATGGCAGTCGCCTCCTGCTCAAAAGTGATCATCGACACCACCGGTCTCATCGCCGAGCCTGCAGGCCGTACCCTGAAACAGTATAAAATCGATCTCCTCGCTCCTGACATCATCCTGGCCCTTGAGTTCGAAAAGGAGCTGCACCATATCCTTTATCCCTTCAGGCTCGTCAGGGTGCCGAAAATATACACCCTCTCTGTCCCTTCCGCCGTTGGATCGAAGAGCAGTATCAGAAGAGGCTCGTATCGGTTTGACAAAATACAATCCTACTTCAGCAATGCCCATAGCATAGAGGTTCCTTTCGAAAAGGTCGGCATGCGCTTCACCAGGGATCCGCTCCCACCGGGTATGGCGAATTTCAAAAACAAGATCGTCTCATTCAGAAATGAAGAGAACAGGGACGTGGCACTCGGCATTATCGAGGGTATACGGCTGAGAGAGAAAACGTTCCTGGTGCGCACTACCGGGGACAAGAAACAGCACTTCGCGACCATGATCGTCGGAAGGACCGAAATCGACGAAGCCCGCGCCCTGATCTTCGATACCGATATTTTGAGAAGGCAGTTGACGTAGATTTTTGCCCCACACTATGCAAATGATGCAAGAGGCGGGATAGGTGCGGACCTGCAGTAACTTCAACATGGCAGTTCTGTCTTGTTTTCCGGGGAACCGTTCCTTACGAGCGACCTTGTGTAATCTTTGAAAACACCGTATCGAAGAATCCGGGATCGACCTGAAATGCTATTTCTACGGAGAAGAGATTCTCCGGGACTCCCAGCTCTCTGAGCTTCACCATGTCTTTCTCTGTCGTGACCATGATCTCGCTGCCGCATCTCCTCCCCTCTTTGATGAGAAAAGAGAGATCGGCTTCCGAGTAGTTGTGGTGGTCGCGATAGGCTCTATATCCTTTTATCTCTACACCAAGAAACTGAACGGTCTGCCTGAACGACGCATCATTGGCGATGCCGCAGAAGACATACCCTGCCCTGTCCTTCAACCGTTCGATGGGGACTGCCTCGCCGGCACTGTCTCTGATGCCGAGAACGTGGTAGCGCGAAGCATACGCAGGCGCTCCCGGCTTAATCGCCCTGAGTGTGGAGACAGCCTTCTCGTTTTCCGTCTTCGTAACCACAAACACATCGGCTCGCTTGAGCGCTGAAAGCGGCTCCCTGAGCGGTCCCAGGGGAAGCAATCTCCTGTTGCCGAACGGGTTGAGCCCATCGATAAGGACGATATCCACATCCCTATGGAGCTTCCAGTGCTGAAAGCCGTCGTCGAGAATGAAAAGGATCGGTGAATCGGTGAAGCGGTGAGTCGGTAAATCGGCCAAGTGCTGCAGCGCAAACAGTCCGCCTTCATACCGATCTGCACATTTTACAATCGGTACGTTCTTCAACCGCTCTGCCATGAGCATCGGCTCATCGCCGGCGTCACGCGCAGAAGAGCAGAAGCTTGGACCCTCCGCGCCTCCGTACTTCCGAGCTCGTACAAAGCACGGCCCGTTCGCCTTTCCCCTGTATCCCCTCGTCAACACGATCGGGAGAAGGCCCCTCCTCAGAGCCTCCTCCGCCAATGCAATCGCTGCAGGGGTCTTTCCCGTTCCTCCCACCGTTATGTTGCCGATGCTGATGACAGGGAAGGGAAGCCGTTTTTGCCCTTTTAGGGCATGCCGCTTTTTAAGCGTATACCCGATGTAATAAGGAAACTCTAAGATCGTCAGACGGTTACCCCGGAAATTTTTGCATGCTGATTTCTCTCTATAATATACGATTTTCATAGAATAATCATGCAGCTATGGTGTGTATTGTCGCCGCCTATCAATGTTCCTGCAGCCGGTGGGAAAAAATACCTTAACTTCTTATGCCGGCAGACGATAATAATGAAAAGAACTTACCACCGGAAACAATGAAGAAAATTCTACTCTCCTCTACCATACTCGGCTGTCTTGTGACGCTGCTCATGCTCATCGCCTATGGTGCGGAGTGGTATCCGCTGGAGATGATCGAGTACAAGCTGTATGATCTGCGGCTTAACCTGATCCATACCACCACGACATCGCCTGTTGTGCTCGTCGGTATTGATGAGGCAAGCATCAGAAAGCTCGGCCCCTGGCCCTGGCCGCGAGCGTATATTGCCGTCGCAATAAACCGTTTGCATGAGTATAACGCTAGGGTTGTAGGCGTCAATATCCTCTATGCACAGAGAGACCTAAATCCGGGACTTGCAGCAATCAAGGACATCCTGAACAGGATCAAGGCTGAATCGCTCGGGAAGAAAAGAGACAGGATTGTAGAGATCCTCGCCGCCCTGCAGGAGGCGGAGAAAAAACTCGACAATGATGCCTTGCTCGAATCCGCCATCTCCTCGGCAAAAAATGTGGTGCTGCCGATCCTGTTTACCTTCAATGGACAAAAAAACAGTGATGCGGCAGACGATAACAGCGGGCCCCTTAAAAAGAATTCTCTTGGTGCCTCCTTTGCCATACCGCCAATGGCGCATGAAGTGCTTATGCCGGTACCAGACTTTGCCGGCCAGGCACTGGCACTGGGACATATCAATCGTTTCCCTGACCGGGACGGCGTCGTACGAAGCGAGCCTCTCTTTATAACCCACCAGGGCCACCTCTATCCCTCTTTCGCTCTGCAGCTTATGCTCCATTTTAACGGTCACGATATCAACAAAGTCGGCATCGAAAAACATGCACTACAGGCAGGAGCGCAAACCATTCCAATGTATAAGACAAACAGGCTGCTCATGAACTTTTCAGATACTACCCCGTTCTCATATTATTCTTTTTCCGATGTCATAAGCGGCACCATACCGGCGGAGCGGTTCACCGATAAGATCGTCCTGATAGGATACAGCTCCCGGCAGTCCGGCCCGCTGCTGAGGACGCCCCTCACGACGATGCCGGATATCACTGTTGCTGCGCAGGTCGTTGATGCCCTCCTGAACAAAACGTATATTGCCCGCCCGCGCTGGGCGGTTCCTCTCGAAACAGCCTTTTTCCTCCTTTGGGGAGCAGTGCTTACCATAGTAATCCCGAGGACCAGAACGAGCACCGGAGCGATTGTTTTGTTTATCCTTCTGGCAGCCTGGACCGCCCTCTCGCTCTATCTCTTCGTGTCATACCGGTACTGGCTTATACTGTCCTATGTCATCGCCCTCACCGTTGCCGGATATATTGTTCTGCTCGTTCAAAACTCCTTTATGCGGAATGTCAATGAAGAGATCCAGGATGTTGATATCATTGAAAATAATGAGATAAAGCTGGTGGCCAGCGCACGGACCGATACCGGCAGAGCACGAGAGCACAATGAAGACAGCTTCTGCATTGACCGGGCCGTCGGCCTTCTTGCCGTTGCCGACGGCGTCGGCGGACAGGCGTCGGGGGAGGTCGCAAGCAACATGGCCCTCGACGCGCTGCGGGAGTATTTAAAAAGAGCTGAAGCGGACCAAAAACAACCCGATAACTATACTAATAGCTATTCTAAAGATACCTATATACTTGGTGAAGCGGTGAAACATGCAAATACCATACTCTTCGAGGCCGCGCAGCGTACTCCCCAGTGGCGCAAAATGGGGACGACAATTGCTGCGGCACTGCTGCGGGGGAACAAGCTCAGCATCGCCCATGTCGGCGACAGCAGGATATATCTTGCACGGGCCCACCACATCGAACAGCTTACCGATGACCACAGCCTCGCGCAGCCGGGCATGAAGCATGTCCTGACAAAGGCACTGGGGATAAATGCTGAGGTTGCCGTGGACCTCGGCGAGCTCACGCTTTCGGAGGGAGATGCCGTCGTGCTCTGCACCGACGGCCTCAACACCATGGTCGACGACCGTGCCATTCTCTCCACGGTCACGTCGGGAAAAGATCCTTTCACGACATGCACCAGATTGGTTACTATAGCGAACAAAAACGGCGGGCATGACAATGTCACCGCCATTGTCGCCTACGCATATAAGAGGGGCGAGGCTCTTTAAGAAGGGGGATGCCATGAACAAGATCCAATTGAAGTTCCAGGACAATATCCTGACCGAGGTGCCGTTCGATAAAGATATCATCACTATCGGCAGAAAGCCGGATAATGATATCCACATCGATAACCTTGCCGTCTCCGGTTTCCACGCCAAGGTGTATCGGGACGGGGACCACTTCATCCTGGAGGACATGGGGAGCCTGAACGGCACCTTTGTGAACGGAGTAAAGATTTCCAAGCATATACTGAAGGACAACGACAACGCCCTTGTCGGCAAGCATGTCCTGACCTTCATACTGCCTGAGGCGAAGGGCGACCCCGTCGATCAAACAATCGCAACAAAAAACATCAAGATGGACGAAACACTGGTGCTCGATCCTGCGCTCCAGCAGAGGCTCCTGCACAAGATGCCCGAGACGAAGACAGCGGCAGAGGGCAAGGAAGTTACGGGAGGGTTCATCGTCGTTGGAGGCTCGACCGACAGGGATGAATACGAATTGAAGGAGCGGGTTACCACCATCGGCAAGGACTATAACGCAGGGATACGTCTCAGAGGCCTCTTCACCCCGAAAGTCGCCGCCCTTGTCAACAGGCGCAAGGAAGGTTACTTCATCAGCCCCGCAGGGGGAGCGACCGTAAAGATCAACGGAGAACGGGCAAGCGAACGGCATGATCTGAAGGACGGAGATATCGTCGAGGTGGGAAAAATTAAGCTTCAATTTTATATCAAAGATTAGCCCATGCATAGCTCATGACTCCTCCCGCCTCCAAAAAGATAGGTAAATACGAAGTCGTCCGGGAACTAGGCAGGGGAGGAATGGGCGTTGTCTACCTCGGCTTTGATCCGTACAACAACCGCCACGTCGCCATCAAGGTCGCCCTGGAAGACTCCTTCCCTGATGAGGAAAAGAAGAAGCGCTTCCAGAAGATGTTCTTCAATGAGGCCCGCATTGCAGGCATGCTCGACCACCCCAATATCCTCGCTGTCTACGATGCGGGCATCCACAACAACCAGTGCTATATTGTCATGGAGCACATCGACGGCAGCAAAACGCTGAAAGAATACTGCACTGCGGAAAACCTGCTCCCCGTTGAGAAGGTCATCGAGATCATCTTCAAATGCTGTAAGGCCCTCGATTACGCGCATCGCCTCGGCGTCATCCACCGTGACATCAAACCGAGCAATATCATGCTCACCCGGGACCTCGATATAAAGATCGGCGATTTCGGCATCGCCCAGCGCATCAAGGGAGCGGATACCCAGACCCAATTCCTCGGCCTGATGGGATCGCCCTGCTACATGTCGCCGGAACAGGTCAAGGAAGAGACCCTCACGAACCAGACCGACCTCTTCTCCCTCGGCGTCGTCATGTATGAACTGCTGACCGGCATATCCCCCTTCCATGCGCTCAACTTCTCGAGCGTCGTCCGCAAGATACTGTTTCAGGACCCGCCTCCGCTGCGCTTTTACCGTTCTGACATTCCCAAAGCGCTCGAAGTCATCGTCATGAAGGCGCTCAGCAAGAAGACGTCGGAGCGGTATAAGACAGGAGTACAGTTCGCCACCGACCTGCGGCTGACCTATGTGAATATCAACTATTCAGAAGTCGAGGTCGATCAGAAAGAGCGGTTCAATATTTTACGCAAGCTCGATTTCTTCAGAGAGTTCCACGATTCCGAGCTCTGGGAAGTGCTTCAAGCGGCTATTTGGAGGGAAGTGCCGCCGCGGCAGCATATCATCGCCGAAGGCAGCATCGACGAGACCTTCTACATCATCATCTCCGGGGAGGCGCTCGTAAAAAAGGGAGGAAAAGAGCTCTCCGTCTTCAGAAGCGGCGACTGTTTCGGCGAGATAAGCTATCTCACCAAGACAAAAAAGGCCGCCGACCTCATCGCTGCCGCCGACGTCGTCCTGCTGGAGTTCAACAACGCCATCATCGAGCAGCTTTCCCCCAACTGCCAGCTCCGCTTTCACAAGATATTCCTGAAAAAACTGATCGAACGACTATCAAAGACTTCCAACGCGCTCTCGGAAGTGTAATACCATGGGCAAATTGATATTTCGAAGTACTATATCCATTTTCCTCTTTCATAATATTGTAACAGCAAAGTGATAATGTCCTATAGCGGCAAAATGAAAATGTCCTATAGAAAAGCTGTCATACTGATTTTTGATGGAGGGAAGCAGTATGGCAGGAGAGGACATTATCATGGTAAGGCACAAGGAGCTAAGGCGGCTTCATGTTATTCACAAGGTACTCGGGGGTGAGATTACACAGGAGAAGGCGGCGGAGCTTGCCGGACTGAGTGAGCAACAGGTACGAAGTGATATGCCCCCGTTTTTTTGGAACGGTATAAATACGAACTTCTGGTTACTTAAAACGTATGCCCCCACACTTTGGAACACCATATTTACGCACCACGCCTAAAGACCTCAGAGGGCGTTTTGTTGTTGAGACTGCTATGAGGCCTTTCGGTATTATAGAAGGTTCTATAGCGCTCTATCACCTCCTTTGTCTGCGCAGGAGTTTCAAAGAGATTTCTGTTGAGGGGACCTGCCCCCCGAAAACAGTGCCACTTGTAATTAGAGTGATGTCATAATACAACACTCTTTACAAGGAGGCAGTAAACAGGTGAAAAAGAGCAAGTACACGGAGGAGCAGATTATCGGTATTTTGAAGGAAGCAGATGCTGGGATACCTGTTGTAGAGCTATGTCGGAAGTACGGCTTCAGTGATGCGACGTACTACAACTGGAAAGCAAAGTACGGTGGCATGACCACCAGTGATGCAAAGAGGCTCAAAGTCCTAAAGGATGAGAACCGGAAGCTTAAGCATCTGGTAGCCGATCTCACCCTTGATAACCAGGCATTAGAATCGGTGATCTCAAAAAACTTCTAAAGCCCAAGGCTAAGAGAGAGGCAGTGCATCATATCATGGAGCGCTTTGGGCATAGTGCACGTAGAGCATGCACGGACGGTGATTGAGGAGTGGCGAATTGATTATAACCAGGAGCGGCCCCATGGCTCTCTGGGAGATCTATCGCCGAAGGAATTTATGCGACGTGAAGAGGAAAAAGTTGCTGGAATTTTCTAATTACCAGTGGCACTATGAATGGGGGCAGGTCCCATGCTCTACAAGGACAGCCTTTAAGAGCTTTTCAACAGCCTGCTGGGCGTGATAACACGCCATCCGGTACAGGGATTTTTCGAACAGGTACTCCGCAGATTGCAAGTCTTCACCGGCAATCTTAACCCACTCTTCAGTTTCCTTTCTCATAGATCACCTTGCCCCTTTTGAGGATATCAAGCAAAAAGGAATACCTTTCTTTTAAAAGCGAGTTATACTCGGCAGGCATATATATGAACAGGTCAATTCCTACTTTCGGCTGTATCAGCCTGAATAGCTCAATCGAACGGTCAACGGGGCGTGCGGGGGTGTCCTTGATAATAAGAAGATCAATATCACTCCATTCGTGGACTTTATCTTCCGCAAAAGAGCCGAATAGGACTATTTTTTCAGGCCGATATTCGTTGATGATGATATCTATGATCCTGCCCAGCTCTTTGTTTAATTCGTTGCGTCTTTCTTCCAAGGTAAACAGTTTCATCTATCGCCCTTTCTAATTTTCATGCGCCCGGCATTACGCTTTCATTATAACGATTTATCGTTATACGACTCCTGATCCTCTTTCACCTGCATCGGCTGGGTCATAGCATCGACCGAAAGGTAATAATGCGCCACCTTTATAACTTCATGCCATTCAAGCCGGGCAGGGTCTTTTATCGGCTCCTGAAGAACTGGTTCTGTAGCGCAATTTGTGACAACATAGAGCCAGTAGCAATCTCTTCTGTCTTCTGCGACTCGTCGCTCGTTGGGCGTAAGAAGAATCGTGCCTGTGGAATCCCCTATACCCTTGACCTCGATAAGCCTGAGCTCGCCTGAGTTCAAATCAAGGCTTGTGATATCGTAACCCAAGTTCTTCTCGTGGACATCATATACCTGGCGGCCTTGAGCCTTTTCATGCTCCATGACAACCTGCATAGCAATAGCCTCGGTCTCAAGATTTGGCCTCAGTCGGCGGACCTCGGGCGTTTCTCTTTCGGGATGGGGAAGGATAAGCACACTTGCCATCCGCTCCACAGCCTGTAAGGTAAGCGAGCGCTGGCGCTCAAGTTCCTGACGCCGTCTTTCACGGCGGGAGAGGAGCTCTGCATGCCTTATCTCGGCTTGGGCAAGGCGTCCTTCGGCACCGGGGACTTTTTGTTCCACATCCGATGCGGCCTTGCCTATTTCTTCATCTGTCCTCTGGAGTAGTTCAGTAAGAGAAAGTTCGACATGTTCCACAATACGCTCTACCTCTGCAAGGCGTTCTGAGCGAGCCTCCTCAATAAAGGGTGTAAGCGCATTCTCGTTCAGCCATGCTGAAGCCTCAGGTATTGAAGAAACCCGAGGAAGACTCTCAAGGGGCTCGGGTGCCGGAGTAAGGTTTCCGAGAATGCTCGGCTCCTGAAGCCGGGGTTCTCCGTTCTCATTTATCTCCACTGCAAAAAGCCGTTCGTGTATTACCTGCCCAATGCCATCCACAACGCGGGCACGATAGAAGTCCAACCGTGACGGTGCATCATGCTGAAGAGAATAGAAGCACGCACCTTTTCCGAAAACTTCTTGCGCCTGCGAATAGATATGCCGTCTTACGGCCTCAAACAGAGGATGCCCCGGTGTAACCCATTCCAGATTATGTTCTTCCGCAGTCTCCCTGTCCGTTGAGCAACGAGGATATTTATTTGCCAATGAAGGAAGCTTCCAATCGGGTTGGGTTTCGTATTTTTTCAAAGCTGAAGGGGTTCTGCCTGGCTCGAATGCATGGGGAAGATGCGGTACGGCCTTAAGGTTTAGCCCTGGAATATACCCTGAGGCCTCCCGCATAAAGCGTGCAATCGTCTCAGGCACAACGCGTCGTTCCTGTGCTCTGGCACGCCGCTCTATGAGCATTTCAAGGTTGAGTTTCTTTGAGGCAAGGCCCTCAAGGGCATTCTGGCAAATGGCCCGGAACTGTGCCTCATCAACGTTTTTAAGAAGGCGTTCTTCCAAATCCTCATCTCCAAGACGCCCGGAATAATAGTCCCTGAGCACCCTTTCCACATGTGAGGCTGGCAGAACTTCACCTATTACATTAAATACGGTGTCATCGTCAAGGGCATCCCTTATCTCTTGAAGTTTCTCAAGTAGACGCTGAAGCACGCGGCCTTCGATCGTGTTAGTAGCCACAAAATTGAATATAAGGCAGTTCTTCTTCTGGCCATAACGATGTATGCGGCCCATGCGTTGCTCAAGACGGTTAGGGTTCCAAGGGATATCGTAGTTGAATAGGATATTACAGTACTGAAGATTAATGCCCTCTCCAGCCGCCTCTGTCGCAACGAGAATCTGGATGTTGCCTTCCTTAAATTGCTGTTCTTCATAAAGACGGCTACCGCGTTCATCACGCGACCCGGGCTTCATGCCGCCATGAATATAGCCCACCTGAAAACCCCATGCTTTTAGGCGAGCCACAAGGTAATCAAGTGTATCCTTGAACTCCGTAAATATTAAAAGCCGTTTTTCGGGGTGGTCAAAGAACCCTTCCTTTTGCAAAAGGTCTTTGAGACGTGAAAGCTTTGCCTCAGCTTGGGCATCTTCCACAGCCTGTGCCTGAGAGGCAAGCAGATTGAGTTCTTCAATCTCTTCCCTGATTTGCTCTGCGTTCCCGGTAAGGGTTATGGCCTCTATAATCTCTTCAAGGCGCTCGCGTTCGTTTTCCTCCATCTCCTCCAATTCTTCCGGCGAAGGCAGGTCTGGAGGTGCTAAACGGCATAATTCTTGAGCACGCTTTAATCCTTCATTGAGACGTCTGGCACGGTTTTCAAGTGAGTGGCGCATTGCATAAGTGCTTGATGCAAGACGGCGCTGATAAAGGGACATAAGGAATCCCACGGCCCGGGCGCGCGGGTCATCGCCTTGCGCTGCTGCCTTGGCACTCTGTTGCTTCACAAAACGAGTAATATTCCGGTATAGCTCAAACTCCTCTCCATCTATCTGGAAGTCAACTGTGTGAGGTATACGCTTCGTAAAGATCTTCTCGGCTGCCCATGTCCCATCTGAACGTCTCTCGGGGAAATAGACCATAGCCTCTTTTGTACGCCGGAGATAAAAGGGGGCGCGTCGACGCTCCATTGCCTCATGAATGGATTTCACATCAGCATAGGCATCCGAATCAAGGAGTTGTAAAAAAAGACTGAAGTTGACAGGGTCTCCCTTATGGGGAGTGGCAGTAAGCAAAAGGAGATGGTCCGATGTGTCACGCAAGAGCTCGCCCAGCTTGTAGCGCAGGCTCTTATGGGTTTCGTCGGACGCCGACATGCGGTGTGCCTCATCGACGATAACGAGATCCCAGTGAACCTGCCGTAGTCCGGGAAGAATGTCTGCACGTTTGGCAAGGTCAAGTGATGTGATAACCGTATTTTGTTCAAGCCACTGGTTTACGCCGAATTGATCCCGGATGTCCTGTCCCTTTATTACCAGAAACTTCTCATCAAATTTCTCTTTGAGCTCTCGTTGCCACTGGAATGCAAGGTTTGCAGGACAGACAATGAGTATGCGTTCCGCAAGACCCCTGAGCCTGAGTTCCCTAATAAGCAGTCCCGCCATAATCGTCTTCCCGGCTCCTGCATCATCGGCCAAGAGAAAGCGAACACGGGCAAGCTTGAGAAGATAATCGTATATTGCCTCTAACTGGTGGGGAAGCGGATCGACGCGGGATATGGACAGTCCGAAATAGGGATCGAATTCATAGGCAATCCCGAGGGAATATGCTAGAATACCGAGACGAAGCATATTTCCATCACCAGTGTAGTCGATTTTGGAATTAATAACTGTGAGCGCCGCAATATCTTTGGAAGTGAGTGTGACTTTTCTGAAGCGCTCTGATTGAGTCCCCGCGAGCCCTGCAATCCAAGAGTCGGGACCGTTTGCCTGTAAGGTCTCAACACGTATCGGCTCATTGAAAAGTGAGCCGATAAGTATCTGACCTTCTTTGAAAGGCATATTACTCATCTGGATTTATCCCTGCTGGTTTTCTTATCCAGTCTTTCCTTCACCTCAAGTAGTCGGCGAAGCAGAAACGGTTGAGAAACCCTCTTACCGTTTTCCCAATGGTTTACCGTACTATATGTAACACCAATTTCCTGAGCAAACTGCTCCTGAGTTAGATTCAGCTGGCGGCGGAGATACTTTATGAGTTCGGAGATATTCTCAGTCATCCGAATTTTATAGGATTCTCCAAATAAAGGCTTAAAACGTATGTAATACGATATGATAGGTTACATATGGAAATCAACATTTATTTTCATCCATTTGGTACGTTAAAAGCTGAGTATAAAACTAAGCCGCAACCGGCTTTTTAATGGGTAGCCCCAACATATAGTGGTTAAGCTCCTCTGAAGCATAGCGTTGGATTAACTGGAGGCTTGGGGAATAGGTCCAGGCCACCGCAATGAAAATAAATGGCAGTTCGATAACGGGAACGATGATGAAAATAGTTTCTCATATGAGACTCATACCGATAGTCCCACAGATGACGCAGATTCTCCTTGATTGCCCATGCCCGGCACACCTTCAGGTCTTGTGCACGCAATGCCTCAAACTCTTGCCGCCG
>JBFMCP010000002.1:0-239638 GCA_040754455.1 Nitrospirota bacterium
CTTTCGTATCCTTCAAAAGGCCCCTACAAGAAAGGACCTTCGGACGTGGTGCGCGATATTCTCTTTTTCTCATCGAGCAGGGCGTGCAGACGCTGCACATCCCCCGCTTCACCTGCTGCTTTGATGTTCCGCTCGATATCTCTCAGGGCAATGACGCGCAAGCAGCCTTTGATCATCTCGTCGATCTGAGCCTCGTCAATGGCAGTGTCAATTGAGCATTGCGTGATAAGCTCTCGCTCTCTGTCGGTGCACTGTGCCATGAGGTGCTCGAGAGAGACACCGGCTCCCTTCTTTTCAGCAATGCATGCTGCCAGCTTCTCGAAGAGCCCTCGCAGTACCGGGTTCTCTATGCTTGCACCATCGAGGTGGCGCAGTAAGGCATAGCTCTTTTCAGGGCTCGCAATGATGATGTTCAGCAAAGTTTTTTCCTCTCTGCTGATCGTGCTGACGATATGCTTTTCGGGAAGTCGTATCTCCTGCCTTCCCCCGGGCTTCTGGCCGGTCTTATTCAATTCCTGTCGCAACGTAAGTTCGGCTATACCCGACCAGCTCGACAGTTCCCGCAATGCCTCATCCTTCTGGAGGGCATCGGGGCATGCGGTAATCAGGGAGAGTGCGTGTCGTACTGCATCGAGCTTGTTTTTCCCATAGGTCTTCAGGAGAAATTCTATCGAGGAGGTTGCCTTGCTCATATACTTTTTGAAGTGGTCACTTCCGAACTTTCTGAGGAACGTATCAGGATCTTCTCCGTGGGGCAGGGTGAGAATCTTTGCAACCATCCCCTCGGCAAAGAGGAGCGCGAGAGAGCGTTTCGCCGCGGCACTGCCGGCGGAATCACCATCGAAGAGGAGGAGTACTTTGTTGGAAAAACGTTTGAGCTTTTTAAGGTGTCCTGAGGTGAGCGCCGTCCCCAGAGGAGCAACGGTATTGCTGCATTCATACTGATGGCAGGTGAGTGCATCAAGATAGCCCTCAACAATGATAGTGTATCCCTTCTGCACAATGGCGTTCTTAGCGGCATGCAGCCCGTAGCAGGTTTCTCCCTTTCTGAAGATGCCGTTGTCGGGAGAGTTGAGGTATTTGGGAACGCTTTTTGAGGAAGACAGGGTTCTGCCGCCGAAGGCGATCGGTCTTCCCTGGAGATCGAAAATGGGGAACATGATTCTCTCTCTGAAGAAATCGTGACGGTCCTTCTCCTTGAAATAGACGAGCCCGGAGGCTTTTATGTGCTCCGCGGAAAATCCCTGCCCGGTAAGATGCTTGAACAGGGCTTCCTTTTCGCCTGTGCTGTAACCGATGGAAAACTGCTCGATGGTTTGGTCCCTCAGCCCTCTCTCTTTAAGATAGGCGAGTGCATGCTTCGCGGCTAACAGATTCTTTCTGAAGAAGTGCAGGGCCTCTTTATGCATGGCAAGAAGATTTTCTTTGATTCCCCTGCCCCGTGCCGCGTCGCTGCGGGTCTGCTCGATCTTCACTCCCGCCCTGTCGGCGAGATAGGAGAGGGCCTCCTGGAAGGTCATGCTTTCGTAATCCATGATAAAGGTGAAGAGATCGCCGCCTTTGCTGCAGCCGAAACAGTGGAAAATCTGTTTCGACGGGCTTACCATGAAGGAGGGGGTCTTTTCAGAATGAAACGGGCAGAGTCCTTTGTAGTTCTGGCCGGCCCGCTTCAAATCGACATGCTCGCCGATCACGTCGACGATATCGATACGTGATTTTATTTCCTCAATGAGGTGGTCAGCCTTCATGGTCCCCCTAAGTGCTCGTGGTTACGGTAAAGCACAACCCATTATATAAGCTTAACATATTTGGATAAGAATGGCTGAGGTAATTTCACATGAAAGAAACCGAAAGGATACAATAGTATGCAAAAGCCCTGCCGCGGTTGCAGCAATGCATGCCTGCTATGTTCTTTTGACCCTTCTGAACCCCGAACATTCAAGGACCGCTACCGGCGCGTCGGCGATGACCTTATCGAGGAGAAGGTTCGATCCCAAGTTGTCGCTGGCGATATGCCCTGCAATGACCACATTGAGATGGTGGTGTTCCGCAGCGTTTCTGCAAAGAGCACCTCTCCGACATCAATGTCGATCCCTACCAGTATCGTCCCGATGCGTTCGTCACCGGTGCCGAAGGGTATCCTTGAATCCGCATAGGGATTTCCGAGATGCTCTCTGTCAAAGGTTTCCTTTTCTTTTTCGCTGAGCCGGTCATACTCCTTCCGGACCCGTTCCAATTCTTTTTGTATGATCTCTTTTCCCCGTGGATCATGTTCGATACCGGCTTCTATTGCTTTGGTATAAAAATGGGATAACTTCAAAGTGGGTCACCTCTCATGAGTAGTAAACAATGCAAAAAGAAGACGGGAATTAAGCGCCTGAACTCAGGAGCTCCTTGACCCGCTGGTTGACGAACTTCCCGTCGGCAGCCCCTTTGAGCCTGGGTACGACCAGTTTCATCACCTTCCCCATGTCAGCGGGAGATGAGGCATTGCTTTCCTTGATTGCGGCAATGATGATGGTGTCTATTTCCTGAGGAGAAAGCTGTGCAGGAAGGTAGGTCTGGATGATTTCGAGCTCTTTCCTCTCTTTTTCGGCAAGTTCGACCCTGCCGCCTGCGGTAAACTGTTCGATGGATTCTCTCCGCTGTTTTGCCATTGACGACAGGACAGCAATGATTTCATCGTCGGTGAGCGGGGCTCTTTTGTCGATCTCTTTATTTTTTAAAGAGGCCTTGATCATACGGAGGGCCGATATTCTCAGCTCGTCCCGTGCTTTTAAGGCCTCTTTGAATTCTGTATCCAAACGTTGTGTGATAGTGCTCATCAATAACTCTCTGGTCTCGGGTTTTTCACACCGGAATTCGTCTGGGATACTGTATTCCCTGAAAGGGAACTATCGCGATGAGTATGACCGTACGCGCTTTGCAGCTTTTTTGCGGGCAGCTATAATTTTTTTCTTCTTCTTGACGCTTGGCTTATCGTAATGCTCCCGCTTCTTTACATCCGAGAGGATGCCGTCACGCTCGCACTGTTTCTTAAACTGCTTGAGCGCAGACTCGAAAGATTCGGTATCTCTTACTTTTACAGTGGGCAACGCTATCTCACTCCTCTCTTTTTGGAGATTTGTAAATATATTTTACAATAATATCAGCTTATGAAGGGAACTGTCAAGAAAAACAACTGATTATGAAGTGGCTAAGAGGAGGCATACAGAGTGTTTTTCCGGTGCGGTAAGCACGAAATGGTCGGCTGCGCGTCGTAGTGAGCAGGATTGACAATATTCTCGGGGGCATTTATCATACACCACGATGGGCAGATCAAAGAGCAAAAGTGTCGATTTTTCAAAGCTTGTCAGGCAAAATATCCGCCTACTGCAGCCGTACCGGGCGTCTGAGATCCCCTGCAGGGTAAAGCTGGATGCTAATGAAAGCCCTTACTCACTCCGGGATAAAAAGCCCCTTTCTTCAGATGCAACGGTTTTGGGGCGACTGAACCGGTACCCCGATCCCGAAGCAAAGGAGCTGAAGAGGGCAATCGCAAAAAAACATGGTGGCGCTACCGATTCCATTCTGCTCGGAAACGGCTCTGATGAGCTGATTTATTATCTGATCATCGCCTTCGGTGGACCGGTGCTCTACCCTGTTCCGACATTCTCGATGTACGGCATTATTGCTCAGGCGCTGGGAGAACAGGGTGTCGGCATTTCTTTGGACGAAGATTTTGATCTCGATGTGGATGCCATGAGCGCCGCTATCAAAAAACATAGACCGAAGCTCATCTTTCTCAGCTCCCCGAATAATCCCACGGGGAACTGCTTTTCCTCGGAGAGGATACTCAAAATCATAGAGCTGTCGAAAGGGATTGTGATCCTCGATGAGGCGTACCAGCCGTTCTCGAGCGAGCGGGGGTTCCTCCCTCTCCTGAAGGACTACCGCAATCTCGCTATTCTCAGGACTCTGAGCAAGACGGGGTTTGCCGCACTGCGCGTCGGCTATCTTCTCGGCGACAAGGGGCTTGTCGCCGAGGTGAACAAAGTAAGGCTCCCTTTTAATCTTAACGCCCTGTCTCAAGCAGTGGCATTGGAGGCGTTCAGGAAGAAGCCACTTATACAGCGCCAGATACACGCCATCGTTGCGGAACGGGAGCGCGTTTTCAGAGCCCTGCAGGCGATGCGAGGGGTGACCGCCTATCCCTCAGAGGCTAATTTTATCCTCTTCAAGGTACCTAACGCCCACAAGGTATTTCAGGGACTGATCAAGCAGGGAGTTCTGATAAGAAATATGCAAGGTGCAATAAAGGACGCTTTGAGAGTGACCATCGGAACACCGAGGGAAAATACTGTTTTTTTGGAAGCACTGAAAACCGTTCTCTGTTCATAGTTCACCGTTCATGGAAAAAGGACTTATACGTGCGGACAATTAACGGTTAACTATGAACAGAGAATTAATAATGGGGAGGAAGCAGTGAGAAAAGCAAAAGTCGATCGGAAGACCAAAGAGACGGATATTTCTGTAGAAATAAATCTCGACGGAAAAGGTAATTGCGATATACGAAGCTCTATCCCCTTTCTCGACCACATGCTCACTCTCTTCGCGTTTCACGGCATGATGGATCTGAAGGTCAGGGCAACGGGCGATATCGAGATCGATTACCATCACCTCATGGAGGACCTGGGGATTACGATGGGGGAGGCGATCAAGAAGGCTCTTGGTGACAAGAAAGGCATCCGGCGTTATGGCAATGCAACAGTCCCGATGGACGAGAGCCTTGCCCAGGTGGTGCTCGATCTCAGCGGAAGGCCGTATCTGGTGTACAAGGTGAAGCCCCCGAAGGGGATGCTGAAGGAACTGGAGATATCTCTTTTTGAGGACTTCTTTAGAGCCCTCAGCAACCATGCCATGATGAATCTTCATGTGCTGGTCAACTACGGGAGAGATCTGCACCACATTATCGAGGCTGTCTTCAAGGCCTTCGGCAGGGCAATGAGGGAAGCGGTCTCGATCGATGAGAAAATAAAAGGGGTGCCGACGACAAAGGGGAAACTGTAACGGGAACAGGTATTGAAGGGTCAAAGTTTTTGCGCGTCAGAGATTGTATGGCTTTGCCTCTTTGATGCTCTGACGCTTTTATATGCTGCTATAATTTAAATAGCCGTAGATTACAGATGTAGAGGAGGATCGATTGGCTGTTCCCCTTGAATCAGGTTCATTGAAGATAGCATCAATCTTCGGCATTCCTATCAGGGTTCACTTTTCGTGGCTCATCATCTTTGGCCTGATTACCTGGTCGCTTTCGACATTTTATTTTCCCAAAGCAGCTCCTGATCTGCCGGTGCAGTCCTACTGGCTCAGCGGCGCTATTGCAGCTCTGCTGCTCTTTGTATCGGTTGCCCTTCATGAGCTCTCGCATTCCTTTGTCGCCCTCAGCTATAAGCTGCCGATCTCGAGCATTACGCTGTTTATTTTTGGCGGCGTTTCCCAGATCAAAGGCGAACCGCCCAACCCGAAGGTGGAGTTCAGAATGGCTGTTGCCGGACCATTATCGAGCTTTGTGCTTTCCCTCGTCTTCTACGGAGCGTATTCTGCAACGGGAAGTGATGTGTTGCGAGCCCTTTTTTCCTATCTCGCCCAACTCAACCTGATACTCGGCATATTCAACCTCATTCCCGGGTTCCCCATGGACGGAGGGAGGGTAGTGAGGGCCTTCATGTGGAGCAGATCAAAGGACTACTATTATGCGACGCGAAAGGCATCCAATTACGGGCAGAAGATCGCGCTGCTTTTTATTGTCTTCGGATTCCTCTCCATCTTTGCCGGCCTCTCCGGCGGCCTGTGGCTCATGCTGATCGGATGGTTTCTCTACACCGCAGCGCAGGCAAGCTACCAGCAGGCAGGGCTTCAGCAGACGCTCAGCGGTATCAAGGTGCGGGACATTATGGCACGGGACGTGGTGAGCCTCCTGCCGGAGATGACGATCGACGAGGCGGTCAATGAGTACTTCCTCAAATACGGCTACGGGGGGTTCCCCGTTATGGAGAAAGGTGCATTCCTCGGATTCGTCTCATTGAAAGAGGTGAAGGATGTGCCCCGCGGCCAGTGGAAGGAGAGGCGGATTGCCGATATCTATATCCCCCATGACGAGAGATGGGAGATACCGGAGGACAGCGATGCCATGAAGGCACTGGAAGTGATGATCAACGAGGACAAGGGCAGGCTGGCTGTTATGGAGCGAGGAGTTTTCCGCGGTATGATAACGAGAAACGGCATTGCGAAGTATATCCAGATCATGGGGAAATGATAACGAGCCGATGGAATAATATTATCGGAGGGGATCCCTGCCCTAACTCTCTTTCTCCCTTGCCTTAATCCCATCTGTCCCAGTATAATCCTCACATGCCCGAAGCGAAATTGAAGGTTATTCTTCTCAAGCATACGCCGAACCCGGAAGAAACCGTAGCTATGGCAGCGAAGCTCTGCTACAGCCCTTCCGACATTAGTGACTTGAAGGAAAAGATAGAGACAAAGGACCAGAAGGCTTTTGTCGAGAAGCTTATGAAGATGGGTCATATGAGCCCCATCGAACATGCCTCATTTACCTTTGCCGTCGAAGGCATATCGAGGGCATGTTCCCATCAGCTGGTACGGCACCGGCTTGCCTCTTACTCGCAGCAATCGCAGCGATATGTCAGTGAAACAGCCGGCTTTGACTATGTACTACCGCCGGTTATCAAAGAGGACAGGGAGTTGAGAACACACTTCGAACAGTTTATGACTGAAGCGCAAAAAGCTTACAGTAACATTGTTAAAAAACTCAATGAAAAGGGCATCACAGGGGAAGCGGCGAACCAGGATGCGCGCTTTGTGCTCCCCAACGCAGCCGAGACGAAGATCATTATCACCATGAATGCGCGGGAGTTGCTGCATTTCTTCAGGCAGCGCTGCTGCAAGAGGGCTCAGTGGGAGATCAGGCAACTGGCCGAACAGATGTTGGCGCTGGCAAAGAAGGTTTCGCCGGTGATCTTTGGAAAAGCAGGTCCCGGCTGTCTCTATGCGCCCTGTCCCGAAGGTGAGTACAGCTGCGGCAGGATCAAAGAAGTCAGAAAGAAATACAAGGTGTCTGCTTAAGTCGGAAAAACCTTGACGTCCTCCGTTCCATTGCGCAGCGCTGTCCTGATCATCATTAAACGGTGAGCATCTTGGCATCAAGGATGACGGCCCCTTCAGGATAGAGCGCAACGGGATTTAATGTTATTTCCTCGAGCATTCCTGAGGCGATCATTCCGGAAACATGAATGATTATCTCCTCGAGTGCTTCGATGTCCGCAGGAGGAGAGCCCCTGTAACCCTGCAGCAGCGCATATCCTTTAACCTGCCTTATGAGCCAGCAGGCATTCTCTCTGTCGAGCGGTGCGAGGCCGAAGACGACATCCTTGAAAAGTTCGACAAAGATGCCTCCCAGTCCGAGCATGACCACCGGTCCGAACTGCTGGTCGATGATGCCTCCCACAATGACTTCGATTCCCTGCGGAGCCATCTCTTCGACGAGTACGCCCTCGGCGTCCCCGATCTGCTGAAGGTGCGCAACAGCGTCCTCCAGGTTATGCCGGTCTCTGATGCCGGCCCTGATGCCGCCGATATCGCTTTTTGATGAAATCTTCGAGGAAGAGACCTTTGCAATGAGCGGATAGTTCAAATCGAAGGATTCAGGGAATACGCCCCCTTTCTTGATAAAAATCCCCTTAGGCACGGAGAACCCCGCCGCTTTCAGCAGCTCCTTCACCTCGTGCTCAAGAAAGACCTTTCGCCCTCTGTTCTTTTCTATGAATTCTTTAAGCGTCATGTACTTAAATTATAACAATACCGCAAAGTGAAAAATATTTTTTCGCTGCCATGGCGATGCGAAATATGCTACTATGTCTGGCTATGGAACGTATGCCGAATATGGAGAATTACAAAAAAGAGTATGACGCCTTTTCCTGGCGGGTGCCGGAGCGGTTTTCGTTCCCCCTTGATGTCTTTGATACATGGGAAGACCGGACCGCCCTCTACTGGACCGATGGCGAGAGAGAGAAGACGTTTACCTTCAACGAAATGAAGGCACACTCATCAAAGGGAGCAGGCGCCTTCAGAAAGTGGGGCATCGCAAAGGGCGACAAGGTGCTGGTGATGCTCCCGAATATTCCCGAATGGTGGGAGATCATGCTCGCCCTGATGCGGCTCAATGCGATCCCCATTCCTGCAACGACTATTCTGACGCCGAAAGATATCGCCTACCGTCTTTCGGCAACTGACATAAAGGCGATTATCACCAACGAAGAGAATGCCCGAAAAGCCGAAGAGGCGATCAATAACGCTTCAACCGGGACTCTGCTGATTCTCGTTGGTGAGCGACAGGGGTGGCAGAATTATCTGAAAGGCAAGGAAGGGGCGGAACCTTTTGAAGGCGAGCGCGCTGCTTGGGACGAACCTGCGCTCATCTACTTTACTTCGGGAACAACGGGCCAGCCGAAGATGGTGCTCCATACCCAGACCTCCTATCCCCTCGGTCACGTGGTGACGGGCAAATACTGGCTCGACCTCAGGCCGGGCGACATCCACTGGAACCTCTCGGATACGGGATGGGCGAAGGCAGCATGGTCGAGCCTCTTCGGGCCGTGGCATCAGGGAGCGACCCTTTTCACTTTGTATCGCCCGGGAAAGTTCGAAGCATCCTTTATTCTGGAAATGATGCAGAAATATCCGGTTACCACCTTCTGCGGTCCTCCGACCGCCTACCGGATGATGGTCAAGGAGATACAGGCAGCTGAAAAATTCTCTTTCAGAACACTGCGCCATTTTGTCGCTGCCGGCGAGCCGCTCAACAGCGAGGTGTTGCATATATGGAAAGAGCGGACAGGATGTTTTATCTATGACGGCTACGGTCAAACCGAGACCGTCAATGTGCTGGCCAATTTCAGATGCAATCCGGTGAAGCCCGGCGCCATGGGGCTGCCGGTCCCCGGCTTTGTCGTGGAGGTGGTTGATGATGGGGGAAACCCTGTTCCTCAGGGTGCCGAAGGTGCCATCGCCATAAAAGTGCGTCCCGAGAGGCCCCTCGGCCTGTTCAAGGAATATCTGGGAAATCCCCGCGCTACAGAAAATACTATGCGGGGCCAGTGGTATCTTACCGGTGACAAGGCCTACAAGGATGAGGACGGCTACTTCTGGTTTGTGGGCAGAGATGACGATATTATTCTTTCCGCCGGCTACAGGATCGGTCCCTTTGAGGTCGAGAGCATATTGATCGAGCATCCGGCGGTGAAGGAGTCAGCCATAGTGGCAAGCCCTGACCCGATACGGGGCGAAGTCGTGAAGGCATTTGTTGTTCTTACCGATGCCTACTCCCCTTCCGATGCTCTGGCAAAGGAGCTGCAGGACTTTGTGAAAAAGCATACCGCACCCTATAAATATCCGAGAAAGATCGAGTTCATCAATGATCTGCCCAAGACCGTCAGCGGAAAGATCAAGAGAAAAGAGCTGAAGATGATGGAATTTTCAAAGTAGGGAGGGCACCACAACATATGACTGAGGAGAGGTGAACTGTCTCCTATGCGAGCGTACCTTCCTATTTGCAAAATTTTGTTTATAGATTCTATTAATAATTCAAATTTGATATTTTCCTCTGAGATGGACTGTAATAGCGATAGAGAGTGGTAGAGTAGTCCTTCCCGATAAAGCCAACCCTTTCGTAAGGAGGGGGCGGAAAGCGGCGGGTCCTGGAAGTATGCGGGATGGCCGAGCTGCCGAAGGAGCCATTCGGTAAGCTCGGCCTTTTTAGTGCTGAAAGGAGAGGACCGTGAGAGGACAATTCACAAACCATGAGGAAGAGCACCCTGTCGAAGATTCTGCTCTTTCTGCACTGAACATCACCGAACTGCCCGAGACCAACCTGAGCACCGTAGAAAAGGAGCATAGCCTTCTCAAGGCGTATCTGAAAGAATTGAGCATGATCCCCCTGCTCACCAAAGAGCAGGAAATAGCCCTTGCCCGTCGGATTGAGGAGTGTACGTTGGAAATAGCCCGTCTGCTTTTTTCTGTTCCTTTCATTATAGATACCTTGCTCGCATTGGGACGGGCTGTTGAACGGAATGAAATTCCCCTGTCCGGGCTCCTGAAGGATGGCGAAGAGTTGTCAGCAGAGGAACTTCTCGTAGAAAAAGCGCGATTTCTCAAAGCTGCAGAGTCCATGGAGGGGCTTCTTGCCGAACGGAAGAGAGCTGTTGAAGGAGAGTCCCGCACCATCTCTCAGCGTGGCGGCAAACAAAGAGGCTTGCTTGAAAAAAACAGGGATCGGATCATGAGGACAGTGGATAACCTGCATCTGAAAGAGGAAGTTATCCAGACCGCTCTGGAAGAGCTCAAGGCATTGAGCGCTCTTCTTGAAACTGCTCATGCCCCGCAGGGGAATGAAAAATCAGGTGTGGGCAAGCGACAGAGGAACAGCAGCAGCGAGATCGAACGCCGGATAGGTCTCCCGAGTGAGGAGATCAGAATGGTCATGACGAAACTTGAGAGGGCAAGGGCGGAAGCGGCCCAGGCAAAGGTCCAATTAATAGAGTCGAATCTCAGGCTCGTTGTCAGTGTTGCCAAACGATATATGGGGAGAGGTCTGAGCCTGGAGGACCTCATACAAGAAGGGAACCTCGGCCTCATTCGTGCTGTTGAATACTTTGAATACCGGAGGGGATACAAATTCAGCACGTACGCGACGTGGTGGATACGGCAGGCGATCAGCAGGGCGCTCACCAATCATTCAAGGGTTATCAGGATACCCTCCCACATGGTTGAATACACGAGCAGGATATACCGGTTGATCAGGGAATATGTGCAGGAATACGGCACCGAGCCGGGTCCTGAAGAGATCGCGCGGCGTCTCGAAATCCCTCCGGAGAAAGTGAGATTTCTTTTGGAAATATCGAGCGAACCGGTCTCTCTGGAGCTTTCAATCGGCAGCGGGGATGACTCTATGCTGAAGGATTTCATTGAGGACACCTCAAGCCCCTCGCCCCTTGATGAGGCGATCGGTGGGGAGTTGAAGGAGCACATTGACAAAATCCTCCACACACTCTCTCCGAGAGAGGAGATGGTGATACGGAAACGGTTCGGTATCGGTGAGGAGGATAATCGCACGCTGGAAGAGGTGGGACAGGAACATCACGTCAGCAGAGAGCGTATCCGCCAATTGCAGACCAGAGCAATAAAAAAATTGCGGCAGCCCCTCAAGGCGCTATGGTCGCCAATGATACCCTGCTGATTTCTTCCCGAACACCCCATCACCCCATCCCCTTCCGTACCCGTTCCCGCCTTTTGTCACGCTTGTCCTGTTAGAGCTTGCAGTTTTTGGTGCCCGGAGGCGAAAGAAGGAACATGCTGAAATTATTACTTATCGAACTGCCGGAATGGTGAGTGTTCCAAATGAGGCTATTAATTTTAGTTATTGGGCGTATTGAGAGAGATGGTGGTACAATATCAAAAGCGGGCCCGAAAAGGCAGTAGCAATTCAGGAACCTGAGGGTGCTTCGCTTTGCGGGGGACGGTGAGCATTGTGTGATGCTGCAATGATGAACTGTCGGGGCAGAGGGGATATGGGAAACCAGAAATTAATTGCGCAGTATAAAGATGCGTATAAAAGGGCGAACGGGAAGGACTGTCCTTTTGAAATAACCTACCATAAAGGACTGTTCTCGCTTGAGAACCGCAGAACAGGATTCGAGTACAAGTGCGGGAAGGACGAATTCGTCAGAATAACTTATAGCCTTTACTCGCGGACCAAACAGCAGGCAGACATCTAAACGCTCGCCTCTCTCATCTTCCCTTTAACCCATCGATGGATATCATCGTACGTTGGAGGAGTTACAAGAAACAGTTCAATATCACCCGCCAGCTCGAGACGTATTCTGTCCTCATCTCTCATGATAAGCAGTCCTGCCTCATGTGCAGTGAGCGCATCGTTAATGGCATCCTGCATATGCCGGAGCCTTTTGCGTTCGAGCTCTTTATAAGATTGCATGACCGTCTCGAAGACCTCTTTTGTCCTCACGACATTGAGACAATGGGCCCAGTCGAGAAAAGGGCCGAATATCTCTTCGGCCTCTATAGGAGCAAAGACCGCCCCCTCCCTGATCTTCGTCTGCACGATTCGTAATGCCCGCTCATTGAGCCTCGAAAGGGCATCGAGCGCCTCTTCCCCCTGAACAAAGATGCTTTCGCAGAATATTTTCTTTATTTTACCCGCAACCTCAAGCTTTTTCAGCTGCTGGTCTATCTCATCCCAGTACGCGTTGACAAGGCTTTTGTACTCATCAGGGGCATCCTCGAAGGGAATGATATTCGGCACACAGTAAAGCTTTCTCTTTCCAGCAAACTCTTCTGCTGAAGGCTTTTCTATTTTTCCTAATTCGGCCATATGTATCACCTTTCTTTTGTAGTCACCCGAGCAACGCTTTTAGTCCCCTTATCGCCCGTTCCGGCGAGGGATAGACAGGGATGCCCGCTCTTTCCAACCGTGCATTGAGTCTGTGCGACATGCTGTTGGCGGTATAGGCGACGATCGGTTTGCCTGTTTTAATTTTAAAGCTTTCTACTATCCCTGCAAGTTGCTCCGTTATACCCGCAACACCGGTAAGGGCAATGATGAGAAAGCCGTCATAGTCGCCTTTCAGGGTTTCGAGCGTTGTCGCATAATCCTCGTCTTTGACCTGTGCGGTAAGGTCAACGGGGTTGTTCATTCCGTAAAAAGGCGGGAACAGTTCCTTCAATTTCTTTAATTTTTCATCGGAGACCCTCGCCACCTCCAGACCCTGCCGCATGCACTCGTCAGCGGCAAGCACGCCTGAGCCGCCGCCGTTGGTAATAATGCAGACCCGGTTGCCCCGGGAGGGCTTTTGATACGAGAGGGCCTTAGCTGCATCAATGAGCTCGTCGAAATTATTCACCTCTTTTATGCCGAACTGTCTCATGATGGAATTGAATACCTCATACTTTCCTGCCAGCCGTCCGGTATGGGAATAGGCGGCGGCCTGGCCGATCGATCCCTTACCTGATTTCAAGACGATCAACGATTTTCTCTCCGAGAGCCTCTTTGCCGCTTCTATGAATCTCCGCCCGTCTCCCAGCGATTCAATATAGGATATGACAATGGCAGTATCGGGATCATGGGCAAAGTACTCGTAAATATCGGGAATGTCGATATCAACGGCATTGCCGATGCCCACTGCCTTTGCTACCCCGGTATTCGAGTCCCTGATCGATTCGAAGAGGCAGGTCATGACGGCGCCGCTCTGAGAAAGGAGAGCAATATTCCCTTGCTTCGGTCTCTTCAGCTTCTCATAGCTGATAAAGAAGGTATCAAGACGGCGCCGGATATTATATACTCCCATGCAGTTCGGACCGAGCAGGCGGATGCCGGCCTCCCGGCCAATGTGCTGCACTTCGTTCTGGAGATCTTCCCGTCCGGTTTCTGAAAAACCCGAGCTCACGATAATAGCGCTTGTTGCTCGGTCTTTCAGCTCCTTCAGGATTCCGGGTACTTCCTCTGCGGGTCTCATGATGATTGCAGTATCGACGCGCTCCGGGATATCGTTGATTGCAGCGAAGGCCGGTACTCCCATGAGCTCGCGATACTTGGGGTTCACCGGGTATACCTTGCCTCTGAATCTGAGGAGGTTTTTCAGTACAACGCCGCCCAGTTTCTCCTCGGTGTGGGCAGCGCCGATCAAGGCAATGCGTTCAGGATCAAAGAGGAAATCAAGGGAGCTCATGCGCTTTCAATGAACAGAAGGGCAGGATCTTCAAGATAGCTAATGATCTTTGACAAGAATTTTGCTGCATCAACGCCGTCGGTGACCCGATGGTCAAAGGTGAGCGACAGGTGAAGGATCTTCCTGATGACAATCTGCCCGTCCTTTACCCATGGCTTTTCGGATATCTTCCCTGTCCCGAGGATCGCCACGTCAGGGTAGTTGATGATTGGGGTGGCGAAGGTCCCGCCGAAATGACCGTAGTTGGTGATGGTGAAGGTGCTCCCCTTCATCTCTTCCAGTTTTATGGTGCGTTCCCGTGCCTTGGCGCTCAAGTCCTGCAGCTCAGAGGCGAGCTCAAGAATGGTCTTTTTGTCTGCGTCCTTGATAACAGGGACCATGAGGCCGTCGGGAGTATCCACCGCAATGGCGATATTATAATATTTTTTGACGATGATCTCTTCCCGCTCCTCATCAACAGAGGCATTGAGGAAAGGATGCTCTACGAGGGCGTGCTGCACTGCCTTTATGAAAAAAGGCATAAAGGTAAGGTGAATGCCTTTCTGCTGTATCGGTCTTTTTTCTTTCTCTCTGAGATTCCAGAGTTCGGTGATATCCGCTTCGTCCATGCCGGTGACAAAGGCGGTCGTCCTCTGGGAAGTAATCAGATTTTTTGCGATGGTCCTCCGCAGTCCCTTCAAGGGTACCCGCTCTGCGGGACCGAAGACTTCTTCCGCCTTCTTGGTCTGACCGGCTGCCTTCCGGACATCCTCGCTGGTGATACTGCCGCCGGGGCCTGAGCCTTTTACTGTTGCGAGGTTGGTCCCGAGCTCTTTTGCAAGTGCCCGTACCGCAGGTGTTGCGAGGATTTCCTCTCCCCCTTCGGGGAGGACGCCTACGACCGAGGTGGATGTCGGCCGCTCTTCTTTCTCAGGTTTTCTCTCTGCCCCTTCACCTTCAGTGCCGATCGAGACCAGCACCTCACCGACCCTGGCGACCTCGCCTTCCTGTTTGTTGATCGTGAGGATCGTCCCTTTTCTGGGAGAGGGGACCTCAACGATTGCCTTGTCTGTTTCTATTTCGAGGATGTTCTGGTGCTCCTCAACGGTATCGCCCTCTTTGACGAGCCACTTTCTTATTTCCCCTTCGGTAATCCCTTCTCCTAAATCAGGCAGCACGAAGTCGAATGGCATAGTGTCGCTCCTCTTTGTTCCGCTTTAATTTCCAAACAAACATAAAGCTCTACCCACAGAGGAATAATTCTTTTTGGAATTTGAGATTTGGCATTTTCCGTATTATTCAGTACTTCATTATCTCCTCCAATGCTTTCCGGATCCTCTCGACAGAGGGCGCATAGTAATCCTCGAGCTTCGGCAGCGGGACAACCACATCCGGTCCGGTGACGCGAAGGATCGGCCCCTTCAGAGAGAGCATGGCATCTTCGGCAATGGTCGCCGAGAGCTCGGCACCGAAGCCGCAGGTCTTGGGCGCCTCGTGGACAATGACCACCCTTCCGGTCTTCTTTACCGATGTGAGCACGGTCGCTGCATCAAAAGGATTGAGCGTCATCAGATCGATGACCTCCGCATCGAACCCCTCTACTGCCTGCACCGTTTTATGGAGCATGCTGCCCCATGCGATGACCGTCATCTCATCGCCTTCCTGAACGATTCTCGCTTTACCGAGGGGAATCGTATACATATCGTCGGGCACCTCTTCCTTGATGAGCCGGTAGAGGCGCGTCGGTTCGAGGAAGATCACTGGGTCGGGATCTCTGATCGCGGCGACCAGGAGTCCCTTGGCGTGATAGGGGGATGCGGGGACGACCACCTTTATTCCCGGCATGTGACAGAAGAATGCTTCAGAGCTCTCGGAGTGCAGCTCGGGAGATTTGATGCCGATGCCGTAGGGAACTCTTACGACCAGGGGGCACGTATATCGTCCCCGGGAACGGGAACGGATCCGTGCTGCATGGGTGAATATCTGATCGAACGCGGGATAGATGAAGCCCATGAATTGTATCTCTGCAACAGGTCTCAATCCGGAGACCGCCATTCCTATGGCAGCACCGACGATGCCCGATTCCGAAAGCGGTGTATCAATGACACGCTCGCTGCCGAACCGTTCCAGCAGCCCTTCGGTGACGCGGAACACGCCGCCGTCCTTTCCCACATCCTCACCAAGAACGACAATGTCTTTGTCGCGCTCCATTTCCCCTTTGAGCGCACTGTTGAGTGCCTGGACCATCGTGAGCTTCGGCATGTTAAAGCTCCCCCAGCTGCTTCTGCTGTCTCATGGTGAGCTGCTCCTGTGTGGAGGTGAACATATCCTCAGGCTTCGGCGGCGGAGCTGCTTCGGCACGTTGTACCGCCTCGTCGATAAGCGCCTTTGACTTCTTGTCCACCTCAGCCTGATATTCCGCCGACCATAGTCCTCTCTTCTGCATGAACAGCTTTAACCGCAGGATCGGGTCCTTCGACTTCCAGAGCTCGACCTCTTTTTCCTGTCGGTAACGCGTGGAATCATCGGCAGTGGTGTGGTGCGCCATCCGGTAGGTAAAGCATTCGATAAAGGTGGGGCCCTCACCCGCCCTTGCCTTCACGAGGGCATCCTTTGTTGCTTTGTACACGGCGAAGATATCGTTGCCGTCGACCTGTATACCGTCAAATCCGTAGGCATAGGCCTTCTGGGCGAGCGTTGCCGCAGCAGTCTGCTGCTCCCGCGGCACCGATATTGCCCACTGGTTATTCTGGCATATATAGACGACCGGCAGTTTAAAAACACCGGCCATATTGAACCCCTCATGAAAGTCGCCCTTTGATGTGGCACCATCTCCGAAATAGGCGACCACCGCATGGTTGTCCCGCCGGTACTTTGCAGCCATGGCCGCACCTGTGGCATGGGGAATGTGCGTCCCGACCGAGATGCAGATAGGGAAGATGTTCAGGTCTTCGGGGGTGCGCAGCCCACGTTCGTCACCCGCCCAGTACTGGTAGAGCAAGTGCAGGGGATAGTTCATTGCTATATGTACTCCCATCTCTCTGAAAGAGGGAAATACCCAATCCTTTCTCTCGAGGGCAAAGGCGCTGCCCACCTGTGCTGCCTCCTGCCCGAGAATAGAAGCATAGGTTCCCATTCTTCCCTCTCTCTGGAGGCTGAGGGCGCGCTGGTCAAAAAACCTGGAAAGGGTGAGCAGCTCGAACATCTTGCGGATATCGGCATCGGAGAGGCGAGGCATGAGCGCCTCATCGACAGTGCCTGTCGCATCGAGGATTTCGAGTCGCGTGATATTGATTGAATTTAAAATCTTTTCCGGCATCACTTAAGAATATCACGCAGCAGGATGGCAGTCAATCGGCAATGGAATATGGCTCATCGCCGATAGCTCATAGCAAAAAATCAACGTCAAAAAGCCATGAGCTATCTGAGGCGCAAGGCACCCAGGACAATGCCGATATATTTGTTGATCGGATTTTCTCTTCCGAGGAAAGGGAGGACGGGAGGCTTCCGCGCAACGAGCTTCTGCAGCTCGCTGATGATATCCTGGTTCATCTCGTGTTTCAGCCCCTCCCTGAATACAGTGATCGCATAATCTTTGTTCTTCGCGTGGAGATAGATCCTGCCGAGATTGAGGTAGTGCACCGAATTGCCGGGCTCACGCTCGATTGCCTGTTCGCAGAGCGATATGGCCCTCTTGAGCTGGCCGCGCTCTTTGGCGACGCAATAGGC
Organism: Nitrospirota bacterium; assembly: GCA_040754455.1. Taxonomy (GTDB): domain Bacteria; phylum Nitrospirota; class Thermodesulfovibrionia; order Thermodesulfovibrionales; family Dissulfurispiraceae; genus JBFMCP01. The sequence continues at coordinate 17,508 of JBFMCP010000002.1, forward strand.
GAGATAGGAACGGTAGAGGGGAGCATCCGACAGGGTCGCCGCCCGCTCAAAAGAGGCGAGCGCAGGAAGCGTGCGTCCCCTCTTCAACGCGCTTAATCCCTGGACAAAATATTTTTCAGCTTCTTCTATCGGCATAGTGTCTGTACCTGCATGGTGAGGGGTATGGCAACTGCATATTTAGATCACCCCCCGTTCAAGACCCTCAAAAATTATAATCCTATTATTTTGGGCAAATCAAGGGATCTGCCCGCACTCCTTTGGGAAAGACCATGTGGTCGCTCTGTGATGCAGTGTTATCTGAGCCGCAGGAGCCTGAGGATGATCCCAAGATACTTGTTCAGAGGATGGCTTCTGTCGAGGAAGGGGATTACGGGGGGTTTTCGCGTATGGAGTTTGACCAACTCGTTGATGATGTTTTCGTCTTTCCCGTATTTCAGTCCCTCTCTGAAGACAACGACGGCATATTCTTTGTTGTCGGCGTGGAGATAGATCTTGCCGAGGTTGTAGTAGTGGACCGGATTGTGGGGGTCTCTCTCTATGACCTCTTCACAGAGGGAGATTGCCTTTTTAATCTGGCCGCGCTCTTTGGCAACACAATAGGCGAGATAGGAAGTGCAGAGAGGATTGCCTTCGATCTGCAGTGCCCGCTCAAAATTGGCAAGAGCAGCGAGTGTGTGGCCCTGGTGCAATTCGTGGAGCCCTTTTGTAAAAAGCGCCTCTGCCTTGGGATTTTGCATTAGGGAGATTTTACATTCTTGCAAAGAATTTTGCAAAGGGGAGTATCTCTGCTGCCGTTACATGCCCCCCTATGGCCGAAGGAGGTGCTCTGCAGCAGCTATCCACGAGAGCGCAATCAGCAGGGAAACGGCGGTGACGGGAATGCCGGCCCTCGCATGCTCTCTGAAGCTCACCGTGATACCGTATTCCTTCGCCTGCTCGAAGGTAATCAGGTTCGCAATGCTCCCAATGGTGATGAGGTTCCCCGCATAGGTGCTCGCAAGAGCAAGGATGTACCATGGAAGCGAATGCGAAGGGTCAAGGAACTTTGTGAGCAGCATCGTCGCCGGGACATTGCTCACCAGATTGCTGAGCAGGGTCGCGAGCAACGTCAACATGAGAGGATGCTGCAGATCGATGCGGTTTGTTTCGAGTGCGTTGATAATCCGAACGGAGAGCTGTGTCGTCTCCACCCCTTTTATCACAATAAAGAGCGCACAAAAGAGCGTGATCAGATGCCAGTCGACCAGTCCGAGGAGAGAGCGTGTCTGCATCTTCCTGCTGCAGAGGAGGAGCCCGGCTATGGCAATAGCGCTGATCTCTCTCGGTATGCCGGTGAAGAAAAGGACAATGAGCACTATGGTTGCAAGGATCCCCTTGCTGCTCTGGTGACGGTCGAAGGCGGGCCACTGCTCGTGCATATCAGGAAGCGGGGGAGTAGGCTGCACGAACTGCCTCCTGTAGAGCGCGACGATGATCAGGTATCCCGCAGCGAGGGAGATGAGTGAAGGAGGAGCGCACCAGAGAAAGAAGCGGCCGAAATCGAGCTGTCCTACTTGTCCGATCAGCATATTCTGGGGGTTCCCTATAATGGTTGCTGCAGAGCCGATATTGCTCGCAACTGCCAGGCCGATGAGAAAGGGTACCGGATTGATGCCGGCCCTCAGCAGTGATACCGCCAGCACCGGGGTGAAAGCAAGGCAGACGATATCATTGGCAAGGACTGCGGAGAGGAGCGCGCTGACAAGCATCATGGCGAGGAGGAATCTCTGTGGCCGGTCCATCAAACGGGTGATCCTCAGGGCAGCCCAGGTGTAAAAGCCGCCGAGCCTGAACTGAGATGAAAGGACCATCAGCGAGTACAGGAGCAGTATGGTGGGGAAGTCGATTGCACTTACCGCATCTCCTGTGGAGACAATGCCTGTTGCAACGAAGGCGATGGCACCGAGGACCGCGATACCGGTCCGGTCAAGGGCAAGACCGGGAATACCGCCGAGGGCGATACCCGCGTAGGTGGCAAGAAAGATGATCAGCGCAAGGATGTGCATTTACTTGTGCGAGGTAAAAACAGTTCTGATGAGCAGCAGGGTGATGCCGATTGTGAGCGCTGAATCGGCAACATTGAACGCCGGCCAGTGATGCGTGCCGATATGGAAATCCAGAAAATCGATAACGTAGCCGTGGGTGACCCGGTCCAGGAGGTTTCCCGCAGCACCGCCGAGCACCAGGGAGAAGCTGAGCCGGTTGCCCCTGTCTTTTATCATCAACACCGCGACGAAGACCATCGCCAATGCGGCAACGACGATAAAAAAGGCATTGCCGAGGCTCGTGAAGAGGCCGAAGGCAGAGCCGATATTCTCGACATAGACAATATTGAAAAAGGATGTTACCCTGATGATTTCGAAGGGGGCGGTGGAACCCTTGATGATATATTTTGTTATCTGGTCGAGAATGAAGATGGCAAGGGCGATAAGGAAAAAAAAGACCGTTTTCTGCCTCATGAAAGCGCGCTATAGCACCTTTCACAGAGTTGCGGGTGCTCTGTAAACGTCCCCACCGTGGTGCTCCAGTTCCAGCAGCGCTCGCATTTCTCTCCTGCCGCTTTTTCGACCTTGATGAAGAGATTGTTTGTTGCGGTGCTCGCATAGGCATCAGGGGGCTTTTCCGCCGAGGGGTGGATATCCGCTGCCGAAACAATAAAGAGAGAAGGGAGGAAATCTTTATATGCGTGCAGAAGAGCATACTCCGCTTCGGGCAGATAGAGCACCACCTTTGCTTCAAGGGCATTGCCGATGAACTTTTCTTTCCGTTTGATCTCGAGCGCCTTGTTCACTTCATCCCTGATGGCGATGAGCTTTTCCCACCGCTGCTCCAGCGGCGCATCGATGAACTGCTCTTGTGCTGCCGGAAACGAGGACAGGAATACGCTTTCCGCATCCCTGCCGGGAATATAGCCCCATACCTCTTCGGCCGTAAAGGAAAGAATGGGCGCCATGAGTTTTGTCATATCGGTGACGATATGACAGAGCACCCACTGCGCCGCCCGCCGCTCAACGGAATCCTTTCTGAACGTATAGAGGCGGTCTTTCAGGATATCAAGATAAAAGGAGCTCATGTCCACGATGCAGAAGTTGTACAATGAATGGAAGACCTCGTGGAAGTCGAACCGCTCGTACGCTTCGGTGACTCTCCTGGTCAGCCCCTGGAGCCTGCTCATCGCCCAGCGGTCGATCTCGAGCAGAGAGCCGCTGTAGTCCTTTCCATCAAAGTCATAGATGTTCCCGAGGAGAAAGCGTCCGGTATTCCTGATCTTCCGGTAGGCTTCAGTGAGCCTGTTGATGATCTCTTTCGAAAGGCGCACGTCGTCGCGGTAGTCTTCGGCGGAAACCCACAACCGTACGATCTCAGCGCCGTTTGCTTTTATGATCTCCTGGGGTGCAATGACATTGCCCAGGGATTTGGACATCTTCTTGCCCTGGCCGTCGACCGTAAAGCCGTGGGTGAGCACGGTATTGTACGGTGCTCTTCCCCGTGTTCCCACCGAAGCGAGGAGCGAGCTCTGGAACCAGCCCCGGTGCTGGTCGCTGCCTTCGAGGTACATGTCCGCAGGCCAGGAGAGGCGCTCGTCCTGCTCGAGCACTGCCGCGTGGCTTACCCCCGAGTCAAACCAGACATCGAGAATATCCCTCTCTTTCTTAAACGACGTGCTGCCGCACTTCGTACATGTATATCCCCTGCCGATGAGTTCATCTGTTTCCACCTTGAACCAGAAATCGGCACCCTGCTGCCCGGTACGTTTGATGATTTTATCGAATAGCGCAGTGTCATCAATGAAGGTGCCGCACTCCTCGCAGGTGATGAGCATGATCGGCACCCCCCATGCCCTCTGGCGTGAAATGCACCAGTCGGGCCTGCCGGCGACCATGCCGTGAATCCTCTCTCTTCCCCATGAAGGGATCCACGAGACGCGGTCGATCTCTTCGAGGCACTTCTTTCGCAAATCTCTCTTATCCATTGAAATGAACCACTGTGCCGTTGCTCTGAAGATGACGGGCCTCTTGCATCGCCAGCAGTGGGGATAGGAATGTCTGATCCTCTCGACGCCGAGAAGGGCGTGCTTCTCTCTGAGCAATTCAATGATCCCTTCGTTGGCCTTGAAGACGAACTGCCCCTCGAATTGCGGCACTGCTTTGGTGAACTTGCCCCGGTCGTCCACAGGAGCGTAGATGTCAAGGCCGTACCGGAGGCCGGCATTATAGTCGTCCTCACCGTGTCCGGGCGCGATATGGACAATTCCGCTTCCCTCGCCGACAGTAACGAATTCGCCGAGAATGACCTTTGATTCCCTGTCGATAAAGGGGTGCTGCGCCCGCATGCCCTCGAGCTTGTCACCGGTGATCTTCAGAATGTTGTTCCCCGTGATAACCTGCTTTTCTTTCAGAGCATCGAGATTGTCTTCTGCAACAATATGAACGGTACCTTCATCCTCGACCGCACTGTAGGTGAGCTCGGGATGGACGGCAAGGGCGAGGTTTGCTGGAAGCGTCCAGGGCGTAGTCGTCCAGATAACGATATAGACATTCTTGCCGGCAAGCTGCGGCAGATAGTTGACAACGTCCTCGTCGAGCACTTTGAAACGTACAAAGATCGAAGGTGATTCCTTCTCTGCGTACTCAACCTCTGCCTCTGCAAGGGCGGTGACACAGGAGGGACACCAGTGCACCGGCTTTTTGCCTTTGTACACCAGGCCGCTGGTGACGAACCTGAAGAACTCCCTGACAATCGACGCCTCATAGCCATAAGACATCGTGAGATAGGGCTGCTCCCAATCGCCGAAGACACCGAGCCGTTTGAAGTCTTCTCTCTGGATGGCGACGTATTTGTCGGCATACTCCCTGCAGAGCTGCCGTTTATGCAATACCGCCACAGTGTCGCCTTCAGCAACCGGTCCTTTCATCTTGTCCTCACCGAGATTTTTATCGACCTGCAGCTCGATAGGGAGGCCGTGGCAGTCCCAGCCCGGCACATAAGGGGAGTAGAAGCCCTGCATGGACTTGTATTTGACAATAAAATCCTTGAGGATTTTATTCAATGCATGGCCGATATGGATGTTCCCATTGGCATAGGGAGGGCCGTCGTGCAGAATGTAGCTCCTATCCCCTTTGTTCTTTTCCTGAAGCTTCCGGTAGACATGCTTCTCCGCCCAGAATTTCAGCATTTCGGGCTCCCTCTGGCTGAGGTTCGCCTTCATGGGGAAATCGGTTTGTGGTAAATTAAGCGTATCTTTGTATTCAATCGGCATAACCTAAAAATTACCACTAAAAGGCTTGAACTGTCAAGGAAAGTACGGAGCTATGCAGTATGGCGAGGAGAGATGCGTAAGAGAAAATACCGATTAAGAAAGGCTGACTTTCATGGCATCAAGTGAAAGACGCCACGGCGTCCATACTTCTATCGCAGGCGGCATCCACCTTGCCTTGGAGCGTGCGAGGGAGCTCGGCTGTACCACTGTGCAGATATTCTCCCATAATCCGAGGCAATGGTATGCGAGTACACTCCCGAAAGAGGCTGTCCGGCGGTTCAGAGAGCTCAGAGAAACATATGACATCCATCCCGTGTTTATCCACACGTCCTATCTGATTAATCTTGCTGCAGTGAACAGTGACATCCTCAATAAATCGATAGCGCTCCTGGCGCAAGAGATGGATCTCGCTGATGCCCTTGGTGCGGATTATGTAGTGCTCCACACTGGCAGTGCGTCGCAGGATGATGCGCCGCGCGCACGCAGGAGAGCGGTAGCCTCTTTACAAGAGATATCGAAAAGAGGGAAGTGGACATCGCGGCTGCTCCTCGAAAATACCGCCGGTGAGCGCGGCGATATCTCATCGCGTATGGAGGACCTGGCTGAAATCATGGAAGGGGCGGATACTCCCCTGATCGGCGGGGTCTGTATCGATACTTGTCACGCCTTTGCCGCGGGATACGAGATATCCGGGGAGGAGGGATTGTCAACTCTCATCAGTGAGATCGACCACCTTTTCGGGCTCGATGCGGTCAGGCTTGTTCACCTCAATGATTCAAAAAAGGGCTGCAATGCCCATGTCGACCGGCATGAACACATAGGAGAGGGCGCCATTGGACAAGAAGGGTTGGCCCGCTTCGTCAATCATCCTGCTTTCAGAGAGGTACCGCTCATCCTCGAAACGCCGAAGAAGAGCGAGGAGGATGATCCGAGAAATTTGCGAGTGGTAAGAGGCCTCTTGCTGCGAGAGAGGAGCGGCGCTCGCTGAGCCGCTCTATCCTACTATTTCCGTTCCTATCCCCTCTTTGGTGAATATCTCGAGGAGTAAGCAGTGAGGGGTTCTGCCATCAACGATATGGGTTTTCTTTACGCCCGCATCGAGAGCACGGGTGCAGGCCTGCACCTTGGGGATCATGCCTCCTGAAATGGTGCCGTTGTCAATGAGCTTTTTGATCTCTTTTTTGTGGATCGTCGAGATGGTTTTGCCCTTTTTGTCATTGATTCCCGGCACATCGGTGAGGAGAATGAATTTCTCCGCTTTGAGCGACGCGGCGACAGCAGAGGCGACGTAGTCTGCATTGATATTGTAGGCCTCTCCCTTGCTGCCGGCCCCGATCGGCGAGATGACCGGCACAAAACCGCCCTTTTCGATCGAGTCCAGGATGTCGGGGTCAACCGCCTCAACTTCACCGACCAGTCCGATATCGATGAGCTCTTCCTCACCGCTTTCTACAGCCTTCTTGAGGAGCTTTTTTTTCGCCTTGATAAGCCCTCCGTCCTTCCCACTCAATCCCACCGCCTTGCCGCCGTGATTGTTGATCAGAGCAACGATCTCCTTGTTGATGAGCCCGCCGAGCACCATTTCCACGATATCCATGGTCTCCTTATCCGTGATTCGCTGCCCCTGGACAAAGGCCGGCTCTTTGCCCATCCGCTTCATGGTCTGGCTGATCTTCGGCCCGCCGCCGTGGATGATGACCGGTTTGATGCCGATGAAATTGAGGAGCACAATATCCTGGGCAAAGGAGCCTTTCAGCTCCTCTTCGACCTGTGCAGCGCCTCCGTACTTTATGACGAACGTCTTGCCATAGAAATTGCGGATGAACGGCAACGCCTCGACGAGTATGTTCGCTTTCTCTATCAGTTTTTCCATCCTTTCTCCCTTCAAACAGTGAACCGTGAACAATGAACAATTTATATCTGCTGCTCGAATTTCGTTATCAGTACGTTAAAGCCCTCATCGGCAAGGGACTTGCCGATGTTTACGGCATCGGCCTTGCTGTTGAACTTGCCCAGCCTCACGCGATAGTATTTTGCGCCGCCGACGTTAGCTTCCATGATGTAGACATTCTTGTATTTCAATTCCAGCGCCATCTTCAGCCGCTTTGCATTGAATTCATCCCTGAATGAACCTATCTGTAACGTAAGCGTCGCATCGAGGACACCGTAGCGGATATACTTTGCATAGCGCATATCTCTTCCCACAGGCTCGATAAAGACGGTTTGAGTGCCGGGACCGATGAGGTCGATTCTGCGGGCAGCGGCATAGGAGAGGTCGAGCTCGCGGCCTGCGATAAAAGGACCCCGATCATTGACCGTGCATTCCACGACCTTATTGTTTTTCGGATTGAGGACCTTCAGTTTTGTGCCGAAGGGATATTCACGGTGGGCGCAGGTAAGGGCATGCATGTTGAACAGCTCTCCGGAAGAGGTGGGTCTTCCGTGAAAATCAGGACCATACCAGGATGCCACGCATTGCCGTCTGCTCCCCTTCATCTCCTGGAAGCCGGAAGGCCGCTCTTTTCTGTTCGTCTGCTCCTGCGGCTGCCCAACAGGAGTGAATGCCTTTTGATCTGCCGTGACCTCATAGCGTGTCGCAGCGCATGAGGCAAGCAACAGAAGGCAGAAGATAGATGGCAGAGCATAGAAAAAGGAAGAAGTCTGGCTTCTGTCTTCTGGCTTCTGCCTTCTGGATTCTGCCTTCTTACAGAATGTATCTGCTGAGGTCTTCATCCTTTACCACATCGCTCAACCGCTGTTTTACGTATGTCCTGTCAATCACCATCTTCTGGTGTTTCATCTCAGGTGCGTGAAAGGATATCTCCTCAAGGAGCCGCTCGAGCACGGTATGCAGCCGCCGTGCTCCGATGTTTTCAGTCTTTTCATTGACAGTGACCGCTATCGTTGCGATCTCGTCGATGGCATCATCGCTGAACTCGAGTGTCACCTGTTCTGTCTCAAGCAGGGCGACATATTGCTTGATCAGCGCGTTGTAGGGTTCGGTGAGAATCCTGATGAATTCGTCCTTTCCGAGCGAATCGAGCTCGACGCGTATGGGGAACCGCCCCTGGAGCTCCGGGATAAGGTCAGAGGGTTTGGCAATATGGAATGCCCCAGCAGCGATGAACAGGATGTGATCCGTCCGTACCGGGCCGTGCTTGGTATTTACGGTCGATCCCTCAACGACCGGCAGGAGGTCCCGTTGCACTCCCTCGCGCGAGACGTCGGGTCCGTGGCCGCCTGCCTTGCTCGCGATCTTGTCGATTTCGTCGAGAAAGACGATGCCGGTCTGCTCGACCCGCTCCCGCGCCTCCTTGGTTACCTTCTCCATATCGATCAGCTTGCCTGCTTCCTCCTGGGTGAGCATCACAAGAGCTTCGGAGACCTTGACCTTTTTCCGCTTCGATTTCTCGGGCAGAAAATTGCCGAGCATCTCTTTCAGATTGATCTCCAGGTCCTCCATTCCTACGTTGGAGACCACACCGAAGGGCATCATTTTTTCCTTCACCTCGATATCCACATAGCGCGCATCCAGTTTCCCCTCTCTCAATTGCGCCCGCAGCCGCTCTCTTGTTTCATTGTAGTGCTCCTTTTCATGCTCTTCAGGAGCACCCACCCGGGCGTACTTGGGCGTCGGCAGCAAGAGGTCGAGAATCCGGTCTTCGGCAAGGGTCTTCGCTTTTTCCTGCACCTTTTCCATGTGCTCGGTTTTCACCATATTCAGCGAGATCTCCATGAGGTCCCGTATCATTGATTCCACATCACGTCCGACATAGCCGACCTCGGTGAACTTCGATGCCTCGATCTTCAGGAAAGGGGCATTGGCGAGACGCGCAAGCCTTCGGGCGATCTCGGTCTTGCCGACGCCGGTTGGACCGATCATGATGATATTCTTCGGCAGCACCTCATCCCTGAGGTCTTCGGACAACCGCTGCCGTCTCCATCTATTCCGCAGTGCGATGGCAACTGCCCGCTTTGCCTTGTCCTGGCCGATGATGAACCGGTCCAGTTCGGCGACAATTCTTTTCGGTGTGTAACTATCCATGTAACTCCTCTATCGTTATCGTCTTATTGGTGTAAATACAAATGTCAGAGGCGATATCCATAGCCTTCTTCACGATTTCCAGCGGCGGGAGGTCGGTGTTCTCGTATAATGCCCGGGCCGATGCCTGGGCATAAGGCCCCCCCGATCCGATCGCGGCAACGCCGCTTTCAGGCTCGATGACATCGCCGGTCCCGGAGAGAATAAAGGTATGCTCCGCATCTGCAACCAGCAATAATGCCTCGAGCCTCCTCAATATCCTGTCCGTCCTCCAATCCTTTGCAAGCTCCACAGCGGCCCTGGTGATATTCCCGCGGTATGCTTCGAGCTTCGATTCGAACTTTTCGAAAAGCGTAAAGGCATCGGCGGTGGCACCCGCAAAGCCTGCAAGGACTTTATCATTATACAATTTCCTGATCTTCCGGGCATTATGCTTCACGACCGTACTGCCCATGGTTACCTGGCCGTCGCTGGCGATGGCAACCTCGTTGTTGCGTCTGACGCAGAGTATTGTCGTACCATGAAACATGTATTATTCCTCCACATGCTAAGCTCTGATATCTAGATTCTAAACGAAATGCAAACCAAAAATCCAAGTATTTTAATGAGTTCAGGATTTCGTGCCTGGGATTTAGGATTTTTCTCCATCAGCAAGCGGATGTGCCTTGTCGTACACATCGATCAGGTGTCTGATGTCGAGATGCGTATATTTCTGGGTGGTTGAGAGGGAGGAGTGTCCCAACAGCTCCTGTATTGCCCGCAGATCAGCGCCTCCTACCAGCAGGTGGGTTGCGAAGGTATGGCGGAGTGTATGGGGCCCGATCTGCCCATTGATGCCTATGGAGCGCGCGTTCTTTACAACAATGCGCCGTATCTGGCGGTCGGTGAGACGCTCACCGTTTCTGTTCAGGAAAAAGGCCGCAGTGCTGTCAGGGAGGGAGCGCTTCTTCTTGAAGAGTAACCGCTCTATGAGATAGGACTTGAGCGCATCCACCGCCTTGTTCCCGATAGGGACGATGCGCTCCTTTTTCCCCTTCCCTCTCGCCTTCACTAACCCCTCTCTCAGATTTACATCATCCACATTGAGCCCTGCCACCTCGCTCACGCGCAGGCCGCTCGAATAGAGCAACTCGAGGATGGCCCGGTCCCGCACCGGGAGGAGTCCGATCCCTTCAGGGGTCTGCACAAGGCTGAAGGCATCATCGACAGAAAGAAAGTTGGGCAGGTGCTTCGGCGCTTTCGGTGCCGGCACCAGCTTTGCCTGATTGATCTTCACGTACCCTTCCTGATAGAGATAGCCGAAAAACGCTCTGAGCGTTGCCAGCTTCCGCGCCACCGTCGTCTTCTTTTTGCCGTTCATGATTTGTTCTGCAACAAAGCCGCGTACATCAATCATATCGATTTTGTCAGGAGAAGTATCACAGTACGCGTTGAAATCAGCCAGGTCGTTCTCATAAGCGCGCAGGGTATGCTCTGAAACACCCCGTTCTATTTCGAGGTAGCGCATGAATTTTTTGATATAAGGTTTTAATCTTTCACCGCTCATGGTTCACCGTTCATAGCTCATAGCTTTTTTGACTTTACTCTTTTGCTATGAGCCAAGGGCTATCAGCTATGAGCTAACCCGTTATGGTATAAATATACTCTGCCCATATCCGTAATGCAACCTCGGCCATGAGTTCCCTGCGTCGTTTTTTATCCTTTGTTTTGGGGAGCGCCTCATCCATCCGGATCAGACCGAAATTGATATTGCTCGGCTGAAAATGACGGGGATCGGATTCTGTTATGTGGGCGATCAGTGCGCCGTGGGCAGAGGCCTCCGGAGGAGGCGGTGTGTCTTTGCCCTGCAGTTTTCGTGCGGCATTGATCCCGGCAAGCAGACCCATTGCCGCTGATTCGATATACCCTTCCACTCCGGTGATCTGACCGGCCAGATAAAGGGTATCCTTTTCTTTCAGGGAGAGGTCCTTGTTGAGCTGCCGGGGCGCATTGATGTAGGTGTTCCGGTGGATGCTCCCGAAGCGCAGGAACTCGGCATTTTCCAGACCGGGAATAAGGGTGAAGACCTTTTTCTGCTCCGGCCACTTGAGCCGTGTCTGGAAGCCGACCATGTTGTAGGCGGTCTTTTCTTTATTCTCCAGACGCAACTGTACAACGGCATATGGTATCTTCCCTGTTTTCGGATCCGGCAGGCCGACGGGTTTGAGCGGGCCGAAGCGGAGCGTATCTTTACCCCTTTCGGCCATTATTTCCACCGGCATGCATCCCTCGAACACTTTCAGGTCTTCGAAGTCTCTCTTTCGCACTCGGTCGGCCTCGACGAGCGCCTCATAGAACCGCTCGTATTCCTCTTCGGACATGGGGCAGTTGACGTAATCATCGCCGCCTTTGCCGTACCGCGCGGCATGGAAGGCTTTTGCATAGTCGATGCTTTCGGCATCAAGAATCGGTGCGATTGCATCATAGAAATAAAGATATTCTCCGCCGACGAGCGTTTTCAGTGACTCGGTCATCGCTGCAGAGGTGAGCGGACCGGTGGCAAGCACTGCAGGCTCATCGGGGATCCCCGTGACCTCTTCATGCACAATGCGTACGTTGGGATGTGCACGCAGCGTTGAGGTGATATATTCAGAGAAGAGGAGACGATCGACTGCCAGGGCCGAACCTGCCGGCACCTCTGCTTTGTGCGCTGCTTTTATGAGGAGCGAACCGGCCAGCTCCATCTCTTTTTTCAGGAGCCCCGGCCCGCTGGTAAGCTCCTTTGATCGCAGGGAGTTGGAGCAGACGAGCTCGGCAAGGAGCGGCGTCCTGTGTGCCTCGGTCATCTTCCCGGGGCGCATCTCGAAGATAGTGACCCTGATACCACGCTGCGCCGCCTGCCATGCTGCCTCGCTTCCCGCCAATCCGCCGCCGATAATAATGAGTTCTTTCATGGTCTGCTGGAGTTCCGTGTACTATCCTGATACATTGCCCCGGGATGTAGCATGAGGAGGCAGGTGTCTATCTGAAAAACACGAGGGCGGCGAGAGCCGAGAGCACAACAAGGGCAAGGGCAATTCTCAGCCCCCGCCGTACATTTTTTTTCGATGCTGCCACAAGGCCGAAGGTGCCGTAATCTTTGTTGAACATACCCCCTATATTACATTTTTTGTTTTCGATCAGACAATACCCCTTTCGACCGGAGGGTATATTGAGCTTTTTACCGTTTTTCTATTACATTATTAGATGTCCGTTAAACTGATTATTTACGACCTCGACGGCACTCTCATAGACTCCAGTGGCGACATCACCAATGCCATCAATTATGCCATCGCGCCGTACGGTGTCCCGCCGATCACGGTAGGGGAAACGATCAGCATGGTCGGCGAAGGCGTCTCTCGGCTCATGGAAAGGGTCATCGCAAAGGAGGGCTTGAGTGCCGATAAAGATTTTCTCGTTGACCGGTTCGTTGAGTATTACTCCGCCCACCTCATTGACACTACAACCATTTATCCCGGGGTAAAGGAGACGCTTGAGAAGCTGAACAGGTACAAAAAGGCAGTTATCTCGAATAAGCGGGAGACGCTTTCAATAAGAATTCTTGAGAAGCTCGATCTCGCCAAGTTCATTGATGTCATTGTCGGGAGTGACTCGACTCCGGAGCGGAAGCCCTCACCCGTTCCTGTACAATATGTTCTCTCGAGGTTCGGGGTAAAACCTGACGAAGCAGTAATCGTCGGAGACAGTAATTATGACATCGACGCAGGGAAGGCGGCGGGAATCAGGACCATAGCAGTAACGTATGGATACCGAACATTGGACTTTTTAAGGGGTGCTGATTTTATAATAAAGAGTATGCCCGAATTGGTCCCGATTGTGGAAAAGTTGCAGTAAGGGCATGGTTGCAAGGAAAAAGTAGTGCAGGAAAGAGTAGCCTCGTTGCCGCTCAGTTTCCAGCCCCGGCAGTTACCGGCGTTTAATGAGGAGGTTTTCATACATGGCGTTTACTATAGCCTTTGCAGGCAAGGGCGGTACGGGTAAGACGAGTATCGCGGGGATCGTTGTCAAGTATCTCGTGAACAAAAGGAAAGGGCCGGTGCTGGCAGTCGATGCCGACAGCAATGCCTGTTTGAACGAGGCGCTCGGCGTCGAGGTGCATGCGACGATCGGAAGTTTGAGAGAGGAATCGCTCCAGGCGGTCAGGGGCGGCGGAGACCGGCCCGGCGGTATGTCGATGGAGCAGCTCTTTGACTACCAGGTGCAGCAGTCGATTATCGAGGCAAAAGGCTTTGATCTCATGGTTATGGGAAGGCCCGAGGGGCCCGGGTGTTATTGTGCAGCAAACAATATCATCAGAAAGTACACTGACCTGCTCTCTGAAAAATATCCCTATGTCGTTATCGACAACGAGGCGGGAATGGAACATTTGAGCCGGAGGACGACCCATAAAGTCGATCTGCTTTTTATCGTAAGCGATCCGACCGTAAAAGGGATACTGACTGCAGAGAGGATCAACAAGCTAGTTGATGAACTGCAGCTTGAAGTGGACCGGCGCGTGTTGATCATCAACCGCGTGATCGGTTATGAGGGCGAAGAGCTGAAAAAGATGGCTGAGAAGGCTGGGGTGGTGGTGGCCGGTCTGGTCCCGCAGGATGAGCTGGTCTTTCGGTTTGATCTTGAGGGCAAGCCCGTATTTGAGCTTCCGGAAGATGCGAAATCAGTGCTGGCAGTCTACGCTATTCTGGAGTCGTTGCAGGTGCCTTAACTTTGTTTTCTTATGACCTCCTGTTAACAACAGTATGCTGTCAATATAATGACAAGTGGTAAAAATATAATAAAAACAAAAAGTTGTTTTATAACTAAAATAAATGGGTTCCTCAACTTAATTTTATTCTTTACATGATTCTGAAAATTATGTTACTGTTGGTAACATGGATCTTTGTAGCATTAATTTAGGTGAAAGGAGAAGGGTATGCTTATTATCGGAGAGAAGTTGAGCATTATTGCCAAGCGGGTGAGAGAGGCAATGATGAAGCGGGACAAGGGCCCGATTCAGGAAATTGCTACCAACCAGTGGAAGCAGGGTGCACACATCATCGACGCCAACATCGGTCCTGCCGAGGACGGCGGAGAAGAACTGATGCAGTGGATGGTGACAACTATCCAGGAGGTTGTTCCGCTTCCCATCTGCCTTGATACGACGAATTACAAAGCGATTGAAGCGGGGCTCAAGATCCACAACAACGAGTGGGGTAAGGCGCTCATCAATTCCACCTCGAACGATCCCGAGCGGTTTCCCATTCTGGAGCTTGCCGCCAAGTACAATTGCCAGGTTATCGGCCTCACCGTAGGTAAAGGCGGGCTGCCTGCCGATGCTGAAGAACGCGCTGCCATCGCTTCAGAGATCATGGCGCGCGCCATGGAGTATGGTGTTCCCCTCGAAGATCTCTATCTCGATCCGCTGGTACTGCAAATTGCGACAACACAGGATCAGGCGATCAAAGTCATACAGGCCATCAAGATGTTCCAGGAGCTCAATGATCCTCCGATGAAGACCGTTGTCGGTCTGAGCAATGTATCCAACGGCTGCCCCAAGCCCCTGAGACCTATCCTGAACAAATATTTTCTCGCACTGCTCATCTACGAGGGACTGACAGCAGCAATTGCAGACCCTCACGAAGTCGTAGAGACCGTAAAAACAATCGATGTGATAATGGGCAAGACCCTTTATGCACATTCTTATCTCGAAATGTAGGAGGATACCATGGCATTTGCAGCTCCCAAAGAGACATATTCAGGCAAAGTATACGAAGTAGCCTTCGGCACAGAGAATGCCGTAAAGTTCGGCGGTGAGAATGTGCTTCCCTTCCACTCCTTCGAAGGCAATGTCCCCAACAGGCCGGTGATAGCCTATGAGATACAGGACATCGTTCCCGATGACTGGCCGGAGACCGTTAAGAAAGTGTACGAGGGCGTTTCCGGTGATCCGGTAAAGTGGGCACAGTATTGCCAGAATGAACTGAAGGCAAAGGCGATCGCCCTCAGGCTCGTGGGGACACATCCTGATAGAGGGAACCGCTCACCTGAGGATGCCACAAAGACCGTCAAAGATGTCCTCGCCGCCATCAATATTCCTTTGATTATTCTCGGCAGCAACCACGTCGAAAAAGATTCTGCGGTGCTTGTTGCCGTATCCGAAGCGGCAAAAGGGAAGAATTGCATCATCGGCAAGGCGCAGGAAGCAAACTATAAGACGATCGCTGCTGCAGCAATGGCAAACAATCACAAGCTTATCGCCATGTCGGAGCTTGATATCAACCTCTCCAAACAGCTCAACATCCTCCTCACCCAGATGGGCTTTGATAAAGAGAAACTCATTACCGACCCCATGTGTTCGGCGCTGGGCTACGGTATTGAATATACCTACTCGGTTATGGAGAGAATCCGCCTCGCAGCTCTTACCCAGAATGATGTGACCATGCAGCCGCCGATGCTCGGCGATGTCGGCATGTATGTATGGAAGGTGAAGGAGACCATGGCTCCTGAATCGGATCTTCCGCAGTGGGGCCCGGTCAAAGAGAGAGGCATTGCATGGGAAACCACGACCGCAGGCGCCCTGCTGATCGCCGGCGCAGAGCTTCTGATCATGAGGCACCCGGATGCGGTCAAGGCAGTCGAAAAATTCATTGACGAATTAATGTAAGGGAGGAGATACACTATGGCTCTGTCAGGCGTAGAAATATTTAAGTTGCTTCCGAAAACCAATTGCAAGAAGTGCGGCCATCCGACCTGTCTTGCGTTTGCAATGAAGCTTGCCCAGCGGCAGGCGACGCTCGATTCCTGTCCCGATGTTTCCGAAGAAGCAAAGAAGATACTCGGTGAAGCGTCCGCTCCTCCTATACGGCCGATTACCCTCGGCACTGGCGACAAAGCAGTGAAAATGGGAGAGGAGACGGTCCTTTTCAGACATGAAAAGAAATTCGTCAATCCCTGCGCCTTTGCCGTCGAAGTGAAAGACACCATGCCGGAAGGCGATATCGCCAGGGTCGCTGATGATGTGCTCTCATCAGAGATGGACCGCGTCGGCCAGAAGCTGAGAATCGATGCAATCTTCGTCAACAATGCATCCGGCGATGCCGGAACGTTTGAGGCTGCGGTGAAGGCGATTACAGCAAAGGCTCCTTCGGTTGCGCTTATCCTCGGCACGAGCAATCCTGCAGCAGCAGAGGCGGCGCTCAAGATCGTCGGCGACAAGAAGCCGATCCTCTACGGTGCTGACGCATCGAACGCTGATGCAATGGCGGGCCTGGCGAAGAGCTACAAAGTCACCCTTGGCGTTACCGCAAAAGGGCTCGATGCATTGACCGACCTTACCGAGAAGGTAAAGGGCCTCGGTGTCGAGGATATGGTTATCGATTCCGGCGCGCGGGCCGCAAAAGAGATCATCGAGCACAATACCTTTATCAGAAGAGGGGCGATAAAGAAGAATATAAAGTCAGTCGGCTATCCGGTCATCACCTTCGCACAGAGAGATGACAAGATGCTCGAACTGCTTATGGGAGTGTTGGGCGTCACCAAATACTCTTCAATTGTCGTCATGGGCAGTGTCGAGAAGTGGAAGAGCCTCGCCCTCTTTGCCCTCAGACAGAACATCTACACCGACCCGCAGGTGCCGATGCAGGTTGAGCAGAAAATATACAAACTCGGTGAGCCGAAGCCGGAATCGCCGCTCCTTATTACCACCAACTTCTCCCTCACCTATTTTATTGTTTCCGGTGAGGCGGAGAACAGCAAAGTCCCCTGCAGGCTTGCGGTGATGGATTGCGAAGGCTTGTCGGTCTTGACCGGCTGGGCAGCGGGTAAATTTACCGCTTCAAAGATTGCACAATTCATTCAGGAAAGCGGCGTTGAGAAAGAGATCAGCCACAAGGAGCTGATCATCCCCGGCTATGTAGCAATTTTGAGCGGCGCAATTGAGGAAAAACTCCCTGGCTGGAAGGTTACGGTCGGTCCGAGGGAGGCAAACGGACTGCCGGCGTTCCTGAAGTCACGGGCGTCGTAATGGCGAACATTACATATTAACCTTGAAAGGTTAAATCATAGGAGGTCAGGATGTCTAAACTAATTGCCACTGCCGCCATAAGAGGCGCAAACAAGCTTGTGGCACAAGCAGAAGAGATGCTGGAAAAGGCGATTGCAGAGAAGGGCAAAGACTTTGTCTTCGAATTCCCCGACACTGCATTCCATCTTCCGATGATCTATGCCATGACGGGCTTTGCCGTAAAGACCCTCGGCGATATGAAGACCGCCCTTGGTTTTGCAAAAGAGCTCCAGCATGAAGAACCGGAAGAGCACATCTGGAAACCCTATCTCGGTGAGGCCCTTGATTCGGGAATGGCCACCCTTTTCGCTGAAGAGATCATATTGGCGATCAGGTACATTTACGGACAGGAGCCCTGCAAGGACCCTGAGACGGGATATGTGTACAACGGCTTTATCTCCGATACCATTCAGAGGAATCTCGGTATTCAGCTCGTTGACGGTTCGATGCCGGGGTTCGCTGCCATTCTCGGTGCGGCACCTACTGATGATATTGCCGTAAATATTGTAAGGGAGCTTCAGGAAAAGAACATCCTGACCTTCCTCGCCGGTGAGAGCAACGGCGACAGCGTTACCAAACAGCTCCTGAGAAAGGGTGTCGAACTCGGGTGGGATGCGCGAATCGTTCCGCTCGGCCCCGATACGATCCACACACTGTATGCTCTCGACTGGGCGATCAGAGCTTCCCTCATCTTTGGCGGCAAGAAGCCCGGCGACTACAAAGAGCATCTCAAATACCAGAAAGACAGAGTTTTCGCCTTCGCGATCGCTCTCGGCCCCTTGGATGATATCAAGTGGACCACCGGCGCCGGCGCGATCAACATGGGATTCCCCGCGATCGCTGACACCGATGTGCCGGTCATTCATCCTACCGGCGTATGTACGTATGAAGAAGTCGACAAGGAATTTGATCACGCCAAGATCGTCCAGAGGGGCATCGAGCTGAGAGGCCTCAAGATCATCGTCGAGAAGCCGCCGATTCCTGTTTCCTACGGTCCCGCCTTCGAGGGCGAGAGAATCAGAAAAGAGGACACCTTCATCGAGTTCGGCGGTCAGAGGACCCCGGCATTCGAGTGGGTCAGGATGGTCGAGCTCGAGGATATCCCCGAGGACAATAAAGTCATCATCATCGGCGACAACTGGCAGGAGCTCTATGAGAAAGGCGGCAAACTGCCTCTCGGTATGGTTATTGAGGTTGCCGGTCGCAAGATGCAGAAGGACTTCGAATCCGTTATCGAGAGAAAAGTACACTCCAACATCAACGAGGCCCAAGGCGTATGGCACA
Organism: Nitrospirota bacterium; assembly: GCA_040754455.1. GTDB lineage: Bacteria > Nitrospirota > Thermodesulfovibrionia > Thermodesulfovibrionales > Dissulfurispiraceae > JBFMCP01. The sequence goes on from JBFMCP010000002.1 coordinate 36,213, forward strand.
TGGGCCAGCGCGATATCAACTGGATAAGAATTAGTAACAATGCCAAGAAGGATGGCTTTACCCTCGAGCATCTCGGCATTATCCAGGCGACCATGACCCACAACCGCTTCAGATCCATTGTCGACAAGGTCCAGGTCAAACTCTACATCAATGAGGCTGACGTGAACCAGAAACTCGAAGAGGCGCGGGCAGCATACAAAGAGCGTGACCAGAGGCTCGGAAGCCTTACGGACGAGGCGGTAGAGACCTACTACTCCTGTCTGCTGTGTCAGTCGTTTGCTCCCAGCCATGCCTGCGTTATCACGCCCGAGCGGCTCGGCCTCTGCGGAGCCTACAACTGGCTTGACGGAAAGGCCGCATACGAAATCGATCCTACCGGTGGCAACCAGCCTATTCAGAAGGGCGAAGTGCTCGATGCGAAACTCGGACGCTTCTCCGGCGTTGATGAATATCTGAAAAAGGCGACCGGCGGTGCAGTAGAAACGCTGAACCTCTACACGATCATGGAAAACCCCATGACCTCCTGCGGATGCTTCGAGTGCATTGTTGCGATCATCCCTGAGGCAAACGGCGTTATGATCGTCAATAGAGGATTTACCGGCATGACCCCGATCGGCATGAAGTTCTCCACCCTCGCCGGAACCGTCGGCGGCGGTGCGCAGACCCCCGGATTTATGGGAATCGGCGTCAATTTCATCCCGAGCAGGAAATTCCTTTACGGTGACGGAGGCATCAAGAGAATCGTCTGGATGCCCAAGGCGCTGAAGGAGAGGATCAAGGACGATTTCCAGAAACAGTGCGATGAGATCGGAATCCCCAACTTCCTTGATATGATTGCGGATGAAACCATCTGCGAGGATTCCGAGAAGCTCCTGGAGCATCTCTCCAATGTGGGGCATCCGGCATTGTCTATGGATCCCATCATCGCATAAGGTATAAGGAGGAACATACAATGGAAAAGAAAGGCGATAAAAAAATAAGACCTGCGAATCCCGCATCCAATAGGATTCTTAAATGGGCGGAGGAGCAGAATTTAGAGACCTGCTTTGACAGAGCGGAAAAGATGAAACCCTGCCCGATCGGCCACACCGGTGCATGCTGCAAGCTTTGCAGCATGGGACCCTGCAGGCTGACCGGCAAGAACGCCGAGGAAGAGGTAGCAGGCGTCTGCGGCGCAACGCTCGGCACGGTTGCTGCGCGTAACCTCGTGAGGATGATTGCTGCCGGTGCCGCGGCACATACCGACCACGGCCTCGATATGGCGATGACTCTTCTGGCTGTTGCCGAAGGACATACCAAGGATTATCAGATCAAGGATGTACGGAAGCTCTATAGAGTTGCCGGCTACCTCGGCATCGAGTTCGAGGGCAGACCGGTCAACGACGTTGCCAAAGATGTAGCGCACCGGTTCATCGAGGACTTCACCAGACAGAGTGGCGAGCTGAACTATATCAGCAGGGCGCCGAAGAAGACCCAAGAAAGATGGCGCAAGTGGAATATTGTGCCGAGAGGCGCTCAGCGTGAGATCGTCGAGGCGCTGCACAGAACCCACACCGGTGTCGACATCGATCCGGACGATATCCTGCTGCACGGCCTGCGGACGGCCCTTTCCGACGGATGGGGCGGCTCCATGGTCGCCACCGACATTACGGATATTCTCTTCGGAACTCCTCATCCGGTCAGAGCTGATGCAGGCTTTGGCGTCTTCGAAGAGGACAAGGTCAATGTCGTGGTCCACGGCCACGAGCCGACCCTTGCCGAAAAGTTTGTCGATGTGGTGAACGAGCCCGAGATGATCGAGTATGCAAAATCCAAGGGCGCGAAAGGCATCAACCTCACCGGTATGTGCTGTACGGCAAACGAGATCCTGGTTCGGCACGGTATCCCCACCATGGGCGGCTTCACCAACCAGGAACTTGCGATCTTCACCGGCCTCGTCGATGCGATGACCGTTGACGTGCAGTGCATCATGCCGGCAATCACGAAGGCGGCAAAGAACTTCCACACAAAGGTCATCACCACCTCGCCGAAGGCGGTCATGCCTGGTGCGATCCATATGCCGTATGTTGACGAGTCCAAGGCAAAAGAGCATGCCCGTGCGGTCATCAAGGTTGCGATCGACAACTTCCCGAACAGGACCAAGAAGGGTATTCGTGACGTCAAGGACAAATACCAGATGATCACCGGCTTTTCCCATGAGTACATCGAGTACATGCTCGGCGGAAAGTGGAGGGCATCGTTCAGGCCTTTGAACGATGCGATCATGGCGGGCAGAATCCGCGGTATCGCCGGCGTCGTCGGCTGCGACAACACCAGATTCCCTGCTACCGCTGTCCACAACTACCTCATCAAAGAGTTCATCAGGCAGGACGTTTTGGTCGTCACCACCGGCTGCGGCTCCCATGCCTGCGGCCTTGCCGGCCTGGTAACGCCTGAGCAGGCTTATGAGCTTGCCGGCCCCGGACTGAGGGAGGTCTGCGAGGCGACGGGTATGCCTCCGATCCTCAATCTCGGCGCCTGCGTCGACAACTCAAGAATTCTGACCATCGCCAGCGCAATGGCTGCCGAGGGCGGACTCTCCGATGAGATCGGCGGCATGCCAGCGGTCGGTATCGCACCTGAGTGGATGTCCGAGAAGGCGATCGCCATCGGCTGCTATGCAGCAGCATCGGGTATCCCGGTCATCTTCGGCGGTGAGAATATCGTCTCTGCGAGTAAGGAAGTCACCAGGCTCATGACAGAGGTCTGGTTCGAGCGATTCAAGGGCGCCCTGCACTTCGAGCCCGATCCCGAGAAGATAGTAGCCCTTACCCTCAAATACATTGACAGTGCAAGAGAAGCACTGAAGCTCAAGAAGTACGAGCCCGGCAAGTTCGGCACTGAGAAGGTGCTCCTCGACATGGCTGCACGCCGTGAGATGGAGAGGGCTCCGAGAGGACATCAGGGTTTATAATCCAAGACAACCCAAAATCAAGGCGTGGTGGGAAACTGCCACGCCTTTTTTGTTGCAGAACCCTTTTTAAACAGTCCCACCTTTTTTCAGATAACCATATGTCCCGTTGAGGATATTTAGAAAGATGGCGAAGTGCTTTGCTTCATCCATTTTGTATTACTTATCCTTTTGATTTATATAAAATAGAAAAAAAGTAACTGTTTTCAATCTTGAGCGATCTCTACATTATATATACTTCCGCTTGCCCCCTGACCTGTTACTATTAGTAACATACTGATTTAAAATATTAATAGCTCTATATAAACGTTGAACGAGCTGTTTTGCTATGGTACGATCATAGAATTACACGCGAATAACCAAAGGTAACACGCGGCTTTAGGGAGGTAACATGAGGGCTGATAAACCCAATATCGATGAGCACTACGGTGAAATAGGTAACGTGATAACCGATGAGCAGAAAAGACGGGGCATGCTCATCCACGCCTTCCAAAAAATCCAGAAGGAACATAACTATCTTCCAGAAGAGAGCCTAAAGTATCTATCCGAGAGTCTGAACATCCCCTTGTCGGAAGTGTACAGCACGGCATCCTTTTACAAGCACTTCTATTTCAAGCCAAGAGGCAAAAATATTGTATGCGTTTGCATGGGAACGGCCTGCCATGTGCGGGGCGCATCAAATGTCCTCAATAAGCTTGAGCAGGAATTCGGGGTAAAAGAAGGAGAGACCACCCCTGATAAATCCATGACCCTGGAGACCGTCGGCTGTGTGGGATGCTGCGGTCTGGCACCGGTGGTAACGGTAAATGAGGAAGTAGTGGGAGACCTCAATCCCCGTAAAATGGATGAAATTATCGATATGATCAAGAACGGTGGGAATGGTAACGGAGTCGATCATGGGTAGATTAAGAAATGTTGATGAATTGAGGCAGCTTAGGGAGAGGCTGAAAAACGAGACATTTCTGCCTGGCAAGGCGAGAGCACGGGTATGCTGTGGGACGGCCTGTTCTGCTACCGGCGCGCACAAGGTTATCGATGCGTTGAAAAAAGAGGCGACCACTAAAGGCATCGATATCGAAATCGTAAAGACCGGATGCCAGGGTATGTGTCAGAAGGGACCGAATATCAAGGTAGAGCCGTCCAATATTTATTATCAGAGGATCAAGCCGCACCAGGCATCATCCCTGATTACCTATACCTTCCAGCATGGATTCCCCTACCGGGAGGGACTTTATCGTCAGGATATCGCCAGTGAGCCTGCGTTGGAGATGACTGACCTGCCGTTCTATAAAAAACAGGTGCGTATCGCGCTCAGGAATAACGACAAAATCGATCCGACGAACATTAACCATTACATCGCCGTCGGCGGCTATGCTGCATTGGAAAAGGCACTCTCGACAATGACCCCTGACGATGTGCTCAACGAGATCGACCGTGCGAACCTGAGAGGAAGAGGCGGCGCTGGTTTTCCTGCGGGCAAGAAATGGAAACACACAAAAAGCGCACCAGGAAATGTGAAGTTCGTCATTGCCAACGGTGATGAGGGCGACCCTGGCGCTTTTATGGACAGGGCCATTATGGAGGGCGATCCTCACAGCCTCTTCGAAGGGATGCTCCTCTGCGCCTATGCCATCGGCGCGCAGTACGGCTATGTCTACGTGAGGCATGAATACCCCCTGGCAGTGAAGAACCTCAAACATGCCATCAAGCAGGCCGAGGAACTCGGGTTGTTGGGCAGAAATATACTCGGTACGGATTTCAGTTTTCACCTTGATGTGCGGGAAGGGGCTGGGGCATTCGTCTGCGGTGAATCGACAGCGCTCGTTGCCTCGATCGAAGGTGAGCGTGGATTCCCGAGACCGCGTCCTCCGAGGCTTTCGGAGCAGGGTGGAGGTCTCTGGGGGCATCCGAGCAATCTGAACAACATCGAAACTTACGCCTGTGTTGCGCCCATTATCGAGAAGGGTGCCGACTGGTTCAGGAGCATCGGCACCGAGACCTCGCCGGGTACCAAGGTTTTTGCCTTAACCGGCAAAGTGAAGAATACCGGTCTCGTTGAAGTCCCCATGGGCATTACGTTGCGTGAGATCGTCTACGACCTGGGCGGCGGCATTATCGGCGATAAGGAGTTAAAAGCAGTACAGACCGGTGGCCCCTCAGGCGGCTGTATTCCGGCAAGCGATCTGGACCTGCCCGTTGATTTCGACTCGCTCTGGAAGGTCGGTTCCATGATGGGATCGGGCGGCATGGTCGTTATGGACGAGGATACCTGCATGGTCGATGTGGCAAAGTACTTCCTTTCCTTCACCCAGTCCGAGTCGTGCGGCAAGTGCCCTCCCTGCAGGATCGGCACCTCACAGATGCTCCAGATCCTCGAGAATATCACCAGCGGGAAAGGAAAGCCCGGCGATATCGAGAAGCTTATTACACTGGGCAAATACATCCAGAAGGCCTCGCTCTGCGGACTGGGACAGAGCGCTCCCAACCCGGTGCTGAGCACCATCAAGTATTTCCGCGAAGAATACGAGGAGCATATCTACGATAACTACTGTCGGGCCAATGTCTGTAAAGGCACCGGCGTCTTCACCATAAACCAGACCGAGTGTATCCGCTGCGGGCTCTGCAAGGAGGCCTGCGCCTACGGTGCGGTGAGGGAAACCAGGGAGCGGTACTTCATTGACCGCGAGGAGTGCCGGCAGTGCAAGGCCTGTGCGACTGCCTGCCCTGTGGAGGCAGTGAAAATACGTAGGTGGAGTGTGGTGAAACTCGAAGAGCAGTTCAAAATTCCTTCAGATAAAATCGAGGTCCTTGAGAGGAGGGCAAGAATGACATTAAAAGACCTGTTACAGAAAAAACCTTTGATCGTTGAGACCTGCAGCACGAACTGTATTGTCGCCGATGCGGTTACGATTATGGACGGCAAAAATATCGGCTCGCTGCTGGTTATGGACGACAATAAAGAGCTGGTCGGCATTTTTACCGAACGTGACATCATGCACTGCTTTGCGAAAGGCGTCAACTTCAAGACCGAGATCATGAAGAATGTTATGACCCCGAATCCGGTTATTCTTGACGCTTCGACCGACATCAGCGTCGCCATCGGCCTTATGTCGGATCGGAAGATCAGGCATCTGCCGGTAATGGAAAACGACAAGGTGATCGGCATGGTTTCCTATCGTGACCTCGTATCGTATCTGTTGCCCGAAGTCATCTACATGGCAGAGGAAATTTATTAGAGGTAGCTATGACCGAGATAAAAGAGCTGAAAGTAGAAGATATTAAAAAAGCAGCTGAAGAAAAGAAGTGCCGGGTACAGCAGGGATTGTACTACATCACCGAGTTCCTTGCCGGCCCCATGTGCGGAAGATGCTTTCCGTGCGCCTTTGGAAGTTATGAGGCAAAACTCAGGCTGCTCAGCATTGCGGACGGCAAAGGGACGGAAAACGATATTGCGGCACTGAAGCTGATCGCTGAGGAAATGGCTGAGGCTTCCATGTGCAAGAAGGGCAAAGATACTGCGGCATTCATCGCAGCGCTGGTTACCGACGGTGCCTTTGCCGAGCATATAGCGGGAACCTGTGCTTCAGGGCAATGCAGCGCCTTCATGGAATACAGGATCGTAGCCGACAACTGCACCGCCTGTGGCAAATGCAAGGAGGTCTGCACTCATAATGCCGTCTTCGGCGAAAAGGGAAAGCCCTTTGTACAGGGATATCCTTTCGAGATACGGCGGAAAAAGTGCACCCAGTGCGGTGAGTGCATCGCGGTCTGTCCTGAAAAGGCGATTATCTTTATCGGCAAGACATCCGAACCGGTACACACATAATATAGAGCCCGTAACGCGTCATGCGTTATGCGTAACGAGCAACCCGAATAAGGAGGACGAATTACATGGCAGAGATGGTTAAATTCACAATAGATGGCAAAGAGGCGAAGGCGCCGGAGGGCGTAAATCTGATCGAGGCTGCTGCATTAAACGGCGTGCATATCCCGAACCTCTGTTTTCTAAAGGGGCAGAAGGGCATCGGAGCATGCAGGCTCTGCCTCGTTGAGGTCGAGGGCATGAAGGCCCCCATGATCGGCTGCACTTCGAAGATCAAAGACGGCATGTCGATCAAGACCAACACCGAGAAGGTACAGGAGATCAGGAAGTTCGTTATCGACCTTATTCTCTCCATGCATCCCCTCGACTGCATGACCTGCACCAAGGCGGGCGTCTGCAACCTCCAGCAGTATGCCTATGACCTGGGCATCAAAGAGTCCTCTTTCACCCGGAAGAAGTTCGGCTTCTCCATCGATGAAGCCAATCCGTTCATCAAGCGCGACCCCGACTACTGCGTCCTCTGTGGAAGGTGCGTGCGTGCCTGTAAAAGCCAGGGGACCGGCGTGCTCGAATTTATGGGAAGGGGCGTCGGCTCAAAAGTCACCACTGCCAACGACAAGCCGCTCCAGGATTCGGGCTGCACATTTTGCGGAAGCTGCGTCGATGTATGCCCGGTAAATGCCCTGCTCGAGGCCGACCGCTGGCGCAAGGGAAGAGAGTGGGAGTACAAGAAGACCGACTCTGTCTGTACCCTCTGCGGGAACGGCTGTGATATCACCGTGAGCACGAAAGACGGCCAAGTGATGAAAGTGAATGCAGGCGCCTCAAACGGCTCCGAGAGATACATTTGTGCATATGGACGTTTTGGTTTTGATTGTATTGAGGCTGATACGAGAGTCACCAAACCGATGCGGCGCTTGAACGGCTCGCTGAAGGAGACCACCTGGGAAGATGCGCTCGAGACTGCGGCAAAGGCGTTGAAGAAGGCGGGGAAGAACGCAGGCATCATCGCCTCTGCAGGCATCCTGAATGAAGATGCGCTTACCCTGAAGGAGTTTGCCTCAGCAGTAGTGAAGACGAAGAATGTGGATACTACGGCAAGCCTCTATGGCAATGCGGCGACACTGGCCGGCAGCGCAGATATCAAGAGCGCCGATCTCTTTGTGGTTGTGGATCTGAATACCGACCAGCACACGAGGGTATTGCCTGCCCTCGACGCGACCATCAGAAGAAAGGTGAACGGCGGCGCAAAGCTGATCACCATCAACGCGAATGAGACGGGACTTGCCGCAGTTGCAACCGTGGCGCTCGGCGGCAATGAGGCAGATGCATTGAAGGCAATCGCTAAAGCGCTTGCCGACAAAGGTCTGGTAAAGGATAAGAAGATGGCGGACGCCGTCAAAGGAACAACTGTCTCAGAGGCTGCGGGGAAGGCAGCTGACCTCTTTGCAGAGGCAAAGAATCCGGTCATCATCTCCTCGCCTGCCCTTTATGCTGCTGCGGCGAATCTGAGCCTGGTCAACGGCGCTGCGATCTCCGTCGGCATCGAGAGCAATGCAAAAGGTGTGATGATGATGGGTCTTGTCTCCTCCGGTAAGTCATATAAAGAAATGGCTGACGGTGCTACCGAGGTGCTCTACGCCATCGGTGAAGTCCCGATGACCGAGCGGCCCAAGGTAGACTTCCTCATCGTGCAGACTTCCCATATGACCAAGCTGGCCCAGCAGGCTGATGTGGTATTCCCCTCGGCAGCGTTCCTCGAGGCAGAGGGGACCATAGTGGACTATACCGGAAATGTGAAATATGTGGCCGAGGCCATCGAGCCGGCCGGCGACGCAAAGACGCACCGCGATATCATCACCGCTCTCGCAAAGGCGATCATGGGGACAAGCATGAAAGCTGCGAAGGAGAGCGACACCAAGAAACTGGCGAAGGTAAAGACGAAGGTGTCTTTCGGTCCTTTTACTCGAGTGGAAGGATTTGACGTAAAGGTGGGCGAGATGATCGAGTCCGTCAATGCATCGGTCATTAACGGCTCACGGCTCCTCTGGCTCAAGGAGTCCAGAGTCGTGGCCGATAACAAAGTTGCAAAAGTAGCGTAGCTCATTAACCAAGGGCATCCTGACCGTTGCCATAAATTCTGCCCCGTTCCTGCAAAGGGACGGGGCTCTTTTTTTATCGGTTCCGAGAGAAGATATGGAATTTCGTCGCTAGTGTTCGGAATGAGGGGACGGGATAGTCTTCATAAAAAAGCCGCCACAATACAGGGCGGCTTTTTTATCATTAACGGTTGCGCGTTGATCGTTACTTCATCGCTCCGCCCGAGAAATAGATTTTCTCAAAGGTACGGTTGAGGGTCTTGCTCGTGAAGTTGGTCATTTCGAGTCCTGCCTGGAACGATATGTCCTGTCCTTTTTTTACCTTCATTTGGGGCACTGCAACCCAGGTCTTCTGGCCGCTTTTATCTTTGATGAGGCAATAGGTGTAGCCGCCGCTGTCCATGGTCTCGACCACCTTGCCGGATAAGGAAGGTGCACCTGCAGGGTTGGCATACGCGGTCTGTCCTAATGAGAGGATTGCAAGGACAAACATACTACTTACTGCTGCGAGAAGCTTCTTCATACGACTCTCCTTTTGTGTTGACATATGCTGATTACCGGAAGCAATGAGCATAGATATCATACCATAGTGCAATAATTGTTATCTGCTCTTGAAACAAAAAAGCCGCCAAGAATTTCAGGCGGCTTTTTTGTTTGTTGATTGATGTTGCCTACCAGGTTGTTTCACCCTTCAGAAATTTGCAGATGTCCGCCGCTGCGCGCTTGCCGGCGCCCATGGCGCTGATGACGGTGGCCGCTCCGGTGACCACATCGCCGCCTGCCCAGACGCGCTGCTTCTTTGTCCTCCCGGTCGTCATATCGGCAACAGCGGTGCCGTGCTTGGTCCGCTCCAGGCCTTCGGCATCGACGAAGACGATCGGGTTCGGGTTGGTGCCGAGCGCCATGATCACGGTGTCTACTTCCATCTCGAATTCGGAGCCGGCGATGGGAACAGGCTTCCTCCTGCCCGATGCATCGGGCTCACCCAGCTCCATCTTGATGCAGCGCATACCGACGACTTTACCGGTGCTGTCACCGATAATCTCGGTAGGGTTGGTGAGGAGGTCGAAGATGATGCCCTCTTCCATAGCGTGATGCACCTCCTCTGCACGGGCAGGGATTTCATCCTTTGAGCGGCGATACACGATATGGACTTCGCCGGGCTGTGTACCGTTCTGTTGTGCGTGCAGGTGCTGGATGCGGGCACTGCAGCGGGCCGCGTCCATGGCGACATTGCCGGCGCCGATGACGGCGACCTTCCTGCCGGCCTTGACCGGCGTATCATAGTCCGGGAAGAGATATCCCTTCATCAGGTTGACACGGGTGAGGAACTCGTTGGCGGACATGACGCCGTTTAAATTGATACCGGGGATCCTCATGAACGACGGCAGACCAGCACCGGTGCCGAGAAATACGGCATCATATTCAGCCAGCAATTCATCCAGAGTGATAGTCCGTCCGATGACATGGTCGCTACGGATCTCGATGCCCAGGCAGTTTGCCGCGTAATCGATCTCACCATGGACTACTTTTTTGGGGAGGCGGAATTCGGGGATACCGTAGATCAGCACGCCGCCCGGGCCATGGAGCGATTCGAACATGGTGACCTTATGCCCCTCTCTCGCCACATCGACGGCACAGGTCAGACCGGCGGGGCCGGTCCCGACGACCGCCACCTTTTTGCCGGTAGCAGGAGCGGCGTTCAACGGGCAGGTGCGATGAGCCAGCTCGTAATCGCCGACGAACCGCTCGAGGCGGCCGATAGCGACCGGCTCGCCTTTCTTGCCGAGGATGCACTTGCCTTCGCACTGGTTCTCCTGCGGACATACCCTGCCGCAGATGGCAGGGAGATTGTTCTTTACCTTCATGGCCTCCACAGCCTTCGGCATATCGCCTTCACGGAGGGCTTTTATGAACTGGGGAATGAGGACGCCGACAGGGCACCCTTCGGAGCAGAGCGGTTTTTTGCACTGCAGACAGCGCTCCGCCTCTTTTTTTGCGGTCTCTTCCGAATAGCCCAGGGCGACTTCATCAAAGTTTGTCCTGCGTACGTGCTCATCCTGGTGCGGCATCGGCTGCCGTGGTATCTTCATTCTTTCTTTGGTATCGAGCTCAGCCATTATTTCCCTCCCTCAGCAACTGCTTTATCGAGATTGCAGATATGATTTTTGTAATGGTCGACAGAGATTTTTTCCTCTTCTTTATAGAAGGACAGCCGGGACAGAAGATTACCCCAGTCGACCTTGTGGCCGTCGAACTCAGGGCCGTCGACGCAGACGAACTGCGCGCCGTCTTCGAGGAGCACACGGCAACCGCCGCACATGCCCGTGCCGTCGATCATGATGGTGTTGAGGCTCACAATGGTCGGCACGCCGAACGGCTTGGTGGTCTGTGATACGAATTTCATCATGACGGCAGGACCGATAGCCCAGACCTTTACGACCTTGCGGTTTTTATCTTCCAGAATCTCCTTGAGCGGCTCGGTGACCAATGCCTTGCGGCCGTAGGAGCCGTCGTCGGTGCAGACATGGAGCTCATCGGAGACCGCCTTCATTTTATCTTCCCAGAACAACAGGCCTTTGGTACGGGCACCGATGATCGAGATGACCTCGTTGCCCGCCTCTTTGAGGGCACGTGCTATAGGGTAAATGGGGGCGATGCCGACGCCGCCGCCCATGCAGACGACAGTCCCGAAGTTTCCGACCTCGGTGGGATGGCCGAGGGGGCCGACAAAGGTAGAGACCGAGTCACCGACCTTCATGGTGCCGAGCTGCATGGTGGATTTGCCTACCTCCTGAAAGATGATGGTGATGGTGCCTGCCTTGCGGTCGAAATCCGCAATAGTCAGGGGAACCCGCTCACCGTGTTCATCAATGCGGATGATGATGAACTGCCCGGCCTTTGCCTTCTGAGCAACATGGGGCGCCTGGATCACCATGAGCTTGGTGACATCACTGAGTACCTGTTTTTCCAGGATTTTATACATTATAAGCCTCCTTGAAGTGAGTTGTCTTGATCGTCTGCTGTCTGAAATGAGACAAAGAAGGGGGTGCCGTTGGGTGGATGCGGTATCCTGCCGGTAGGGACTCCCTGTATGTTAAGGCAATTGAACACATGGTGGTACCTTCTATATTTACTAATCGCTTTATAAGAAAAATTAATGCCAATTACATCATAATAACATACGCTTCGCTTTATCGTCTATTATTTTTAAGTAGAAAAGCCCATCTCGATAAGTAAGTTAGCTCTGGAGTAGCGGAGGGGTCTTCCCTATGAGCTGTACTTCAGGGGCGAGCAATATTCCGAACTCCCCTTTCACTCTCTCCTGAACCCGCCGTGCAAAGACGATGACTTCCTCGGCTGTTGCGGCATCATAGTTGACAATGGCGAGGGTATGTCGGGGTGATATGCCCACATTCCCCTTACGGTATCCGCGCATGAATCCGGCGGACTGAATGAGAAAGGCGGCAGAGACTTTTACTTCACCCGAAGCCTGCGGCCACGCCCAGTTTTGTGGACTCTCTGTGTTCCGTAGCGCTGCTTTGAGATGCTCGTAGTGCTCCGAAGAGATGATGGGATTCTTGAAGAATGATCCGGCGCTCTTCAGTCGGTCATAACCATCGAGCACGAGCAGCCCTTTCGTGTTTCTGATGGTGAGGACCGCCTCGCGTACCTGGGAGAGCGTGACACCGGTTGCGCCGGCAAAATGATTTTTCAGGTCATGGTAGGTGATATGCGGGGGCGCGTTTCTATTGAGGGTGAAGGCCACCCTAGTGATGAGATACCGTCCGGCAGCCGTCGAGTTGAAGATGCTTTTCCGGTAAGCAAACCGGCATGTCTCCTTGGTAAAGAGCGTTTTCTCGCCTGTCCGTGCATCGAAAGCATGGACTTCGTCAACAATATCATCGGCGCTCTGTCCGTAGGCGCCTATGTTCTGTACCGGCGCAGCGCCCACGGTGCCTGGAACGCCCGAGAGGCATTCTGCTCCCTGCCAATTGTTATCAACACAGAGCTTTGTGAAGGCGTCCCAGTCTTCGCCTGCACCTGCAGTCACCGTAACTTTTTCGTTATGTATACGATGCGCGAGCCCTTTTATCCTGTTGAGAATGACGAGCCCCGGGAATCCATCATCGCTTATCAGGATATTGCTTCCGCCTCCGAGGATAAAGAGATCGGCACTGTATTTGGCAGCGAAGGAAAGAGCCTCCTGCGCCTCATCTTCCGTAGTAATGACTGCGAAATAGCGGGCCGGCCCGCCGATGTTGAAGGTGGTCAACTCCTTGAGCGGATAATGTTCCTTTATTTCTAAACGAGAGGTCTTCATAATCAGCTTATTATACCATTACAAATCTGAACAAGACGAAAAGCGCATAGAGCATAGAGGTTACTGCCATATTCCTGAATATAAACTTTTCCCCTTTGCCCTATGCTCTTTGCCCGATAGCCGGGGACACGCATTGACACGGTATTTTACAAACCTATACAATAATTGATTCAAAATTATGACGAAAAAAAACAAAAAATAGGAACCAAGTGAGGGTACACGCATCATGAATGGCAAGAAGAATACGCTGAAACTCGGACTTCCCAAGGGCAGTCTCCAGGAATCGACGCTCAAGCTTTTCAGGAAGGCGGGATACCATATCAGTGTTTCTTCCCGCTCGTACTACCCTGTATTCGATGATCAGGAGATAGGCTCTATGCTCATCAGGGCCCAGGAAATGGCGCGGTATGTCGAGGACGGACATCTCGATTGCGGCCTGACCGGAAAGGACTGGATCCTCGAGCAGAATGCCGATGTGGTCGAAGTAGCCGAGCTCCGTTATGCAAAAGAAGGTTTTAGGCCGGTGCGCTGGGTGATCGCGGTGCCCAATGATTCGAAGATAAAGACCATAAAGGACCTCCAGGGCAAGCGCATTGCCACCGAGCTTGTCGGCTATACCAAACGTTACCTTATGTCGAAGGGGATCAAGGCCGAGGTCGATTTCTCTTGGGGGGCGACAGAGGTGAAGCCTCCCCACCTTGCGGATGCTATTGTCGAGCTTACCGAGACGGGCAATTCATTGAGAGCAAATAACCTGAGGATCGTCGAGACGATGATCGAGTCCACGACGCGCTTCATCGCGAACAAGAGGGCGTGGCAGGATAAGTGGAAGCGGCAGAAGATGGAGAATCTCGCACTGCTGCTCCAAGGAGCGCTGGCTGCCGAAGAGAAGGTGGGGCTCAAGATGAATGTGCCCGAGAAGGCCTTCAAGAAGGTCTTGAGCCTGCTCTCGGCGATGCACTCCCCGACGATCTCCTCTCTTACCGATACCGGATGGTATGCTGTTGATGTTATTACTGACGAGAGGACGGTCCGGGATATAATCCCGAAACTGAAAGGCGCCGGCGCATCCGGCATCGTCGAGTATCCGTTGAACAAGGTAATCCCATAAAGAGACGGTACAGCGTCGGGTGTCGTGCGCTCAGCGCTTGACGCGATAACGCAATGGACACAATAAACGCATATAGCATAAAAGTCCCCGTCTTCGAGGGCCCTCTCGATCTCCTTCTGCATCTCATCAAGCAGGACAAGATCGATATCTACGATATCCCCATTTCCCATATTACCCGGCAATATCTCGAATATATCGAGATGATGAAGGAGCTCAATCTCGAAATCGCTTCCGAATTCCTCGTGATGGCGGCAACGCTTATCTATATCAAATCACGCATGCTCCTCCCTCCTGATGAGACGATCGAGACCGAGGCGCAGGAAGACCCGCGGGCAGGTCTTGTCCAGAGGCTTCTCGAATACCAGGCGATCAAGGAGGCATCCGCCTCCCTGAAAGAGAGGGAAGCGATCTGGACAAATATCCTCTCGAAAGAGCCGATGAAGGACGAAGACCTCATGGCCGGTGAGGGAACGGAACTGCTGCTCTTCGAGGTGAATCTCTTTGATCTCCTCGGCGCTCTGCAAAAGATCATCAAGAAGGCGCCGACCGAGGCGATAACGATTACGAAAGCGACGCTTACCGTCAAGGATAAAATTGCGCTCATCCTCGAAAAGATGGAGACGGAGCACACCATGCGTTTTGACGCCCTCTTCGAGGAGGACAGGACAAAGGTGCAGATCATCGTCACCTTCCTCGCCCTTCTCGAACTCCTGCGGCTGAAGCTGATGCGGGCGTACCAAGACAAAGAGTTCGGCGTCATATGGATCATGCGGCAGCAGGATGATATCTCACCAGCAGGGGACCACCACACGCAGGTTGTCGATGAGCAGGAATCCCGCGCCACGGAACCTGTCTCGGCTGATATCGCCTCGGAGGATTCTGAGAGCCGGGAATACACCGGGAGCAATAACGGCAATGGCGACGTAGCGCCTGAATCCTCCAATGGAGACGTCCTTTAGGGCCTTTTCCCCTACAAAGGTCCCTGCGAAGGCAGCGGACGTTGTCAGAAGAAGCAGCGCATTCAAATAGTATAGTAAATGGAGAGGAAGCGGGATGGAGGGGCGGAACATAGTCCGCCCCTCGTGTGGTGTTATTTCTGCGGTGCTGCTTCGGCCTTTTGCGGAAGCTGATCGACATTGTGGCACGTGCCGCAGGCATTGGTGTAAGGGATCGGCATTGCTTTGCCCGGCTCGACGCCTTTGACGCCGACATTGTTCTTCCGTGGCACATCGAAGATGTGGGAAGTAATATCGTTCATCCAGTAATTTTTGCCATCGCTCGTACCACGGCCTTTGCCGAGCCCTGCGCCGGTCTGCATGGTCTTCGGATTGTGGCAATCGACGCAGTGGATCTTCATGCCGTGCTCCACCCCCACTGCTTTGGCAGTGTGCGCCTTTATATTTGCATGGTCCTTATGGCAGCTGGTACAGAGGGTATTCTTCTCATCCCGTATCGGTTTCCTCAACTGATGTTTCACTTCAGTCATGCCGTGAGGATCGTGGCAGTCGGCGCAGGTCATGATCTGATCACCGTTGAGGTATTTTATTGATCTCACGAGATCGGTGCCCTGCTGATGGTGCGATTTCGAGTGGATGCCGTCGGGCCAGTAGTCTTTCTGCGCTGCATCTTCTCTTGTGGTGTGATAGGTCAGATAGTCGTTTCTGCTGGTGCCGGGAATCAGCATTTTGTATTTCTCGTCGAGGGGAGGATCGGACTTCAGATATCCCTGCGGCCTGCTGTGGCACTGGTTGCAGATGACCATGGAACGCTCGGCGGCGAGTTTGCCCGGGTTGACAATAGTGGCAGCTTTCTTTGTTTTCGGCGCTGACACATGCTGCGACCCCGGTCCGTGGCAGACCTCGCAGCCGATATTCAGCTCATTTGGAATGCCGTCGCCGTTGATGTCCGCTTCGCCGTTAGGATCATTCACCGCGTGGGTAGTAAAGCCACCTTCTCCGGAAGGCGTAAGAAAATAGCCGGTGTAGTGGCATGCGGCACACTCAACCTCGAAGGATTTTTTCTTCGGGGGGTCGGTCAGCTTCTTGGTCTCTTCATTGAAGAGCCAGTCGGCATGGTAATCTCTCCAGGGCTTCCTGGTGCGGTCATTGTAGCTCCAGTCGCCGGTGGGATTGAACTGGAGGAAGGGGAAATGGACATTGCCGACCTTGAAGAGATAGCGCTGTTTGTAGAGCCCGCCGCCATAAGTCATCACAACGGGATACGTCCGGGGGGTATCAGAGGGATCTTTCATGTTTTCGGTTTTGAATTTCAACGTACCGTCTTTGTCCTTGAAGAATGTGGCAGTGAAGCTGACGGTTGTAGGATCAGAGGGGGCCTTATCAGAAACCTGATATTTATCGAAGCCTCTCCCTTTGTCGAAACCGTAGAAATAAAATTTCATTCCGGCCGTAAGCTTGTTCAATCCTGCATTGAAATCAGGGAACCGGGAGTAATCCTGCAGTTTGCTCGGCTTCCCGATGACACTGATGCCGAGTTTGTGGAGCGTCTTCTTTATGGCTGCGTATTCTTTATGGCATCCGATACATTTCGTGCTGCCGACATAGGTTGCATTTTCAGGGATCTTTCCGGAGAGAAGGATCTTGACCGGTTTCCCGGTGAATTCGGAAGTTGCCATTGCTTTGTCTGCAATAGTGCCGCCGGGCAAATGTTCGTCGTCAGACGGCTCGACGTAGATAAAGTACTTGCCATCCTCGATTTTTGCGATGGTAAAATTGCCTTTTTTATCGGTGGTCGCCTTCCGGTAGTTGTCCCTGTTTCTGGCGAGGAGGTCCTCATGGGGCTCGTCAATGGGTGAATCCCTTTTGATTTCCGGGACTCTTTTTGCCATGGCCTTCACGTCTGCAGCCGGAATAAGATACACCGTTGCTTTCTGAATCGCCTGCCCCGATCCGTCCTGCACTGTCCCTTTCAATGTACCAGCACCTGCCTTTTTAGTCTCAGACTGCACACTGTACGCTGTAAGTCCGAGCACGCAAAACACAACAAGAACCATCAGTAAGATACGCCGGCTCATCTTTCAACCTCCTTGTGAAGTGGTGTCGGTTATTACGGCAAGCCGATATAACCTCTGGAGAACTTCCCTTGTAAAAGCATCTTATCACATATTTTATTGAATTTACAGAGGTGGACGGCAAGGGGGCAAAAAAGCTTTGCAGAAATGCCGGGAAGTGCGACCTTATCAAACGGAATAAACACGGCGTTGAGGTCCTCCCCATCTTGTACCGAGCAGGGAGAAGTGAACGCAGTGTGGAAAACCTAGGCGATCCTCTCGTATTGCATTGCAGCAAGGACACGCTCTCGGGCCAGTATCTCTGCAGCCTGACGCGGGAGTATCCCCTCGCTTGAGGATTTTTCGAGCATCAAACGGGTATTTTTCCTGATGCGTTCTGCTATGGCCTCGAAGGCCTCTCTCTCGGTTTTCCTCGCGTACTCCATTGCCGCCATGATGACGCCGCCGGCATTGGCAATAAAATCAGGAACAGAAAGGACGCCTCTTCGGTGAAGGATCTCTTCGGCCTCTTCCGTCACCGGGATATTGGCGCCTTCCAATAGCAGCTTTGCTTTGATGTCATCGACGTTGTCCTTATTGATGACATCCGGCCGTGCGGCAGGGATGAGGATATCGCAGTGTTCGGCAAAGAGGTCTGCCATTTTTTTAACGGTGCCGGGCTTGTAGTTGATGACGCTTCCGGTTGTGCTTTTGATTTCGATCAGCTTTTTTACATCAAGACCGTAGGGATCGCTGATCGTACCTTTCGTATCGCTCACCGCGACAATGACAGCACCACGTTCCGAGAGGAACCGTGCCGCCATTTTGCCTACACTCCCGAACCCCTCAATAGCGACCTTTGCTCCGGCGAGGGGCATGCTGATATGCCGGCAGGCGACTTCCGCGCACTCCGCGACCCCGAAGCCCGTCGCCCCAAGCTTATCCAGCGGCAGCCCTCCCAGCTCCTCGGGAAGGCCGGATGCCCTGCCGATTTCATCATGTATCCATGCCATGCAGGCTTCGTTGCTTCCCATGTCGGGGCCGGGAATATATTCGTGAAGCTCCTTTATTGCCAGGGCGAATACCCTGAAGCAGTGCTCTTTCCTGGGATCAGAAGGGGGAATCAGTATTGCGGCCTTTCCGCCGCCGTGGGGCAGTCCTGCGATGGAGTTTTTCATTGTCATCGTACGGGCAAGCCGTTTCACTTCTTCGAGCGTGACGTCGGCAGCGACCCTGACCCCACCGATCGCAGGACCGAGGGCAATATTATCAATAACGACGATGGCGTGGAAATCGGTTACGGGAAAGAAGAGCTGAATGACTTTGTACGGTCCGATCTCGGTGATCTCCTTTTTTATGGTGTTGCGCATAGCCTCCTCAATGACGGACAGGTAATTTTCCCCTAACGGTGAGTTCGTTCCATTAGTATTATATCCTACTTTGCCTTGTTCATATAGTTGCATATGCTCTCTCGACAGCATAGAATGGTAAGTAAAGGACGGGCTATGAATACCGGACATTTGAGGAAAGAGGAACGATCTTCCAGAGCAGCCATCGCTGTTTTCCTGCTATTCTTGTACGGCTGTGCGCCGGTGCTTTATGAAACCACAGCGCCGGCGAAGAAAGAGTACGGCCCGGAGCGGCGCGTTATCGAGCTGATCAATGAGGCGCGGGCAAAAGGCAGGAAATGCGGAAGCAAGTACTACAAGGCAGTACAGCCTCTTGTCTGGAATGATCTGCTCGGGAAGGCGGCGCTGCACCATGCCTCGGATATGGCGCGCAGCGGCTTTCTGGGCCATACAGGCTCTGACGGCAGCACCCCCGGCACACGGCTTTCGAAACTCGGGTATGCGTGGAGCATCTACGGGGAAAATGTAGGGCAGGGCGCCACCTCTGCTGAAAAGGCAGTACAGGGCTGGCTGGAGAGCGAGAAGCATTGCCAGAATGTCATGAATCCGGAATTCAGAGAGGCCGGCGCTGCCTCGGCAAAGAGCAGCAGTCTCAGGTCCTACTGGACCGTGGTCTTCGGAACTCGGGGCCGATAAGGGCTATTTGAAGAACTCTTCTATCCCAACCATTCGGGGTTATGTGAGGTGCTGTCGAAGACCGTGTTGGTTTTGTAAAGCTCATACCTCCCGTTCTTCGCCGCCTCCGCAGTTTTTGCAAGCAGTGCTGCGACCTGCGCTCCATCCATCGGCCTAGAGCGTTGCACCGCTGTTCATTATGAGGAGAATAACAGTATCCGTAACTCCTTCGACATTCCTGAGATCATCCCAGCTTTTGAAGGGGCCGTTCAGCTCGCGGTAGTTGATGATATCGTCCGCCAGATCAGGCCCCAGGCCGAGTGTTACGTCCAATTCTTCCCTGCTCGCGGTGTTGATGTTTACCTGAACGCGCGTCGCCATCGCAACCTCCTTGCATATTCTAAGACACATTCGGTTTGTTTTCTCGGCGCCTCTGCGTGGTACTCGAAAAGCTGCCCCGTGCCTAACCCAAGTATGACAGATACATAAACGGTGTCAAGTAGAGGATGCGCACACGTGTGATTGAAAGGGGGGATGCCCGAGCTGAGCTATATATGTATCCATGCACGATGTTTGCGCCATTGCACATCAACAGAGGTGTTGAAAAAAGACGAAAGGTTTGCTGCGGTAAGGACTTTGCTTATCTCGCCCGCTGAATGGACTTCTCCCTGACGTAGCAGCAGTGTATGGGTGAAGACCGGCAGTATTTCCTCAATGTGATGTGAGACATAGAGCATCGTCGGCGCAGAGGCCTGGCCGCCCAGTGTCTCAATCGCAGACAGAATGTGCTCTCTCGAAAAGATATCCAGTCCGATACATGGCTCATCCATGATCAGCAGTCGTGGAGCATTTATGAGCGCCCGTGCGATGAGGACCTTTTGCTTTTCCCCTTGCGACAATTCGATGTACGGCTGCTTTGCAGCATGACCGCACTTCAGCTGTTCCAGAAGAGACAGGGCTCTTTCAGCATCTGTCGCTTCTGGCCTGTCATAAAGTCCAATGGTGGCAAACATCCCGCTCAGCACAATCTCTTCAGCAGTCTCGGTCGTATAGAACCTTTCCTGGAGCGCAGAACTGATGAATCCGATTTCCCGGCGCAACTTCCGCCAGTCATAGGAGCCATACTGCTTGCCAAGCACGTGCATCTCACCTGCCGACAGGGTTGCATAGCCGTTAAGCAGCTGTAAAAGGGTTGTCTTGCCTGAGCCGTTCAACCCGATAATGGCCCAATGCTCACCAGGAGAAACACACCAGTTGATGTTGCGCAAGATATGCTTCCTGCCAGATATGCAGGAAACGTTTTTCAGATGGACGATTGTCTGCATGCTTTTAAAATAATGGCAGGTTGGCCTGCAAGTCAATGTCTCGGCAGTAAGACACAGCGTAATTACGCTTAAATAAAAAGTCTCCGAAGATAAAACGAGGCTCTTCAGTGTTGATGCAAAGTATGGAGAAGGGTCTTCATCTGAGAGAAAAGTTCCGGGAGAAAAGTTTGGTAAATTTGGTGGTCCCAACGGGAGTCGAACCCGTGTTTTAGCCTTGAGAGGCGGGTTGACCTCTATAGAAAAACAACGGAAAATTATTCTATGTACCCTTATTCTACCCTTCGTTAGGGGTGGCACTCTCTTTTTTCTTCATGTATTTCTTATAGTCTAAGGTATCGATCGCGCGAGAGGAGCCGGGGACCCGGTGTGTGTATTTCATTGTTGTGGTGATACTCTCGTGGCCTGCTTGTTGCTGCACTTTATGAGGGGGGACGCCGGAATCCATCAGGTAGCTTGTCCATGTGTGACGTAGGATGTGCAGGGTGATCCATCCGGGTAATTTGAGCTTTGCGATGAATTTCTTAAACGCTCGATAGAGCGAGTTGGGATCCATGAGCGGGGTATCATGCCTTCCGAAGAAATATTTTCCTTTACGGTTGGAGTTTTTCCGGATGACGCTCTCAATGTGCGGTACAAGATTGGGGTGTATTTCGATTTCACGGAACTTGTCGCCTTTGCCGTGGACGGTGATGAGGCCGCTGCGCAGGTCGACGTTATCGGGCTGTAGGTAGAGGAGCTCATACCGTCGCATGCCGGTGTAGATATAGGTGTAAATGATCTCTGAGAAATAACCGAAGGCGGCTTCTCCATTGTAGTTATCTAGGGCATGCATGATGATCTGCAGGTCGTCGGGATGGATCGCCCTGGGCGCGCGGGCGGGGACCTCTTTAAAGCGCTTGACGCCGGTCCGTGCGGGGTTTTCGCTGAGTATCTTTTTCCGCACAAGGTAATCGAGCATGATGCGCAGTGCGGTGATCTCTTTATTGACTGTGGATTTAGTGATAGGCGCACCTGTCTTCACGGCTTTTTGTGTGCGCCGGTGGGTGATATAGTCCTGGATGATCTGGGGGCTGTTCACTTGCCATGGGGCAATGCCTTTGTTTTTAAAATACTCTATGATCGGCTTTGTCTTATAGCTGTAGGAGGCTCGGGTGCTTTTGCTGCCTACACTATAGACGTGTTTGTCATATTCGTGTTGCAGTTTTTCCCATGTGATGCCGGCAGGATCTTCAAGATGCTTGCTCTGTGCGCGGCTGGTGAGCTTTGCTACTTCTTCGGCGTCTACTAATTTTTTATGGAGGAAGTAGACGAGCTCTTCATGGGTGAGTCGATGCTCGAGTGTGAGCACTTCGAGGCG
Organism: Nitrospirota bacterium; assembly: GCA_040754455.1. Classification (GTDB taxonomy): domain Bacteria; phylum Nitrospirota; class Thermodesulfovibrionia; order Thermodesulfovibrionales; family Dissulfurispiraceae; genus JBFMCP01. The sequence goes on from JBFMCP010000002.1 coordinate 58,236, forward strand.
TTTGGCATCCTGGTGGATAAGGATGGCTTTTTTTTCTTTTCGGGCATAGCGGTATTTTTCTTTTTGAGTGCCGTCGATGTAATAGAGGGTGTAGGTGATTTTGTATCCGTGCTGTTTATGTTTCCAGAGTGAGGCCATTAGTTATTTATAGCTAGATCGAGCAGTTTCCAGTTTTTATCGTCGACATGTTGGACTTTGCAGGCATAGTGATTGCGCAGTTTAGCGCCGAAGCTGTTTTGAGCGTCGACGTAGGATATGATCATGAAGGTATTACGATCGATCGCTGTCAGTGTAGATTCGGTGGACGATGCAAAGTCAGCGGTGGAGGGAGCCTTGAGTTTTTTCTCTACGAATTGTTGGCACATGACAAAGGCGTCGAATTTGGAGGGCTTATATTGGGGCTGGGCGGGGGGATTGTAATATGATGTCCCTTTTAAATATGCGCCGAGAAGAGAGAGGACCACGGCAAGGCAGATAAGGATGCCTATAGCCTTTCCCACTCTCTTAAAGTTAAAAGAGGTAGGACTCTCTTTAACAGGAGGAGGGGTATCTCCTAACTGATCGAGAAAGCTTTGCTCGGCAGGTGGTGCTTTTGATTCCACCTCTTGGACGGAGTGTAAAGCATCTCTTTTTATTTTTTCGAATTCGTCCATAAATCCCCCCTTAGAGACTGGTATAATAAATCCACCGCATTTAGTGCATTGTTGGGCATTCCCCGCCATCCATTCTGAACAATGAGGACATCTTTTCATAGGGAACTCACCAGACGCATATTGGGCTCTGATCCTATTTAAAGAGTCTGCTTCTTGATCATCGTCGAGAGGCAAGATAGAACAGGTACATTTTCTATGGAACGGCGGGTAATCATCCTTTGTTGCTGTCGCTATTGCTATTTTTTTGTTTGCTTTCTTCTCACACTTAGGGCAGCAATCTACTGCAGGAGCTACCTCAAAATATTTATATTCGTCCTCGATAAATTCCTGCAGCTTCTTTTTGAAAAAAGCTTTCGTGGCATACGAGCCCATTCAACGGCCCCTGTTTATTTTTTTTTAGAGGGCTTTTTCTCCAACGCCCGATTAATCAGAAAATCGGTCATATCATCTAGTTCTTCGACCATGCCCAGCTCTTCGACCCGGCGGTATTTCTGGAGATGGAAATGTTCTCTTTTATCGGTGATGATAGGGGTCTTCTCGTTTATATAAAATTCATAGGGCTCCACATTAAATGCTTTGCAGAATCGCTCCATCAGCTCCTTTCCCATAGGGATGTGCCCATTTTCTATCCCGCTCACTCTTTGTCTTTCAATTCCCATAGCCTCGCCAACTTGCTTCTGAGAGATATCTAATTTTTTCCGTAATCTTTTCAGATTTTTGCCAATAAGGATATCAATATCCTTGGGGGGCGCTGATGTTTTCTTTTTTGCCATGTTTAATGATAGAAAAGTTTCCATTTTTTAGAAATTCCTAAAAAATAATGCTTTTTAGAACTATAGGAATCAACTATTAGAACCATAGGAATTAAAAATTAATTCTCATATTGACAAAGGAATCAATAATTGATTACATTCTCCACGTCATGGTTAACGATCGATTCATAAAAAACTTCTTCGACCTCAAAAAATCGCTAACAAAGAGTGTGGAGCCAGGGGTGCAACAACCCTCATATGGGATCGTTCGCCATGACAACCCTGTCTCTGCACTTTGTGATGCCGGGGAGACGGCAAGAAAGTTGCCATACACTTCTTTCTCTCCCCGCCGCGCTCCCCGGCTCATAAAGTCCCTTTTCACGTTTGTATTTAGCCACATCGCCTCAAATGCCGCAATTATAAGAATTCAATTTTTTATAACGCCGAGCTTTGAGGTGACTTATGGAAAATTATGAGGCTATTAAACGTTGTTGCGGAAAGTTTATAGCTGAGATTGCGAAACGCCTCGGGCTCAAGCCTGTAACCGTCTATAAATGGACTGAACCTTCTGAAGACTTCACCGATTCCGGAGCCCTGAATCCTGTCGACCGGCTTGAGATCATGATGGAGGCGAGCATGTCACTCGGGAACTCCTTCGAGGATGCGACGGCGCCGCTTCAACGCCTTAACTCTCGTTTTGGGATTATCGGCATCACCCTGCCGAAAAACATTTCTAGCAATGGGGAGCTCTCGCAGGAGCTCCTTTCCACCATACAGGAATTCGGCCATCTTGCAGAGGAAGCATCCAAGGCCTTTGCAGACGGCAAGCTGACACCCAAGGAGTACCGGCGCATCGAGAAAGAGGGCTGGGATCTGATCAGGCAGGTAACTGCTTTTATGCACAAGGCAAAGGAGTCTGCTCGATGAACGGAGCCGGTATAGAAGAATTGAAATTATCTGGCAGTCAGTCCCCCCTGCTGTCAGGTATTCCATCAGGAGAGGAGCCTGCCTCCTCTCCTGAGTATTTTCTTAACACCTCTATGGTGGCCGATATCCTTTTGCGGCTTGCGCAGAATGAATCCCTCCAAACGGTCTTGATTCAGCATTTTTTCTCTGATGTGATCCTCCAGGAACTGCAGCGCAGAGGGATCGTTGAACCTTTAATGGACATCGAGGACCTTGCCAAAACGCTCAATCTGACAACCGAAGGGATATACAAAAAAATTCAGAATGAGGAGCTGGGGATTCCTTTTATCAATAAGGGAAGATGGGGCGGATATAAATTTGACCCGAAAGATGTGCGCGAAGCAATTCGCAAGGCAAAGGTGCATCCGATCGTCAGGCCAGCGAGTCTGAAGCGGGTAAGAGTAGGGCGACATGGATAAGGTACGAGAAATGGTGACCGGAATTCTAGCACAAAAGGGGGAAGCTATGTGGCAAGTTAGGGCTTTGGTTTTTGTGGTTCTGGTTTTGTCGATCCCTACAGCTTTTATCTGGGGCTGGACGATCGGCGTCAATGACGGGGTCGAGACGGGCAGCAGGCTCGCATATGCGGAGATGAATAATCTGCTGCGCGAGGGGGCTGCAGGGCACACGCATTTCATGATTCAGGGGCTCGATGCAAAGTTTGTCCCGAGGCCACGGAAGACGATGGATTTCCAGATTGCCGGCGCCGGCGCCGACACGCCGGTGATCACGGCGCAGGCGAGGGCGGCCCGATGAAGGGTTCGGTATGGCTGGCGCAAGTGATGCCGATTGTCTGCACATTGCTGCTCAGCGGTATCTATCCGGACTCGCTGTCGTTCTGGGTGATCATGGCGTTTGTCGCCTGGATATTTCTGAGCCGTGGGAAGTCTGATTGCGAGCTGATGAAATGTCCGTTCATTAAAAAGGGAAAAGGCTAAAGCGATATACACCCCCCTTACCGGGGAGCTAGGGCATGCAACCCGAACGGCTGAAGGCCTCCAGCCTGCTCCCCGGTGCACCTGAGGCGCTACATGACAGGAGGCAGTCATGGAAAAAACAGAAGTCAGGAGTCAGGAGTCAGAAGCCAGAATGGAACAGAAGAAGAGCATTTTTGATGGGCTGGTGGAAGTGAAGGAGGAAGGGAGCTTTTATCCCATTATAGAGATCCGCGGAATGAAGTGGGAACGCCGGCACACTTCTTATTTGAATGACATATTTTCCAAGGATAGCAATAAAGAAATCACGATTAAAGATCGTGCGGGGAAAGCAGATTGTAACATCAGCTTTGAGATCGGGCACGGGCATCGTCTATGGAGATGCAGGAACTTCGATTCCCTTATTGAGGCAGTGGAATACGCATTGGGTCAAGGAATTGAATTGCGCGAGGCTGCAGGTGTTATTTGGTATAGGTTTTTCGGAGATCGTAAATGGGAAGCGGCATTTTCTCCTGGAGACAAGGGAGACCTGTTCCAGCATGATGAAGGAGATTTTTCTATTGAACGGCACCTGCACAGAGGTAATGAATACTTTTCGCTCAGATATTCGGGCAACAACTACAGAGAGGGCCTCGACTGTCGAGTGCTCGACTTTGAGACCGCTGCTAAGAAATGTGCTTCGATCTTCATCGGCCTTGAATGGATGAGAGCATCAATGCCGCAGCCGAAAGAGGAGGCGAAGGCATGAAAACGATAAGCTCGTGGCAATACTTTCATCCTGGAAGTAATACCATATATCTCAATTTGAACAGCAGCTCCGGAAAGATCCTTCGACTGGCTCCCGGGCAAGAGCCTTGTTTTGTCTATAACGGACTCAACCTTCACAATGTTCTACAGGCAGGCTCCCCAAGCTGGCCTCCCACATTCGAATACCTGCAATGCACTGAAGGGGCTGAGAACCTCAAAGAACTCATTCTGGATAACGTCCCTGCCCCGCCAGCCCAGAGGATGTTACTTGCATGCTGGATGATTTCGATCTTTACGGCAGGCTTGCTGCCTGAGCGAGGGTTGCTGCATCTCCTGGGGAATTCTTCCTGTGGGAAATCGAAAACCGCCGAGCGGCTGCATCAGCTGATCAATGGATGCAATTCTTTGCCTGCGATGTCGATGGCATTTGCGGAGAAATGGGCTATGCGCTATCCGCTGGTAGTGCTCGACAATCTCGAAAACAGGAACCTGGAGAGGAAGACGGTCAATTCTTTATTGCTCATGTCCCATGGCGCATATTGCCATAGGATGCACGGCGATAGCCCCATCTTGAAAAAGTTCGAGGCGATGACCTTAATCACCGGCATCGAAGCTTTCCCCAGCAGATTGCCGGAACTGGCGAATAGGGCGATCCCCTTGATGCTGTCTCCGTGCTATAAGCAGGAAGGATACCGGCACGATGAGAACATGCATGATGTAGCAAGGAAGAGAAACGTTCTCCTTTCCTCGATCTTTCGCATGATCTCGCTCGAAGTGCTCCCCGGCCTGGAGGACCGCGGGTACTGGGTTCATTACCTCGAGGAGAAATACCCCGGGCATCCGCGAGCAAGGCTCAACGGCCATCTCAGTACCATGATGATCATCCTCGAGGCACTTCTGAAGCACATCCCCTATGGCCGGACTATGGATGAAGCCCTTGGGAAATTAGAGGATAACTGGGACGCCGAAACACGCAGGAAAAGAGCTACCGAAATACTTGCCGGCTGGATGTTTGAGTGGGCAAGGTTCGATGGGCAGATATCTACGGAGGAGGCTACGACGAAGTGAAGACCAGTGCATTCTACATGAAGTCGGAGGTCTTTCAGCAGCACGTCGGAGTGATCACCTTGCCGCTCTACGTCCTGGACACGGCTCGTTGTATCAACACTGCGGGGCAGAAACTCGGAGAGCTGATCATTCTCCGGAAGGATCCTAAGCCGTATGTCACCGATCTGCAGGGAATGAACTGATGAATGCGATCGAGTTGGCGCGCAAGATGAGAGAAAAGGAGTGCCAGGAAAAGGGGATCGTCCCGGCGATCCGGATCGCTCTCAACGTGAAGACCAATATTGGTTATTACTTTACAGATATACAAGGGAGGAATTGATGAGCAAAGACCCCATCTACACTGAAGAATACATGGAAGCAAGGCGAGCAAAACCAGGAGATGAAAGCAGGGCGATCGTCTTAATGATTGGTGATCGTTTCTTCTGTGGTTTCGGCAAGAAAGACCGAGTGATTGTTGCTTGGTCTCTTGCCGGAGCCTGGCTTTTTGGTTCGTGGGATCCTGACGGTATAGCAAAGATTGAGAGCAGGATAACAAAGAGAGGAATAACATTCGAGAGGAGAATTGTTTCCCTTGAGCAATAATCCTTTCTTTGAATGTAAAAAGCTCTCTATCCAATTCATGAGGCCCTCGGAATGCGTCAGGAAACACCAGGCCAAAGATCCGGCAAGTATTGCCCTTTATCCGGTCTGTGCAGCTTGCGAGGACGGCGCCAGGCGCGCAGCTGAGACGCCGGCGTCATTGCCCCTGAGTCCCCGGAAGACTGCGAAAGCAATGATCGAGAGACCTCGCATTGTCGTTTCAGAGAAGCTCTCAGAGGTTATCAAAAAAACAAAAGATCGAGCAATCCAAGAAATAGAGGCATCCGTATCGGCGCAGCCTGAGCCAGGCGCGCCGGAGGCAAAGGAGGAAACCCGTATGGCCACAAAGAAAGATAAGAGGTGTCGTATCCCGGGATGTAAAAGCAACAAGGTCAAAGACGACCTTTGCACAAAGCATTTCCGGAAAGAGCATGGAGCGGCTCCCTTCGGCAAAGGGGCAGCGCCGAAAGAAAAAAAGAATAAGAAACGCGATGTGAACGTCACGCCCCCCCCCGAAAATTTCCAGGACATCAATCGACAAGCCGGTCATCGAGAAGCTGCTGCAGGAGCTCCTGACAAGGGCGGAAGAGGTTCGCAGACTCTACACAACGCTGTATGTCATGAAGGAGTACGGCGCGGACATCGAGCTGCCCGACATCAAAACATTGGTGGGGGCATAGCGTGAAGGAGAAAACTCTGGCGCAGCTATTCAAACCACTGATCGAGAAATACGGTTCCCGGCGGGTGGCCGAGGCAATAGATGAATTTCTCAAGAAAGGCAGGAAGTAGGATGTTGTCCACACAGGAATTACCAAAGGAGTTTATAGGGCACACTGCTATCAACAATGCATACGTCATCTGCATAGCGTGCAGCAACCACATCATTATCATCGATGGGAGCTCTCGCACATGCCCATTCTGCAACAAGGGGCATTATGACTACCGGGCCGATGAACGTGCAGTCTTCTTCACTGATTACAGGCAGCTCCCTATAACAAAGTTTTCAGCACAGTCAAATTTTTCACTGGAGGTAACAATATGAGCAAAAAAGAATTGAAGGATCTGAATTCAGGCACACTCTGGGGCCGTATCGCCTCAGCTATTAGAAAGAAGTCGGACGGGGGCAAGCCTTATATTTTTATCACTCTTGAATGCGGCAATGAGTTCCTGGGCAATGTGCAGACATATGTCCGACTCTGGGGCGAGGAGCGCGTGGAGAAGTTCCTGGATTATTACAAGCAGCATCCTCATGACGCTTATCGTTTCTTCTGTTTCTTCAACCAGTACGAGGACGACGGGAGAATCCTCAGCAATTATACGGCTTACAAATGGGTCCCCTACCAGGGCTCGGAACTGAAAGCTACATTTATTTTGAGGGGTAAGATCACCGGCGGGGACCTATCGGCAGATGAACCATATTTGAACCTTTACCTGAAGCGTGAAGGCGGCGAGGGATACGAACCTGCTGAGGAAAAGTTCTTGGTCTATCTCCATCCCAAGATGGTTTTTGTCAAAGGGGCGTCCCGTGAGGATCTCAAGGAGGATGCTCATGTCGAAATAGCGGGCTACCTGCGAGCCAAGGAGCCTGAGGACAGCTTTGGCCGGCAATCGAGCGATATCCGGCCGTACGTGATGGAAATGATCGTTTATCCGCCATTTTAAGGAGGGGAAGGATGGCTTATTCACAGCATCAGGAACTGTTCAGCAATGCCGGTCTCGAGACCGCCACATTTGCCGGCAATGTCTGTCTCGAGACCGGCTACAGCTGCGTAGAGTGGCTCTCCTGGTTCAGGGCTCACCATTCGCAGCTTGCTGCGAAATACCAGGCGGCTGAGGAGAAGATCAACACGCTCTGGGGCAAAAGCGACAGCAAGAGCATGGGAGAGTTTCAACGGGCCATAAAGAACTGGACCGATGCTATCAAGCTTGCCGTCGAAAAATACGTTGCCTGGAGGAAGGAGCAGGGGCATCCGCTGGACTATGTTTCGGAGCTGCCGGCGGAGGAATACAAGGGGCCTAAGACGCTGGCCGAGGCGATTGTGCAGGGGTGTGTGACTATGGAAATAACAGTTAAAGAAAAACAATTTGCGGGGTGCGTGTAATGGCAATAGTTACGCTCAATTTTAAGGTCAACACCGAGAATTTCCCTCTCACGTTCAGCAAACAGCGGAGAGATTTTTTCAAGCGCCTGGCTGAAGAGGCTAAAGGCGATGATGCGAAGAAAGCTGCCCTGGAGAAGGCAGAGTTCTTCGGCGCTATTGTCGAAGGCCTCGAACGGGCGCAGATGGCTGGTGACAACCTCATGCTGATCATGCGCAACCTGATCCAGCCCTATATCGACAAATACGGCCGAGAGACGGTCCTCGACATGATCATGTCGAGCCTGGGCGGGAAATGAAGATCATCCAGGAATATCCCCTTAGGATCGAGGAAGAGCAGCGGTTGATGCTGCCTCCAGATTCGGAGGTCCTGGCGATCGTCATTAAGTTGTGCAAATCAGTTCAATATTCCCTTGAGGGGATGTCATGGACACCAGAATGGTCCCTGATCCTCTGCGCGAAGATATACAAAGACAGCGAGCCGACTGAAGAATGGATCATCAAGATGATCAAGAGCAGGGAAGAGTTGGGGTGCCCTAACGGAGACTATAAGACAACGGTTCAATGGGGTGATGATCTGTACCACATTTACTGTGCTCCGAAGCCGGAGCCGTATGCCTGGTATGACAAAAAGCCAAAGGACGATGGAGAGATCGTCTCGCCCTGAGAAAGTCGATCCTAGGGCCTCTCAGGAGGTCGACCGGAGCAGGTTCGACCCCGATGTGCAGAAATGTCTCATGTTGCTGGATAGAGTTTTTAGAAAGGAAATTACAGCGGAGCAGATGGAGAGGATGCTGAAAATACATTATTACAAGCCTCATCAAACAAACTGCCGTCACAGGCGGGAGAAAAAGAACCAGCCGAGGTTAATGTGAACTGCACTATTTGCAAAGAGACTTATGAGGGTAATCCTCCTTGTGATGAATGTCTAGCTCTGCTCATAGGCCCTAAGGCTGCACCGACTCCCCTCCTGGATGAGCTTGAGACAGGGCCTTGGCCGTCTTTTGTGACAGAGGACGGGGGACCCGGAGAATGAAAACCTCAAACATTATTGATGTCAGAGGAGACTGTATGTACAAGCAACCGACGACGTTTGACTGGCTCGTTAATTCTTCATCCGAGGAAACGAGGAATACTGCTCGGCGGACCGATGATATCGCCGTCCTCGAGAGCGCCCTCGAGGCGGTGAAGAAAAAGGGAGAAAAGACAAAAGAGAAGATCATCCAGGCGCGCATTAACCGGCTCAGAAAAACAGGGAGCAATAACCAGTGAGTAGCCTAGCCCATTTAAAGCCTGCTACGAAAGCTCTCTTTATCCCTCTCAAGAAAGAGCACTTCGATGCCTTCGAGCGTGGAGATAAGACGTTCGAGTTCCGGCAGTTCGGCAAAAGGTGGAATGAGAGGACCTGCAAGGTCGGAAGACCTGTAGTGCTGTCCTGTGGATACGGGAAGGCTCGGAGGCTCTCTGGGACTATTAAGTCTTTTGCGAAGAGTCCTGTCTGGAAGTCAAAGGGCTACGCTGAATATTTACTCTGCTATGGAGGTCTGGCTATCGGGCCAGTTGCTGAGATAGAAATTGAAGTTAAAAGGAGGTGATGAACAATGTCCTATTCAGTGAATCAGAAGTGTTACGACTGCAAGAAGCAGCCTAAATGTTCCGACGGAAACATTATCCAGGCTGCAGTATCACTCATTCATACACTTGGAACCGACAAGGGGCACTTGGGAGGCGGCAGTATTACCCATGAGTGTACCTATGGGTTCGAGGATAAGAATGCACCGGAAGCAGCACCGGCCGGCGAACAGCAGCCGACATAAGGCTGAGACGAAAGGGGAGGGGCAACTCTCCCCTTTTTAATTAACTCTTAACTTTTATGAAAGGGAAACAATGATCACACTGGGACAGAAGTATAAAGACAAGATCACCGGCTTTGAAGGAGTGGCTACAGGCTACGTGCAATACATCAGCGGCTGTAATCAGGCGCTTCTTGTTCCAAAGGTTTCAGCAGATGGAACACTGCGCGAATCACTATGGTTTGATGTTCAGCGTTTGGAGGTTGTGGGGACAGAAGTAATCAAGCTCGATAACGGCGAGAAGCCCGGATGTGATTGTCCGGCACCTAAACGGTAATGATCCTGGCATTTCTTCAAAACCTCTGGGTGAAAGAGCCTGAAAGAGCTCGAGCGATACTCGAAAGAGAGTCCGAAGAGTTCCGTGTTCAGTTTATTAGGAGACTGTTGTTTCACGGAGGGTTGACCGGCAAGCGTATTCAGCAATGTTTCGGTGATCTTACCTCGATCATCATTTTTGAGGAGGCCACGCGGGAGATATCCGGGGACTCGAAGACGATCTGTCCTCCGGATCCTCGGCATATAGCTGGATGCCTGGACCGATATCGGCCGGTGGTAGTACTGACATTCGGGAAGGTGGCATCAGATGCTGTTGCGCCTCTATGGAAAGGGCGTTTATTGGTTTGCCCTCATCCTGCAGCGAGACAGCGCGACACAGTAACAAAGCTGCAAGCTGCAGCGGAAGAACTCACGGAATGGTGGGTGGAGAACTATGGCATGCCCGCACAGAGAGCAGATCGGTAAGGGCCTCTACTTCTGCTTACAGCAGGGGGCATGCTGCACTCGCTGCAGAGCGGTGCCGGTGGAGATTCGGCTCAATGTGAAAAAGGGAGCCAGCAATAAAACTACGAGCGCACTGAAGAAAGCGCTCGTGCACGCCGCGAGGCATTTTATGGAGGGGAAGTAATGTACGGGTATCTCTATGATCGAGCTTTGACGTTGGAAATGCGTGAATGGCTGCGGGCGAGTTGGGAGATTTTCCAATTTAACTTTAGACCGGACATCACGGTCATCCCCCGCATAAGGATGTTTCATCGGAAGATGATGATTTGTTTAAGCGGCTGGCTTGGAAGAGTCGGCAAAAAGAAAAAGAGAGGCAAATAGTGGATATTTACGTTCCCGATCGGCAGGAACTTAATTCCATAAAGAAGCCCGCAAAAGTGAAGGGCAACAGATGGGGCTTCTGCGGCATCGCAGCCATGAGCGCGGCGATCGGGATTGCCCCATTAAAGATATGCGACTCAATTCCGGACTGGCCCGGATATACGCCCTCGAGGATGCTTATCGAAACGCTGGCGAAGTTCGGTTATGACTGCAGGAGGATCCTGATCCCGAAACTGGAGCAGCAAATGTGGCCGTTATATCAAGCAGGGCATCCCTCCAAGATAGCGATCGGCCGTATTTACTGGAGCGAAGGGAAATACGCCGATTCTCACTGGATTTGTTTTAACTGGAGCATGGAGAGTCTGGACGATCCTTATCCGGGACTATATGACAACACCTTCTACGATGGCTGGTGGGATACCAGGCATTTGAAATTCTATATCGAGAACAGGACGGCGAAGCTCAAGAGTTTGTATTTCGTCATAAAGGGGGAGAAATAATTATGGGAACCAAATCGGTTCAGAAAAAAGGTTTGCTGTATCTATCTAAGGATGATCTTCTCACTCATCCGAAGAACCTGCGGCGTTTCTATCCGGAGTACCAGGTGCGCGAGATGGCTGAATCGATCCGCGCGGTCGGCGGAGTGCTGCAGGCGCTGCTAATCGTCCATAGCGGCCAGGCCGGGAAATACTTTGTCGTAGACGGCAATATGCGGCTTGCCGGCGCGAGGGCATTAGGGGATGAATGTCCTCCGCTCAAATGCGAAATAGTAGACAAGGGCAAGGCCGAGCAGCTGCTGGCCATGGTGGTGACTGCGAAGTTTCGTTACGAACCCGATCCCATAAGCGAGGCGCTCCATTATAAACGCTTGATCGAAGAGGAGGGCTATAGCGCCCCCCGAATTTCCAGAGCAACGGGCACACATACCGCCACTATCTATACAAGACTTAAATTGCTCGAGCTCGATCCGGAGATACAGGAGCTGATAGGTAATCGCAAACTGCCTTCAGCCCAAGAGGCGATTAATGCCCTTCTCTCAATCTCTGATCCACGGGTGAGAGTGAAGCTTGCTCAGCGCCTGGCAAAGGATGAGCCGACTATAAAGGCTGTTGTCGCTGCCTGCGATCGGCTTCTTTCTCAGCTTGGAAAAGTCTCGGCTTCCAAAACGAAAGGATCTCCGGCCCTTGCACATCAAGAAACATCAGGTGCTGGCATCAACCGGAATTCGACGGTGGACATGGAGCACGTGCGCGATGCGGCCAAGGCAACCTGTAAAGAATGCGACATTCGACTCGGGCAGCTTTCGTCAGCCCCGGAGCCTGCATGGGCGCTGATCACGCACGCCGCTGAACAGACATGTGATGCCTGTAACATCCGGGAAGTAATCGGTGCCTGCAAAAACTGCCCGGCCGTCGACATTATGCGCAACCTTATTAATGCAATGACGGTAGGGCGCGCATGATGGATAATCTGGATCTGCTCATCGAGACCTCAACGGTCCAGGGACAGCTCGATGCGGGGATATCGCCATCGGTCGTTGCTGCGCGCTCATCACTCGGTACGCGCGGGGTTGCAGTGCTTTCGGGCAAAAAGGGTGAAACCAGGAAGGCAAAGATGCCGAGCTGGACCCCGGAAGAAGATAAGTTCCTGGAGACGTATCTCGGCATCCTTTCCGAGGAGGAGATCGCCGAGGCCCTGGGGAGGACATATTATGCTGTGCACGTCCGATGGAAACGGGATCTGGCATTAAGAGCGCCCTCAAAGCGGCCTGATGTTTTGACGGGCAACCAGGTGGCTTATGGTTTGGGAATAGACATTCATTCCGCTATGCATCTTATCGACCGGGGCATTCTACCGGGATGGGAGCTGCCTTCTGTGCGCCGGATGCGAATCGTCAGGAGGATTGTGCTCCTTCAATTCATAACCAATCCTCTGAACTGGTGTTACTTCAAGCCGGAGAGGGTTGGACGAGCTCAATTTTCACCGAAGACGATGCTTCGAAAAGGGAAGGCATACGATGTTGAGTTTTGGGAATATGCTCGCCGCCTGGTGCTGAAGCGGAAAAGCCTCTGGAAAGATGAGTGGTGGCGAATCGGCGAGGTTGCCCGGTATCACGGGGTAGATCACTCCCTTGTAAATAAATATATCCACGACGGCGTCCTGAAAGCAACAGACTGGGGCAACTGGTGGATTCTGAAATCGCACGCGATGGATCCTTCATTGCATTTCGTTACCGGGAAAGGGCGTAAGGGAGTTGACGTTATCAATGTGAGCCAGCGTGCAGAGGCATTCATCGTGCTTGCTGAAGCGGTCGGGCTGATGGAATCGGAGATCGCTGCATTGATGACATGGAAAGAGAAACGTATCACATATCTGAAGCGCCGGCTGCGCGAACAGGGACGCATTCCGCAGATCATCAAAGAGAACAATCTGAAGGTCTATTACAACAAGAAAACGGAAGAGGTTTATGCGGACTGGAAGAAACACCGTGATCGGTTCCCGCGGCTTTCAAAGCTGATGGGACGGCGCGGGCGCCCAGGGCGGCGGAGCCGCGTAGAGGCGAAATATATCAACCGTGTGAAACGAAAGGCTGAGGTATATAGAGAGTGGAAAAGCAGAAGATAAGAGAGCATCAATTCATAACTCCTGCCGAATGTGACTGCGGCGGTACCGGGCATTGCAATATCTGCGATGGAGGATTGGCCATATGTAAGATCTGCGGAGGAGCTGAAGGATCTCTTCCGACCGAGTGCCCTGGCGAAAAGATGATCGCTCATCAGGATGAGGCTGTCTACGCCGGCAAGCTCGATTTCTTTAATGGTCAATGGACCGTGATTCTATCCTCACACCGAATTGATGCTTACAGCGATAATCACCGGCACGAGGATATCCCCCAAGCTTATCGTGTTTGTGAAAATGCCGATTCAGTTACCGGGCTTATGATCTACGGGCTCTATAACGGCGAGTGGATAGCGAATCCTAATGGACGTGCCTTGATCAGGCATCTCCTGGATGAACTGCAGAAAGCACAGGAAGAAATTAAGATTTCTGATAAGCTCCTCGCCGAACGCAATCGAGTTTTAGAGGCAATCCCGGAATGTCCAATACATGGCAAGCAGTGTATTCCACACGCGATGGATTGGATCCAGCGGAAGAGGGGGAAGGTGTCAGCATGAAAGGTACTGAAGAAAATACTCAGAAAGGGAATCATGACCCAAAGATGGTTTCCTTTGAATTAAGGGAAGTGGGAGATGTAGAAATAATCCTTCTTCCTGCAAAGGAATGGAAGCTGGTATCTAGTGATCAGGATTTAATTGTGCTGAGCAGAGGGAGGGGATGATGGCTGAATATCAGGTTTTGAAGAGACCCGAAAACGATCCTATTTGTTACGACGAGGAGACGATCATCGAGGCCTGCAAGCGATCGGGCTGTGATGAGGGCCAGAGGGAAGACTGTCACCTCAGGATGAGAGAGACGAACGACCTTAGTTGCCTCGACTGCTTTTGTCGTTGTGTAGATATCGAGAGGGGAAAGGGGAAGAGTGATGGCAAAGATATTCAGAGCTGAACTTATTATCCAGACTGAAGATGAAGTGACGGAAAGCGAATTGAATGATGCTATCTTGGCTCAAATCGATGGAGAAGATACGATCGAGACCGGTAGCCGGATGATTTTGAATGAATCAACCGTAACGTTTTTGGAAGATGTACGGGATGAAGCAATTGAAATGGGAGGCCCTAAATAGCCTGTGTCTACTAACGACTTCGAAACAGTAAAATCATACCTCAACCTACTCAACGTCATCACCGGCGAGACCGGGCTCCAGATGAAGGGCGCTCATCTCGAGGAGTGCCCGTTTTGTCATCATCATGACTGTTTCAAGATTTACGATAACACGCAGACGTTCAAGTGTTTCTCTTGTGAGGGGCAGGGAGACGTTTTTGTATTCCTGCAGAAGTATCACAACATGGATGAGTTTGAATCGCTGAAGTATGCGGCCGGACTCGCTGGCGTGGATATAAAATCTCCTGAGCGCAAGGAGAAAAAGGAGAAGCCCGAGAGCGATCAGGAGAAGATGTATCGGCTCGCCTGGGAGCACTACCGGGCATCCATCGAGGATCCGGCCAGCCCGGTGCGCAAATGGTTCATAGAGACGCGCGGCCACTCGGTCGACACGCTCAATAAGCTGAAGGTGGGAGCCTCCACCGGCAAGCTGCTGCCCTTCCTGAAGGAGCAGGGATTTGACGAGGAGGATGTCCTTAAATACGGCCTAGCGAAGAACAAAGACCACGAGGGAAAGGCGACTAAGCCCAGGGACTACTGGAAGCCGGGACTCGCTATCTTTCCGGTCTTCGATCACTCCGGGCGGATACTCTCTTTTACGGCCAAGGACCCTGAGAAGAAGATCCGGGCCACGCAGCTGGCCGGCAGCAAGAAGAAATGGCTACTCAACTATGCTGCACTCGGTAAAGGGTTTGAGCAGCTTCTCGTTGAAGGTGAGAATGATGAAGCAAGTCTGATAGATATTGGGTATGAGAACGTCTGCGGGACGGCCGGCGCGCCCGGGCAAGAGCAGATTACTCTCCTGAAGAACTTCCTCGCCGGCAAGACGGTATTTCTCTGGTATGACCAGGACAAGCAGGTCTTCCGGAAAGATCAGATCAAAGGCTCCGGAGGAGCCCACCATATTCGCTTCCTCTACGAGGGGCTGGCCGACACCGATGTGAAGGTGAAGATCATCGTGCATCCGCCGCTGCCGTCGGGCGAGGAGGCGAAGGATCCTGATGCCTACATCCAGGGACTCCTCCGGGCAGGCAAGTCACCGGCAGAGGTCCGCTCGATCGTCAAGGAGCTCAAGAATGAGGCCCTGGAGCCGCTGGAATGGGAAATACACCAGCTATCTCTCATTAAGGACGTGAAGGACCGTCTGGAGGCCTTCAAGCTGCGGAAACTGCCGCAGGCGATCAATGCGATTACCTCGGGAGCGGATCAGGAGGTATACATCCAGGAAGCGGCAAAAGCGATCGGCATCAAGATCGATAACGTAGAGGATCTGGTTAATAATGCCGTTGACCTCTATGAAAGCCTTACGGAGAGGTTCCGCGGTGAGCTGAAGAAGGCGGACCCTTACGACCTGGCGATGTTCATATTCAAGTGGCTGGGAAACGGTTCGGGAGCGAAGTTCTACAAGACCGACGAGGGGAAGGTGTATCTCTTCTATCAGCGCACGAGCTACGAGATCGGGAACAATCTGGAGTTCAACACGCTGATGTTCCAACTGACGCATCTGGCGGCCGTGGAGAAGCCGGGAAGCACGGTGTGGTACTACCTGCAGGTGCTCGCCAACTCTCACGGAGAGCGCGTTGAGATGATGACGTGGCTGCATACGGACCGGGAGCGCGATGTTGTCTACCTGCATCTGAATGCCTCTCATAATAAGATCATCCGATTAGCGCCCGGAGAAGAGCCTCAGCTAATCGATAACGGGACGAATGAGCACGGCATCTTGCTCACCAAGAGTCCCCAAATGCGCCATTTCGAATACACACCAAACTCAAGCGAAGCCGAAGGCTTCGCGGCGCTCAGGACGCTTCTCATGGATACCACTCCGGCGGAAACGCCCATGAGGTTCTTTCTCGTGGCCTGGGTGACGTCTATCTTCATGATGAACTTCCAGAGTGACCGTGGCCTGCTGCAGATCATTGCAAACAGCGCGTGCGGAAAATCGAAAGTGGCCGAGAGGATCTCGCAGCTCATCTACAATGAAAATTATGTCGGCCGGGGAACGAATGCTGCAGAGACACGAGTGGCCACAGTGAACCCGATCGTCTTCCAGGATAACCTTGAAAACCGGAACCTGAATCAGGGGACGGTCGACCTGCTCCTTCTCATGGCGAACAATACGCATAAGCCCAAGGCGAAAGGAGGCTCAGACACCGAGGTCCTCATGCAGCGGCTGTCTTCCCTGGGAGTGATCACTTCAATTGAAGCATTCCCCGGCAGGTACCCGGAGCTCGTGAACCGGACGTTCCCGCTGCTGCTGGATCCGGCGCGGAAGCAGAACGGCTACATGCACGATGAGGTGATGCGATCGATCAGCAAGCACCGGAACCAGATACTCTCTTGTCTGCTCCGTATGATCAGTAAAGAAGTGTTGCCGAATCTCGAGGAGCGGAAGTACTGGAGCAAGCACCTGCAGACGAAGTATCCGGGGCACGCGAAAGAGAGAAACAACGAGCACCTCTGCACGATGATGGTTATCCTCGAGGCGATGCTGAAGAGGATCCCATACGCAAAGGGCAACGTCCCGACGAAGACCCAGGCGATGGAGCTGCTCGATCACTGGATAAGGACCATGGAGGAACAGGAGCACGCGACGGCCATCACCTCGAACACTCTATTGAATCTGATGGACGGCCTGGCCAGGGAGGTACTCATTGCTATCAAGCATAAGGGGAATACTCTTCTTTATTCAGACAGCACGGAATTCGATCCTCCGTATCCGGACTTCATAGGAGGGAAGGGGCGAGGTACTCGAGTAAAGATCCATGAGGATCCTATTTATCTGGAAACCTTCTATTTGACGGATGTTATGCAAGAGGAGGCGGGACCTGAGGACGAGGATGTAATGGAATCCTTTCAAAGGCTGGAGTTCATCATTACGGCTGCGGATCTCTATACGCTCTTCAACCGTTACTGCAAGAACCAGGGCATCCGTAACCCCTTCGAGAACCCGACGTCCCTTGGCGCCCGGATCTCGAACGACAGGGCGATCCTTGAGAAAGGCGGCTGGACCTATATCCAGCGAAAGAAGGACGTGGCCCAGTACAAGAAGATCGCCGGTAACTGGCATTGGCGGTTCTCGAAGAAGGTAAAGGTGATAAACTAATGACCTCTCTGACTATTCCTAATACATTCAAAGAGATATACGCAAAAAGCTCTTTTTTTTGCCTGACGAAAAAAATTAGATCGAGCATATTTTTTAATTTAAACTTCCCAACTTCCCCTAAATCTAGTAACTATATGAATTTTAATTTTAATTTAATAGTGAAGTTTGGGGAAGTTGTTGGGGAAGGGTTGGGGAAGTTGGGGGAAGTTAGGGGGAAGTTGGACGACCCTGCTTGCAAACTTCCCCTAATCGTAAGTCTCTCAATCATAAGGGAAACTTTCAGGCTAGGGGAAGTGGGAAGTTGGGGGAGGCAGGTACATGCTCAGCTTGGCAGCGAGATCCTCGTTTCTTCTCTCCTTTTTCGGTCCTATTGCTATCAAAAAAATAGATTGTTTTTAGTTATTTTTATAGCTCTTGTTATTAGTTTTTCTTTTAATGTTCTCAAGGATTTAGATACTCTCTGTGCTGCCTGTCTATTGGTTGGTTTTTCCCGTGGGGGCTGGAACAGTCGGAAATCAACGAAATCGTCAGAGATCATGACAGTCTCAATTGGTGGACATATAGGAACAATTGTTTACAATGTTGTTGAGGGTATTAAAAATATTTTATATAGTATAAACAAATACTTACTCTGTCAGTTCTTTGTCGGTGGTAGCTGCTTTTCTTCTGTGATATTTTTTCTACTGAGTAACTTATTGAATTGTATAGGTTGGCACGAGAATAATATTTTACATAATGGCTCTTCTAGGACATTTAAGTATTATCATCAGATCGTCAATAGTTTGAATTTTCAGTGGTCAGACCTCCCCCCCTGGCAAAATATTTCTAAGTTTAGGTGCCAGCCCTCCCCCATTACTCTTACTAAAATGGGGCATATTCCCAAGCGCTTTATAGCGGTCACTATACATTTGTTTAGTAGTGCTCTCCTTAGTGTCGAAAGTTTGTTTTTAGCTGATGTCTGTGGTTTTCGAAAAAGGGGGGCGCGGGGGGATAGATATGACTGCTGAGCAACACAAGCAGGTCGAGGCCCTGAGCAGCTGCAGGCTCGGATATTGGAACCAGTCGGGACGTTTTATCGGGCAGCTCCTGGAGAAGCCCGAGACGGAGCTCACGGATCAGCAGGAATGGTATCTCAAGTTCCTCTGCTATAAACATCGCCGGCAGCTCAAGAGGTTCGGTATTCAGGTCCCTCGTGAATTACCGATCCGCCCGGACAAAGAAAAGCAGCCCATGACGGTAAAAGTTACTCATCCCTCCGAGCTGCCGGGACGTAAGCGGAGGCCGGTGCAATATGATGTACGAGAATTCTGGACGGCAAAGGAGTTTTAAGATGAGGTGGACATACATCAGCGATCTGAGAATAAACATTATGAGGAATTTAATAATTGGCGGGTTAATGATGTTTGTTATGCTTCATGTTTTTATCTGGCAGTTCCCCAATTACTTTGAAGATTATTCCACACTGAGTCTGGAGGATAGAGCATGGTTATCCATTCTTCAGTTCGGAATAATTTTTGAGGTGGCCTTCTGGGGATCAGGATTCTTAGAGGGAATGATAAAGAGGCATCGAGAGAAAAACAATGCTGGCAAATAAGGAAATAGTGCAAACGCATAATAGAGCCGAGGGGAATAATGTTTGAGAACTATCTAACAGGCTTCGCCGAGCAGGAGCGTGTTCTTCACGGGCTTGATGAAGCCTCAGTGTCGGCCTATCTTAAAAAATTAAAAGAGTTCTTAGAATGGCTCGAAGGCAACGGGCATCCGGAGGAAATAGACATCCTCAAACAACGTGAGCTCATTGAGCAATATCTGCAGTGGTGCTTCCGTAGGGGGAATAAGAATACCACGCGAAACACCAAGCTCACGGCCATCACCAAATTTTATCGTTATCTCGTCTATATCAAGGCCCTTGATACTGATATCACCGCCGACATCCCGCGACCGAAGACTCCACGTCGGTTTATGCAGGCGTACACCCGGGAGGACGTGCTCCGCCTTTTCCGGGCGATTCCGCTCCTTGACCCTAAGAAGGCAGAGAAAGCCCTCCGTGATGTCGTGATCATCATCCTGGGCGCTTTCTGCGGCTTCCGTATCGATGAGGCGCTTACCACCACGTTGAGCTCGATTGAGGACGATGGGAAATATATAAATATCCACGTTGAGGCAAAGTTCGGCAAGCATCGCTCCGTATATCTCTGGGCAGCGCCTTCTAACTTTGTGCGTTCTTATGTTGCGGTCCGCCTCGGGCATGGCGCGAAGAAAGATTCTCCGTTGCTGGTGTCATATAACAAGGGCGGAAAGCCCAAGGGTAATGCTCTCACGCACGGAGCCATTGACCAGCTGATCAAGGGCCTGGCTGCGAATGCAGCCCTCCGGAAGCCGGAGAATCATTACCACATGTTCAGGGCAGGTCATATCAATGACCTGCAGCGGATTAAAGGTTATACGCTCCCGGCGATCGCCAAGCGCGTCGGGCACGAGAATATAGAGACAACGTTTATTTACATCAAAGACCGGGACCGGATTCACCATGAATACCCGAGCCTGGCCGCTTTCTGGAAAGATTTTGGTCCCCAATTGTGGGAGAAAGGAGATACTGATGCTAACGGCAGTAGTCATGTTGGAGGAGGAGAGATTGTCGAATAACAAAAGAACGGCCAACTGGGAACGTCTCATACCGCTTTTTCAGTCCTATGTCGATACGTTCGGGGCCGAGCTGGGGGGAATGGTCATTGATTACATCGCCCGAATGATCGGCGGGTACCGGATCTCTTTCCCGGAAAAGCTGACGCCGATCACCAGGCATTCGGAGAGCTGGGTTATCCTCGCCCAGTTTTATGATGTCCTATGCTCGGACCTCAGCAAGATCGAGATGCCGAAGGCACCTGAAGAATTCCGTAACGGCTCCAGGCTGTCGGGGAACCGGATAGGCCAGGTCGTTATGAAGGAGATGTTTCGTAGACTCAAGGGCCATCGGATTTCATTTGTCAGGCTTGAAGAGATGCATCGCATCGAGCGTGACGAGAAGATCCGCAAAGAGCGGAAGGAGCATGGCACCAGCGTCACCGTCCTCGCCGAGCGCAGCGGCCTGGATGAAGTGACGATATGGAGAATATTGAGGGAGGAATAAATAGTGAAGGATTTATCTCATTTGAAATCTATTTTCAAATTTCTGCCAGGCGATAAGGTCGAGACGATTGTGGGGGATCTGGGCTTTGTTGAAACCTGCGCTATAGAGGCTGAAGGTCGTGTGAAATATTACGTTGTTTGGAAGGGCGGCAACGGTAGATGGTTTTATGAGGATACCTTAACTGCGGGATGGAACACGTCGAAGTCCGTGAGCGGTTTTAAAACAAAATAGGAGACCGAATATGAAGAACGCGAACTGCATCTTCAATGATCGGGGTGCCTGGTGCAAGAACGAGAAGGTAAAGCGGCGCTTGTTTGGCCTGGGGGCGAGAGTTTGTGCTGTGTTTAATGGGATGTCAGCACCAGCAAGAATATCCTCGACCAAAATCCCTTCCCCCAGTCCCGTCGCCGAGGGTGGAGCACCTGGGGATATAAGAGCGTAGAATGTTGGAGTGTTGGGGTATAATAATTCCATGAATTACGGCCTGGTCTATAAGTCTAAGAGGAAGCGAAACAGTGGAGTTCTTTGGGCTCTGGCGTTGGCTGTGATAGTTATAGGGATTATTTCTCTCTGGGGTCTATGGAGATGATGGTTAAATTGTTGCCATGCCCTTTTTGTGGCAACGAAGCGAAGCTGTACGAAGACTCGGAATATGCTAGCGAAGACCTCAGAAAATATTCTGTCTCCTGTACAGGATGCTCCTGCTCCTTGGGGGCCCTCGGCGATGACCATGACGACAATCCTGAATATTTGTTCTCTTCTAAGGAAGAGGCAATTAAGGCTTGGAATACTCGTGTATAAATTTAACCGCTGGCAAATCATGAAATAGAGAATTTGTATAATTTGTGAAGAGGTATTTGCGGAATGTCTTGACGGCGACCGCCAAAATCATCGACAAGGCTTCCGTCTTCGGTCAGTAGCAATTCACTCTTTTCCGGTGGGAACTGCTTAACCCGAAACCTGAAAGCTTGTTAGGATAGTGGTCAACTCTCTTTGGAGAGACCCTGGCCAACCCCGACTGGGCACTGGTTTCGGGTATTTTTTTGCCCGGAAAGGAGAACAATGCACACAGACTGGGATATCAAGGACTGGAAGCGCCGTCTCGCCAAGCTGCTCAAAGAACACCCTGACATTGACGACCAGACCACCGGGCGTATCGAAATCAATCTTAACAGGGGCTCTATAACCAAGGCTTATAAGGTCGAAACCGAATCCCGTAACGGAGGGGCGAAAAGGATTATCACCATGACGGAATTGAAGTAATCGCGGTCAGTTAGTAACTGCCGTCCTGGTGCGGCAGATCTATTAAACCCGGCAATGCGCTATGCGTTGGCCGGGTTTTTCATTTGGAGATCATGTCATTCATCGGATCGATTAACGACAGGCTTCGACAGTTTTTCTGGACCCACGCCGGCAGGCTCGACGGCCGGCGCTGCTATATCGGCTGCTCGGGCAATTTCACCATTGAGCAGATCATATCGCGCCGCTGCAGCAACGTAGAGATCTACAGCAATGACGTGTCTCTTTATTCAAGCGCCCTCGGCCATATGCTGGCCGGCAAGTCCTTTGACATGGAAATAACGAACCCCGAGCTCTCCTGGGCGAATGAATACATCCGGAGGGGCGCTGCAGAGGGAGTCGGCACGCTCCTGCTCTTGCTCGAAATGCTGAAGTACGAGAAGCGCAAGAGCGCCTTTGCCGAGCGCATGTGGCAGTCGTATCTGATCAATTTCGAGGGGCTGCTCGACAAGACCCTGCAGCGGATCCAGAAGGCGTCTGAGCATATTCGTATCAAAGAATACACCATGGTCGACGTGTTCGATTACTACCCACGCCCTGACGGCGTGAGCATCGGCTTCCTGCCGACCTATGTGGGCGGGTACGAGAAGCTTTTCGCCCGCCTCGAGGAGTCGGTGCAGTGGCAGAGCCCACGCTACGAGCTGCTTACCACAGAGCGCCGTGAGGCCAGCGTCCAGAAAATGCTTGACGGTGATTACATCCTCTATGATGACCGTGAGCGCGATCTCCCCTGCATCGCCCGCGTGGATCTCTTTGGCCGCAAGACGGTCTACATTTACAGCAACCTCGATGTCCGCCAGGGCGTGTTCCGGAAAAAGATAAACGAGAAGGTCCCGCGCTACGAAATCCTCATGCCGGATGAAGAGATCGCTCATGATGCCGAGGTCAAGCTCCTGCAGGTGGACCTTCCGACGATCAACCACTACCGCAATATGTTCCTGAGCAAGAAGATACAGCCCGGCTCCGGGGATCCCTGCTTCCTTGCTTTTGCCGGCGACAAGGTGTTCGGCTTCCTGATCTTTCAGACCTATTCGAAAAAGGGCGGTCCGTCCGATGAGATCTATCTGCTATCAGATTTCGTAGTGCCGAGTACTCGGTATCGCCGACTTGCGAAACTGCTGCTTCTGGCCGTCAAGTGCAGAGAGGTCAAGCAGCTCCTCGATGAAAAGCAGATACGGGAATTCGGGAGCATCCTGACTACCGCTTTTACCGATAAACCGGTGAGCATGAAATACCGCGGCGTCTTCGAGCTCGCAAAGCGCGGCGAGGGCTTTCTGAATTACCGGGCCGAATTCGACAACACATCCCTGAAGGAGGT
Organism: Nitrospirota bacterium; assembly: GCA_040754455.1. Lineage (GTDB taxonomy): Bacteria > Nitrospirota > Thermodesulfovibrionia > Thermodesulfovibrionales > Dissulfurispiraceae > JBFMCP01. The sequence goes on from JBFMCP010000002.1 coordinate 81,625, forward strand.
CATACAGCTATGGATGAAAAAATACGAGAAACAGTAGACCAGCTTAATTCATTCCTGGGCGATATGCCGTACAAGGTCGATATTGTGGATCCACGTGAGCTAACACTGCTCGAAAAGAACGCCCGATACATGACGCATGAAATGTTCCAAAACCTCGTGACCAACATCAAGAGAGATGGTGGGCTGTCCTCCCTGCCACTGGTCTATTATGAAAAGGACGGCCGGAAGATCGTCCTGAGCGGTAATCACCGTGTCCAGGCGGCCGTCGCTGCAGAGGTCCCGTGGATCCTTATCCTCAGGATCGACAGGGAGCTCTCCCGGCAAGAGCAGGTTGCCATTCAGCTGTCGCATAACGCTATCGAGGGGAAGGATGATCCTGTTGTCCTGAAGGGCCTGTGGGGGGAGATCCTCGATATCGACCTGAAGCTTTACGCAGGCCTCGACAGCGAAACACTGAAGGAGCTTGAAAAGATGCAGTTCGCTACCATCTCAGAGGCAGCGCCCGATTTTAAGCAGATGGTCATGATGTTCCTTCCCGAGGAGCTGGAGGAATTAAAGCAGTTGATCGAGGGTATTGATCACTTCTTTTCCGGTGATGTGAACTACGTTGCCGCACGGGAGCACTATGAGCATGTGTTTAAAATGCTCGTCGAGATAAAGGAAAAGTTCAATATCGTGAACAACCCGACTGCCTTTATGAAGATGGTCGAAATGGCAAAGCTGTACATGGAAGGGTTGCCGCCGGCAGAGGTCAAAAAAGATGCCAAAGCCGCAGACGCTACTTCAACAAAATCAAAAGCTTAGTTCCCCGCGTGTAAAGCCGTAAAGCAAGGAAATATTTTTTTGCATACAGATATACCTATGCTTTTCCACGCCTCACAAAATCAAAAACTTAGGATGATGTTTTCTCTTGCTTCGACACGGTATCGAGCCTCTGAATGCGCTACATTTTGGGTGCAATCACAGGCACAATATTCCCCGAGATCACGAAGCTTTTTTTTATCGGTGCGTAATTTTACGTAATCAATCGAAATCGTCTTTCTTTATCAGCGTACCTCTGCGTATCGCCCCGCTTCCCTGTGTATCCACATTGCCCCAGGTAAGGTACAAAGTTAGGATTAAATCAACATAACACATTGCACAGCGAAGGAGGGGAAAGGATATGCGATATGTGACGGTGGGATTGACGGCAGAGCAAGCGCATTTTGTATCAGACATGCAGAGGCATTATGAGCGGATGGCGGGAGAGGCGATTCCGCTGCACCGCGCAATAGAGCGCATTATTGAATGCGCCATGCTGGAAAGAAAGGAGGTTAATGGAGAGGAAGAAAATTGGAAGGGCACGGCGGCCACCGTGCCCCACGTAAGCACCCCTAACCCAAACACGAGAAAGGAGCTAACACTATGGTAGCAACGGCAGCAGTCGAAGTCAACGCAAAGAGGATCGCATCATTGAGGAAAGTAGCAGACGGAATGACAAAGCAGATCGAGGAGAAGTTGAACTCGGCCACCAGCAAGCAGCGCCCCACCCGGCGGCGCGCAAAGATAGCCGACAGTCTGGAGCAGGAAGGCCGGACCCTGCAAAAGGTCCAGCACGCGCTCAATGCGATCGCTGACGGCCTTGAGAGCGGCACGCTCCCCGAGAGCCTTGCGAAGCTCTCTAACCGGGTGCAAGTGGACGACCTCATCAGATTGAGCCGTCCATCTGATCGCCTGGAGGCCCTCGGCATCGATTTCGAGCGGGCCAAGGCCGATATCATGGAGATCATTAAAGACGCTGTCCCGGTCGTCAGCCTGCAGGAAGCGAAGATCCGGAAGATGGAGCGCGACCTGATCGGCACCAAGATCCCCGGTTATTTCCCTACTCCCCGTGAGATAGTTGAAGAGATGCTCCAGTCGGCGGATATCGCGCCCGGCATGAAGGTCCTGGAGCCGAGCGCCGGCAAGGGCAACATCGCGGATGTCATCAGAGAGCTTTATCCTGAGGTGGAGCTGTCGGTTGTCGAGCGCAATTGGACACTTTGCGAGATACTGAAAGAAAAAGAGCACAATCTTGTCGGTTATGATTTCTTGCTGCACGAGGGCAGGTATGACCGCATCATCATGAACCCGCCGTTCGAGAACGGGCAGGATATGGACCACGTGCGCCATGCCTATTCGCACCTGAATCCGGGCGGCATTGTAGTATCCATCGTATGCGAGGGCGCCTTTTGTCGGACCGATAAGAAGGCCTGCGATTTTAAAGACTGGATGACCGAAATCGGCGGTACATCCTTCAGTCTGCCGAGCGGATCCTTCAGCATGGGAGAGCGGTCCACGGGAGTCAATACAAGAATCGTCGTCCTCTACAAGGAAGAGTCGGCAGCGGAAGAAGCTGCGACCGAGACGGAAGAAGACATGGTGGCTTTTGGAGAAGGGTCTGAACAGCCGGCGGCTGAGGTCGTTCAAACTCCCGATGCGGAGCCGGAGCTAGCTATCTGCCGGACATGCAAAGGCAGGGGAGAGATCGAGAATATCAAATGCGCGGACTGCAAAGGCACCGGATGGGCTGTCGTAGAAAAGGTCATTCACGAGGACTGCAATGGACATGGCTGTGATGCCTGCCATGACGGTTGGATCGCAAGACAGGTGAATGCCGAGCCCAACGGCGTTCTTTCGCCGGACCAGACGCAGAAAGACCTGAACCTGAAGCATCCAGCAGGAGACCGAAAGCGCGGCACGCTGACCCTTATTCGCAATGAGTTCGAGGAATGTCTAAAGGCCGCTCTCGACATCGCCGAGCGGAGAAACACCATGCCGATTCTCTCGCATATCCACATCAAGGCTGAGGAGGGCGCCTGCCGCATCGAGGCCACCGATATTGAAAACTCATGGAGCAAGGTGATTGTCGCCAATCCGGTCTACGGCGCCGTCGATATGTGCGTCCCGCTCCATCTTCTCGCCAAAGAGGTCAGCGCGCTCCACGCAGACATCAAGACCGTAGAGCTGTCGTTCAAGGGCAATACGGTAAAAGTCAACGGCAGGTGCGATATCTTCACTCTTCGCGGTGATGAATTCCCGGCCCTCAAAATTATCGAGGGCACCGAAGTTGCGATGAAGGGACTTCCGGCGAAGATCAAAAGAGTACTCGTAGCAGCAGGCGAGAGTGATACCCGGTATGTGCTCAACGGTGTCTATATTGATTTGCAGAAAGGGCGCATCGTGGCGACCGACGGCCACCGGCTGCACATTGATGATATCGAGAAATCAGAGATGCCGAGTGTCATTCTTTCACGCAAGACAGCCGGGCTGATCGCCAAGCATGGCGCTGATACGCTCGTTTTCGGTGATGGGCATGTATCCTGCGCACTTGCCGGAGGTGTTCTGGTATCGAGGCTCCACGAAGGCACCTATCCGAACTACGAGAATGTAATCCCCAAAGAGCTCCCGATCAAGGCGACCTTCAGCGGGGCGGAGATGCTCAAGGTCCTTGAGGGAGCGGTCCCTATAGCGGCATCGAAGAGCAACGCGGTCAAGCTCTCGTTCAACGGGCAGATCGACGTGCATTCCACGAATCCCGATATTGGGCAATATCACTGGTACGTGCCCTGCGAAAAAACAGGGGACGATATCTCTATAGCGATCAATGCACAGTATCTTATCGACTCCATCCGGTCATACACGACCAAGGAGAATGATACTGTTATAATGGAGATCAACGAGCAGCTGACCCCGGTGCTCATCAACAGCAGGGCTGTCGTAATGCCCATGAGGTTATAGGATGATCTATTCAATCGGCTATCAGAAAAGGAAGCTCTCCGAGATAGTCAGTGTGATGGAGGAAAAGGACATCGACCTGCTGGTCGATGTCCGCTCCGTCCCCTACTCGCGGAAGCCGGAGTTTAACCGCAACCGCCTGCAGGAGGCCCTCGGCTCCCGTTATGAGTGGATGGGCGAGGTCCTGGGCGGCAAAAAGGGGCCTGCAAAGGAGATCGGCATCAAAAAACTGCTCTTCCTTCACGGCCAGGGCAGGCGCCTGCTCCTGATGTGCATGGAGCATCACCCCTGCGACTGCCACCGGCTCTATGATATCTCCCGGCGACTCGCAAAGAGGGGCGTTGAGGTAGTGCACCTTTTCGACGGCCATGAGCAGACGACCGACGAACTATCAGAGGAGGCATGCAATGAACGCAAAAAAGATAGAAATAGATAGTGAGGGCAAAGCAGCGACACATCTGCTCTTCCCCAATCCGGACCAGCCGCGGAAGATCTTCAAGCAAGGTCCTCTCGAGGAGCTGGCCCTCTCCATCCGGGAGAAGGGGCTTATCGAACCGATTGTCATCACCCCGTACGGCAAGATCATTGCCGGCGAGCGGAGATGGCGGGCGAGCATGATGGAGGGCACCATCCAGACCGAGCGCGGTCCGATACAGATAACTCCTGTGGAACGGGTGCCGGTGATCACCAAAAACGCTAGCGAACGGGAGATCGCCGAGCTCGCACTTCTGGAGAACTGGCAGCGCGAAGACCTCACCATTATGGAAGAAGCGATGGAGTTTAAGAAGCGGCTTGCTGAGGGGTGGACCAAAGAGGACCTTGCAAGGATCCTCGGCCTTAAACAGACCTGGCGCATCGATGAGCGCTTGAGCCTCCTGAACCTCACCCCTGAATACCAGCAGATGGTAGCCGAAGGGAAGATCGGCAACTCCGAGGCCTTCGAGATGAGTCGTGTTACCCCTGCCAAGCAGGGTGTGGTGCTGAAAAAGATCGTTTCCGGGGAGCTGAATACCTACAACAAGCTCAGGGCCTTTGTGGACGGAATGATCGCACTGGAGAGCCAGGGCAACATCTTCGATCTCAATTCCCTTTCGGAGGAAGAGCAGTCGTCGATCAGGAGCTTCGATGGCATGCTCGCCGGCATTGAGCGGTTCATCGGCAAGTTCAGAGATGAGGAGCGGATCGCGCTTCTCAAAAAAGCAGGCTTCCGCGCGGACATCAAGTCCGAGCGCCTCGACCTCATCATCAAGGAGCTGCAGGGGATACGGAAAATTATCCTTGCCGGCAAGGGGATCAAAGACGCCATGGCCGCTTAACTGTCAAATCATGAAATAGTTTTCTGCTATTAATAGCCCAAAGGTTAACACCGGAGGGCTATTTAATTTGGCAGACAACAAAGACGAAATTCTGGCGCAACTGAAGAAGAAACTCACGCTTATCAGGGTGAGCATCAGCAACGCCGTCAGACATCTCAACGAAGGCAGAGTCGTTCCTGCGAGCACGATCGACGATCTATATACCCAGGAGACACAAATCCTCAAACAGATCGAAAGGCTCGAAAAGGAAGAGGATACCCCTCCACCTCCATCGGAATCCTCGGGCGAAGCCGGCGCCGAAGAGGAAGAGTACGGCATCCCGAAAGAGCTCCGCATTATGCGCCGTCCCTACACCATGACCGAAGAGGCGCGCCAGCAGCGGCAGAATGCGGCGAAGAGTCCCGCGAAAGCCGATGCCATGAAGGGGAACCGCAACGCCTGGAAGCACGGGCAGTATGCCGAGGGATTGGTGCGGAGCGTATTTCCTCCCTGCAAAACTACCTGTCGTCATTTTAAAAAATGTGAGCACGTTGCGAACGGCGAGACAGAGCCCGGCGAGATATGTCTTGACAATGCGCAGCTCATAAAGAATCTCCAGGCTGTTGAGAAAGCCATGAGAGACGGACAGCTTGGGGATTTGAAAGACCTTGCGGCTGTACAGATCGCCGGCGGGATAGAGGTTATCCAGCGATTGATTGCCGATATCCTGACGGACGGAACGCTGGTAAAGTCGCTGATCTTCGGCAAGGATGGACAGCAGCTCGGTTACAAGGTTATGAATCACCCGTCGCTTTTGCCGCTGTGGAAAGGCATGGAGGTCCTGGGGATCACGCCCACAAACTTCATGATCACGCCGCAGATCGTGAAGAAGTTTGATACCGAAGAAAAGGTGGCTAATACTCTTGGCGCGGCAATGGGCCGCGCGGCGGCTGCTGCCCAGCGTGCGCGCGAGAAGAAGCCACAGCAGCAGTGAAGCCCTTCATTGATACGGTTGAGCCTGTAACGATGGATGACCTCCGCAAGGCGATCCTTGTTCCCCGTGAAGATTTCGAGAAGTGGCTGGAGCTGCATAATTGGACTTACCACCAACTGGCCCGAAAAGAATACCCCGAGCCCTACGAAGACCTGCAGCAGTTCCAGCTTGCCTGCTATTGCTCATCACCGCTCCTATGGATACCTGCTTTTTTAAGGGAGCCTGAAGACCCCGATCACCAGGACTCTTATACGCTTTGGGACTATCAGGAGGACTCTATTGCATATCCCGGCCACACGATACACAAGTGCGGCGCCGAGGTGGGCAAGACCCGCGAGATCGTCGCGTACGCGCTTTATAAAGCCTTTACCGTGCAGAACGGCTCCGGGCTGATAGGCGCGCCGCAGCAGACGCACCTGGACGAAATCATCGAGGCGATGCTCGAACAGCTCGACTTCAACGAGGACCTGAAGCCTTCGCTTGTGGAGCACAAGAAACATCCGCATCACCGGTTCAGGTTCGATACCAGGTTCAAACTCTATTTCAGGCCGGCCGGACATGACGGCGAGGCATACAGAGGAATACACGTGCGGACATTCGCCATCAAGGATGAAGCGGCGAAACTGGATCATAAAAAACAGTGGTCGGAGTTTTTCCGTGCGGTCAAGCCCGGTTGTGTGGTGAAGCTCTACTCGGTGCCCGACGGCCGGCGCGATACGGAATTCTACCGGTTGAGCAAACTTGCCGAGGGCGAGAAAGACACGGAGATCGAAGCGTTCAAAGAGGCATCGAACCATATTAAGGAGATCAAATTCCAGCTCTTTAAATGGCCGAAGATGTTGATGCCTTCGCCGTACTGGTCGCCTGAGAGAAAGAAGTTCTATATAGATCTTTACGGCGGAGAGGATTCGCCGGAGTATAAGCACAATGTCTTGGGTGAGGACGGGGATCCTGCCAACTCTGTTTTCCCATGGCAACAGTTCAGGTACTGCATTAAAGAGATCCCTGAGTACCGCGCGTTGAAGATCATGGTCGATTCAGCCAATGGAGAAGTGAGCGCCTATGGGTACCGATGCGAGTATGTGGCCGGAGACAGCGGGCCGGTCCCCAAGGCTGTTACCATCCTCGACACGACTTACCGCCTGGCCGGCTTTTTCGATTATGTGGAGGGCGAGGAGTCCGAGTTCAGGAAGCTCATCAAGAGCTTTTTCGATGAGACACGCGAGGGCGCCAAGGAGGGTGGCGGCGACTTCGGCTATACCGGGGATCCCACGGAGCTGATTGTGCATAAGAGGATCGGCAAGAAGGACAGGTGGGTGGCCCGGCTCCAGCTGCGGCAAGTCACCTACGACCAGCAGTGCCAAGCGCTCGATGCGATCGACGATATCTTCGAACCGAAAGAGTCCCTTGGATGGGGGACCGACTTCGGCAACGCCGGCTCCGCGGTTGCTCACGATCTGCAGGGGCTCCCACAGTATCGGGACAAAGACTATGACGACCGGCTTCGGGGATTCATGTTCGAGTCGACAACGGACAATGTAGATGAAGAGGGGACCCCTATCATTGACGCCAAGACAGGGAAGCCGGCGAAGATCACGCTCAAAGAACTGGCGACCGATATCCTTGTAAAGAAGATGCAGCGCATGGAGCTGGAGTATCCGCCCGACCCTGACATCGTTGTCTCTTACACCGGGCATACCTGCACCTACGGCAGCAAGCACAGGATCTACTCGAAGAGTAACGACCATCTTATTGACGCAGATAGAGCAAGAGTGCTTGCAAAACTTTTTATGAATGAAACCGGCCGCGACGACGTGTTTGCAAGCGGAAATTGATAAGGAGCGAGCTATGAGATGGAATATTTTTTCACGTCTGTTTTCAAAAGCCCCGTCGGGCTCTTTCGACATGCAGCTCAGGCCCCGGCAGGCGCAGGGACCCTATACGCAGAAGTTCGAGGAGTTTTTCACCCGCAAGGTTGAGGGCGCGTTTTACGAGTTCCTCCGGAAGACCATGCCGGTCATCGATGGAGCGATCAACCGGCTCACTGCACTGGACGGGTATCCGGACATCGAGGGGGACAATGAAGCGTTGGTGGAGGAGATCAAGGACTGGTGGTACAACGTGCCGGTCAACCAGTTGCAGAAGGGAGTGCATGCCTATCAGCAGGCACTGACGAGCGAAGCATGGGAGCAGGGGTTTGGCTTCGGCGAGCCGGTCTATGATAAGAAACGCTCCGACATCATCGGGCTGAACACCGCCGACTCGCTCACCTTCACGTTCAAACAGAAAGATGACGGCACATTCGAGGTCCTGCAAAAGGGCTACGGCGACAGCACGCCGAGACCTCTCGACCTTTCACGGCTCGATTTCTTCAGCGTCAACTGCGAGAACGGGGACCCTCGCGGCGTTCCCCTGATGAGATCCTGCGAGATAGTGAGCAGGACCCTCGCCACTATATTCAACTCGTTGCAGAATGTATGGGAGCGGTTCGGTGACCCTTCCTTTTCTCTGGTCTACAAATCCCTCACCAAAGATCAGATCGATCTCGAAGCCAGGCGTCAGAAGCTCTCTACAGACCTGTCCAATGCGGTCAGATCCAAGCGCGAGGGGAAGTCGGTCGATTTCGTCTCCGCTATTCATAAGGACGCCGAGATCAAACTGGAGATCATCGGCGCCGTCGGCCAGGTGCTCGATGTGGAAATGCCGATGAGGGCTCTCCTGGAGCAGATCGTCGCAAAAACAGGATTGCCCCCCTGGATGTTCGGGCTCCGCTGGTCCACGACCCAGGGGCTCAGTGATTCTGAAGCGGAGATGATCCTGGCCGATGTCAAGACACGCCAGGCTGCGAAGACGCCCCTCCTTTACCGGCTGGTGCGCGAGCTGCTCCTCCTGCGCGGCAGGACCTGGAAGCCCGGTGACTGGACGATCACATGGAAAACGGTGAACCTCCATGACCTTGTGAAGCAGGCGCAGGCCCGGTTCCTGAACGGCCAGGCAGATATGTACTACATGCAGAATGCCGAGCGCGCCGGCATCGAGATCAGCCGCGAGGACCTCGCCCTCGGAAAAGAAGTAAGAGCAAAGGGCGTTATCATCCTCACCGGCAAAAAAGAGACAGGCAGCTGCAGCTGCGGTGCACATCACGGCCTTAAAGAGCTCCAGCGCACGCAGCCGTGGCCCGAGCTGGACAAAGTAGAGAGCGATTACGAAGGCGCCCTCAAGGCGCGGTGGGCTGAGCTCCGCGACGTTGTATTTACCATCCTGAAGCTGCCGTACGAGGGCAAATCAGTAAAAGGCCCCGAGGACGTTCCCCCGATCGAAGCATTCTCATTCTCCGATGAACAGCGTACGGCGGTGATGAGGGCCTATAAGGACTGGTACGGCTCCTTTGATATCGATGATCCGTCTTCCCCTGTCCGCTGGTACTACGGGCAGAGCTATTCCCTGGGGCTCATACAGGCGGCGAAGATGATCGGCAAAGAGCGCCCTATCCTCGACATCATCAAAAACAGAGAGATTTATGATGAGCTGTGCAGGAGCGGTTTCTCTTTGTTGAAGGACAATGCGACCAAAGCGATTGTCGAGAGGATCCTGCCTGAGATGGAAGCCCAGATGCTCGCCGGCACCAACCCACGCCATGTGGCTACGCGCCTCGAGAAACTCTTCGGCAATGCGAACAGCGACTGGGAGCGTCTGGCGCGGTCCGAGATGAGCATGGCGGCCGAGGAAGCGAAGGTCGATGAATGGAAAGAGTGGGATGTTGATGTGAAGAACGCTGTGATCCCGGTGAAGGATACGCACCCGCGCTGCAGGTGTTCGAATACCATCAAAGAGAAAGACGGCAAATTCTTCATTGCTTTTACCCCTGCTCCTGATGCATGTGCAATCTGTGTAGCCTTGGCCCAGTAACATTTATTCTGTTCATCCAGAGGCCGTGAGTAAAAAAACTTACGGCCTTTTTTCTTGCTGTCAAATCATGAAATAAATTTTTGCTATCAATAGGAGCAACAAATTTTCCAAAGAGGTGCGCACAATGGCTACAGGAAAGTCGAAGGAGATGAAGGGAGAGGAGGCCCTGGCGGAAATCAAAAACATGAAGAACCCCGATTTCATACGGGCATTCATAGAAGGTGATACGAGGAAGACCGTCACCGACGCTGCAGAGGCCGCTATAAAAAGACTGACGCAGCCCAAAGACGGCGAGGTCGACAAGATCACCGAAGAGACCGCTGATTTCAAGGACGGGATACAGGCCACCAAGAGCTATGTTACCTGCGAGGACGTGATCAAGAAAATGCGCGAAGAGGGCGTAGCGATATGAGACTGACGCGCAAGCAGCTCCTTGCCAGGATCACCCAGGAGAAGGAGCAGGGCAAGTTCAAGGGCCTGGAGCATTCGAAGATCCTTGCAATCAAGGCGATCGTCGGGGTCGAGATCACTCCGGAGATCGTGGCTCAGGTCAATGCCTACACTCTTGAGCCGCATACTGCGGATCAGCTCTATGTCCGCAAGTTTTTATTTGCGCATAACTGTGTCGACAGGGACAGAGAGCGCTTTCCCGAGCCGCTTCTTGATGACTTTGCTCGCACTATGCCGGGCAAGTCATTTCTCATCGGCCACTCCCGGTCCGGCCCCGGCAAGGGGCTTTTCTTTGCTGCTACATGCGAGCAGCTGACCCCGGAGCGATTCGAGGAGCTTACCGGCGAGAAGCCTAAGCTACCTGCGGGGGTCACTATGGTCAAAGTGTTATGGGCATGGATGTACATGCTCAACAACGACTTTAACAAAGAGACCATCCTAAACATCAATGCGGGAATTTACCGGCACGTCAGTATAGGCTTCGGAGCTGCGGATCTGATTGCGGTCAAAGGTGAGTTCAATCAGGTCCTGTATTGGGAATATGTCCCCCCTGGAGAAGCGACTGAGGGCAGCTTGGTATGGCTGGGCGCCCAACCGGGCGCTACGGCACAGAAGGGCGCTGAGAGCAATGAAAACGGCTTTGACCGTTCAGACCACGAAGAAGGAGAAGAAGAGATGAAAGAGTTTCTGAAAATGTTGTCGTTGCTCTTCGGCGGCAAGGCCTTCACCGAAGAGAACTGGCTGGAGCAGGTGAAAGCGGCGATGACCGAATCCGTCAAGACCGCGACGTCCGTACTCGAAACCAAGGTCAAGGAGCTGACCGCCAAGGTCGACGAGCTCACCGGCAAGAACGCCGAGCTCGAGCGCGACGCCAAGGACGGCAAGGCATACCGGACGCACCTGTGCGACGAGTACGCCCGCATGAAGGCAGCGCTCGGCGACATCGAGACCACGCCCGAAGCCGCCGCAGGCGTAAAAACCGTGGCGACCGGCTGGCCCATCGAATTCCTGCAGGGCGAGATCAAGGTGCTCACCGCCCGGATGGAAAAGGCTTTCCCTGACGGGCAGCTTAAGCCCGGCGAGAAAAAGCCCACGGGCGAGGCAGGCGACGGTAACACAGGCCCCGAAGGGAAGAAGTCGGGCCAAAACCCCCTCATCCCTGAAGACGAAAAGGAGGAATAATCGATGGCAACGGCGACGATACTTTCAGGCGTCAACAAGTCAAGGACGCTGCGGTACAAGCACAACGCCGCAGTAGCGGTCAACGATGTGATCGTGGGCAACGGGCATGTCCTCGTAGCCCTCGGTGATTATGCTGCGAATGCCGAGGGAGTCTATGCGTTCCGAAGCAGGGCGAGCTTCCCCAAAGAGGCGGCTCTCGCCGTCACCGCGGGAGACAAGATGTATTGGGTAGCGGCAGCCGGCAATGCGAACAAGACGGCTGCTGGCAACACGCTGATGGGCATAGCCGTCGAGGATGCGGCCGCAGCGGATACCACCGTGACCGTAGAGCTCATGGAGAACAAATAAGGAGGATATGACCAGTGAGAAATAAACAGATAGTTATGTTCCTTGCTTTACTTTTACTCATGGTGAGCCTTGCCGGCTTTGCCTTTGCCTGTAGCGGCCATGCCGCAGAGACAGCGGCATCGTTCACCTTCTTCCCGATCATGGGGAGCGTTGCCGGAGGCGGCATGAAGATCATCAACTGGAAGGGAATGAAAGACGTTAAAAAAGGCGATGAGAAGAAGCAGCTTCTGAATGCGTTTTCCCATTTCGCCCGGAAGCAGGCATCGATGCCCGTCAGGGGGCAGAAGATGAGGGTGTCCGACCCGAACCTGCAGGCAATGATCCCCATTATCGAGGTCGTCTCGGACCCCGGCGTGGTCACCGATGTAGATCGGGGTTACGAGCTCATCTTCAAGGAAGTGGATATGCGGCAGGCCCGCTCGAACAAATTCCCGGTCCTCGACGTTACCGGCGGCGTCACCTTCTACCAGATGACGGCCGGCGAAGAGGCCAAGCTGAGCAGGCTGCCCTCCACTGCGAAGACCGATGTGGGCATGCTCCGTTTCATCGGAGGTCTCCCCATCCTCGACGACTGGATCAATTACAATGAGTACTATCTCATCGATCAGCTCTTCGAGGATGCCTATCTTGGTTATTACGACAAAAAGGCGCAGCTCTTCTACGGCCTCTTGATCGCGCTGGACAGCAGCATCAACGTCGCATTCGACACCGATATCTCCACCACGATCAACAAGGCCTGTGCCGGCATACTCGCCTCTCTGAAGACCAAGAAGGCGAAGAACACCGGGCAGAAGCGGTTCGTCATCACCTGCCGCGAGAGCGACCGCTTCAAGATCGCCAAGGCGCTCGCCGCCTCGTTCGCCAATGCGAATTCGAACATCAACGAGATCGTCTACAACATCCAGGCGGTGATTCCGACCACCTACATCTCCGAGAGCCACAACTATTTTTACGTCTCGCTACCGGGCTTCAAGAATATGCGGGGCGAATGGGAGGACTTCAATGCACGGGATGCCCAGAGGAATGAGCTGATCCTCGGTGCCGACCAGGTATGGACCGGCGCCTACAACGGCATCATAGGCCTGGCAGAGCAGCACAGGAGATGCGCTCTCAGCGCGTAGAGCGGTGATTGATAACTAATGAACCCCTCCCCCTTGGTAGGGGGAGGGGGGAGGGATGAGGTGTTATGGAAGTAGTCCAGGCTATAAAGCAATCTTTCAGAGATGATTTTAACGGAAGTGATATCGATACAAATATCTGGGACTTAACACTTGGTCCGGGTATGTTGTGTACTGTGAGCGGCGGCAAACTGAACATAGACACTGGGGTTACTGGGAACAGTGAAACTATTCTGCTATCTAAAAATGCTTATCATTTCCCTTCATTACTGTATGCTCTGGTTTCCTTATCGCAGAGGATTGCGAACCAGGAATTTTATATAGAGTTGATCGATAAAGACAATCAAAACCGATGCGGTTGGCTGCTTGACGGCACGACGGCCACAAATGGGAAATATTTCAACCAGAATTCGGGGCTTACTACTACATCGGCTGCATCCACGATTGTGACTACCGCATCAAACACGATTCTTGAGATCGAGGCGTTTCGTGATGATGTTAATTTCCATTCACGCACGCTTAATGGCAATAGATCGAATTCTTATGTTTTACAGGAGAATGTTCCGGATCCGGCTGTCCAATATTATATCCGCATCCGGGTGAAAAACACGGGGACACCTGCCTCATCGACCACTTTCGCTATTGACGCAGTTTCCATTATGGATATAACGGACTTATTTATGGAGATCACGGGGGGAAGGGGGGGACTTCAGCAACTCAATCTCTCCCAGTTGCTGTGATCTCAGGAGTAGCTACACCAGCCGGGACAAACAGAATAGGAGTGGTGGCTACTATGCAACGGCTGCTGGCAGCGGCATATGTGGATACGTCTACACCGCTTGGGGCAAATGGCAGCTTTCAGGGGACATCGAGAGATTGTCAGCAATCTACAAGCGCTCCATATGATCACTATGGCAAGTATCGCGTGATAAGTATATCAGATCAGCCAGGCTCGTTGATTATACAGGAAAGCTCTGATAATTCCACTTTCTACGGGGTCAGACGCGAAGACGCCGTTGCAGTTACTGATTATGACGGCACGGTACGTTATATAGCAAGTATTACACATGAGAGCACATCACGTTATGTGAAATCTGCGTACAAAAATGGAGGGACTGCACAGGGGCTCTTCAGAATACATTCCAGAGTTATTGGACAATAGGAGGGATACATGCCAGAAGAAATAAATCCAGCGATCGCGCATATAGTTTGTCCCTGCGGAAGTAAATTCCAGGTCCTTAATCATGATGGTACAGATTGGGATGAGGACGCAACGGCTGCAGCATATCAAGCTCATTTGGCGCTAAATAATCCTGAATGTCAATAGAATGGCAAAGGTAACGAATCAGGAAATCATAGATTTCGGCTTCACGAAAGATATGTTTCGTCAGAGCGACGAGAATGCTTTCAAGTCATATGTCGATAGTATTATCGCCGAGATAGCGGCAATCCTCTCAGGGAGAATAGGCGAAGCACTCTATTCCTCTGCGATATCGCCCACGGCCGAGTATGTCAAGCGCGCTGAGAAGTGCCTTGTCGCCGCCGAGATGCTTCAGCGGAGGATCAATTTTTACCTGGGGAGCGTCGACGGCACCGAGGGTCTGGATCTCTTTAAGGTCAGACGGCAGAGGGAGGAGTATGTCACCGAAGCTGAAACCCTCATCGCGAAGATCGTCGCCGGGGTGACTACCGACAGCAGCAGCTTTTCATTCGGCACGGTTACCACGAGCCATTTTGTGGAGGACTCCGATGCTTAGTCTGCAGGCAAACGTACAGGGCGATAAGCTGGTCATCACCGGATTCCGGCAGCTGGCCGCTGAGACGCCCAAGGCGATCGACAGAGGTCTTGTACGCATTGCGATTGGAGTGCACCGCAATGCTTTTGAATGGCTATCAGGTCCTGGCCGCACAGCGGTCAGGTTGAACAATAAACGGACTGTCAAGATGCAGGACGGCAATTTCGATGTTAAGGTGCAGCACAAGACGCAAAAGAGAGGCCAGTTCGATATGCTCGGCGGTCGTCCGGGCAGCTACCCGGTGCCTGTTTTAATGGGCAATCTGCGGAACAAGCTCAACTGGCTCAGGCCCGGCGCGTCAAAGACCGCTGACGGAGTCACCTTCCGTGCGGGCCAGCACGAGGTTATCAATTACAACTCAGCCGAGTACGCGGATACCATCCATGAGGGTAAGGGATCATCAGAGAAATACGGCAAACGTCAGTACCTGACCGATGCCCTGGCAAAGTTCAACAGCAGCGATGGCGTCGAAAAGACCATGGACAATGAGGTGCAGAATGAGATCAAAAAATCTGGGCTCTAGGCACTGGGCAATAGGAAAGGCAGAGGATAATGTCTCCTGAATGTGAATTCTATCCGAAGTGTCAAGAGGAACGCACTGAGAATAGCGAATTCAAGGGGTATGTGAAAGCTACCCTTGAGGATATTGATACAGGAGTAAAAAACATTTGGACGGCTATTGATGTGAGCCGGAACGATATTAAGAGCCTCTATTTTAAAGTGGGGTTGATCAGCGGAGGGACATCCTTGATCGTAAGTCTAGTTGTTTCTTTCATTTTTAAAAAGTGAGGGAGGAATAGATGAAAACAGTCATCTTAAAACGTATCTCTATGTTGCGCAATGCAACCTTCGGCGTATTGCTCGACTGCGGAGTTACGCCGCATATGGGCGGCATTCCTTTTGCCGTCACCGTCGAGCGGCCCTGGCTGAATAATCAAAAGAGCGTATCCTGCATCCCCGCAGGCAAGTACATCTGCAAGCGCGTGAACTCGCCGAAGTTCGGCAACACTTTCGAAGTAACGGCAGTGCCGGGGCGTGATCATATCCTGTTTCATAAGGGCAACCTCTCTGACGACTCACACGGCTGTATCATTGTCGCTGAGATGTTCGACGCTGTAGGCGGTCAGGATGGCATAGCACAGAGTGCGAAAGGTTTCGGGGAATTTCTCTTCAGGCTCAACGGTGAAAATGCTTTTGAGTTAGAGATCATTGAGGTATAGGTGACGACAGATCCCGTGAGAATTCTGACCTTCAAAGAGTGGCTCCAGCAGGCCCCTGAGAAGGGAAAGAAATGTCATCACGATGGACAGCACTGTATCAGGCGCAACGAACCGGCCTGTTTTCAGTGCTATGAGCACTATCGTATCGGCTGTATGCCGGGAAGGAAAGGAAAACAGTGTTAAGCAAGAAATGGAATCCCTGCTGGTGGTTTGGGAACGAAAACGACCCTGTGGATGGAAGGGATGAGAGTGGGGCTTTAAGACACCCTGAGTTCCCTGTTCTTGTTCTTAAGGTGCGGGGATGGACGTTGCTGAATCTCTACGTCAAGGAAAGCTCACCGAACTGGTGGCGCCGACTCGGCTGGGCAATACGCAACCCTCTGCACAACTTCACCTTCTTTGTTGTGGGCATGGCCGACCGACTCGACAATAGACACCCTGACAGGGTGTTCAATCCGCAATCGGGATGGAATATCATTCTGCCCTTTGTCTCCTATAAGGGCAAAAGATGGGAGTGGTATTTCGGATGGAGAAACAGGGGCAACTTTGGCATCACGCTAAGGAGAGTGAAATCATGAAGCGATGTCTTGAGCTCATTACTGATGATTCAGGGAAGCTGTCATTCAGCAGGGTGATGATTATTGTTGTCGTCGTAGTCTATCTCGTCTACGCCGGCGTGGTCGTCATCAAAAAAGGGGAATTGCCTGATATCCCTATGGGTGTTGTAGGACTCTTGACGGCCTTGTACGGCTTCAATAAGTTCAGCCCTACCATTCCGTTTACAGGGGGAGGGCAGTAATGCCATACCTTCAGATATTTCGCTTTCTCCTGCCCTACCTTATCGGGGCGATGATTGCAGGCGCAGCGGTGTGGAAAATCCAGGGAGCGCGGATCGACACTCGGGATGCCGATATCAAGGTTCTCAAGGTGAACAATGAGGCTCTGACGAAAGCAAACCAGAAAAGTCAGGAGAGCATCACAGCGCTCCGGGATGACATTAAAAAGGCAAAAAGCACCTGTGTCCGGCAGATTGCCATAGAGCAAGAGAAGTGTGACCGCATTGCACACATTGACGCTTTGAAAGGTGGAGGATATGAGAACGATAGCATTGTTTTTGGTATTGATGCTGTTCATGCTGAGCTCTTCGGGCTGTTCTACGGTACAGCCGCAGGCAGTGGAAACGCAGTACATAAAGCAGGAGATTCCGCCGACTCCTTCGGAGCCGCAGCACTATCCTGTGAAGTGGAAGGTGATCGATATAAAGCCGAAAGACTCTACTGTCTCGACGAAGTGAATGCAAAGAACCTGCTCAAGAACCAGACGCTCGATGCAGCATATCGGGCGCAGCTAATAACCGTCATTGAGGGCATGAGATAAATGGGCTTTCTTCCCGTATTCGACGGCTTCAAAACGCTCCTCGAAACTGATGCGGATATTATCGCCTTTGTATCCGGCAAGTGGAACGCGACGCTGACGGTCAAGCAGGTGTTTAAAAAGAAGCCGGAAATCGGAAATGAGGAAATGCCGATTGTCCTGATAACTGCGCCGAGGACAAAGAAGGAGCAGGAAACCGGGATATCCCACGAGCGGAAGCGGATAGTACGGCTCTATTGCGGATTTAAACAACACAATAAAGAGCTGGGGGCTCGCGAGATCATAGAGTTTGAGGAGGTGCTCGATAAGGCCATCCTTAAGTCGGACAGTCTGTTAAGAAGTATTCCTGGCGTCGATAGCATTGAGGCTGGTGACGAGGAGAATGACGAAGGCGCTAACCATCCGGATTACTTTTTGGTCATGGAATATTCGGTTTTGATGGAAGAAGTTTACGGATAACTTTAAAGGAGGATCACAGCAATGGCAACAACTCTTAAGGTAACGGCTAAGATCGGGGACACCACGCACCCGAAATACGGGTCTCTCAAAAAAGGAGAGTCTTATGAGATCGAACCCGCAGATTTCGGCAGCGAAATATTCGAACCCGTGGAGCTCAAGGTGGGGAACGAACGGTTCAAAGTCAGCAAGTCAGAGCCGGTCGGCATCATGCTTGCCGGGGCTTTTTTCCGGCTCGATAAGGTTGTGGATCCTCCGGCCTCAAAGAAAACGGAAAAGGAGGGCTAAGCCATGGGAGGCGTAGCGGGCATAGAAGTCAAAGCGGCAATCAAGAAGGCGGCAACATGGGGAACGGCCGTGGCCTGCGGGGCGAACAACGGCATTTTGATCCTACCTGATTCGATACGCAAAGACAGGCCGAACAATATAGACGATTCACTGGGACTGTATTTCCCTCAGGACTCTGATCCCGGCGAGATTGCGGTAGCGGGCGATCTGCCGGCGTATCTCAGGTATGACGGGCATGACTTGCTCATAGCCCTAGGTGCAGGCAGCACCGGCGGCGCTCCGGTGCAGCAGGGAGCTACTACAGCGTATCAGCAGACCTTTCCCTTGGCCGACAACAACGACGGCAAGTTTGCGACGCTTGTCCTTAACAAGAAGATCAACATCGAGGAATGCACTTCTTCGAAGATCATCGGGTTCACTATAAAAGGTGAAGTAGGTAAGCCGGTCCAGATCATCTATCACACGATCATCGACAACAAGATCACCGATTCTGTGGTGAACACCCTGGTCACGTTCGCAAACGTCACCTACTTCGAGACGAAGAACCGTGTAATGTTCAACCATGGCATCTTCCGGATGAACGCCCAGGACGGCGGCGCGCTCGGTGCCGGAGACAAGATATGGCCGAACAGCTTCGAGCTGAAGTTCATGCGCAAGATGTCCGGCGTGTACGGTGCGGGCGGTACCTTCAACACGATCGACGAGCCGATGAACGACGGACTGCCGGAAGTGTCGCTCAAGCTCCAGTTCCCGCGGTACACCTCGGCAGCCTACTTCACCGATTGGGAAGCGGGCAACGCCAAGAAACTGGACATAACGTTTACGGGGGCGATGATTGCCAATCCCTACTACCGCACAGTCAAGATCGAGTTGCCGAACCTGAAGTTCGCCAATGTCGATGCCCCTACAGAGACAGGGACGATCAAGCACCCGGTGGAGTTCAACTGCCTGGGCTGCGCTGCAGCGCCCACGGGCATGACCACCACAAAGCCGTTCTTGATAACGGCTATCAACAGACAGTCGGCCGACGTGCTGGCATAAAACGGAGGAATAGATGGGAGAGATAGCAGTCTTTGAAAAGGACAAGAAGCCGAACAAATGGATTCAGTACGATGTGGATACAGAGGTCCTCATCTTTTACCAGGACAGGGAAGACCTGAATGCGATCAGGATAAAGGCTGAGAAAAATGCACGGCTCACCGGCGCGAACTCAAGCAAGCTTATGGATATCTATCTCGGCAGAAAGGCCGTGGGCGGATGGAGGAAGATCGAGGACCATAAACATCCGGGCTTGACTATCGGTGGCAAACCGATCGAGTTTAACGAGAGGAACCTCGATATGTTCATGACCAAGAGTAACGAGTTCGCCCGTTTCGTCAATGAAAAGTGTGTTGACTCCCTGGAGTTTCTGGAGGAGGGCGTGCTCCCAAACGGACAATAGCTTATCCCTTTGATGGGGTAAGCTGCGAGGTCTGTAAGGAGAGGTTGCAGGAGGAAGGCTCTGAGCCGGCTTGTTTCGAAGGGCAGTGCGCCCAGGAGACCAGGAACCTTATCAGGGCCTTTATCCTTGCGAAGGAGGATTTCCCTGGCGTCTCTTGTGACGCCTGCCGGGATGCTCTGGAAAAGGACGGCTACGATCCGGAGTGCATCGAGGGAGAGTGCAAGCTTCCTCCTCTCGATCCCCTCGGCGCAAGGATTCTGGAAATCAGGCAGAGATTGCTCTCGCTTAATGAGCTTGTCGATGCGGGAACAATTTTAAGGCTTTACGATGTTGATCTCGTAGATCTGGAGTTGCTGGCTGCAGTAGAGGAAGAGTTAAAGGAGCTTCGAGATGAGGAGAACAAGGACAAGAATAATGATCCCGGAAGCAGGCGCGGCAAGTAACGCAAAGAACCCGACGATTCCGCCATATACGACGGCAGCGGATCCGCAGAGCCAGAGTAATGTTTTAAGAAGTCCCATAAAGGAATTATATCATGGCTGAAATTGCAATTCATATCCGTGCCAATGACGATGCAACACGAATTTTCAAGAACGTTGCCGACAGTGTGGGTGCTTTCGGTGAAGCCTGCAAGCGTGCCGAGAGCAAGGTCTGGGATTTCGTCAAGGGACTCGGGGCTTTCGAAATCATCAAGAGTGCCGCCGGCAGGCTGCGGGAGCTCGCTGCCGGCACCCTGGGCGTCGCCTCGTCGAACGAGCTGTATATAACCACCCTTACTACGCTGCTCGGCTCTCAGGAAGCGGCCAATCAGAAATTTAAGGAGCTTAATGATTTCGCCCGTGCTACGCCTTTCCAGATTGACGGCTTGATCAAGTCGTTTATCAATATGAAATCCATGGGCCTCGACCCTACCATTGAGACTATGCGCATTCTCGGAGATACCACCGCGGCCCTCGGAGGGGGCGAGGAAAAGTTTATGGGTATCTCCCGCGCCCTGGGACAGATCCAGACGAAAGGGAAGGTTAGCGCCGAGGAGCTGATGCAGCTTGCCGAGCAGGGCGTGCCTGCCTACGAGATCCTGAAGCAAAAGCTGGGACTCACGGCGCAAGAGGTGGCCAACATCGGCAACGCGGGGCTTTCCTCTGAAAAGGCGATACAAGCTCTCCTGTCGGGTATGGGCGATCGATTCGGCGGGCAGATGAGCAGTATGCAAACGACGTGGAAAGGTTTGATAGAGGAAATAAAGAGCTTCTGGCGTGACTTTGTTTCTTTAGTGGCTGATGCAGGGGCCTTCGACAAACTGAAAGGCTATATCTCAGATCTCCGCGATGCGGTGAACGAGGCCTTTGACAGCGGCAAAGCACAGGAGTGGGCGCGGTCAATCTCGTCGGCGGTTGAAACGGCCGTAGGGACCGTGAGAGCCGTAGGCAGTGCAATAGATACGCTTACGAGCCAGTTCGATGAGCTCTTTATCATGCTTTCAGCTGGCACGTTGACAGCCATTGCAGTCAATTTCGATGCGATAGTAGCAGCACTCGGACGTTTAACAGCCGCGTCGTCGATAGCCGGCGCAACCATAGCGCAAGTGATGCTGCCGGCATTGGCCGCGCTCATAGGCTACAAGATCGGGGAGATCGTTGATTATGTTACTGACCTGTCCGGAGCCGGCACGCAGCAGATTGATCAAATAATGAGCGATGTTGCTGAAGAACAGAAGTTCCTTGATGAGCGGGCATCGAAGTATAACGATACGATCAAAGAGCTGGGGATGAAGTCATATAAGGAGCTGAACGCCGCCATTAAATCGGGTTCTGTTGTAATGGATGAGGCGAGTGGAAAGTGGAAGCGTTATGTCGAAGAAACGAAAAGCTCAGCGACGGAAAGCGAGGCAGTGAAAAAAGTTATTTCCGGTGCGTCTGAGTCCGTCGAGAGCTTTAAGGTGAAGATCGATAACCTCAACCCCTCGGTTGATAAGCTTGCAAAAGAGGAGGCTGAGCTCTACAGGACCGCGGAAAAGCTGTTTAAGGAAATGGATAAACAAAAAGGGTTGCCGTTCGAAGAGCGCCTGAGAATGCAGCAGCAGATCAATGAGGAGCTGAGGCGCGGCCTTGAATATCTGCGCGAATCGGATGCACGGGAGAAATATATTCAGCTCGCTGAAAAGGCGAGGGGAGTTATTGAAGAGGAGATCAAGGGGTATGATCGGCTGCGCGACAGCATGGTGAAAGCCTATGACGATGCCATGCAGAAAGCCCAGGGGTATTACGAGCTGGCGGACAAGCTCAAACAGGCGGCTGATGATTCCCGGTCGAGACGGGCGGCGAGAGAGGCGAGGCCGCTAACACCGGATGAGGAATTCGATGCGAACTACAAAAAAATTAAAGACATCTTCAGCAAGGAGAGTCTCAATTTTATTGATCCTGAACGCACGCAGGAGGCTCTGGGCGTCCTGAATGATTTTGCGGATAAGTATCAGAACTTCCACAACAGCTTCGGTTCCAGCATGGCCTTTGAAATGGGCAGGGCGAATAACATGATCAAAGAGCTGGAGTCAAAGCTTGATAACATGGCAGTGGACGCAGAGACTTCAGGCCAGGCATGGGAGCGGTTTGCCAATAAACAGATACAGGCGATCCAGTCGGTGGACCAGTGGGTTGTTTATCTGCACGAGGGAGTGAGCAACCTTAATGCCGATATCACCGCAGTGAAGGAATTCAAGCTCGATGTTTCCTCTGCTCAGGCGAAGCTTGAGGCGCTTGCTATGCAGATATCTTCGGTGTATCAGATGATGAACAGCGTTTCGCAGCCGCGCGGCTCTGGCGCTGTGGTGACTTCTACCACCTACAGCCTTGCCGATACCTACAGCCAGCTCCAGGTAAATTCCAACTCGCAGGCATGGGCCGATTACGCCAGTTCGCTGGATTGGAATACTCCTTACCACGGCGGCACGCGGTATGTCTCCGAAACAGGGCCTCGCTGGCTGCTTCGCGGTGAAGAGGTCCGCAATCCTCGGGAGGCCAGCAGAGGCAACCAGAACACGACGCAGGTCGTGTTTTCAGAAGGGAGCATCCAGATCATCTCCCAGGGCAATGGCATATCGGAGCAGGATCTGGATAAAGCGGCCAGGCAGCTGGTGGCAAAAGTCGAAGAGTATTCCAATAGGAGGTTATAGATATGGCAAAGAAATCGATGTGGACCATCAGCATGACCCGGTGTACTACCTGTCCGCTCAAAGATGATTGTCCGGACAGAGCAGAGATACTCAGAACGCTCTCAGTGCTTACCAATAAGATGCATCTGGACCGTACCACCGAGGGCGGCGCTGCGGGTACGATCATTGTCAACTGCGGGGCGTAAGTGAACGTCCGGTTCGATCATGCAAACGGCTCCCTGGTGTTTACCAGGAACCCGGAGCTGCCCCATCCTCAGAGCCTCGAGCTGCTGCAGGCCGACGAGCGGAGCACCGGAGGAGAGCCGCTTCCGTGTGACTACCTTGCCGAGGAGGGCATTATCGAACGCTACTGGCCGGGCATGCCGAAGATCGATTTCGACGGCCTGCTTAACTTTTTCAGCAACGTCGTCGACGGCATCAGCAAGATCTTTATTTTTACCGATGCCGACAGCAGCGCGAAGAGCGTAAGATTTGCTTTTCCTAGGATTGAATGGCAAGAGGTGGCATTTGAAATGTACGCAGTAAAAATACAGCTCAGGGAGGCTTAGACAATGGCGATACAGGCGAGTGATATCAAGGTATACGGTTCGGCGAGCATGCCGGATGACGATGCGGCAACGAATATAGGCGGGGCGATCAACACAGGCATCAAGGTGGAGTTCACCGATATCGCCCCTGCGGGCCAGGTCGAGATGTTCTCGAGCAGCGCTGCGGATACTACGCAGCAGGTGACGATCACCGGGCGCAATGCCGCCGGTGAGATTGTGACCGAGACCAAGAATCTGAACGGCACCACAGTGGTGGCTTTTACCACTACCTTCGAACGAATACTGAAGATCGTCATGTCAGCCGTGGCCGTAGGGACCATCACCGTGCGCGAGAGCGTGGGCGCCGAGGTGCTCATTACCATTGAGCCCGGTATCACCCAGGTGCGAAAAGTGTTCTACAACGCCGTTGCCCCTTCAGAAGGATCGATCGACTTCTATGAGAAGATCTTCTTCAAAAACACCCATGCCTCACTGACGCTCACCGAGGCAAAGATATCGGAATACGCGGACCCCTCCGGCAAGATCACCTTTGCCCTGGAGAACGCACTCGACGGCACTGATACGAACGGTGTCGGCAATAACCGTTACGTCGCTCCTGCGGGATACACGTTCAACAATACAGAGAAGAACGTTGCCAACAGCGGCAATCATACCGCTGAGAAGGCCCAGGGTGTCTGGCTCAAGCTCACGCTTACGAGCACGGATGAGCCGACGAAGACCACGTACACCCTCAGAGAGTCGGGAGTGACCATTTAATATGCCGAATGCAAAGAAGATCACCCTGGACTATAACGAGACCGGCAAGACCGTCTATGCGATCGTACGGCGTGAGACTGACAGCTATCGCCTGAATGATGCTGACGGTTCTTTCGCTGAAGCGCCTGCGGACCCTTACCTTGCGCTGGCAGAAGACTCGGTGATCAAAGGCCGCTACGAGGTGAGCGAGTCGCGGGCGGCATGGAACGACGGCAAGTACACCGTGGCGATCTATAAGCAGACGGGAGGAAGCCCTGCCCCTGCAAGCGATACCCTGATCGGCTCCGGAGAGATATATATCATCTCTGACACCGAGATCGATCTCCAATATCTGCATGACAAGGTCCTGGAGCTGAGGACCGGCAACATGCGCATCCTCTTCACTGTTGCAACCGTCCCTGTCCCTGCGCGTAACGTCGAGGTCGGCAGGATCAACTATCAGACCATCCAGATCAAGCGCGATGCCGATGTCGATTGGGCCAGCCCGGTAAGCTCGAAGACGCTCTATTTCTGGTACGACGCGATGGGCGATATCAACCCCTCCAAGGTGGGAGAATCGGGGTAAGATGCTTGCGCTGTCAATTGCGACAAAGGGATACTGGGCTGACAACAATACGCTCAGTATCGCTACGGGTGGCTATCGTCGACGGCTGAGCCAGGTCTCCAGTGACCGCACCGTTTCCACTGCCTGGACACGGTGCGTATGCATTGATCGGACATTCTCCGGAGACCGGCGCAAGGCTGTAGTCGGATACGGATCGCTCCATGTCGATTTCCTGCAGAACAACAATCTGATACTGAGAAATGTGGTGCTCTCCTATGATTTCGTCAAGGCTTTTTACGATGCTGCCGTGATGCCTGTCGAATACCGTCTCGGGGTGCAGCGTGATGCATCACTCCAGCTCGATCGCTACGCTCCGCTGCATGCCGATGCGATGATGCGGACGGACTTCCTGAAAGCCGTCCGGCCCGAGAGGACATTTCCTGCGGCGTATGAAAAAGCGCGCCTGATGAGCGTCGTAATCCCCTGCGATGCCCGTGCGTCTCGTTCTGCAACAGTGATTTTACCTTTTGATGGACTCAAGCGTCCGGTTATAGACCATCTATTACTCTTTGACATAATTACAAAGCTGGACAAGGATGTGCAACTGCCGATCGGTATTACCGGCAGTTGGGGAAAGGTTGTCTTCCTGCATCCTGCCGGCGCCGTGCATTTTTATAGACGGCCGTTGAAGCAGCAGCCGCAGGGATTTCAGATGTTCCAGCCCTCGGGCAGAGACAGCAATGGAGATTTCTACAGCACTACAAAAAGCACGCTCAGGATCAGGGATGAACAGCTTGCATTCCGCAATATCAGCGACTATACCATAGAATCTCTGCGCTATTTTATTCTGAATGCGGCCCGGGGGACCAAGAATAAGTTCACCTATTTTGATGTCTACAATGTACCGCATACGGCGAAGTTTACTGAACGTAAATTCTCCTGGCGGCGGACCGGCTACAACAAAAACGACCTGGTGATCTATCTGGAGGTCTATTTATGAGTAGGACCCTCACCCCGGGATTTGCCGCCGAGCTCGCCAAGAAAACCGGTACAAAGCCGGTATGGTTTTTAGGTGCACAACTCGGCACCACAACGCTCTATATCGGCGACAATGAGCTTACTATTCCCTCCTGGCAAGGCGGCATCACCGTAAAACCGTGGGTCAAGGACTGGGGAGAGGTCCGTGAAGGAATCGATAACAGCCTTGGAGAATTCAAGGTTTCGGAGTACTCCATCTCGTGCCTGAACGATACGAGTATCACGGAGAATCTTGTCTATTACCTGACCAATTTCCGTCCGGAAAAGAACACGGTCAGCCTGTATCTATGGTTCCTCGACCTTGACCCGGTTACAGACCCGCCGCTGGAGATCTCCAGGGGCTATATCAAGAACTATCCCTGTCCTGATGACTACAACGTTACCCTGCAGATCCAGGATGAGACGCTGAAGCTCGAGCGCCACTATGTGGGTGCCAAAGTGAGCCTGGCCGATTACCCCGGCGCGGACCCCGACGACGTGGGGCGCGTGATCCCGATCCCCTTCGGCACGGTGAAGAAGCTCAGAGCCCTCGCGCTCGATGCCGGGTACAAGACGAGTCTGCCTGCGATCCTGCAGCCGGGCGTGACGAATTTCAACGTGAGCGACGGAGAACGTTTGAGCGCGGGCAAGGTTATCACCATTGATGAAGAGGACATCTATATCATCAATATCTCGGAAGACAACATCACCAACTGCACCAGGGGCTACAACGGCACCCTCGAGGCCAAGCACCTGCGAGGCGCCGTCGTATGGGAAAAGAAGGACATCTTTGTCTATGTCGTTTCCGATAAGCCCCTCGACAGCATGGGCAAGGTGTATGGCAGGGTCGGCGATGCCGAGGTAGATATCACCAGCATTGTCACCAGGTACACCGGCCAGCCGGGCAGTGTGCTCACCGGTTATGAAGGGAAAGCGGTTGTTACCGTTCCCGGGTATATCACCGTGCAGCAGGCGGTGGACCTGCTCGTTAGCGACGGCATAGGCGTGAATGATGCGATCGCCATAGTGGACGGCATTGCGGTCAATGACACCATCTCGGTCTACGACACGATAGCGGTGAGCGATACGATCGGCGTCTCGCAGGGATACCATGGCCATGCAGTGAGTTCGCCTTCGGCAGCTTATTACGGTAATGGGGCAAGCCATAGTGGCTCTAATGCTTCGTTTTCCGGATCGGATGCAAATTTGCGCGATCAGAATACAGGAACAGGGTTGACTGCAAATTTCAATGGTTCGCAGACAATCCAAAGCTTCTCTGCCACTATGACAGTTACCTTTCCTGCTTATAGCGGGCCGACGCCGCAGTCGGTCTATCTCTGTGTCAATTATCGAGGCGGCTTTAACTCAGGCGGGTATATTAGGCTGAATGGAGTCGATATCGGTGCCGAAGGAAGTAATGTAACCAAAAAAATCAATGTCGGCACGTCAGTGCCGAGCTCAATCGCTTTGTCATGTTATTCGCCGGGAGCCCAGTATGTGCAAGGCGGTTATTTAGTGGGCACTGAAATCTGGTATGAGGTGCAATCGAATGCCACATCCTCAGATCCCGCTGCGGGCGTGGCGAAGACCGGCTCGGCGAGCAAGAGCGGCTCGGCAAGCAAGAGCGGCTCGGCATCGAAATCAGGCACCACATCCCGCTCCGGAGCTGCGACCAAGACCGGCACTGTAGCGCTCTACGGCAACTCCGTGGCCAATACGCTGGTAGGCGACGCTATCCTGGTCGACGTGACGCGCAGCTTTGCGGACTGTGATGCGGCCATGCAGAGCATTGCGAGCGACGCCGGTGTTGCGAGCTTCCAGGGTATCGGCAGCCTGCCGGGATACTACGCATTCAACGGCGCGATCACCGAATACAAGCCCGCGCTCTATTGGCTGAATTATCTCGCCTTCCAGTGCCGGAGCCGCTTCCGTATGCACCTGGGTACCGCGCAGCGCATCTACCGCCCTGACACGATCACGCCGGTGGAGACGTTACCTACGGTCGTCTTGAGGCAAGACGGCAAGAGGGCGCTCTACAGAGACCAGACGCCCTACAGCGATATTATTAACAAAATGAATCTCCTCTATGACAGGGATTACTCTCAGCAGACACGGGACGAGGGCTCGTATAGGGGCAACTCCAAGGACAGTTCAGTGAACGGAACACTGAGGCAGCTGCTGGATGCCTCGATCGCCGACTACGGCCTTTGCGAGCGCCCTGAACTTTTCAGGTTCGACTTCGTGAGCGATCCGACAATGGCGGACCATTTGCGGGACTTTTACCTTTCGTATTATCACTACCGGCATTGGACAGATGTCTTCGAGGAGTACTGGATATATGCCGATCTCGAGTTCGCCGATGGGGTGACGCTCGGATTTTTGGGCAACCGGGCTGCCGAGATCCTTGAGACGAGGTACCGCCCCGGTAATAGGGACAACCTGGATATAATCGGCTTCGTGGCCGTGGAATAAAGGAGGTTACCATGTTAGCCAGGACAGTAGCAGCAGGAGGATCGGTCTCGTATGGGCACACCCAGGCCGTAGCCGCGCAGGTCTGGACGATTGCCCACAATCTCAACAAAGATTTGATTGCTTCTGTTTGGGCGTATAGTGAGTACCCCAAGTTTTGTGGGGACGGGGCCTATTGCGGAGACGGCTCTTACTGCGGTCAACCGGGAAACACTTATGCGGATATCCCGTACTCATGGATTACGAAAGTGGATGCAAACACGATCAGGATCGGCTTTGCCTCACCCGTCTCTGGCAAGGCGACCATTCTATTTTAAAAGGAGGACACAATGAGAGGAATACCGGCACACCTCAATACCCGGCATGATGTAGAGCAATGCGTTGAGCTTGCATTGGCCGGGGAGCTGGACAGGGCAGAGCTAAAGAAGAGGATTGAAAGGCTGCTCAGCGACGACATGGTATGGAACTTCAAGACCGAAGTCGACGACACCTATCAGCCCGCGCAGAATGAAAAGGTTATCACCGAAGATGTAGGTGGTATTACAAAGCACTTTTGCTTTGAATTGGTAAGCAACCCGGCTGCCGTCTATCTGCGCATGGGATTCGCGAAGGCAGAGCTGCAGGCATTCATCAATCAGCTATAGGAGGACTACATGGGACAGAGCATTATATGGAAAGATGATCCGGCATATTCGACGAATGCCGCTAACTTTCACAAGAGCATGGACATCAGGCCGGGCCTGTTCAACAATTACCTGCAGGTTAATGCTACAAAGACCGGCATCATCGTCAAGGCCGATACCATCATCCCCCTGAAAAGCGGGTCCACGTGGAAGGCGTACCTGTTCACCTCTGACAGCGAGGTGACGACGCTCGACACCGGCGCGCTTACCCTGGGGACGCATTACTACGTCTATCTCTGCGATAACGGTACGGACAACGGGCTGCTGCTCCTCTCTGCGAACTCCACCGCGCCGCAGGGCTACACCGCATCGGACTCCAGGAAGATCGGCGGCTTCCACTACGGCAGAGTGCGCAATAGCATCACCGTGGCCGACGTCACCAGCGGCGCCGTGGTCCCCAACTCGGTGTGGGACCTCTACAACCGTCCCAAGTGCTCTCCGGAGGGCATGGTGAAGATCCACGAGAACCTCTGGTGCGATATCTACCTCGCCTCGGTCAACGAGGCGATCACCTTTGCTGCGGGCAATGGCTCCCCCACTAAGGCAGGCTCCTGCAAGAGCGCCTACAATGCAGCGCCTCTGACGGGCACAGAGGGCCTCAGCGGCTACAACTTCCTCGAGCTGGCCAGAAGGTCCGGCAAGAGACTTTTGACCCTTGCAGAATGGCTGCAGGCAGCGCACGGGAGTCCACAAGGAAATAACGGGGATAATAACAACGCCTGGTCAGCTACCACCAATTCAGCAAGGACAAATACGGGCTCTGTGGCCAATGCAATCAGCCTTTTAAATGTGGTAGACTGTGTGGGAAATGTCTTGGAATGGCTTGATGAATTTTCGAATCGACAGGATACCACGAGCTGGAACTGGTACGACGTTATGACAGGCATGAGTGTGGGTCAGCTTTATCTGGCGAACAACACGGGATTGATACAGTATTTAGCCGGTGGCCATTGGAGCCCTGGCGTCTACGCTGGCTCGCGGTGCGTTAATGCCAATAGCTCTCCGTGGAGTGTCTCTCCGGATATCGGCTCCCGGCTGGCCTGTGACGCTCTGTAATCTGAAATCTGATAATCTGTTTTGTTTTTTGTCGTTGTATCAGGCGGGCGAAAGCCCGCCTCTGTCGAAAAAATTTTTTAGGGGTTAGGTACAGATGAACGATCTCGTGATTTACCAGAAGGTGTACGATTTCACGCTGTACCTTTTCCCGATTGTAGAGAAGTTTCCGAAGCATGAGAAGTTTGTCCTCTGTACGCACGTCAAATCATGCGTGCTCGATATTGCCCGGCTGATCATCAGGGCCAATAAGAGCCGGACGAAAAAGGCGATCCTCTACGACATCGATGTGAGGATCGAGGAGCTGAAGTTTCTGCTCCGGCTTGCTCATGACAGGAAATACCTCTCCAACAAAAGCTACGAGCACAGCAGCAAACTGCTGCTCGAAATAGGAAGGCTGTTAGGAGGATGGATCAAAAGTGTGGGTTAAGGGCGATACCGGTGGCAATTGGAGCAATGGCGTAAACGCTGGCTCGCGGTGCGTTAATGCCAATAACTATCCGTGGAATGTCAATACGAATATCGGCTCCCGGCTGGCCTGTGAGTGTATAGGGCTTACAGAGATGATGTCTCTCTACGGAGCATCACCAGTGACATATACAGTCAGGCCCTTGATCCCTGCCGCAAGGCAAAAATTGGAGAGGCTCTGTGCAGTGAGTACGGACAGCAGTCCTTAAAATTGTGCAGGCCGCATAATTTCGGTCGGTTAATAGCTCCGCTTCAGCCGGAGAACTGTTAAACCCGAAATCTCAGAATCGTAAAAACGGTCGGTTAGTTGGCAACTCCTCCGGGAGAGCTGCCAAGCCCATCAAAAACCGTTTTACGGTTTTCAGATTTCGGGTTTTTTGGTTTCAGGAGGCTGACCGATGGGCGGGAAGAAAGACGACAAGGAATGGAAGCGAGTATTGGTGAAGTGCCTGGAGGATCTGGGCAAGGAGGGGATTGTCCCTCCGGATGTGAAGAATCTGACCGGCAGGCTTGTCCTCGATCTTAATATGAGCCAGGGCGGGGTAACGGATCTGGATGTCTCGGTGAAGAGGAAATTTAAATAAGATGCCTAAGACCTATAACGGCCTGTTTGAGAAGATCTGCGATTTCGAGAACATCTATGGCGCATACCTCAAGGCGAGAAAATGCAGGCGGTACCGGGAGGAAATACTCAGGTTCAGCCGCAATGTGGAAGAGGAACTGTTGACGCTCCAGGATGAGCTGGTGCTGGGCACCTACAGGACCGGCCAGTACAAGCGGTTCTTTGTGTTCGAGCCAAAGAAACGAGAGATATTCGCGCTTCCCTTCAGGGACAGAGTGGTGCACCATGCAATCTGTACGATTATCGAGCCGCTCTTTGAGCGGAAGTTTATCTTCGACTCCTACGGGTGCAGGACCGGCAAAGGGCAGCATGCCGGGTCGTCCCGGCTGGTCTCCTTCCTGAGACGGGCGCAGAGAGTATGGGATGAGGTCTATTGCCTGAAGGCCGACGTGTCGAAATTCTTCCCCTCGGTGGACCATGAGGCATTGAAGGGCATCATACGGCGGACCATACGCTGCAAAAGGACCCTGCAGCTTATCGATTGCATCATCGACAGCGCGCCTGAAGAGAAGGGGATACCGATCGGGAATCTTACCAGCCAGCTCTTTGCGAATATCTACCTGAATGAGCTTGATTACTTCGTAAAGAACGAGCTGCAGGCGAAGTTCTATCTGCGCTATATGGATGATTTTGTGATCCTCCATAACGATAAGAAAGTGCTGCATCAGTGGATGGCGCAGGTCGGCGAATTCCTGAGAGAAAGGCTTAAGCTTGAGCTCCATGCAAAGACCTCTGTCTTCCCCATCTCCAGGGGCGTCGACTTCCTCGGCTATCGCACCTGGCCGACGCACAAGCTCCTCAGGAAGCGCAATATCATCGGCATGAAACGGAAGCTCAAAAAGCTTTCTGCATTATACAGGGACGGCAGGATTACCCTTCAGGTCGTGAGGCCGGTCATAGCCTCATGGCTCGGCCACGCGAAGCACGCGAGCAGCTATAACGTCGTGAGGAGGATGCTCGGGAACGCTGTGTTTAGTAGGAGTTCATTATCGGGATGATGTTATAATCATTATTGATAAATTTCAAAACTATAAGCCTAAGCAGTGCAGTAAATGAAAAAGCCGCCGATAATAAGAAAAGGGACAATCAATAACTCCGCCTGTCGGAGAGCTATTAGAGACCCTATGAGAAGAAAGAGAAAAATACTTATCGTTGATGATGAAGAGTTTGTACGTGCCGCTGTTCGCAGAATCCTTGAATTTAATAATTATTCGATTATCGAGGCGCTCTCCGGGCCTGAGGCTTTAAAAAAATTGTCTGAAAAACCCGACTTGATCATTGCTGATTACCATTTAGGCGGCATGTCTGGGTTATGCCTCTTGATTGAGATCCGAAAGGCCAGTGATATCCCTATTATCATGTTGACCGCGGACTCCTCACAGAAAATAGCGGTGCAGTGGTTTCGTGAGGGAGGAAATGATTTTATCCATAAACCTTTTGACAGCGATTTTCTTTTAGTCGTCGTTGAGCGCACACTGCGTTATGCTGCTGCCATGAGGGCAATGATGTCACAGCCCACGAAAACCCGTAAGCCTCGCTCGAAGAGATCCTCGAAATAGGGGCATGATCGCTTTAAGTACGTCCGCTTTTGACGATGACGGGGCTATGGATGAGGTGCAAGTTTCTTTTATTGGTTCAGTTGTTTGCAAATAGGGATCGACCTGTGAATAAACATTCAGGGCAATGATGATATGAGCAAGCAAGGGGATGCCTACCAACTCACCCACCTCGATCAGCCTCTTTGTTATCTCTATATCTTTCTTGCTTGGCGAGGGGTCTCCGCTTGGATGGTTATGAACTAAGATGACAGCATAGGCGCTATTTCTGATTGCCTTCCGGAAGACCTCTCGGGGATGGATCAATGAATTGGTGAGCGTCCCCCTCGATATGAGTTCTTTCTCAATAAGATCCTTTTTTGCATTCAGATGCAGCAGATACACATTCTCCCGATCCTCCAGTTCGAGAAATTGCATTGTTTGATAGACATCGGCAGCGTTCCTGATCTTCATGACATACTCCTTATTTTTTTTGTAAAGATTCTACCGAGCAATGATTGTGCCAAAACAAAATAAGAGTTATGAAACTGTTTTTCAATGATTTGGGGGAAGCTTCGGCGTGATGGTTATACAGAAAATGGATAACACTATTCATTTTTTGTATAACTACAGGGAAGCGGAGGTCGAGAGATATCCCCCCTCTCCTTTTGCACAATCTGGGTTTGCAAAAAGTACCCTAAAAGTACCCTTTGAAGAGCAGAAAAGATACCGAAAATAGCGGGTAGTTACCGATTGAAGCTGTTATGTCTGGACGGTGAAAAAGGTTATAAATCAGAGGATCTTGCTGATAAAAAAGAGTGGTGGTCCCAACGGGAGTCGAACCCGTGTTTTAGCCTTGAGAGGGCCACGTCCTAGGCCACTAGACGATGGGACCAATTAAGATAGTGTTTAGCTATCAGCATTCAGCAATCAACAACAAACTTAAAACAATCCGGATAAAGCGGATTGCTAAAAGCTCACAGCCGAAAATGGCTGGGGAGAGAGGATTCGAACCCCTATAAGCAGATCCAGAGTCTGCCGTCCTGCCATTGGACGACTCCCCAAAAGTCTCGGTAAAGTGTAACTTATTACAATATATAAAATTCAGCAATTAAGTCAATACACACCCGGCACTTCCGCCCCGTTCACGGGGTCCGTACGAGCGCTCCTCTGTGCTATAATCACCTATGCCTACACCGCGCGGGGATACAAAGAACATCATCCTTCTTGCCGTTCTGTCCTTCGGCATCTCTCTTCTCGTCTTTTTATCCGATGTGCTCGGCACTCTTGAACTCAAGGCATACGATCTCTACTCACAGCTCCTGAACCCTTCCCGTACTTCCGAAGACATCGTCGTCGTGCAGGTCGACCAGCGCAGCATCGATGCCCTGGCCTGGGGGGGCGTTAATTGGCCCTGGCCCCGGCAGATCTATGCACAGGTCATTGAGTATCTTTCTGAAGCGGAAGCGGTCTTCATTGATATTCCCTTTACCGAGCCTTCCCCCTATGGTGCTGAGGACGACAGGATGCTGGCGGAAGCATGCAAAAAATCGCTCAATGTCTTTCTCCCGGTGGTCCTTTTGAAGCAGCAGAGGGCGCTGTCTGCAGCAGATGAGGAGTTCCTAAGAAATATTGCATTCCGGGAAAAGGTTGCCACAGGCGCAGCTTTCAGCGCCGCCATTACTCCTATCGATGTATTGAAGGATGCTGTCGTCGGTGCGGGAAATATCACGATTACCGCTGATAGGGATGGCGTGTACCGCAGGATTCCCCTCGTCGCCAGAATAAAGCAGCAGACTGTCCCTCACTTTGCGCTCGGCAGTTTCCTCCGCAAGGGGACACTGGCGGTGCGGCAGAATGCACTGTATGCACGGAATACGAGGATACCGCTTACGGAAGGGAAGTTCATGCTGCAGTACCCTGGAAAAGGTAGTGCCTTCACCACGCTTTCGGCGATTGATATATTGAAATCGGCGATTTCGGGCACCGCCTCGGGCGAATCCGTCGTTACAAGAGACTTCTTCAAAGGGAAGACGGTGCTGATCGGCGTGACGGCAGCAGGTTTGTACGATGCCAAACCGACCCCGGTTGTCCCGGCAGCAAGCGATGTGTTTATCCATGCCGCGCTTCTCGATAATATTGCTGGTGGGAACTTCATGCGGCAGGCCGACAGCGTGTTTGTAGTCGCCTTCATACTGCTCATTGTCGCCGCCGTCTGTCTTCTGGCACTGCAGCGTTACTCCTGTGGGGTAACCTTGGCGTTTTTTCCGGCGTGTCTGCTCATCGTCCTCGGCGTCACTGTCCTCTCTTTTATGAATGCATGGTATCTGAATATCGTCGCTCCGGTGGCGGCGCTGCTGCTGAGCTTTTCCATTACTGCCGCCTACCGCTCTGCTGCGGAAGGGAGAGAGCGGCTTTTCATGAGGAAGACGCTTTCCCCGTATATGGATAAGCAGCTGGTGGAGTATGTGCTGCAGCATCCCTCACTCCTCAACCCTGGAGGCAGGCGGAAGAGGATCACTGTTCTTTTTACCGATGTCACCGGATTTGCCTCGTACACCGAAAACGTCTCTGCCGAACGGGCCGCAATGGTGCTCCATACACTCCTGAACGCCTTTACCGAGGTGATCATACGGAACAGCGGCGTTATCGGTAAATACATCAGCGACAGCATCATGGCCTTTTGGGGTGCCCCGCTCCGGGCAGAGAGCGATGAAAGCAACGCCTGCCGCGCTGCCCTCGAATGTATGGATGCGCTGAAGGAGGTAAATGTAAAGCTTAAACAGCAGGGACTTCCCGAGATCGCTGTCAGGATCGGTGTCCACACAGGAGATGCGATCGTCGGAAACATCGGGAGAGACGGCCTCTTCGAGTATACGGCGATCGGCGATGCGGTGAACCTCGCCTCACGGCTCGAATCGATCAACAAGGTGTTCAAGACAGGGATCATCGTCAGCGAGGAGACGCTGCAGAGGACGGGAGATGACTTCTTCGTCAGGGAGCTTGGTATGATCGAAGTGAAGGGCAAGACCCTTCCGGTCAAGCTTTTCGAGCTGGTCGGGGAATCGGGCGCGGTGCGTTTCGAAAAGAGGGAGCTGGTCAGGGAGTATCTCTATGGATTGACACTCTACAAGGAGCAGAAGTGGTATGCGGCGATCCAGACGTTTCAGAAACTACTCGATGCCACTCCACAGGACGGGCCTTCCGAGTTTTATAAACGGCGATGCGAGTATCTGATCGAGCATCCCAAGCTCGCCGGCGACTGGGACATCGTCAATATCGTCGAGAAGGAACGCAAGAATTTCTTCACCGGCCCTGCCTAGAACAGCAGATTGTAATCGTTCAGAATTTCTTTGGCCAAAGCAATATAGCCCTGGGCACCCGTCGAGTTCGGCGAATAGAGCACGGCGGGCTTGCCGTGGCTGGGAGATTCCGCGAGGATGATATTCCGCGGGATGACGGTATCGTAGACCTTTGATTTGAACACCCTCCGCACCTCATCGGCCACCTGCCGTGAGAGCGCGATATGACGATTGTACATGGTGAGCAATATTCCTTCGAGATCGAGCGTTTCATTGAAGCTACCGCGCACTCTCCAGAGGAGCTTTATGAGGAGGCTGAGCCCCTCCACTGCAAAGTACTCGCACTGCACCGGGACAATCACCGACTCTGCTGCCACGAGGGCATTCAGGGTCAGGAGGCCAAAGGAGGGGGGGCAGTCGATGAAGATAAAGCGGTATTTCGGTTTCAGCGGTTTTAGGAGGTCACACAAGGTCGTCTCGCGGCGGGGTTTTTCGAGGAGCTCTATCTCGGCGGCAAAGAGGTCCATTGATGTGGGCAGCACGTGGAGATTGGGAATGAGCGTCTGCATGATGGCATCATCTACCGTGGCCTTGCCGCAGTAGATATCGTAGAGGTCCGCTTTTATCTGCTCTTTCTTGATACCGAATCCGCTGGTCAGATTGCCCTGGGGATCAGAGTCGATGATGAGGATATTTTCGTTTGCGAGGGCGAGGGATGCGGAGAGATTGAGGGCGGTGGTGGTCTTGCCGACCCCGCCTTTCTGGTTCGTTATTGCAATGATCCTGCTCAAATCGACTCTTTAAGC
Source organism: Nitrospirota bacterium (assembly GCA_040754455.1). Taxonomy (GTDB): domain Bacteria; phylum Nitrospirota; class Thermodesulfovibrionia; order Thermodesulfovibrionales; family Dissulfurispiraceae; genus JBFMCP01. Next base: position 118,227 of record JBFMCP010000002.1, read on the forward strand.
ACAAAAAGTATTCTGCAGGGAACAACGATCAGTCCCACCTATGCACTCCCGATGCGGGGCTCATCTCCTGGATGTTGTACTTCTTCATCTTATAACCGATCTGCCGTGGGGTAAGGCCGAGCAGACGGGCTGCCCTTGCCTGAACCCAGCCGGACCGTTTCAGAGCTTCGATGATTTTTGTTTTCTCGATGTCCTCTATGGTGGAGGGCAGCGCATCTTTGAGCTGTGTCGCATACCGAGCCTTGATCAGCTGATCCTTGATATTGAGCGGCAGGTCGGATTGGGTAATCGTATTTCCCCCGGCCATGACGACCAGCCGTTCGATGGTGTTTTCGAGCTCCCGCACATTGCCGGGCCAGTCATAATTGAGAAAAGTATTCATAACGTCGGGGGTGATGGTAACGGATTTATGATTGTCATGGTTGAACCTCTTGAGGAAATGTTCGACGAGAGGAGGAATGTCCTCCTTCCTCTCCCGCAGCGCAGGCAGAAAGAGAGGGACGACATTGAGGCGATAATAGAGATCTTCCCTGAATCTGCCGCCAGCAACGAGCTCTTCGAGATTCCTGCTCGTTGCGGCAATGAGCCGAACATCGACCTTGATGGTCTTTTCGCCGCCGACCCGCTCGAATTCTTTCTCTTGCAGCACCCGCAGTATCTTGGGCTGGAGGGCAATCGGCAGGTCGCCGATCTCATCGAGAAAGATAGTGCCGCCGTTCGCCAGCTCGAAGCGGCCCTTTCGCATGGTCATCGCTCCGGTAAAGGCGCCCTTCTCGTGACCGAAGAGCTCCGACTCGAGCAGTCCTTCGGGAATGGAGGCGCAATTGAATTTGACAAAGGGTCCCTTTGCCCTTGGGCTCATATAGTGAATCGCTTTTGCGACCAGTTCCTTGCCGGTTCCGCTCTCGCCGCGAAGCAGCACATTGGCCTTTGACGGCGCCACCCTATGGATCGATTCGAAGACCTCCTGCATCCTCTCGGAGTAGCCGATGATGTTTTCGACTTTGTACTTTCCCCTCAACTGCTGCTTGAGCTGCTCCCTCTCCGCGAGAAAGGCCTCGCGCTCCTTTTCGAGCTCTCGGTGCAGCTTTACCGACTGTGCGATCAGGGATGCCATGATCTTCAGTAGCCGCAGGTCCTCCTCGAAAGACACCCTCTTGGAGCCGAAAAGCCGGTCGACGCTCAGGACGCCCACTATCTCGTTTTTGAACTTTATGGGGACGCAGAGAAAGGCGATGTTCTCTTTTTTGATCATCTGCCGGGCGCCGGTCTTGTTGAGGAAGAGCGGCTCTTCACCGATATTCGGAATGACGATGGGAGAGCCGTGTTTCGCCACCTGGCCGATAATGCCCTCTCCCAGCTTGTATCTGCCCCTTTTGATCTCTTCTTCGGACATGCCGTGTGCGGCGATGATGGAGACTTCATTGTTGTTCCTGAGCGCGACGGTCCCCCGCTTCATGTCGAGGTATTCGGAGAGCACTCGCATGACGCCCCGGAGGTTTGCCCTGAGGTTCAGCGATGAGCCGAGGAGCTTGCTGATCTCGTAGAGCGCGGTGATTTCGAAGGTCTTATCGTTATTACGCATAGGTATACAGTTTAATAAAATGCTACAAAAATGTAAAGTTTTAATACTTTATTGTATGACCTCGGATCAACCGTCGATTGCGGGGAGGGACGGGAAATCGAGTATAATAAGCCCATCAAACGGTCTGTTCCGTCTGACAAGGAGGAGTTCGGAATGAAACGACAGAAAGCCCTTCCCTCAATGATTGTGGTGTTCGCCGTAGTGGGGACCCTCTGCATTGCCCCTGCTGCCGAAGGCACTGGCTGGAAGCCCTATGCCGAAACAGCCTTCTTTACATTCCATTACGATGCCGATGATATCAGCTATCCCTCGAAGCGTCTTGATCTCAACCGCGTGAAAGTGGTCAAAGGCTACATTCTCGGCGTCTGGACAAAGCGGGTTCCCAGAGGGGAGGAAGGAAGGGAGCGGCAGATCGAGGAATACAAGAAATCAGGGCTCTCCACGAAAGGGTATGAGCGCTATGCGCATACTGTTGCCATGGAGGAGATAAACTGCAGGGAAAAGACCTTCCGCGTCATCTCTGAGACCGATTTCGATAAAGAGGGCAACAAGCTGGGCGCTTTCGTCCAGGAGCCGTCCCGTGTGCGCTGGAAGCCCATCCTGCCGGAATCGGACCACGATGCGCTCTTCACGGTGCTTTGTAAGGAGCTGCCGTCGAAGATGGTTGAGGTGCAGGAGAAGTAGAGAGTAGCATGGATAACGGTTATATCACTCTTATCGGCTTGCTCGCCGCCACTCTTACGACAGCATCCTTCATCCCCCAGGTCGTGAAGACCTGGAAGCTCAAGGAGACAAAAGATCTCTCCTTCTGGATGCTGCTGCTCTTCAGTGTCGGTATTTTCCTGTGGCTGCTCTATGGCGTGTTCATTAAGGACTTGCCGGTCATCCTTGCCAACCTCGTCACCTTTGTCCTCGTCATGATTATTCTATTTTTCAAGCTCAAATATAGATAGTGACAAAGGCAGGGATAAACACTTCAAGGAGCCATAAAGCTCTTCACCGGCGGCGTAGCGGTTTGTCGTTGCGATGCTGCTATGAAGGCAGGATATACTTATTCAAAAACACGAACGAGATCAGGATGAAGAGCGATACGCCGATCAGAAGCGAGAGGAAGAGGTTCAGCCTGGGGGTGAGGAGGATAACCGTAAGGATATAGGCGACCCAGGGCAAGAGCATGACGATGAGACCTCTGGCGTACGAGAGAACGGCATCCTGGCCTGTATTGAAATAGATAATCAGGAACGTGCACAGCGTTGAAATGGGCAAGGTGCCGACAAAGGCAGCCAGAGAGCCCCGGGAATTGCTGGCAAGATACGTAACGGTGCTGGTGACAGTGCCACCAAGGAGAAAATACATCAGATACTTCATAGTCAACAACCTCAGAACTTATAGTATACTACATTTGGCAACAACGCCGCAAAGAGCTCTCCTTAGTTATCGGTGCTTTGAGGGGGAAACTTGATCATCATGCCTTTTGAGAGCAGGGGATAAGGCGCGCTCCTGCTTGCGTGATATGCGATACTGAAAGGGGCTGCTATATGAATTGAACGCCGAGACGGTAGGTGCCGCTGCTGTCGAGTCGTATACTCCACCGTACAATCCCCGCCTGATGCGCTATGCCGTTGAACCTGAGGACACGGCCGGGCTCGAGCGGGTAGCGGGCCTGGATCCCGACCCCTCCCTCGCTGATATCGATGATATCGGCGGGCAAGGTGATCCTGCTCGGGTTCTCAAGATCAAGGATGGTTATCGAGCAATCCTTCAACTTTGTACAGGTGGTGCGTTCGAACTGCCGCTTTTCACCGGCGTGCGGCTCTTTGTGAAAGCCCTCGGCGGTGGTCCTGTGGATGCCGTCCTCAAATGCCTGCTTTGCAATTGCCTTGATCTGCGAGAGATCGAAAGGTTTGGCGATAAAGCAATAGGCGTTTTTTTCGATCTCTCTTTTTGCAGTATCATCGAGCTGTCTTCCGGTCATTATGGCGATTTTGGTGCGAGGAGAGATCTCTTTGATCTGTCTCATGAGGTCGACACCGTTTGCGTCGGGGAGGTGGATGTCGAGAAAGCAGAGGTCATAAGGGTGGGAGCTGACCTCGTGCAGGGCAGCCTCGCCGGAAGCTGCAGTGGCAACAGTAGTGAGGCCGTCGTGCAGCGATTTCGCCAGCCCGTATAAGATCAAAGACTCATCATCGACGATCAAGATTGATTTCATTGCAGCCTGCTTGTGATTAATTTCCCTCTCAAGTGGAGTGCGAAACCGTTCACCGTGTAACAATGGCAAAATAGTAGCATTCCTGCAAAATTATAGCAACTCTTATACCACTATAGATGGTGGTTGTAATGTTATAACCGTAATGTCCGAGTTGCGGGTGCTCACGGTACTGCTAAGATGCCCCTCCAATAATGTGTCGATAGAATACCGGCAATGTTTACGTGTTGATTTTGTTGGCATATCGGTGGTAATCTCTTGCCGGCAGGAATACAGGCTGCCTTACATGGATGGTGGACGATGGTGGACGGTAGGGGATTCGAACCCCCGGCCCCCACGTTGCGAACGTGATGCTCTCCCAGCTGAGCTAACCGCCCAAAACCATGTAGTGCGCCAAAAGTGCCAATAAGGTGGGTGTTATGACTATTCTTTTGCGTCATAACACGCTGTGCTCTACTGCTTCATGCCCTTTTTCATTTTAACAAATCTGGTGAATAAATGGTGCCGTGCGGACTTTCTCTCAAACCCCGCAGCCTCGAAAAGACGCACGGTCTTTTCCATAGCCGCCTTCCCCACCTCTATGGTCGGTTCGTAAATGACAAGAATGCCCCCCGGTCTGACAGCGTTCCCTATAATTTTTGCGGCGTCTGCCTGGTTGCTTATTTCATGGAAGCTATAGTAGAGCAGCGCCACATCGGCGATCGCCATGCCGGGATCATACTGTGCAATATCGGCCTGGATGATCTCTATTTTGGGCCCGAAGTGTTGCACCCGACGCTTCAGCTTTCGCACCATGCCTTCCTGCAGCTCGACAGCGTAGACCTTTTTCGCCCTCCGGGCAAGCGCTTCGGTAAAGAACCCGTTGCCTGCGCCGATTTCGAGGACAGCGGACTGTTCATTGATCCCTGACTCATCCATGACCTGTTCCCTGTCGGTCAGGATCTTGCGTATCGGGTTGTAGAGGATAAAAGAGAGAGAGGAGGGGCAGACATGCATGGTCGTACGTTCTCCTTGGGAACACAGGATTATGATGCTATTAAAGTATAACGTTTTCGGATTTCTCCCCGCAAATGACCGAAAGGGCGAGAGCAGATGGTGATTGTCAACAGGGAGAAAGAAAACATATAATATCTGGCAACTCTACTGAAAGGTCCCTCTGCTATGGAACGATGCATCGGCACTCTCCCGCTCGGTACCATGCCCCTTATTGCGGGGGCATTGACGGACAGCGATGTGGTTAATCTGGATCGTGAGGCGGTGGATGCTGCGGATATCCTCGAACTCCGCGTCGATATGTTCGATACCCTCTCGCCTGACCATATCGAGGCCGTGTTCAAAGAAGCGAGAGATAAATTCCGGAAGCCTCTCCTCGCAACCATCAGAGCGGTGAGGGAAGGAGGGCAGAAGGATATCGAGGACAGGACAGCTCTCTACCAGGTGGCTCTTCCACTTTCAGATGCCGCAGATGTGGAGATATACTCGGATGAGCCCTTTGCTGCAGTAAAGGCCCTTTGTGTTGCCTACAAGAAACCGCTCATCGGGTCATACCATAATTTCGAGCATACCCCTGACGACTGTTTTCTGGATGAGGTGGTGGCAAAAGGAAAAGAGGCGGATATCGTAAAAATTGCGGCAATGGCGAATGAACAGGAGGACATGGTGCGGCTTGCGCTTTTTACCTTCCGCCATCGCGAGAGGGGAATGATTACCATGTCCATGGGAGACAGGGGGCTGCCGTCGCGGGTATTCAATCCCCTCTTCGGGTCGCTCATGACCTACGGCTATGTTACGCGGCCATCAGCACCGGGGCAACTTTCGATTGCAGAATTAGCGGATATTCTGAGGCGACTTAAGCTGCGGTAGGTCGATTATCTTCTGGTTGCCCACCAGAACGAGCACATAGGCATCGGGACGGAGATACTTCTTGGCGACCCTCAGCACATCCTCTTTTGTAACACTATTGATATAATCAGGATACTTTTGGATATAGTCGTCCCCCAGGTTGTAGAACTGCGCGACAGGCATAAAATCGGCGATCTTTCTACTCGTTTCAAACCGTCTCGGGAAGCTTCCGGTAAGATAGGCCTTTGCATCACTGAGTTCCTGATCTGAAACCGGCTCGGTCCTCATCTTCTCCATCTGTTTCACGATTTCATCGATCACGGTCCGTGCCGATTCGTTTTTTGTCTGGACCTCCACCTCGAACTGCCCCCCCTCCTTATTGCCGATAAAGGCGCTGCTGATGCCGTAGGTGAGCCCCCTTTCATCCCTGATGACCTGCATCAGCCGTGAGGCAAAACCGCCGCCGCCCAGTATGTAGTTCATGACCTGGACTGCATAATAGTCGGGGTTGCTCCGGGCAATGCCGATATGGCCGAGAATAATATTCGCCTGGGTAATATCCCTGTCGATGGGAACCAGCTTTATCACTGAGGGAGTAAGGAGCGCGGGTGCCGGCCTTTCCCCTCTGCTGCCGGCAGGAGCTCTCTCGGACCGTTCGGCACCTTTCTCCCAGCCGGCGAGGTATTTTTTGACGAGCGCATCCAGTTCTCCGGGGGTAAGGTCGCCGACAACGGAGAGCACAGCATTGTTCGGTGCATAGTAGGTGCGGTAAAAGTCCAGGACGTCATTTCGCTGTATACGCTCGACGCTCTCAATACTGCCCTCCACCAGCCTCCCGTATGCGTGGTCGCCGAAAACCTCCCTTATGAAAGCCCTGTTGGCGATGAAGGCGGGATCCTCTTCGCGCTGGCGCAGGGCGCCTTTGATCAATTCCTTTTTTCTCTTGAGCTCATCTTCCTGGAACACGGGATGCAGAAGTACATCGGAGAATATCTCGAACCCTTTCTCTACATCCTTTTTCATTACCGAAAGGGAGACAGTGGTAAAATCGCTGGTAGTGGTCGCATCGATCGAGGCGCCCAGGAATTCGATATCCTCACTGATTTTTGACGCACTCCTCGTGGTGGTCCCCTCAGTCAGCATCTTTGAGGTCAGATAGGCGACCCCGGCCCTATCAGGAGACTCATCAAGAGGAGATGCCTTTACCAGGAGCGTGACCATGACGATGGGGAGATTATGTCGTTCCACCTGCATGACGGGGAGACCGTTCGGCATTACACGCTTTTTGATATCAAGGGCGTAAGCGCCAAAATTAAGGAGTAAGAGTAGAAGATTGAAAAGAAGGAAGGGTAATACTATTTTTCTTCTCATTGCGCACCCTTTTTCGGGAGCAGGACGCCCACGGTCTTATTGGTGTTACTGAAATATTTCTTTGCCACTGCCTGCACATCTTCAGCCTTTACCTTTCTGATTCCTTCGAGATACGTGTCCATGAGCTTCCAGCCGCCGATCATTTCGAACATGCCAGTATGCATGGCTTTTGAATAGTTTGAGTCCTGGGCGAAGATGAAGGCTGCCTCAACCTGGTTCTTTGCCTTTTGCACCTCTTCTGGTGAAGGCGGTTCTTTGATGACCCTTTCCATTTCCTCATAGAGCGCCTGCTCTATGTCCTCAATGCTCTTGCCTGGAGCGGCGTTGGCGCCGAGGACGAAGAGGAAGGGATCCCGGTAGAGATTGTTGTAGTCTGCAAAGGCGCTGATGGCAATCCTCTTTTCGTACACCAGGCTCCGGTAGAGACGCGAGCTCCTGCCGCCGGAAAGTATAGTGGATAATACATCAAGGGCATAGTTGTCCTCATGAGGAAACGTGGGGACATGATAGGCAATCAAAATATAGGGGAGCTCAGCGGTTTCCTTTCTGATGGTGATCCGTTTCTCGCCCTGCTGGGGCGGCTCGATGGTCGCAACTTCCTGCCTGCCGTTCTCAACAGGAGGGATGCTGCCGAACTCTTTTTCTATGTGGGGCACTATCTTGTCGGGATAGACATCTCCCGCGATCACAATAAAGGCATTATTGGGAGCATAATATTTCCGGTAATAGTGATAAAGATCATCCCGCTCAATCGATGCGATATCGGACATCCATCCGATGACCGGCCACCGATAGGGGTGCGCATTAAAGGCGGTGACGACCATCTCTTCGTAGAGGAGATTCTGTGGGTCGTCAACATAACGCATGCGCCGCTCCTCCATTACTACGTTTCTTTCGGCAATCACCTCTTGAGGGTCGAGCAGGAGATTGCGCATCCGGTCTGCCTCAAGTTCTATCGAAATGCCGATCCGGTCCGACGCGAGGGACTGGAAATAGGTGGTGTATTCCTTTGTGGTAAAAGCGTTGTCGGTGCCGCCGTTGCGCTGGATGATATTGGAGAACTGCTTTGAACCGTACTTCGGCGTCCCCTTGAACATCATATGCTCAAGGAGATGGCTCATCCCTGTCTTGCCGAGCGGCTCATTCCGAGAGCCAACCCGGTACCACACCTCAAAGACCGCCAGCGGCGCCTTGTGATCCTCGACAATGATGACCTTCATACCGTTTTTGAGGGTATACGCCGTTGTCGATGCGGTGATTGAGGCGGCGTGAGCAAAGACAGGAACAAGGAGGAAAATAACAAATAAAATCGGGAATAAACGTCGCATACCTCCTACTATATCAGAATCATCGGCGCTGGGGCAAATTGTACGGAGGAGCGGGTGAGGACAGCTTCTGTTCCCGATGAAGGATTTCTCATTCCGGCCACCTGCCGGAGATCAAACTCTTCAGGAACCTCCATAGCCGATGGTCACCTTGCCCTCTTCGACAATGACCGGCACCTGCCTGACACCGTTCGAATGCCTCAGCATTTCCTCCATGCTTGTGTTATCCGCCTTCACATCAACGTACTGTGCCTTATCACCGTAAGCCGACAGGGCTTTTGCGGTGAAGGGTCAACCGGCCTTTCCATAGATGATGATCTTCACCATAACTACCCCCTCCTTCGAAATTCTAATTTTCAAAACACGTTTTGAGTTTTGATCATTTGGATTTGTTTGGGATGTATATATTCGAATTTAGGATTTGTCTTCTCTCCAGACTTCTATCGCAACTTCAGGACACATCGTAGCGCACATGGCGCAGCCGGTGCATCGTTCGGGGTGCGCAAAATGAGCGGGAAAGCAGCCGATGCTATTGAATTCCCGTTCGATAGTGATGGAACCCTTAGGGCATGTACTGATGCAGTAGCCGCAGCCCTTGCAGAGTTCACGGTCGATTACAATAGTGCCTTTGATTTTTCTTGGTGCGCCTTTTTTCGCCTTTATCATCGTCTTCATTAAGGTGTAAGTAGTCATGAGTAGAGAAAACGCACTCAGAAACGTGATGATTTTAATTCCCGTTCTCCTTACTTGTCAATACCGAGCAGCTCTCCGGCATGTTTCAGGGAGCCTTCGGTAATGCGGCCGCTGAGCATGCGGGCGATCTCGTTGCGCCGCTCCATACCGGTGATCGGGGTGACGCTGACCGTCGCCTTGTTACCCGTAAGGGCCTTCTCGATCTTCAGGTGGTAGTCGGCAAGTGCGGCGATCTGCGGGAGGTGGGTGATACAGAGGACCTGGTACCGCTCTGCAATATCTTTCAGCCTCTTTCCCACATGCCGGGCAGTGACCCCGCCGATCCCCGCATCCACCTCATCAAAGATCAAAGTGATGGGCGATGGATGAGGGGTGACGCGTGGGGACTTTTTATTTCTTTTTTTCGACTCATCACTCATTACTCCTGACTCATTACTGATTTCAATGCACTTCAATGCAAGCATAATCCGCGACAGCTCTCCTCCCGACGCTACTTTTATCAGGGGTTTGGGGGGCTCTCCCGGATTGGCCGACAAGAGGAACTCGACATCATCACTACCGGTCGACGTAACGGCATCCCTCTTTTTCATATCTACCCTGAATTCGGCCTTTTGGAACCCAAGCTCTTTAAGTTCGTTCATCACCAGTTTTTCGAGCTTTCCGGCAGCTATTCGTCTCTTTCCGGACAACTCTTCCGCCATTGCCCGGAGCTGTTCTTCCTTGATGTTCAGCTCATGTTCGGAAGTTTCGAGCTGCTCATCAATATGTTCCAGGCTTCTCAATTCCTCTTCAGCCGCATTCCTGTAGCTGAGAATTGCATCGATATCCTCACCGTACTTTCTCTCGAGCCGCTTGATCAGCTCAAGGCGTTCATCGAGTTCGGTGAGCCGCTGGGGATCGATGTCGTATTTATCTTTGAATTTCCGTAGGAGAATCGCAGAATCCTCGAGCAGCGGAAGCGCCGATTCAAGGATTGTCAGAAGTTCCTGGGCGCCCTGGTCGATGTGCGCCATATCCCGCACCTTTGCAAGTACCGTTGAGAGATGTTCGATCGATGAGCCTTCAGACTCATAGAGCAACATATAGGCGGTTTCGGAAGATTCCTTCAGTTTGTTGAGATTGAGCAGTATGGCCCTTTCTTCCTCGAGGACGGCTTTTTCACCCGCTCTCAGTTGCGCAGTGTCGATCTCGTTGACCTGGAAACGCAGGAAATCGATTCTCTGCCCCCGTTCGCGGACGCGCGTCCGCATCTCGGCAATCCGGCTCCTCATATCCGCTATCTCACGGTAGAGCGATTGCAGGGAGAGGGACGGTGCCTCAAGCCCGCCGTAGGAATCGAGAAACGACAAATGGGCCTCTTTCCTCAGAAGGCTCTGGTGCTCGTGCTGGCCGTGGATATCGACGAGGCTGCTGCCTATTGCGGAGAGCGTCTGCATGCTTACCGGCGAGTCGTTAACATAGGCCCTCCCTTTCCCCTGTGAAGAGATGCTTCTCCTCAGGATGATCCCTTCTTCGCTCGCTATGGAGAGATCCTCAAGGACCGGGTGGGTGGTCGTATCGAAAAATGCTTCGACGAGGGCCTCTTTCCTTCCGGTCTTGATCATGTCCTGGGAAGCCTTGCTGCCGAGGAGAAGGCCGATGGCGTCGACGATGATTGATTTGCCGGCCCCGGTTTCGCCGGTGAGGATAGTGAGACCGGGCTCGAATTCGATGGTCAGGTCATCAATAATAGTAAAGTTGCTGATGCGTAATTCCTTGAGCATCCCCTCATACTCGATTGATGATTTCAGATTTGTGATCTATGATTATAATGTGATGCCGTTGAAAATCACAAATTGCATTCATCGATCATCAAGCGACAATCTAAAATATGCTTTTAAAATCTTCCTCTTTTACGGGACCAAGGACGGTGAGGCTCATTTTGCCCTCGTTGATGAGGCGACGGGCGAGGTCTTGCACCTGCTTGAGGGATACAGCTTCGATCTCTTTCATAATCTCATTCTGTGTAAAGTATCTTCCGTAATATATTTCTTGTCGGGCAATGCTCTGCATCCTGTTGCTGGTCGATTCAAGACCGAGGACGATATTGCCTTTGAGCTGGTCCTTTGCCCTCCTGAGCTCGATGTCGGTCAGCGTTTCATGAAGCTCTTTCATTTCCTTGATGATCAGCTCCGTCACCGTCTTTGCCCGCTTCTTTCCGGTGCCGGCATACACCGACCAGAAACCGGTGTCCAGATATGAAGAGGCAAAGGAGTAAATGGAGTAGGCGTATCCTTTCCTTTCACGTATTTCCTGAAAGAGCCGTGAGCTGACGCTCGACCCGAGAATGGAATTCAGTACCCCGATGGCATACCGCTCGTCGCTCCCGAAGGGAAGGCCCTCGACGCCGAGACAAATATGGGTCTCTGAAAGATCCTTTGGAAATACGGCAATAGCGCTGTTAAACGACGGGGGTGAAAAAAGCTCGGGCTCGGAGCCCCTCCTGAGCGCCCCGAGGTAGTGGTTGAGCAGGTTCAGGACGAACTCCGGATCGAAGTTCCCTGCACAGGCCACGACGGTATCGGCAGTGCCGTAATACTTTCTGACGTGGCTGGTGAGGTCGTCGCGGGTGAAGGTCTTGATCGTCTCCCGCCGCCCCAACACCGGCTGGCCGAGACCAGTATTGCCCCAGACGGTCTGGCTGAAGAGGTCATGGATGTAGTCGTCCGGCGTGTCCTCGACCAGCATGATCTCCTCTTTTATGACGCCCTTCTCTTTCTCGATTTCCTCTTCGGGAAAGGTTGAGTGCAAAAAGAGGTCGGAGAGCAACTCGATGCCCTTGTCGATGTATTCATCGAGCACTTTTATGTAGAAGGCGGTGTTCTCGCGCGAGGTAAAGGCGTTCAGGTCGCCGCCGAGCGAATCTATGGCAATGGCGATATCGGTGGCGGAACGCTTTTTGGTCCCCTTGAAGAACATATGTTCAAGGAAGTGGGAAATGCCGTTTTTTTCGGGCACCTCATTGCGGGAGCCCACTTTTACCCATATGCCGATGATGACGGAGCGAAAATTTTTCAGCTGCTCCATGACCACCGGCATGCCGTTGTCGAGATATTTTTTTGTAAACATAGTTGTGTTATGGCGTTGTAATGAACAGCGTTCGGCGTCAGGATAAAAATAATACTGCGCCATAAGTTTGCACCTTATAGCGCAGTACGCTGAACGCTATGAACGGCTTTGCTCGCGCAGCACTTCTTTCCTGCTGAGCCTGACTCTCCCCTGATTGTCGATTTCGATGACTTTGACCATTACTTCATCGCCGACATTCAACTCATCGGTGACTTTGGCGATTCTTTTCTCCGAAATCTGTGATATGTGGAGGAGCCCGTCGACTCCGGGAAGTATCTCGACAAAGGCGCCGAAATCGGTGATCCTCACCACTTTCCCTTTGTATATCTTGTGCAGCTCCGCTTCGGCAACGATGCCGTTGATAATCTCAATCGCCTTCTTCGCCGATTCTTCATCGGAGGAAGCGATATTGATCAACCCCGAATCATCGATGTCGATCTTGACACCGGTCTGCTCGATGATGCCCCGGATGACCTTTCCTCCGGTCCCGATGACGTCGCGTATCTTATCCTGCTTGATCTGCATGGTGAAGATGCGCGGTGCATGGGGAGAGAGTGTTGCTCTCGGTCCGGGCAGCGCCTCCTTCATCTTTCCAAGGATATGGAGCCTGCCGATCCGCGCCTGCTCAAGGGCATCCTGGAGGATCCGGCGGCTTACGCCGCTGATCTTCACGTCCATCTGGAAGGCGGTGATGCCCTTTTCGGTGCCGGCAACCTTGAAATCCATATCGCCGAGGTGGTCCTCAAGCCCGAGGATATCGGTGAGTACAACGACCTTTTCCTCCTCTTTGATAAGGCCCATGGCGATACCCGCCACCGGCGCAGTGATCGGGACGCCCGCATCCATCAAAGAGAGCGTCGCACCGCAGACCGTCGCCATTGATGACGAGCCGTTGGACTCGAGGACATCGGAGACAACGCGGATCGTGTAGGGGAACTGCTCTTTTGTCGGAAGCACGTATTTCAAGGCGCGCTCGGCGAGCGCTCCATGTCCGATCTCCCGCCGCCCCGGAGAGCGCAGCGGCTTTACCTCGCCGACACTGAAGGGGGGGAAGTTGTAGTGGAGCATAAACGTTTTGTAGGTTTCACCTTCAAGGGAATCTATTTTCTGTTCATCGTCGGCAGTGCCGAGGGTCGCTGCAACCAATGCCTGGGTTTCGCCCCTGGTGAAGAGCGCCGAACCGTGGACCCGCGGCAGGAAGCCGAGGAGACAGCTGATATGTCGAATCTCGTTGGGTTTCCGGTTGTCCACCCGTACTCCCTCGTTGAGGATCATATTCCGTACGATTTCTTTCTCGTAGTCGTCGTAGATGTTGGCGATATCCCGCGTGAGGTCCTTTTCAGCGTTGCCGAAGAAGCGCTCCGCGCGATCGGGGGTGTTGAGGTGCTTGATAGCATCTTCGAGGATAAGGTCCAGCGCTTCCTGGCGCTGCTGCTTTCCCGCAATACGTATTGCCTCTTGTATCCGCTCCGCCACATACGCCCGTACTTCGTTCTTGAGCTCGGCCTTTTCTTCGACCGGCGCAACGGGCCGTTTTTCTTTACCGACGAGTTTTCTCAAGTCATTCTGAAGCGCTACGATTCTCTTTATTTCAGCATGGGCGAAGTCGATTGCCTCGAGGAGCTGTCCCTCTGAAACTTCCGATCCTCCGCCTTCAACCATAATTACTGCTTCATCTGTTCCGGCAACGACGAGGTTGAGCGTGAGCCGGTCGATTTCGGACAGGTCGGGATTGATCACGAGGGCACCCTCGATCATGCCGACACGTACCGCTCCTACAGGGCCGCCGAAGGGAATGTCCGATATATGGACGGCAGCGGACATACCGATGACACCAAGGATGTCCGACACATTCTCGTCACCGTAGGAAAGCACCGATGCGATTCCCTGGGTCTCCGAATAGAACCCTTTCGGGAACAACGGTCTCAGGGGGCGATCGATGAGACGTGAGGTAAGGACTTCCTTCTCCGAGGGCTTTCCCTCCCGCTTGAAGAAGCCGCCGGGAATCTTTCCCGCTGAATAGGTCTTTTCCTGGTAATCGATGGTAAGAGGGAAGAAATCCAATCCCTCCTTTACTCTCTTGTCTGCTACTGCAGTGGCAAGGACGACCGTATCGCCGTACCGTACCACAACGGCGCCGCCTGACTGCCGCGCCATCTGCCCAGTCTCTAGGATCAGGCGTTTTCCTCTTAGTTCAAGTTCTACTTTTGTCATCAAACTCTCTTTCTATCTCTTTAGTGTGCTTTGTTCAGTGCCAGAAGGGTGTTCCTATTTTCTGAGCCCGAGCTTCTCAACGACCGTATCATAACGACCCTTGTCGGAGGTCTTGAGATAGTTGAGCAGCTTCCTACGCTGGGCAACAAGCTTCAAGAGCCCTCTCCGCGAGTGATGGTCTTTTGCATGGGTTTTAAAATGCTCGGTAAGATACGTTATTCTCTCGGTGAGGAGCGCTATCTGTACCTCAGGTGAACCTGTGTCATGATCATGAACTTTGTAGCTCTCGATGATCTTCTTCTTTTTTTCCGTGTCAAGTGACATTGTTAGTATCACCACCTTTCTTTACCTTTCTTTTCGTTGCTGTGTTCAAGACAAATGAGAGCACTCGCTCAGCAGTGCTCTTTCAGGATGTCAAAAAAATATTTTATGTTAATAGGTTAGCATACATCAAGGCCTGCTGTAAAGATTTTTGAGCGTATCATCATGGTCATGTCTGGAGAATGATATTCCTTTCAACGAGGTAACGCGACCGACCGGTCATTATAAAAAATTTTAAGACGCTGATAAAAGCGTAGATTTGCGTGTTCCAAGATGGTATTTTTAACCATATATGTACCTGCGGGTCAGCGTAGGAAAGAGGGTTTTCAACGGGGATGGACATTGTATTAGCTACAAGGAACAGAAAAAAGGCGGAAGAGCTCAGCAGGATTCTTGGTGACCTCGACGTGAGGATATTGACGCTCGATGATTTCCCCTCCTGTCCGGAAGTGATTGAGGACAGAGATACCTTTGAGGGGAATGCGGTCAAGAAGGCCGCAGCGATTGCGCAGTGTACCGGCACTATGGCGGTTGCCGATGATTCAGGGCTGGAGGTTGCCGTCCTGAACGGCGCTCCCGGGGTTCTGTCGGCGCGCTATGCGGGTGAACATGCAGATGACGCCGCCAACCTCGAAAAGCTGCTCGGCGAGATGCAGAACGTACCTGACGGGCAGCGGGGGGCGCGGTTTGTTTGCTGTATCGCCTTTGCCGCTCCGGCTTCAGGAGAGGAAGGGGTCAAAACATTTTTCGGCTTTGTTGAGGGGACCATCGGAAGGGAGCCGAAAGGGCAGAGGGGGTTTGGCTATGACCCGGTCTTTTATCCTGAAGGGCACGACAGGACTTTTGCCGAGATGGGGCCGGAAGAAAAAGATACGTTAAGCCATCGGAGACGGGCGCTTGAGCAGCTTAAAAGCTATTTAAAAGAATTCGTTAGATAAATATAAAGAATTTTAATGTGCGAATTATAATTTTAAAATTGCTTTAACGCCGGACATCTATTATCTTTAATAGTATTGTCCTTTTTTTAAAAAAATTTAGGGAGGTACTCTATGAGAATCGTTCTTCTTGGTGCACCGGGAGCAGGAAAAGGTACCCAGGCAAAGAAAATTATCGAAAAATACCCTATTCCGCAGATTTCGACCGGTGATTTGCTGAGAGCCGCCGTTGCTGCAGGAACAGCCCTCGGCAAAGAGGCCAAATCATATATGGATAAAGGTGAATTGGTCCCCGACAGCGTGGTACTCGGCATGGTGCAGGAGCGGCTCAAGCAGGATGATTGCAAAAAAGGATATATCCTTGACGGTTTCCCGAGGAACACCAAGCAGGCGGAGGCCTTGGACGGTATGCTTGCTTCAATGAATATGCCGCTCACCGCAGCCCTCAGTGTCGATGTTCCGTTTGATGACCTTATGAAACGCCTTACCGGCAGGAGGACCTGCAAGTCCTGCGGGCAGATGTACAATGTATACTTCAATGCCCCCAAAAAGGAGGGCGTCTGTGACAAGTGCGGCGGCGAGCTTTTCCAGAGGGATGACGATAAGGAAGCAACGATCAAGAAGAGGCTCGAAGTGTACAACGCGCAGACGGCGCCGCTCATCGATTACTACGGCAAGAAGGGTATTCTGAAATCCGTTTCAGGAACCGGCAGCATCGATGACATATTCGGCAAGGTGTGCAGCGCGCTCGGGCTTAAATAGGACATTCAGGTTGGGTCTTGAAATAGAGCTAAAACCAAACAGGAGGAAATACGTATGATTAAACCACATGGTTCAGACAAACTGAATCCGCTCTTTGTGTATGACACGGCTGAAAATGAAGCCCTGCAGAAAGAGGCTCAGGGTCTGAAGTCTATTGTTGTGAGCTCGGCTACTGCAGCGAATGCGGTTATGCTGGGCGGCGGCTACTTCACCCCTTTAACAGGCTATATGAATAAAGCGGATGCCCTTTCTGTTGCGAAAAACATGAAAACGACATCCGGCTTGTTCTGGCCTGTTCCGATTTTGAACCTCGTTAAGGATGCGGGCTCGATCAAGGCGGGCGATCGTATTGCGCTGAAGGATCCGAACGTTGAAGGCAATCCTGTGCTGGCGGTTATGGATGTGAAGGCGGTTGAAGAATTCAGCGATGAGGAAATGGCGGTGATGTCGAAAGAGATCTTCCGTCCTCGTCCCGGGGAGGCACATCCCGGTGTTGAAGTGTTCAACGCTCAGGGGAAGGTGTGTCTGTCAGGTCCGATTAAAGTGTTGAACTTCTCATATTTCCAGGATGAGTTCCCCGACACCTTCCGTACCGCAGTCGAAATCCGCAACGAAATCGCTGAGCGCGGCTGGAAGAAGGTTGTTGCGTTCCAGACCCGTAATCCGATGCATCTGGCGCACGAAGAGCTTTGCCATATGGCAATGGAGCGCCTGGGGTGCGACGGACTGGTTATTCACATGCTGCTCGGCAAATTGAAAAAGGGTGATATCCCGGCACCGGTTCGTGATGCGGCGATCCGTAAAATGGTTGAACTCTACTTCCCTCAAAATAGTGTAATGGTCACCGGTTACGGTTTCGATATGTTGTATGCCGGCCCGAAAGAAGCGGTGCTGCACGCTGTGTTCCGTCAGAATATGGGTGCAACCCACTTCATTGTTGGGCGCGACCATGCCGGTGTCGGCGATCACTATGGTGCTTTCGATGCGCAGAAGATCTTCGACGAGGAAGTGCCTGCCGGCGCGCTGCAAATCGAAATCTTCAAGGCTGACCACACTGCATACTCGAAGAAGCTGAACAAAGTGGTGATGATGTGCGAGGCGCCTGATCATAAAAAGGAAGACTTTGTTCTTCTTTCCGGTACAAAGGTCCGCGAAATGTTAAGTCAGGGTATTGCACCGCCTAAAGAATTTTCGCGCCCCGAAGTGGCTGAAATTCTGATCAAGTATTATCAGAGCCTTGGAAAATAAATCCTTCGTTTAGGGTACTTTGCAATGACGTGTTTCAGATTAAAAACTCCGACGATATGCATGAAAGGGGGTGCGAGTAAGTCTTACGGCAAAGGATAAGCAGTAAAGGTTGGGAATGCTTAAGAGGCAAAAGGTAATGAAGAGCTCACAAAACAAACCAAAAAAGGAGGTTGCATTTTATGCCGAGCTATGTAATTACGGAAAAGTGTGACGGATGCAAGGCGCAGGACAAGACCGCCTGCCAGTACATCTGCCCGAACGACCTCATGACCCTCAACAGGGACATCATGAAGGCCTACAACCAGGAGCCTGATCAGTGCTGGGAGTGCTACAACTGCGTGAAGATCTGCCCTCAGCAGGCGATCGAGGTAAGAGGCTACCAGGACTTCAACCCGCTTGGTGGTAACGTCATCCCTATGAGAGGCACCGACTCCATCATGTGGACGATCAAGTTCAGAAACGGGTCTCTCAAGAGATTCAAGTTCCCCATCAGGACGACCCCAGAAGGTTCTATCGATCCTTACAAAGGGAAGCCGGAGCCCGATTATTCGAAGTTGAAGTCGCCTGGCTACTTCAACTATGAAGCCAGAAAATCTGCGCAGATAAAATAATAAAGGAGGGACGATAGAATGGAAAAAGAAACCTGTAATTTTTCATACTGTGCGAAGCCCGAAATTGTTGAGATAGAGACCGATCTTCTTCTCATCGGCGGCGGCATGGCCTGCTGCGGCGCAGCATACGAGGCAGCCCGCTGGGCGACCCCGAAGGGCATAAGGGTCACCATGGTCGACAAGGCAGCTACCGACAGAAGCGGTGCGGTTGCGATGGGCCTTTCAGCTATCAATACCTACTGCGGTGAGAACGATCCCGCAGATTACGTTAAATATGTACGCGCCGACCTGATGGGCATCATCAGGGAAGACCTTGTCTTCGACCTCGGCAGGCACGTCGACAATTCCGTCCATCTCTTTGAGGAGTGGGGTCTCCCGATCTGGAAAAAGGCTGATGACGGCTTCTCCCTCGACGGCTTCCAGGCAAGAGACCAAGGAAAGGCTATGCTGAAGGACGGCGGAACGCCTGTCCGTTCCGGTAAGTGGCAGATTATGATCAACGGTGAGTCCTATAAGGTCATCGTTGCTGAGGCTGCCAAGAAGGCCCTTGAGTACAACAGGCAGGCAACCGGCGTTCCACAGAACCACTTCGAGAGAGTCTTCATCGTGAAGCTCATTCACGATGCTAATGATCCGAAGAGGGTTGCAGCAGCAGCCGGCTTCAGCGTCAGGGAGAACAAGGTTTACATCTTCAAGGCGAAGGCGATGATCAATGCTTCCGGCGGCGCCGTCAACGTCTTCAGGCCGAGATCGACCAAAGAAGGTCAGGGTAGGGCATGGTATCCGGTGTGGAACTCCGGTTCTGGATATGCTCTCGGCATGCAGGCCGGTGCTGAGCTCACAATGATGGAGAACAGGTTCGTGCCCGCAAGATTTAAAGATGGTTATGGTCCGGTCGGCGCATGGTTCCTCTTCTTCAAGGCAAAGGCAACCAACTCCTATGGCGAGGACTACTGCGCAACGCATCTCGAAGAGACCAAGAAGCTTTACAGCCCCTATGCCGAGAAGCTCGGCACCGCGATTAGAAACCACATGATGATGCTCGACATGAAGGCCGGCAAGGGCCCGATCCTCATGAATACACATACCGCCATGCAGGAGCTCGCAAAGACCATGGACGCCAAGAGGATCAAACACCTAGAGGCAGAGGCATGGGAAGACTTCCTCGATATGTGTATCGGCCAGGCAGGCCTCTGGGCTTGTAAGAACGTTGAGCCCGACAAGGAGCCGTCAGAAATCATGCCGACCGAGCCGTATCTCCTCGGCTCGCACGCAGGCTGCGCAGGCTTCTGGTGCAGCGGCCCCGGCGATATACCGGGCACTCCTGAGCACTACTCCTGGGGCTACAACAGAATGTCCACGGTACCGGGCCTCTTCATGGCTGGCGACATCTGCGGCGCATCAGGCCACAAATTCTCCTCGGGATCCCACGCCGAAGGCAGACTTGCTGCTAAAGGTGCAATCGCCTTCCTCCTTGACCATGCTGATTACAAGCCGACGATCAAGGAGACCCCTGACCAGATCGCTGCAGAGCTCTATCTGCCGTTTGAGGTCTACGAGAAGTACAAGACCTTCTCGACCGACCCGAGCATGAACCCGCACTATATCAGGCCGAACATGCTCCAGGCACGGCTCCAGAAGATCGCTGACGAGTACTTCGGCGGCATCTCGACTTGGTACATGACCTCAAAGACCATGCTCGAAGAAGGCTTGAAACAGCTCGAGCTGCTCAAGGAAGACGCTTCCAAGAGCGCGGCAAGCAATCTCCACGAACTCATGAGGGCGTGGGAGAACTTCCACAGAATCCTCTCGGTCGAGGCGCATGCACGCCACATCCTCTTCAGGGAAGAGTCCAGATACCCTGGCTACTACTACAGAGGCGACTTCCTCGCCATCAATGACAAGGACTGGAAGTGCTTCGTCAACTCCAAATATGATGCAGCAACCAACACCTGGGAGCTCAGGAAAGTTCCTTACGTCCAGATGTTTGCTGACTAATTAACCTCATAAAGGGAGGGGCTCCAGCCCCTCCCTTTAACCACTTATGTGCGATAGTTTATAATGTACGGCGGGTAAGTTAGACTTGCCGGTCATACATTATAAACTACCTAACCGCGATGAACTCGCAATAAAGGAGGAAGCAGTATGTCAGAACAAAATACCAAACAGACCAATCGCATATTAGTGATTGGCGGCGGCTTCAGCGGTCTGACCACGGCAGTCGATGCAGCGGAGACGGGCGCCGAAGTGATCGTGATAGAAAAGAACCCTTATCTGGGCGGACGGGTTGCGCAGCTCAATAAATATTTCCCGAAGCTCTGTCCTCCGATCTGCGGGCTCGAGCTGAACTTCAGAAGACTTAAGACCAACCCGCTGATCAGTTTCTACACTATGGCTGAAGTAGAGAGCGTATCCGGCGGCCCTGGCGATTACACGGTGACGGTGAAGCTCAATCCCCGCTATGTCAACGATAATTGTGTGGCCTGTAATGCCTGCGCAGAGGCATGCCCGGCCGAACGTCCGAACGAGTATAACTTTGGCATGGACACCACCAAGGCTGCATACCTTCCTTTCAACCAGGCATTCCCCCAGAAGTATGTGATTGACGGTGCTTACTGCAAGGGAGACTGTGGGAAGGCTTGTGAGGCAGCTTGTAAATACAACGCCATCGACTTAGGTATGAAGCCTGAAACCATGAATATCAAGGTGAATTCCATCGTGACCGCAACAGGCTGGAATCCATACGACGCGAACAAGCTTGATATCCTCGGCTTCGGCACTGTGAAAAATGTGATTACCAACATGATGATGGAGCGGCTCGCTTCCCCGACCGGACCGACGGGCGGCAAGATCGTACGGCCTTCCGACGGAAAACCGGTACAGAATATCGTGTTCGTGCAGTGCGCAGGGAGCAGGGATGAGAACCATCTCCCCTTCTGTTCCTATATATGCTGCCTGGCCTCTCTGAAGCAGACAACCTATATAAGAGAGCAGAATCCTGAATCAAAGGCCCGCATCTTCTATATTGACATCAGGACCCCCGGCAAATACGAAAAGTTCTTCTGGAAGGTAAAGGACGACCCGAATGTCACCCTCACCAAAGGAAAGGTCGCCAAGATCACCCAGGCAGAAGGCTCTGATGACGTGGTCGTCGAGGCGGAAGACATGCAGACCGGCGACAAGATCAAGGTCCGGGCCGATCTGGTCGTTCTCGCTACTGGCATGGAGCCTGCGGGGGCACGCAAGCAGATCGGCGGATTGACTTATACGGACGAAGGCTTTTCAGTATCGACGCAGGGGGTTCACGCTGCTGGATGTTGCAAAAACCCCATGGATGTTGCCAGGTCGGCACAGGATGCGACGAGTGCGGTGCTGAAGGCAATCAATACAGGACAGGGGAGGTAACTAAACAATGGATAAAAATATTGGATTATATATATGCACCGGCTGCTCCATCGGAGAGGCCGTCGATGTAGAGAAGTGCAGCAATATCGCGAAGAATGCCTTACGGCTTCCGGTGGTCAAGTCCCACTTTGCGCTCTGCGGCAAAGAGGGTCTCGATCTCATCAATAATGATATCAAGAACGAGGGCGTGAACACCGTCGTTATCGCCGCCTGCTCACCGAGAGTGAAATACGAGGAATTCGACTTTCCGGGCTGCATCGTCGAGCGCGCCCCGATCAGGGAGCTCGCGGTCTGGTCTCAGGAGCCGGAGCAGGCGCAGCTCGCTGCAGAAGACTATATCAAGATGTCGGTCATCAAGGCGCAGAAGGGAGATCTTCCCGAGCCGTATCTTATGGAGACCGATAAAACCATTCTTGTTATCGGCGGCGGTATCACCGGAATGACGTCGGCGCTCAAGGCGGCTGACGCCGGCTACAAGGTCGTGCTTGTCGAAAAAGAGGCCCAGCTCGGCGGCTTCTTGAATAAACTGTACAAGAAGGTGCCGACTGCAGCAGGTGAGTACAAACGGCCGCTCATCGTCGATGTCGACATCGCGCCGACTATAAAGGCGGTAGAGAGCCATCCAAATATCAAGGTCTATAAATCGGCAAAGGTCGAAAAGACCGACGGCCAGCCCGGCGCCTACGATGTCACCATTTCATCAAACGGGAGTTCAGAGGTGGTGAAGATCGGCTCGATCGTCCTGGCGGCGGGATGGAGGCCTTATGATGCGGCAAAGCTCGGGCACCTCGGCTACGGTGTATCGAAAGATGTTGTCACCAATATAGAGTTTGAGGAGATAGCCAGGAAAGGAAGGATCACGAGGCCCTCGGACGGCAAAGAGGCGAAGAGAGTCGCCTTCATCCAGTGCGCAGGGCAAAGGGATCCGAACCACCTGCCGTACTGCTCGGCAATGTGCTGCACTACTTCTTTGAAGCAGGCGCAGTATGTGCGGCAGAATCCCGATGCCACGGCAATGATTCTCTATAAAGATATCAGGACCCCGGGCAATCTTGAGTTCTACTATAAGGCAGCGCAGAATGATCCCGGCGTCATGCTCACCAAGGGCGATGTGACTGCCGTCACCGATGCCGGAAACGGCAATCTCCATATTGAGATGGAAAACAGCCTGCTCGGTCCTAAGGTGAAACTCGAGGCTGACCTGGTCGTCCTCGCCACCGGCGTTGTCCCCGCGACCGTGGATGATCCGATACTGAATCTTCAATACCGTCAGGGACCGGGCCTGCCTGACCTCGATCTTTACGACGGATTCGCTGATTCCAACTTCATCTGTTTCCAATACGAGACCAGAAGGACCGGCGTCTACGCCGCAGGCTGCGTACGCCAGCCCATGAACATGGCTGAGGCGCAGGAAGACGCCACCGGCGCTGCGCTCAAGGCCATCCAGTCAGTCGAGCATGTGGCGAAGGGCATTGCGGTGCATCCGAGGGCATGGGATATGACCTATCCCGATCCCTTCATGCAGAGATGTACTGCGTGTAAGAGATGCACCGAGGAGTGTCCTTTCGGCGCTATCGATGAGGACGAGAAGGGAACACCGTTCTACAAGCCGGGCCGCTGTCGGCGGTGTGCGACCTGTATGGGCGCATGTCCAGAAAGAATCGTCTCCTTCAAGGACTACCATGTGGATATGATCGGCTCCATGCTGAAGAACGTTTCGGTCCCTTCTGACGACGATAAACCGAGAATCATCGTGCTCGCCTGTGAGAATGACGCTTACCCGGCGATCGACACCGCAGCCTTTAAGCGCGAAAAGATCGATACGGCGGTAAGAATCATACAGCTCAGATGTCTGGGCTCGACCAACCTCGTCTGGATCGCCGACGCGCTCTCGAGAGGTGTTGACGGCATGCTGCTCCTCGGCTGCAAGTTCGGCGAGAACTATCAGTGCCACTTCGCCAAAGGCAGCGAGCTTGCGAACTACCGGCTCGGCAAGGTCCAGGAGACGCTCGGCAGACTGCAGCTTGAGTCGGAGAGGGTCCAGATGGTCCAGCTCGCGATCGACGAGTATGACAACATATCAAAGATCATCAGCGACTTTGTAGAACGAGTAAAAGAAATAGGCCCCAATCCGTTCAAGGGCTTCTAGGAGGAAAGATATATGTCAGAACAGGTAATAAAGCCGGATTTAAATTTCGTCAAGGACATTATCGCTTCTGGCGGGGAATCGCTCAAGAAGTGCTATCAGTGCTCGACCTGCACCGTGGTGTGTAATGTCACCCCTGACAGCAAGCCGTTCCCGAGAAAAGAGATGATGTATGCGCAATGGGGACTGAAGGACAAACTCCTGAGCAACCCCGATGTGTGGCTCTGCCACCAGTGCAGCGACTGCACCGCCTACTGTCCGAGAGGGGCGAAGCCGGGTGAGGTGCTCGGTGCGATAAGAAAGATGACGATCAGAGAGAACTCTGCACCGGGCTTCCTTGCAACAATGGTCGGCGATCCCAAATTCCTGCTCGTCTTGCTCGCCGTGCCCGTGCTCATTTTCCTGGGCATCATTACTAAACTGGGGACGATCTCCGAGGTCCCGCGGGGCGAGCATGGCGGCATTGTCTATGCCAACTTCATTCCGGTCCCTTATGTTGATGCGGTCTTTATCGCTGCTGCCTCGTTTGCCGCAATTTCTTTTGCACTTGGGATAATGAAGTACTGGAAAGCAATGAGCGGTGGTGCGTCGATACAGGGTAATCTGGTGGAGAGCATAAAGGCGACCATAGGGGAAATCCTCTCGCACAAACGCTTCGAGAAATGCAACGTTACCAGGGACAGGTCGGTGGCGCACATGCTCGTCTTTTACGCCTTTGTCGGTCTCGCCATAACCACGACCTGGGCTATTGTGTACCTCTATGGTTTCCATTGGGAATCTCCCTATCCTCTCTACGACCCGATGAAGCTCCTCGGCAATGCGAGCGCCCTTGCCCTGCTGACGGGTATCGCCATGGTCACCTCCAACCGTCTGAAGAACGCTGAAAAGGCAGGCAAGGGGAGCTACTTCGACTGGCTCTTCATCATGGTGATCTTCGCGATCGTGCTTACCGGATTAGGCTCCGAGCTGTTCAGGCTCGCCGATATCCCCGTGCTTGCATATCCGACCTACTTTACGCACCTTGTGTTCGTATTCTTCCTCTTTGCGTACGCACCGTTCTCCAAGATGGCGCATATGGTTTACAGAACAACAGCGATGGTTTTTGCACGTCACACCCAAAGGGAGGGCTAATGCCATGAAGGTCAAGGATGTACTGAAGGACAAAGGGCTCGAGGTGATTGCCATTGACAGCAGCGCAACCGTTGATTCGGCGATTAGAAAGATGGTCGAGAGGAACATAGGCGCTCTCCTTATTATGGAGGACGGAAAGCTCGTCGGCATGTTTACCGAGCGCGACGTGCTCAAGGGCCTGGCCGATCACGGCTCGATCAATAAGCTTGCGGTAAAGGATGTCATGATCAAGAATATCTGCGTTGTCGAGCCCGATGACGACCTCGAATACGTCATGACGATTATGACCAAAAAGAGAATACGCCACCTTCCGGTCATTGAGCAGGGCAAGATGGTCGGACTGATCTCAATACGTGACGCCGTCAAATACCATGTCGGGAACCTCGAAGCAGAGGTCCGTTATCTCAAAGATTACATGTTCAGTTCCTAGTACATTCCTTTAACTGAGGTAAGTGGAGCGCCTCTCTTCTCCGGGAGAGGCGCTTAAGTAAACACTGTGGCAAGGGAGGTGATCCAGGGGCAAGGTTGAGGCGTAGGCAGTTGATCGAAGTTGAAAGTTAAGAGGCTTTTATCTGTGTGGGATGGTTTTTTGATAACGGAGAGGTCGTAGAAATTATATTATAAGGAGGAGAGAGTAGATGAGTCCAATAATTCTCTTTGCCCTTGCGTGCGGTGGTCTGGGGGTGCTTTACGCCCTCTATACCGCAGCGTGGGTATCCAAGCAGGACGCTGGAACTCAGCGTATGCAGCAGATCTCTAATGCAGTAAAAGAGGGAGCAACTGCGTTTCTTGCCCGTGAGTACAAGACCGTTGCCATAGTGGCGATCGTTCTTTTCATCGTGATCTTTGCGCTCCTCGGTTCGTGGACGGCAATAGGCTTTTTGATCGGAACCGTCGGTTCTGCCCTTGCAGGATACATCGGCATGATGGTGACCGTCCGTGCAAATGTGCGTACAACCCAGGCTGCATCGAAGGGACTCCAGAACGCGCTCACCCTTTCCTTTAAGGGCGGCTCGGTGACCGGCCTTATGGTGGTCGGCCTCGGTATTCTCGGCATCGCGGGCTACTTTGCGGCGGCCAAAAGCATGGCTGGTGAGGAGGCATTCCATGCCCTCGTCGGTCTCGGTTTCGGCTGCTCTCTCATGTCTGTTTTTGCACGTATCGCCGGCGGTATTTACACCAAAGCGGCTGACGTCGGCGCAGACCTCGTCGGCAAGGTTGAGGCAGGCATTCCTGAAGACGACCCGAGAAACCCTGCTGTTATTGCCGACAACGTTGGTGACAACGTCGGCGACTGCGCAGGAATGGCAGCAGACCTGTATGAAACCTACACGGTTACACTGGTTGCCGCGATGCTGCTGGCAAAGTCGGTGTTCGGCGCTGAAAGCCCGTGGGTCGAGTTCCCGCTCCTGCTGGGCGGCGTCTCGATTATCGCATCGGTTATCGGTACCTTTTTTGTCAAGCTCGGCGCGAAGCAGTACATTATGGGTGCGCTGTATAAAGGCCTCGCGGTCTCCGGTGTACTTGCCGCGATCGCATTCTATGGAGTAACACAGTGGTTTATGGGACAGCTCGGCGGCGATACGGGTGGATTCACTCCAATGAGCGTCTTCGGCACGGCCGTCATCGGCCTTGCCCTGACTGGCCTTATCGTCTGGATTACGGAATACTATACTGCCAAGGAGTACAGACCCGTGAAGACGATCGCCAAGGCGAGCCTCACCGGCCATGGCACGAACGTTATTGCAGGTCTTGCGATGAGCATGGAGGCGACCGCGCTCCCGGCACTCGTGATCGTCGGTGCGATACTCGGCGCCTACTATCTGGGAGGAGGCTTCAGTGACAACGTCGGCGGAGGCCTTTTTGCGATCGCTCTTTCCGCTGTTTCGATGCTCTCGATGACCGGTATTGTCGTGGCTATCGACTCCTACGGTCCTATTACCGACAACGCAGGCGGTATCGCTGAGATGGCTGAGCTCCCCTCCGCTGTCAGAGATGTCACTGACCCGCTCGATGCAGTCGGCAACACCACTAAGGCCGTTACCAAGGGCTATGCTATCGGCTCTGCCGGTCTCGCAGCGCTGGTTCTCTTTGCGGAGTACTCTCGAGAGCTTGTGAAAAAAATGGGCGGCGTTACCTTCGATCTCTCCGACCCCTATGTCATCGCCGGCCTCTTTATCGGCGGTCTTATTCCGTACTACTTCGGCGGCAGGCTCATGCTTGCGGTCGGTAAGGCTGCGGGAGGCGTCGTACAGGAGGTCCGCAGACAGTTCCGCGAGATCAAGGGAATCATGGAAGGCACCGGCAAGCCGGAATACGGTAAGTGCGTTGATATCGTCACCAAGTCTGCCATCAGGGAGATGATGGTGCCTGCCCTCATTCCTGTCGCAGCTCCTATTCTTGTCGGTTTTGTCCTTGGGCCTAAGGCGCTCGGCGGCGTGCTTATCGGAAGCATTCTGACCGGCCTTTTCCAGGCGATCGCCATGACCAGCGGCGGCGGCGCCTGGGACAACGCCAAGAAATCCTTTGAGGATGGCGTTACTGATGAGAAGGGCGTCATGCATAAGAAGGGAAGCGATGGACACAAAGCCTCTGTTACCGGTGATACCGTCGGCGACCCCTACAAGGACACCGCAGGTCCGGCGATCAACCCGATGATCAAGGTCATCAACATCGTGGCCCTGCTGATCGTTCCGTTACTATAGTAGTTGGTATAAAGGCAAAAGGCTGGCAGGGTATCTTGCCGGCCTTTTGTCTTTTCCGGTAAGAGTAGATATTCCTTTGTTCTCGGCTACTCGACCTCTGTAAGCTGCACCGGTTGGCAAAGGGTATTTGATTTCATAAAGATTTCCGCTACACCGCCCTCAAGATTGATCTTGCCAAAGCACTTTTATATTTAGTAAAATATAGTTTAATTCTAAAGCAGGAGGTTGTGCCGTGAAAGAGGGTATTCATCCGAAATATAAAGAGGCGAAGGTCGTTTGCGCATGCGGCGAGTCGTTTACCACGAGATCAACGCAGGATGTCATCCGTGTCGATATCTGTTCGAAGTGCCACCCCTTCTTCACCGGTAAGCAGAAGCTGGTAGACGCAGAGGGAAGGGTTGAGAAATTCAGGAAGAAATACGCAAAGAAATAGCGTACCATAGATCAGGGTTAGCAGCGTTGGCAGTATATCGCTCTAACCCTTTTTTATTGAATAAAAGGGCTGGTAACGAATGAAGAATATAGGTGGCCAGGCGGTTATCGAAGGGGTCATGATGAAGGCCCCCGGCGGGTGGAGCGTTGCGGTCAGGGGACCTCGGGGGGATATCGCGCTTAAAACCGTCCGGACGAAAGCCCCTGCTGGATTTTTGAAGCTGCCCCTTGTCAGAGGGGTGATTGCCCTTGGGCAGGCCCTCTCTATCGGGATCAAGGCAATCGAGTTCTCCGGCGCTATTGCCTATCAGGAGGAGAAGGGCGAGAAGCCCCTCAGTCCGCTGAGCATGGGGCTATCAATCGGCACGGCGATCCTTCTTGCCGCTGCATTGTTTGTTGTCCTCCCGCTCTTTTTGACAAAACTGACGGCTAATGTCGTACAGAGTGTTTCGACCAACTCGCTGCTCTTCAACCTCGTCGACGGCGTGATCCGGGTTGCCGTATTCCTGCTCTATGTCTTTAGCATCGGCCTCTGGAAGGAAATGAGAAGAATTTACGAATACCACGGTGCCGAGCACAAGGTCATTTATGCCTATGAGGCCGGCGAGGAGCTCACTGTCGAGAATGCGAAAAAGTACAAGCCGTATCATCCCCGCTGCGGGACGAGCTTCCTTCTGATCGTCATGGTGATAAGTATCCTCGTATTTTCATTTATTCCGCAATCATGGTCGTTTCTTGCAAAGGCACTTTCCCGGCTTGTCTTGATACCCGCCATAGCAGGCATCTCTTACGAAATACTGAGGCTCTCGGCACGGCTGAAGGATAATCCGATCATGGGAGTGATGGTGCTTCCCGGTCTGCTGCTGCAGCGGCTGACGGTACGAGAGCCCGATAACGCGCAGATCGAGGTGGCGCTCACCGCCATGAGTGAAGTCTTGAAATTGGAGTCCGGAGAGGGTTGCAGGCAATGTTAGAGAAGTTGTTGGCAATAGAGGAAAAGTACGACGAGATCACCAATGCGTTGGCGAATCCTGATGTGCTCTCCAATGCGCAGGCCTACCAGAAGTATTCGAGAGAGCAGGCAGAGCTGATGCCGATCGTCGAAAAGATCAAGGAGTATAAAAAGCTGCTTTTGGATATGGAAGGCGCTGAGGAGCTGATCAGGAGCGGGGACGGCGACTTCAGGGAGCTTGCGCAGGAAGAGCTCGATGAGCTGAAGAAAAGAAAGCCGCTTCTCGAAGAAGAGCTCAAGATCATGCTGCTGCCGAAGGACCCGCGCGACGAAAGGAACGTCATCCTCGAGATCAGGGCAGGCACCGGAGGGGAGGAGGCTGCACTCTTCGGGGCGAGTCTCTTCAGGATGTACTCAAAATATGCGGAAGCGCACCGATGGAAGATCGAGGTGATCGACTCGAATCCGACCGGGCTCGGCGGGTTGAAAGAGATCATCGCCAGTATCACCGGGAAAGGTGCCTACAGCAGGTTGAAATACGAAAGCGGCGTGCACCGCGTGCAGCGTGTTCCTGTTACTGAAGCATCGGGACGAATTCATACCTCGGCTGCCACCGTGGCGGTCCTTCCCGAGGCAGAAGAGGTGGATATCAAAGTGGAGGAGAAGGATCTGAGAATCGACACCTTCTGCTCTTCGGGTGCCGGCGGCCAGAGCGTCAATACGACCTACTCCGCGGTGAGGATCACGCATATACCGACAGGCCTGGTCGTGCAGTGCCAGGACGAGCGCTCCCAGCTGAAGAACCGTGAGAAGGCCATGAAGGTGCTCCGCTCGCGACTTCTGGAGCTGGAGATCGAAAAGAAGGAGAAAGAGCGTGCTGCGGACAGGAAGACGCAGGTTGGTTCCGGTGACCGGAGCGAGCGGATAAGGACCTACAACTATCCCCAGAACCGTGTTACCGACCATAGGATAGGACTCACCCTCCATAAGCTGGAACAGGTCCTGGAAGGTGATCTGGATGATATCATCGATGGGCTGATCACCCACTACCAGGCCGAGCGGCTCAAAGAACTGTAAGACGTCGCAAATTCCAAATACGAAGCACTAAATCCTCAACAATATCAAAATTCAAATGATCAAATAATTCTGGTTTTGGACATTGGAGTTTCGTAATTGTTTAGAATTTAGATATTAGAATTTAGAGTTTACCCATGAATGCCCTTCAGAAAATGAGACATATCTCGGCCATCCTTGAAAAGAACGGGATTGAGGATGCAGCGGCGGAAGCGGAAATGCTCCTGGCTGAGGCGCTCCATATCAGCAAGGCGCGGCTGTATGCCGATACACCGGATATCCCTGAAGGCGCCGCTGTGCTGATCGACGACTGTGTTTCTCGGCGAGTTCGGGGAGAGCCGCTTCAGTACATCATCGGTTATGTCGAATTTTTTGGATTGAGAATCAATGTGGGCAGAGGCGCTCTTATTCCGAGGCCCGAAACAGAGCTGCTCGTCGAGGAAGCGATAAAACTCCTGAAGCGATTCACGATTCACGATTCACGGCTCACGGTTCTTGATTTGTGTACCGGCAGCGGATGCATCGCCCTTGCCCTTGCACAGCATTTCCCCGATGCCGATGTGTATGGGGTCGACCAGTCTGAAGCAGCGTTGGTGTACGCGACGCAAAATGCACTCGAGAATAATATCAGGAACGTTCATTTCAAACTGGGCGACCTCTTTGAGCCTGTCCGCTCCCTGCACGTTGATTGCATTGTTTCCAATCCCCCCTATATCAGAAGAGATGAGATAACAACGCTGCAGCGTGAGGTAAAGGAGTATGAGCCGCTTGAAGCCCTCGACGGAGGTCCGGACGGGCTCGACTTCTACCGGAGAATACTTGGGCAAGCACCCAAGCACCTTAGGAAAAATGGCATAATTATACTTGAGATGGGATTTGGTCAGGCACGAGATATCGAAGCGATAGCAATAAAAGCGGGAATGGGCGATATCGAAATAATAAGAGACTATGCGGGAATCGAGAGAATATTTGTGGGAAGACGCCTGTAAGGAGAGATGATGGAATTCATTGCCACCTTTATTGATATTTTCACGCACCTGGACAAACACCTGAGCATGGTGATACAGCAGTACGGCACTTTGACCTACGTCATCCTTTTCCTCATCATTTATTGTGAAACGGGATTGGTCGTTACACCATTTCTGCCCGGAGATTCGCTGCTTTTCGCCGCGGGCACCTTTGCCGCCCTCGGCGCACTGGATGTCAGCTGGCTCTTCGGTCTCCTCGTTGTTGCCGCCTTGGCGGGGAATACGACGAACTACTGGATCGGCCATTTTATCGGACCGAAGATATTCCGCAAAGAGGACGTGCGCTTTCTGAATAGGAAACATCTCGAACGCACGCATCACTTCTATGAGAAGTACGGCGGAAAGACGATCATCATCGCCCGCTTTGTTCCGATCGTCCGTACCTTTGCTCCTTTTGTCGCCGGTATCGGCAGGATGACCTACACCCGGTTTATCAGCTACGATGTCTTTGGAAGCACCGCGTGGATCGGTGTGTGCGTTTTTGCAGGATATTTTTTCGGCAACATTCCCGTGATCAAGCAGAACTTTTCTCTCGCGATCCTCGGTGTTATTTTTATCTCGATCATGCCCGGTCTCATTGAGTTGCTGCGACATCGCTTCCATACCGCACATCCGAAATCCTAAGCACCGAGTCCTCAACAAATCCAAAATCCGAACTGATATAATACAGAGCTATGAGCGCGAAAGGCAGAATTGCACGAGCAGCAGGGCTGATGTCCATTGCCACGTTCATCAGCCGCATACTCGGCTACGTCAAAGACATGATCCTCGCCGGAATTTTCGGTGCCACCGGCATTGCCGATGCCTTCTTCGTCGCTTTCAGGATTCCTAATCTTCTGCGCGAGCTCTTTGCCGAAGGCTCGATGTCCTCGGCGTTTATCCCCGTCCTGACGGAATACCAGACAAAGCAGGGTCACGAGGCGGCGAACAGACTTGTCAGCTCTGTGTTCCTTTTTATCGTCCTCTTTGTCGGACTTCTGTGTGTACTCGGAATTACTTTTGCCCCTGCAATTGTTACGGCTATTGCGCCGGGGTTCCTGGATGATCCGGGCAAATTTTCGGTCGCCGTCATGCTGACCAGAATTATGTTCCCCTTTCTCCTGTTTATCAGCCTTGCTGCCCTCACCATGGGGGCTCTTAATACGAGGAAGGTATTCTTTATCCCCGCGTTGGCTCCGGCCGCGCTCAATGTTGTTATTATCGTTTGTGTACTAGTGCTGACGGGGTATTTTGCAAATCCGATTGTTGCGGTTGCTGTCGGCGTTGCCGCGGGGGGTCTTGTGCAGTTTCTCTTTCAGGTGCCTTCCTTTTTAAGACAGGGATATTCTTTTCTCCCACACGATCGATCAGTAAAGACCCTTGTTGCACTTCTGCAACATCCGGGATTGAAACGCATCGGCGTACTCGTCATCCCGGCAACTGCGGGTCTTGCCGTCAACCAGATCAATATATTCATAAGCACTGTTCTCGCATCGTATCTTCCGGAAGGGAGTATTACCTATCTTTATTATTCGATGCGGCTCGTCCAGTTTCCGATCGGTATCTTCGGTGTTGCCATGGGAATGGCGGTGCTGCCCGCCCTCTCGGAGCATTCGGTCCGCGGGGAAATGGACAAGCTGAAGGAGGATTTCTCCTTCGCTCTCCGCCTCCTGTTCTTCATTACCGTTCCGGCCATGGCCGGCCTCATCGCCCTCAAGGTTCCTATTGTTGCCACGCTCTTCCAGCGGGGGAAGTTCGGACCTGCAGCGACAGAGGCCACTGCCGATGCGCTCATGTTCTATGCCCTCGGCATCTGGGCCATTGTCGGGGTCAGGACGATTGCGGCGACCTTCTATTCCGTACAGGACACGCGGACACCGGTAAAGATCGCTGCAGCGGCGATGCTTGTCAATATAGGATTGAGCCTTTTGCTCATGGGGCCGATGCGGCACAGCGGACTTGCCCTTGCAAATGCTCTTGCCGCAGGAGTTAACTTTTCATTGCTCTTTGTTTTGCTGCGCAGGAAGCTTGGCGGCGTAGGGACAAGGAGAATAGCGATATCCTTTGCAAAAACGCTGCTTGCCTCGCTGCTCATGGGGGGAGCGGGGTGGGTTGCCTCGCAGGGCGGAATATGGATGTCGAGCGGCAACGGACTCGATAAAGCTGCATATCTTGGCGGCCTCATGGCGCTCTGTGCGGTGCTGTATTTTGCCGTCACCTATTTGCTAAAAAGCGAAGAAATGGGGTATATCATAGAGAGGTGGAAAGGCAGAAAGAGAAAGGAGCATCGATGATCATCAAGACTGTGGTGGTGGGACCCCTTCAGGCGAACTGCATCATCATTGCGGATAAGGAATCCGGGAAGGCTATGGTGGTCGATCCCGGTGATGAGCCTGATAGAATTCTGGATAGTATTAAAGAAAACAATTTAACCGTTGAATATATTGTCTGCACCCACGGCCACTTTGATCATGTGGGAGCGGTCCCCGAGCTTAAAAAAGAGACAGGAGCACCGGTGGTGATCCACAAGGATGAGTTGGTGATCTACAACGGTGCCAAAGATATGGCTGCCTTCTGGGGAGCTGAAATCGATCCCTTGCCGGAGCCGGATATCCTTGCAAAAGAGGGCGATATCCTTACCATCGGCACACTGCGCTTTGAGGTCTTTCATTCCCCCGGCCACAGCCCTGGCGGCATCTGTCTCTATCGGGAGGGGACGGTTATGACGGGAGATACCCTGTTTGCCGGGTCCATAGGGAGGACCGACTTCTACGGCGGCGATATCATAAAAATCAAAAAGTCTTTCCAGCGATTAATGGCGCTGCCCGATGCTACCAGAGTCTTCCCCGGCCACGGCCCTGCGACCACTATTGGCCGAGAGAAAAGGGAGAACATGTTTTCAGCAGAATTCCTTACATGAGACGTCGGATTACAAAAGTAAGAATCCAGGATACAGAATCCAGAATCCAGAATAAAAAACAGAGACAACAGAATCGCTGGCTTTACATCTTTCTCTTCTGGCTCCTGGCTCCCGGCATCTGGCTCCTGGCCTGTTCCGGCCAAAACACCTCTACTGATAACGCCCCCGGTAAAGGCACTGCTCCTCGGCCCGCTCTGAATGCCGCTCCGATTATTCTTTCCATCCTGCCGGTGGAGAGCGCGGGCGCTATGTATAAGCGATTCCTGCCGTTGAAGTATTATCTTGAGCGGTCATTGAATGTGCCTGTTGTTATACGAATCGCCAAGGATTATGAGTCCGCCATCAACGAGCTGGGAAGCGGACAGGTCCATATGGCCTATCTTGACCCGGCTGCATACTGCGAAGTCAGAGCGCGCTATCGCGGCAAGGTCACTCCATTGGTAAGAGCGGTTGCAAAGGAGAACACATCATCGCGCAGCGTGCTTGTTGCAAAAAGCGGGACGGCGATCGAGAAGATCGTTGACGTGAGGGAAAAGCGACTTGCCTTCGGGAGCCGTCAGTCCTCATTCAGTTATCTTATACCGCTCGCCATGCTGAATGATGTTGGTATCGGCATTGAGGACCTTGCTTCTGTCGACTATCTTGAGCAGGAGGACAGGGTTGCCCTGTCCGTCCTTGTCGGAAATCATGAGGTAGGGGCCATGAGCGAGCTGGTAGCGGCAAAGTATATCGACGACGGGTTGAGGATTATCAAACGGTCGGAGATTGTCCCTCAGTTTGTCCTCTGTTCCTCGATCGGCCTTTCACCGGAGCAGAGGAACGGGATTGTCAAGAACCTTACTTCGGCGCACGGCAGAGAAACCCTCTCGGCGATTGATAAAGATATGGAGTTTGTCGCTGCTGAGGACAGGGACTTTGATGTCATAAGGGTCATGATAAAGAATCTCACCGGAAAAAACTATATAGAGTATGGGCCGAAGACGATCAAGGTTGCCGTGCTGCCTCTCTACTCGGCGGTAACGATATACAACAAGTATGATCCCCTCATGCGTTATCTTTCTCAGTTGACGGGCTATGAGTTCAAGCTGGTAATCCCGAAGGACTTTGATGACTTTGTCGGGACCGTCAAACGAAGGGCTGTTGACTTCTCCTATCAGAACCCCTATATTTTTGCGCTCATTGACCGCGAGGTCGATATAACCCCGCTCGTCACTACGGTCGATGAATACATGGAGGCGGGAGACCGGTTCAGGGGAGTGATTATAACCCGGAGTGATAGTCCTGTAAAGGATGTGAAAGAACTGAGAAACAAGAAAGTGCTCATTACCTCACCGAAGTCGGCGGGAGGTTATCTCTCGCAGCGGCTGTTTCTCCAGCAGATGGGCATCGATACGGAACGCGATATGAAAATCATCGATGCAAAACGTCAGGAGAAGGTTATCCTGGGAGTCTACAAGGGTGAGGCCGACGCGGGCTTTGTTCGGGAATCCGCGTTGGATGTAGTAAAAGAGGAGTTCGATATGAAGAAGATTCGGGTACTGGCCAGGACCGAGCCGCTGCCTAACTGGCCCTTTGCACTCTGCAGAGAGCTCAATCCCGCCGTGGTGCAACAGGTGAAGCGTATCCTGACCGGTCTTGACAACCCGGAGATACTCGGGCCTGCGGGAATCAAGAGGTTCAAAGTTGCTAACGAGGCTGAATTCAACGTGCTCAAGAAATATTGATGATGCGGTGCTCCGGATCAATACGATTGCGAAAAACAGTCAGGAATCTTTTCAGGAGGATGAGCCTTGTCAAAAAGTTCGCCACGGCGGTGGTCTTTCTCATCCTCGTTATCATGTTCATCTTCAGCTCTCTTATAATTACTCACCAGAGGGCAGCGCTGAAATCCGAGATGGACAGCAACGCCCTCGTCCTTGCCAAGAAACTTTCCAATGATGTGCTCGAACCGCTTATGATCATGGATCTGCTGAGGCTTGATGAGCTCGTAAGGACGACCGCTCAGACACCCGCCTGTGTATATGCCGGCATTATCGCCAGAGACATGAGAATCGTTGCCCATACGAACCGCAAGCTGCTCGGACAGACGGTAAGCGGGATATCGTCGCAACAGCTCGCCGGCGCTTTTGAGCGCGGGAATGAATATACGCGGGATATTTCCGGTGAGGATGTGCGGGAAATCATTATTCCGGTAAAGGTCGGGTATGAGGTTATGGGGGCAGTCGTTATCGGCTTTTCGAAGGATGCCATCAGAACGGTTATTGAAAACAACCTGAGCGGACTGAAGAACTACCTGATCCTGATTTCCTTTGCCGTCACGATTGCGGGAATAGGCGGCGCCTACTGGCTTGCGCGGTTTCTTGCGATCCCGGTAAAAAAGCTCAAGGAGCAGATGGGACGTGTACAGGCGGGCGATCTGGATGTAGAGATTTATTCAGAGCACATTGTCGACTGCGCCGAGGTCCTCCGATGTGATACCAGGGAGTGTCCTGCCTATGGAAAAAAGCGGTGCTGGACTGTACCGGGAACGCTGTGCTTCGGATTGGTGCAGGGAGATGTGTCTGAAAAGATATGTGATTGCAGGAGATGTGTTGTCTATCGGAGTTCCTGCGGTGATGAAATCGGGGAACTCGTCGAGGTGTTCAACCAGATGGTTGAGCGGCTCAAGGATAATATCAAGGAACTGGAAGAGAGCAATAAGGAGAAGACCAGGATGGAGAAGCTTTCCGCCCTCGGTGAAATGGCGATGACCGTGGCCCATGAGATAAAGAATCCCCTGAACGCCATTCGGGGGTCAGCCTCCTATCTTAAGGATAATTTTGAAGGGGAGATACTCAGGGAATTCCTCACGGTCATCGAGGAGGAAACGAAGCGGCTGAATGAGATCGTCACCAGCATCCTCAGGTTCTCCAGGCCGACCCCTTTGAACCTGCAGGTCTCCGATCTGAACAAGGTGATCAGAGAGACCGTGGAGCTCATCAGGCAGGAGGCGGTGGAGAACAATGTCGAAGTGGTCGTGAATCTCGATGAGAGGATCCCGCTTTTCAGGTTCGATGCGCAGCAGTTTAAGCAGGCACTCCTCAATATTCTCGTCAACGCCCTTGAGACAACGAAGGCAGGAGATACGATAGGAATTGCCACCCAGCCCTTTGACTCCAGCGTACGCATTATGATAAAAGATACGGGAGCGGGTATTGCGAAGGAAATCATCTCCGAAATTTTCAAACCTTTCTTTACCACTAAAACCCGCGGCTCGGGTCTCGGCCTTGCCTGTGTCGAGCGGATTATCAAAGACCATAAAGGGGACATTACAGTCGTGAGTGAGGAGGGAAAGGGCACGGAGTTTACCATAACGCTGCCGCTTGGAAAATGAATATGGATAAAGCTCAGGGGAACATATTGATCGTCGATGACGAGGCGAACATCCTCAAGGTGCTTTCGGCCATCCTCAAGAAAAACGGTTATGAGGTTGTGACCGCGCGTACCGCAGAAGAGGCGATGGAGAGGATTGCCAAGGCCGACTTTGATGCGATCATCACCGATTATAAGATGCCCGGAATGAGCGGCATGGAACTTCTGGATCGTCTGAAGGAGAGGGATTACAAGACCCCCGTCATACTGCTCACCGCCTTCGGCACCATTGAGCGTGCAGTGGACGCCATGAGAAAAGGAGCCTTCAGTTACCTCGCGAAGCCGGTAAATCCCGATGAGCTGCTTACGGTTACCAGAGAGGCGGTTGAAAAGCATCGGTTGCTTGTTGAGAATATATCGCTCAAATCACAGCTCAAAGAGCGCCACAGTTTCAAGAACATCATCGGCAAAAGCCATAGTATGCAGGATGTGTTCAATCTCATCGAGACGGTAGCCGGAAGTACTTCAAATGTATTGATCACCGGCGAGAGCGGCACCGGGAAAGAGCTCGTGGCAAAGGCTATTCATTACGGGTCGCCGCGCGCGAACAACCCCTTCATTCCTATCGATTGTGCGGCACTGCCCGAAGAGCTCCTCGAGAGTGAGCTCTTCGGACATGAACGGGGCTCCTTTACCGGAGCGTATGACCGGAAAGCGGGACAGATCGAGCTTGCCCACGGCGGCACCATCTTTCTCGATGAAATCGGCGAGCTGTCGTTGAATACGCAGAAGAAGTTTCTGCGTTTTCTCCAGGAGCGGGAGATTCTGAGGATCGGCGGAAAGAGCAGGATAAAGGTGGACGTGAGGATTATTGCTGCAACGAACCGGGACCTTGAGAAAGAGGTCGAGAAGGGCACCTTCAGGGGAGATCTCTTCTACCGGCTCAATGTGGTGACGGTCGCCATACCCCCGCTCCGCGAACGCAGGGAGGACATTCCTCTCCTTGCCGGTCATTTTCTGAACAAGTTCAACCAGACCAATAACAAAGCTATCGCCGCCATTGACAGTGAGGCGATGAGGGTCCTGATGGATTATGACTGGCCTGGCAATGTGCGGGAACTCGAGAATGTTATTGAGCGGGCAGTTGTCCTCTGTTCCACCGATGCCATTACCCTTAATTATCTGCCGAAATCGATTCGCGGTGACAGCCGTGCAATTGATCGGGGGAACGGTGATGGATTGAACCTGCTCGAAACCGAAAAGAGGCTCATTGTCAGGGCGCTCGAGAAGACCTCATGGAACCAAACGAAGGCCGCGGGGGTCTTGGGAATTTCGCGGAAACAGCTGAGAACAAAGATGAAACACCACGGGCTTCTTCTGGAAAATGGCGCTGATGATGAATAATTTCAGAATACTCTTCGCTGCCGATATTGTCCCAAATGGAACAGTTGCTCCTGTTGTTGTCCCGTTTGGGACAGAGTCGATGTAGGGCCTGACCGCTCTCCCACCAAATTATCCTTTATTTACAAAGAACTATACGTGTATTAACGAGTGCCTGTAGTGGCATGTTTATTGCTTTTTCTTATAGGCTGATAAGATTATCTGTGGATTGCGCCATTCCGCAAAAGGGGGGTGTTAAAAGGGCACATACGCGAAAGGACAATCCGTAAAGGTAGAGTGGAGGAGAGCGGCAGGGGGTCGCTCTCTAAAAGTGAAACGTAAAAAGGGAGGAGACAGTATGAAACGTTTCTGGGTATCACTGGCCATCGCCCTGATGGCAACAGTCTTTATGATGTATCAAAATGGTGCTCTTGCCGAGAAACCGAAGGATGCAAAGGCTCCTGCGGTTCAGGACATGAAGACGTCTGAAGCAAAGTCTGAAGCGAAACCTGAGGAAAAGAAAGACGAGCTGTCCGGCACCGTAACCGCTCAGATCGACAAGACGACGCTCAACAACGGCGGTACGATTACGGTTACCGGAACCGCCCCGGCAGGCAAGCCCGTGTATATTGAAGTATGGTCCGATAAAAAGGTACGTGCCTCCCGCTTCGACTCAGAAGTAGATAAGGATACGGGAAAGCGGCCGTATATCCTCTATATGACCTATGATATGCCCGCGTACTACAAAATATTTGTTCCGAAAGACCAGAAGGACACCCTCGTGAAGGTGAAAAAAGAGGGGAAAAAGTGGAGCTTTTCAAAAGCCCTCAAGGATGTGGGTGCTGATGCCGTTTATTCCGTACCGGCAAAAGCTAAAATCGACCGTTACCAGGCGACCCTGATGGGCAGCATCATCGGTTCCAGAGGGGAGCTGCTTCCTGCAATGGACGATAAGGAAGGCAAGAAACGTTCCATGCAGCTCGTGAAGGCACGCTTCAGAGACGTGAACAAAGTGATGAGCCCTGATGTCGAGGTCAATCCCGACGGCACGTTCAAGGCGGAGATAAAGATCCGCGAAGGCCTTGCACCGGGCAAATACACTCTGGTCGCTGCCGTCGATAAGAATACCAAGAGCCAGCCGATCACGTTCGAGAACAATATCGCGTTCCCGAACGTTTATCTCAGCAATGCGGGCACAAGCCTGAACCTCTTCGGCCCCTTCTTCCTGACGCTCGCCATCGCGATCTTCGGCGTGCTCATGGGGGCAGGCGGCGGGTTTATTATGAACCCCTTGCTGGTTTCCATCTGGCCCTTGCCCCACACCATCGTTGCAGGAACCGTTATGCCGACCGTGCTCTTCTCCCAGGCGAGCGGTATCTATAATTATTCGAAGATCAAGTTCATCAGCTGGAAGCTCGGCGTTGCCATTGGCCTCGCCATGGTGGTGGGCGGTTTTATCGGCCCCAAGCTCACGGAGATGATCACCCTCGAGCAGTTCAAGTTTGTCTTCGGCTGGATACTGATTATCCTTGCAGGCTTGATGTTCTGGCAGACCACACCAGGGTATCTTGCCAAGAACAAGAAGGAGCAGGCGATTCTCAAAGAGTTCAAGAAAAAGGCCGAAGAAGCTGCGAAGGGCAAGACTGCCCCTGCTGAAGCGAAATAAAGGAGGGCTACCATGACAGTAGAATTCTGGGGACACGAATTTAAAGTAAATATAGTGCTGGGATGCATCGGAGGATTTCTGATCGCGGTCGTTTCATCGATGTTCGGCTTCGGCGGCGGGCCGTTCATGGTACCGCTGATGACCGTCGGCCTCGGGCTTCCGATGTATGTTGTTGTAGGCAGCTCGTTGCTTGCCATTTTCTTCAACACGCTGATGGGCACCATGCGTCATTATCAGTTCGGGAACTTCGATCTGATCTTCTTCCTCATTATGTTCCCCGCAGCAATTCTGGGCGGTTTTATCGCACCGCAGATCGCAAAACGCGTCAGCCCGCTTGTGGTAAAGAGAGTTGCAGTTGCGGGATTGCTTCTCCTGGCACTAAACCTGCTGGGAGTATATTAATTAAATTTAAGCGAATGGTTTTCAGGATTATCCTCGTGACTGTTTGAGGATAACACCTCAGGAGTACGGGAGAGGAGGAATCCCCCCTCCTCTCTCCCATACCCTAAGGAATGGGCGTCATCAACTTCGAAAGCAATATTCATTTACAATAAAGAAACGTTGTTTGTGGAGGGTGAACATGGGAGAAATTTCATCAGTATACAGCATGTGTGGCATGTGCGCAGTGCGCTGTCCCATCAGAGTTGAAGTAGAGAACGGGATCGTCAAGTGGATAGAGGGGAACCCCCACGCAGCGGGGATAGAGGGCGCTCTTTGCGCCAAAGGCAGCGCGGGAATCGCTTTTGAGTATGATAGTGAGCGGCCTCAGTCGCCGATGATCAGAATCGGCCCGAGGGGGTCGGGACAGTGGAAACGGGCGACCTGGGACGAGGCCCTTGAGTATATAGCTGAAAAGCTGAAAGCAGTAGTGGAAAAATACGGCGCGAGGGCTATTGCGCTCGCCGACAGGGGCGGTCCCTTTACGGACCTTACCAAGAGCTTCATCAAGGCGCTGGGCTCTCCCAACTACCTCGACCATGATGATACGTGCGCCAAGAATGTGAATATGGCGGCCCAGACCCTTTTCGGCTACGGCCGCGGCGATCTCGGCTACGACATCGCCAACACGAAGCACCTCGTCCTGTTCGGCAGAAACATCTTCGAATCCCTCCAGGTAAAAGAGGTAAATAATGCTCTCGACGCCATGGAGAAAGGGGCGAAGATAACCTATATCGATGTCCGGGCCACCACCACCGCCTCCAAGGCGGACAAGTTCCTCATGATCAGGCCTGGCACCGACTATGCCTTTTGCCTCGGGCTCATCCATGTCATCCTCAAGGAAAAGCTCTACGATGCCGATTTCGTCAACAAGTATGTGGTGGGGCTCCAGGAGTTGGAGGCCTTTGTCGCCCCGTACACGCCCGAATGGGCGGAGCAGGAGACCGGTGTCCCCGCCTTCGAGATCGTCAACCTCGCCCGTGAAGTAAGCAGTGTGAAGCCGAAGGTGATCTTCCACGGCGGATGGATGCTCGCCCGGTATGTGGATTCCTTCTATGCAAGCCGCTGCGCGTACATTCTCAATACGCTCATGGGCTCTATCGAAACAAAGGGTGGCATCGTGATCGCCAAAGGTGCGAAGGATGCGGGCAAGAAGGGGCTCAACTCTCTTGGCGCCAAGATCCCCGATCCGCAGGACAAAATATTCGATGCAGACCTGCCGGGCAAGTCTCTCGGTACCGGGCACGTGATCAACCTCTACAAGGTCATCAAATCCGGTAAACCCTATCCGGTCAAGGCGTTCTTCGCTTATCGCTACGATCCTGTCGCCTCGCTCCCTGATCCGGATGAGCAGAAAAATATCCTGGATAATCTCGACCTCCTCGTTTCCATCGATGTCAACTACAGCCAGACCGCATGGTATGCCGATGTGATTCTTCCCGAGGCGACCTACCTCGAGCGGTCGAATATCATCGCGGTCCAGAAGGGGCAGAAGCCCAACTTCCTCATGAGACGCCAGGCGGTCAAGCCCTATTACGACAGCAAGCCCGCCTGGGAAATCTTCAAGCTCATCGCGGAGAGGATGGGTGCGGGACAATATTTCCCTTATAACAGCATCGAGGAAATCTGGAACTACCAACTCGAGGGTACAGGGTATACCATTGAAGATTTCAAGGCAAAAGGTTTTGTGAGCCTCGCCAAAGACGCCATCTTCATGGACAGGAACGATATCAAGTTCACTACTCCTTCCGGCAAAATCGAGTTCGTGTCGAGCAAGCTGGAGAAGGCCGGCTTCAAATCCTTTGCTCCGTACAATAGCCCCAAGAAGCCTGAACCCGGATCTTTCCGGCTCACCTTCGGCAGGTCTCCGGCCCAGACCCATGCACAGTCCCAGAATAACCCCTACCTGAATGAGATAGTGCCGACCAACATTCTCTGGATAAACGAGAAAGAGGCGACCGCCCTCGGCATCAAGAACGGTGATATGGTGGAGGTAAGCGCAAACGGGTACTCAGGGACCATCAGGGCCTACGTTACGCCGTATATTCATCCCGAGGCGGTCTTTATGTTCCACGGATTCGGCAACGAGATACCGCTCAAGACCCGCTCCTGCGGCAAAGGGCTCAGTGACACGAAGCTCGAAAGGGGCATCCTCGGAGTGGTGGATCCCGTGGGCGGCGGCGGCGCGTACAATGAGGCCATAGTAAAGGTCAGGAAGGCGAAATAAAGGAGGAAACATAATGAGCGATTATTACATATACCAGGACCAGAGGAGATGCATCGGCTGCTACGCCTGCGAGGTGCATTGCAAGTCAAAGAACAACCTTCCCGTCGGTCCGCGGTTCTGCAGGATTATTCAGGTAGGACCGAAGATGGCAGGAGGTGTTCCCCGGATGCAGTTCGTCTTCATGCCCTGCTTCCATTGCGAAAAACCGTGGTGTGTATCCGCATGCCCGACCGGCGCAATGCAGAAACGGGCAAAGGACGGCATCGTCTTCGTCGACCAATCCCTGTGCGTTGGATGCAAGTCATGCATCACCGCGTGCCCCTGGGGCGTGCCGCAGTGGGACCCGGAGACGAAGAAAGTGGCGAAGTGCGATTACTGTAAAGACAGAGTCGATGCAGGGCTCAAGCCTGCATGCGTGACCAAATGCACTGCCCATGCGCTCCGCTGGGTCACTGCAGCTGAGGCTTCGGCACTGAAGCGGGAACGGTTTGCAAAGGAAATAGCCGAAAATCTTCTCTGCTAGAGGACGGACTATGATACACCTTACGATAGACGGCAGGCCGGTTGAGGTTGCAGCAGAGACAACGGCCCTCGAAGCGGCCCGCCAGGCGGGCATTGCTATCCCTACGCTCTGCTACCATCGAGCGCTCGGCCCCAACGGCGTCTGCAGGCTCTGCATCGTCGAAGTGGAAGGCCCCGGGCTGAACCGCACCATTGCCACCTCTTGCAATCTCCGCGTTGCCGAAGGCCTCAGGATCGAGACAAACTCTCCGGTTATCCAGGATATGAGGAAAACCATCCTGGAGCTGCTTCTTTCCGGAATGGTCCCGACACCGGAGCTGCGGTCGCTGGCAAAGCAGGCAGGAGTGGGGAGAAGGAGATTCAAAGCAGA
The DNA here is from genome assembly GCA_040754455.1 of Nitrospirota bacterium. GTDB lineage: Bacteria > Nitrospirota > Thermodesulfovibrionia > Thermodesulfovibrionales > Dissulfurispiraceae > JBFMCP01. Next base: position 162,174 of record JBFMCP010000002.1, read on the forward strand.
ACCGGAGGACCAGTGTGCGCTCTGCGGCATCTGCATCAGAACCTGCCGCGATCGCATCGGGGCCGGTGCACTGGCCTTCGGGACTGCAGGAAAGAGCAAAAGTAAAGTAGCCGAATATGTGACACTCTCCAAAGAGGCCTGCATCGGCTGTGGGACCTGCGCGCAGGTCTGCCCCGTCGGCGCAATCACCATCAAGGATAAAGGCGCGGAGCGGAAGATACTCCTCTACGGAAAAGAAGCGAACCGGCTCGCGCTCGTTGCCTGCGAATCCTGCGGGACTCCCTTTGCAACGGAGCGATTCATCGATTCTGTGCTTTCCCGTCTTTCCGGTGAGCTTGGCGCACAGGTAAAGAGGATATGTCCGGAATGCGCACGGCACTATTATGCAGCGACACTGGCGGAAGGATTTCCGGTCGATAACACTGCACGGTGATCGCGCAGTATCGTCTTTAAGAAATAACAATATTCTACAGCAGGGCGGCCCCGAAAGTCGCCCCTTCGCTCTATGAAAGAGAAGGATAAAGAGGAGAAAGGGCATGGCGGAAACAATCGTTTGTTACTGGAATAATAAATCCTGCGATGGAGCATCTCCCCTTAAGCACGGGAACGAGAATATTGCCGCCCTTATCGGCTGGGGAGGTGTTCAGGTATTCGACCCCGACGTCGATATCATCGACCTCTGCGCTGCTTACGCTGCAGCGGTAAGAAATAATTCCTGCGGACAGTGTATTCCCTGTAGGATAGGAACAAGGATAATCGCCGATATTTTTGAGGGCATAAAAAAAGGAGAGGGCAAGCTGAACGATCTCGATACTGTAAGGACGCTCTCTGAGACCGTTGCCCGGACTTCGATGTGCGAAATAGGACGGAGCTCTCCTGAAGTGTTCCTGTATCTCCTCGATCACTATAAAGATGTTTTTCAAAAGGCAATAAAAGGCAAGAGGAAGGGAAAGAAAAAATACGTCTATCGCTCGATTAGGACGGCGCCCTGTATGCAGGCGTGTCCCATGCATCTGGATATCCCGAAATACATCGAGGCGATCAAGTTCGGCAGATTCCGGGAATCTCTGGATATCATACGCCAGAAGCTCCCGCTGCCGGGAGTCGTCGGCAGAGTCTGTGTGCGGCCCTGTGAATTCAACTGCCGGAGAGGGCTCATCGATGAACCTATTCAGATAAAACATCTGAAGCGGTTCGTTGCCGATTACGACATCGAAAGTGTACGAGCTCCTGCATGCAAGAGACCTGAGGACAAAGTATTGTATGAGCTTTCGCGAGCCGAGGGTCCTCAGCTGCAGCGGCAGAAACCCAACGGCATCAAGATCGCCATTGTCGGTGCCGGTCCTTCGGGCCTCACCTGCGCCCATTTTCTCGCCTATCAGGGCTATGAAGTAACCATCTATGAGCTGCTCTCTGAACCGGGCGGCATGGCTGCCGTCGGCATTCCTGATTACCGTTTGCCGCGAAGCATCCTGCGCGGTGAAATCGAAGCGATAGAGAAGCTGGGGGTGAAGATCGTTTACGGCAAAGGCCTCGGTACTCATTTTACCCTTGATGATCTTGAGAAAGAGGGGTATAAGGCACTATTCATCGGCATGGGCTGCCACTGTCATAAAAAGATGGACATAGAGGGAGAAGACAAGGGCTATTACGGTTACATACCGGGCGTCTATTTCCTGCGCAATGTGAACCTCGGCCTCCTCGACGAGATACCAAAGGGGAAAAAGATGGTGGTTGTCGGCGGCGGTAATGTCGCCATCGATTGTGTGCGCAGCGCGTTCAGAGTGGGATTCGAAGATTCCCATATCGTCTACCGGAGATCCCGTAAAGAGATGCCTGCCGATGCCGTCGAGATCAGTGATGCAGAAGCAGAAGGGGTGCAGTTCCATTTTTTGACAGCGCCGAAAAGGATCATCGGAGAAAACGGGAAAGTGGTGGGCCTCGAATGCCTCAGGATGGAACTGGGCGAGCCCGATGCCTCGGGCAGGAGGAGGCCGGTCGAGGTCCCCGGCTCTGAGTTTGTCATCGAGGCGGACGTCATCGTCGCCGCTATCGGACAAGAGGGAGATTTCTCGTGCATGTGCAACCTGCCGGGAGTCGAGGTGACAAAGAAAGGGGCTATTGTTGTCGATGAGAATCTGATGACCACCAGAAAAGGCGTCTTTGCCGGAGGCGATTGCATTACAGGCCCGGACGTTCTTATCAGGGCCTGCGCTCACGGGAGGCGCGTGGCATTGAAGATCGATATGTTCCTGAAAGAGGGAAAGATCGTACCCCTCGATGAAGAGAACGACGAAGCGTTTTTGAACCAGCTCAAGGTGTTCGATCCCTCAGAAAAGGTGAACATCCCCGGAGGAGTAAAACGTATTCCTATCAAACACGAGCCGCCGGTAGAACGGAAGAAGGATTTCAGAGAGGTGGATAAAGGATTCACTGTGCAGGAGGCCATGGCCGAGGCCGAACGATGCCTGAGATGCTACCGCGTCGTCACTTATGCCACTATTAAATAAATAAAAGGCATCGAGTCCTTCAGTCGTTGTACTATTAAAGCAAGCGTCATTGGACATTGGTCATTAGCTATTGGTCGCTTATCAGTTGTCAGTTACTTTTACCAATGACCATTGACTATCGACCAGTGATCGATGACTTCCTTTTGTCGAGATCGAGGATGCCTGAATGGAACGGTTTCTGAATATCTTCTCAAAAAAGCGGCGATGCCTCCCCGTCGCCGATGCCCGGAGCAGTATTGCGGCGAAGTACAAATTCTTCAAGAGCCTTCTCAAACACAATCACACCGCCCTCAAGGCCATTGCCGATCTCGAACAGCTGTACTACAGCGGGAAGCCTTTCAGTCTTTCTTCCATACGTATTAATTACGAGGAGTTGCTTGAAGCAGTGACCGGCGTTATTCATTCTCTCCAGGCGCTGTCGGGGAAGGATATGGAGCCACTGGCAGAGGTCGCCGGGTGCATCGATAGAGAGCTCTTCAAGAACTTCAATCCGAAATGCGCCATCACCATAAAAGATTTTGTCCTTCCCTTTGAAGAGATTACTCCCGAAATGAAAAAAATGGTAGGAGCGAAGGCCGCCAACCTGGCGGTGATAAAGAACGTGCTCGGGCTCCCCGTGCCGCAGGGGTTTGCCGTCACCGCCTATGCGTTTGAACACTTCATTGAAGAGAACAGGCTCCTCCGCCACATCAAAGAGGAATTGTCGCACATCTCCTCCGATGCCCCTGAGACCATCGAACGGGCAAGCGGCAGATTGAGAGAGATGGTGCTCAACGGGAAGGTGCCGGCTTCACTTTCTGCTGAGATCCTCAAGGCCTATGAGGCGATCGAGCAGAAATTGCACAGGGGAGTGCGCATTGCAATGAGGAGCAGCGCCGTTGGAGAGGATACCGAAGCAACCTTTGCAGGCCAGTACGAGACCGTGCTCAATGTGAAAAAAGAGAATATCATTGATGCCTACAAGACCGTTCTGGCGAGCAAATATTCCGCACGGGCGATCGCCTACCGGCTCCAGTACGGGCTGGATGACCGCGAGACCCCCATGTGCGTGATCGGCATCGAGATGATCGATGCGACGTCGAGCGGCGTGCTCTATTCCGTTGATCCCGCGCTGCGGCGCTCCTGCCCGGTGAAGATCAATTCCCTCTGGGGCGTGGGAGAGCATCTTGTGGACGGCAGCGCCTCTCCCGATGTCTTTATCATCGACCGCATCGACAAGCGCATTGTCGAGAAGCATGTTGCACGGAAAGGATCGAGGATGATCAACCGGCGAGAGGGAGGAACCATGATCGAACAGGTCCCCGAGAGCGAGCGGCAGCGTTCCTCGCTCGACGATGCGAAGGCATTAGAGCTCGCCCATTACGGGTTGCTCCTGGAGGAGTTCTTCGAGAGCCCCCAGGACGTGGAGTGGGCCCTTGACAGCAATAACGACCTTTTCATCCTTCAGTCCAGGCCTCTGAACCTTCCTGAAATCACCGCCGAGGAGTCCGTACCACGCGACTACCCTGATCATCCTGTGCTTCTCTCTCAGGGCAGGGCGGCGGCGTCGGGGATTGCGACAGGGAGGGTGTTCATCGTGGAGCATGACGATGATCTCAAAAGAATTCCCCCTGATGCCATACTGGTAGCGCGGACCGCTTCGCCGGAATATGCGAAGGCCATCGGGAGGATCAGAGGTATTATAACCGACATCGGAAGCGTTACCAGTCATATGTCCTCCGTAGCCCGGGAATTCGGCATTCCCGCAATCGTGGATGCGGGTAACGCCACAGCGGTGCTGCCGAACGGACGGCTTATTACCATGTGGGCCGACACGACGAGAGTGTACGATGGAGTGGTTGAATCACTGGTCAGAGAGATGAAGCCGGCACGAAAGCTTATCTTCGACAGCCCGCTCCACCGCCGCATGCGGAGAATTCTCGACAAGATCGCTCCCTTGAACCTCACCGACCCTGAAGCGCCCACCTTTACCCCCGAAGGGTGTCAGACCTTCCATGACATCATCCGGTACACCCATGAATATGCCATGCGGGAGATGTTCGGACTTTCGGAAGATACGGGTGAGACGGGGCGGTCGGTGAAACTTACGACCAGGCTTCCCCTCAATCTGCGGATGATCGACCTGGGCGGAGGGCTCAGGGAGGGTCTGACCAGCTGTGATACGGTTACGCCTGATTGTATCGCATCGACCCCGATGAGGGCGGTCTGGAAAGGCTTTACGCATCCCGGCGTCAACTGGGCTGGCACGATGAGTTTTGACAGGAGCAAACTCTCCGGTCTCCTTGCGGCGGCAGCTGCTTCGGAATTCGGCGACACAGGTCCTGGAGAGAGCTATGCCATCCTGTCACGCGATTATCTGAACCTCAGCGTGCGCTTTGCCTATCACTTTGCCACGATCGACACGCTCTGCAGCGACAAGAGCACCCAGAACTATATCTCTCTCCAGTTTTCCGGGGGCGCCGGGAGCTACTACGGACGCTCGCTCCGTATCCAGCTGATCGGCACGGTGCTCGAGAGGCTCGGCTTCAAGGTGACGCTCAAGGGCGACCTCATCGAAGCGTTTATCGCACGTTATGACCGTCAGGCGATCGAGGAAAAGCTCGACCTGATGGGCAGGCTGCTTGCATCGAGCCGCCTGCTCGACATGGTCCTCTCGAACCAGGAGGAGATCGACTTCTATGCCGCTGCATTCTTCAGCGGCAACTACGACTTCCTCACGAAGGGAAAGGAGGACGAATTCCCCGGCTTCTATGTCCGCGGGGGGTATTGGAAACGTCTCGTCGAAGAGGGCCACCCCTGTTGTCTGCAGGACGGTTCCCGCTGGGGCCGGAGAGTATCTTCTGAGTTCTCGGGACTCATGGGAAAGGTCATCGGCAACACATACCGGGAGTTTCTCGATACAATCGAAGCCTACTACTATTTCCCTCTCCTGATTATGAAGGATATGGAGTTCTCCCAAGGCGCCATAACTGCCGGGATAAAGCCGATGCGCGGCAATATCGACCGGGCGGGCGGGATCGCCTTTGGCATCAGGGACACGGAAAATTACTTCGTGCTCAGGACGAACTCTCTCGAGGGCAACATCGTGCTCTTCGAATTTGTAGAGGGAAGAAGGGTGCTTCTGTTCAGTGTAACAAAGAGGATAGAGAACAACCAGTGGCATCTTCTCAAGGCTGAGCTCACCGAGGATTCCATAAAAGGGTACTATAACGATGATCTGGTCATGGAATATCCTCTCGATCAACCAATCAGAGGGTTTATCGGCCTCTGGACAAAATCCGACTCGGTCATCTGTTTTAAGGACCTGGTGATCGAGACCGGAGGCGGTCGGAGGACAATCGCCTTTTGAAAAATTCCTCTTTCACAAGAGGGTAAAATTACCTGCCCGCTGTACCCGAAATGTCGTATACTGAAACATATCCTCCCCTCGAGCAGTACATTATAAAAAACAGCAATATGCTATAATTATTTTGTTATCACTTCGGGGGCTGGATGCCGGCGAAGCACCGGCTCTCCTGCGCGCATATCTTTAATTATCACAAGGAGCTTTGTTGCTGGACTTATTTAAACAGATCAGATGGCAGGACTTTTTCGATATCGCCATTGTCTCCCTCATTTTCTATCGCATTCTTCTGATGATCAAAGGCACGAAAGCGGCGCAGATGCTTCTGGGGCTCGGCGTCCTGCTGATCGCCTCGTTCTTCTCAAAGTATCTGCAGCTGTATACCATGGACTGGATTATTCAGAGCTTCTGGTCCCAGGTGGTGATCGTCCTCATCATTCTCTTCCAGCCCGAGATCCGGAGGGCGCTTGCGCAGATGGGAGAGTCCTCCTTCTTTCAGAATCTTACCACTGCGGAGGAGCTGAAATCGCTCGAGGAAATCGTGAGGGCCACTGTTGCCCTGGCAAACAGAAAAATAGGGGGGCTCATCGTGATCGAGCGTGAGGTGAGCCTCAGGGATTATGTTGAAATGGGGACGCCACTCGATGCGAAGGTCTCGAAGGAATTGCTGCTCAGTATCTTTCATCCGACCTCGCCGATCCATGACGGTGCGATAGTTATCCGCGGGAACAGGGTGGTTGCCGCTGGGTGCTTTCTGCCGATCACCCTTGGCGCCGATGTCAGTAAATCTCTCGGGACCCGCCACCGGGCGGGAATCGGCATTACGGAAGAGACCGATGCCGTTGCCATCATCGTTTCCGAGGAGACAGGAACCGTCTCGGTTGCGATGACCGGGAAGTTCCAGACGAATATCGACATGGGCACCCTCCGGGACATCCTTACCGATCTCTTTACGGAATCAAAAAAGGGCAAGGGCGGAGCAAGGAAAAAAGTAGAGCTGGCCGCCGGGCGCACCGAGGACGCCGAGAAATGAAACGGATTATTTTCAGCAACCTGGGCTTAAAAGTGCTTGCGGTGGTGCTCGCCGTATCAATGTGGTTTTTTATCACCTACCGCGGACAGGCTGAAATGTCCCTCGATGTGCCGATCGGATTCAAGAACGTACCCCAGGGGCTGGAGATACTGAAACAGAGTGTGAGGAACGTGACGCTCACGATGAGGGGGCATGAGCGGCTCCTCAAGAGCCTGCGGCCCATGGATATCGGTGTGACCATTGACCTCTCAAACGCCAAAAAAGGAGAGGCGACGTTCTTTTTCGATAAGGATAACGTGGTCGCACCGAGGACCCTGGACATCCTGCGGATAGAGCCGACCTATGTGAAAGTGACGCTCGATGAATCAATAGAAAAGGTCGTCCCGGTGAAGCCGGCGATCATCGGGACCCCTGAAAAGGGGTATCGCGTCACGACTGTCGAGGTGAAACCTTCTACCGTACGGGTGGAAGGGGCGAAGACCGAGCTGGCGAGAGTCGCCGTACTCAGGACGGAGCCCATCGACATTACCGGCCTCGATTCCGATATACGGCAGAATGTACGGCTTAATTCGAACGGAAGAAATATCAGGACGGATGTTGCTGAAGTCACCTTGAGCATTTCCATCAAGAGGGTTGAACGATGAAATTATTCGGCACTGACGGTATACGGGGAAAAGTGAACAGGGCCCCCATGACGCCTGAAACGGTCTTGCGGGTGGGCATGGCGGTCGCATCGGTTTTGAAAAACGACCACGGCAGACACATGGTAGTGATCGGCAAAGACACGCGGCTCTCGGGATACATGATCGAGAGCGCACTGACTTCCGGCATCTGCGCGAACGGGATGGATGTGACGCTCGTCGGGCCCATACCGACGCCGGGCGTTGCCTTCCTCACCAGGGCGCTGCGCCTGGATGCAGGGATTGTCATCTCCGCATCGCACAATCCCTTCGAAGATAACGGCATCAAGATTTTCTCGCCCAGCGGGTTCAAGCTTTCCGATGAATCCGAAGCGGAGATCGAGCGGATGATCGCCGACGATAGTTTCCCCGCGAAGAGAGCGACGGGAGAGAAGATAGGCAGGGCGGTCAGGCTCGATGATGCGACAGGACGGTACATCGAATATATCAAATCGACGATTCCGAGAGGGGCGGACCTTGAAGGTCTGAAGATCGTCGTCGACTCCGCCAACGGCGCTGCCTATAAGGTCACGCCTGTGCTCCTGAGAGAGCTCGGCGCAGAGGTCATCTCCATCAACGATAAGCCGAACGGCATCAATATCAATGATAACTGCGGCTCGCTCCACCTGGACTGCATCGCCCGTGCGGTCAAGGAGGCCGGCGCCCATGTCGGCATAGCGCACGACGGCGATGCCGACAGGACGCTCATCGTCGATGAAAAGGGCAATGTCGTCGACGGCGATCTGATCCTCGGCATCTGGGCCACGGAGCTGAAGCGGGAGGACCGGCTCAAGGGAAACGGCGTCGTCGCTACGGTGATGAGCAATCTGGGCCTCGAAAAATATTTGGAGCGGCAGGGCATTACGCTGGTGCGGGCACAGGTTGGTGACCGCTATGTCGTCGAAGAGATGATCAAGGGCGGCTACAACCTCGGCGGTGAACAATCGGGGCATATCATCTTTTTTGACTATAACACTACCGGCGATGGGCCGATTACGGCGCTGCAGGTGCTGTACCTGATGCGGAAGAGGAACGAGCTGCTCTCCGATCTTACAAAGGGCATCGAGCTCTATCCCCAGGTGCTGTTGAATGTCCCTGTTGCTGAGAGGAAAGATATCAAGAAGGTCCCCGAAATAGCGAAGGCTGCCGACGAAGCCGTCAGGAAACTCGGGGACAAGGGGAGGCTGCTTGTCAGGCCGTCAGGGACGGAGCTGAAAATCAGGGTGATGGTGGAGGCAGAGGATGCCGCCATGGCAAAGAGCGTGGCTGAAGAGGTGGCGGGCGTCATCACCACGAGCATGGGAGTTGTCGGTTAGGCAAGGGTCCTTGCGCCCGTAACTTTTCATTACCCCTGTGAGCGATAGACCATGAGCTATCTTGCGGTATTCATCTTCGGTGCATCGCTCTTTTTTACCTCCCGATTCTTTCCTTTTTCAAGTCTCTTCGCCGCTGCCATTGTCATTGCGCTTTTGGGTGCTTGCAGACTCAGGAGAGCGCACGATTCGTTCAGGCAGAAGACGCGTACGGTCATTATTACCGTGCTCGTTGCTGCTGCGGGGTTCTTTTATGCGCACCTCTGGTATGTTGCACCTCTGCCCCCCTCTGCGGTTGCCGGCACTACGATTGCGGTGAAAGGCACGGTGAGCTCCGAGCCCCTTCCGCTTTCCTCGCGGGACGGAATGTTTCTGCAGCAGGTGGCAATCGATGCGGCGGAGACAAGCGATCACGAACCGCTCCCCCTGAGGGAACTGCGCGTGATGAGCCGGGTCCCGCTCACACCGGATACAACGTATTCCCTCAGTGTCGCTATCCCGCGGGAAGGCTCCTTCCTCAATCCCGGAACCGGCGGGGATTTCCCTTACGGTTACGCTGTTGCTGTGCAGGAGCATCCGGAACGCCCGGCCTTGTCCTTTGGTCCCGTGCGGGCAAAAATAGGGACCTTTATAAAGAGCAGTTTTTCTCCTGAAGCGGCGGCCTTCCTCCTCTCCATCGTCATCGGTGAGCGGAATCTCATGCCCAAGGAACTGAACAACGCCTTTAATCGCACCGGACTCGCCCATCTGCTGAGCATATCCGGAGCTCATTTCGGACTGTTGTTTTTCATTCTCTTCCGGATATTCAGCTGTGCGGTGGTGCGGCTGCCCCATTCTCTGCTGGTCAGATTGACGCTCTATACGACGCCGTCCCAGATCGCGGCACTCCTCTCCCTGCCTTTTATGGCCGGCTATCTCGGCATCTCTTCCGCCAGTATCCCTGCAGTCAGGGCATTTATCATGATTACCCTCTTCCTCTTCGGTCTTTTTGTGCAGAGAGAAGGGTTCTGGCTTGCCTCGCTGCTTTTTGCAGCGGCGCTCATTATCCTTATGCACCCTGGTGCGATGCTCGACCTTTCGTTCCAGCTCTCCTTCATCGCTGTTCTGTGCATCGGCATGGTAGCGGAACAAAGAGGCAAAGAACCGGCGTATCGGAGAGCGGGAGAACCGGAGAGAGAAAATACGGAAAATGACGAAGGTGTCATTAAACGCATTCTCCGTTTTATCCTTTTGCCTGCTCGCCGCTTTATCGCTTCATCCCTGCTCATCTCACTCGCGGCAACCGTCGGTACCGCTCCGCTCGTGGCATATTCTTTTCATTATTTCTCGTTGGTATCTCCTCTTACCAATCTCGTCATAACGCCCCTGGTGGGGTTTGTCATCCTCCCGCTCGCCCTCGCTGCTTCATCCGCTTTTCTCATCTTCGGCGCATTTCCCGACCCCTCTTTCATCGACAAGCTGACATGCGTTGCACTTGATCTCATAAACTATGCGGCCCGCTGGGATATGGCGGATATCAAGATCCCCGCGTTCCCTTTGATACTCCTCCTCATGTTCTATTGCGGGATGCTCTTCTTTTTTATTTTGAACATCGGACAGCACGCTGCCGGGCGCAGCAGACTTCACCGGTTCGCTGCGGCATTCTCAGTGACGATAGCCATTCTGCCTTTGCTGGTCTACGCAGGGTTCAGGGCTGCGGAGCAGAAGGAGCTGCATATTACCTATCTCGATGTGGGGCAGGGGGATGCCGCGGTTGTCGAACTGCCTGATGAGAGAGTCCTGGTGGTGGATACAGGAAGGAACGGATTCCAGGTCGGAGCATTTTTGAGATATCGGGGTATCAGGAGGATCGATGCAGTGGTTCTGTCCCATGGGCAATCAGACCACGCAGGAGGAATGGAGTACCTGCTGAAGCATTTCGACGTACAGGAAGTCTGGGACAATGATCGCCTGGTGTATGCCGACGGATTTCTGGGAGCATCACTCCACCGGGGCTTTCAGCGGGGAGATGTTATTGAAGGGAGCGGCGGGTACCGTATTGATGTCCTCCATCCCTACAGCGGCTTTTATACCCCGGCCAGAGGGGAGAGTGATGAGAACAACGACTCGTTCGTATTTAAGATTAGGGGGAGAAAGAATGACTTCCTCTTTGCAGGGGACATCGAAAGTGCGGCAGCGGCAGACCTTTCGAGCCTCGACGCCTATCTCAGGAGCACGGTGCTGAAGGTCCCTCATCACGGAAGCCGCTCAGCGGCATCTGAAGCGTTCTTCCGTGCGGTCTCGCCCGAAATAGCCGTTATCAGTGTGGGGCGCAATAACCGGTACGGCCACCCGCACCATGAAATCCTGGAGATGCTCGGAACAACAAAGACTTTCAGAACCGATAGCGACGGCGCCATAGGTTTCGTCGAACATGCCGATGGAACACTCGATATCAGGACGTGGAGCGGGTTTCAGCTTGGAGAGGCACGAACGATCCGGGATGAAGTGGTTAATTTTAAAAAACTTTTTCTTGTATGGTAAAATAATTGGTTATCAGCCGTCAGCAAAGGGCAGAGAAAAACAGCATAAAGGTCTTTACCTATGCTGAAGGCTGATTGTTGAGGGCTATTCTGGTGGAGAAAAATATGATTGCCATTGTTGATTACGGGATGGGAAACATAAGGAGCGTCGAAAAAGGATTCATCAAGGTCGGCGCCGGGGTGAAGGTCACGTCCGACCCCAAGGTAATCGCTGATGCGAAAGGCATCGTGCTTCCCGGTGTGGGGGCATTCAAGGATTGCATGGCCAATCTCGACAAGCTCTCACTCCTCGACGTGATCACCAGGGAGATAGCAAAGGGCAAGCCCTATCTCGGCATCTGCCTCGGCCTTCAGATACTGTTTGCCGAGTCCGAGGAATTCGGCTTCTGCAAGGGCATGAACGTGCTCAGAGGAAAGGTGGTCAAATTCAGATTTGATGGTAATCAGCAATCAGCAGTCAGCAATCAGCAATTAAAGATTCCACATATGGGATGGAATACGGCGCGGTTGATCAGGAAACCGCCGATCTTCGGCGGAATTGACGATCAGTCATATTTCTACTTTGTCCACTCCTACTATGTCGTGCCCGAGGACGAGGGTGTTATTGCTGCGCGGACCGACTACGGCGTCGATTTCGTCTCGATGGTATGGAAGGATAATATCTTCGCCACGCAGTTCCATCCGGAAAAGAGTCAGGACCTTGGACTGAAGATTCTCAAGGGATTTAGCGAGTTTGTAACAAAGTGAGCGAACAGACCGTAAAAAGCATTATCCTCGGTACCGCAGGACATATCGACCACGGCAAAAGTTCTCTGGTGAAGGCACTCACCGGAGTCGATCCCGACCGCCTGAAAGAGGAGAAGGAGCGGGGCATCACCATAGACCTCGGCTTTGCCAGCCTCTCGTACCCCGACGGACTTTCGGTGGGGATTGTCGATGTGCCCGGACATGAGCGCCTGATCAAAAACATGCTGGCGGGTGCGGGCGGCATCGATATCCTGCTCATGGTGATTGCCGCCGACGAGGGCATCATGCCCCAGAGCCGCGAACACCTCGCCATCTGCGAGCTCCTCAAAATCAAGGACGGCATTGTCGTCGTCACCAAGGCGGATCTCGTCGATGAGGAGTGGCTGCAGCTTGTTACTGAAGATGTGCGGACTTTTGTTAAGGGAACTTTCCTCGAGCACGCGGAAATCATCCCGGTGTCGGCTAAGAGCGGTCTGAATCTCGAGAAGCTCAAGGACAAGATACACGAGGTGGCCCGTACCGTTAAGCCGAAGCTGATCGACGGGCTGTTCAGGCTCCCGATCGATAGGGTATTTACCCTGAAGGGATTCGGCACGGTCGTGACCGGCACCGCACTGTCAGGGACTATCGCACTGGATGCCCCTGTCGAGATACTGCCCTCACGCATCAGCACCAAAGTGCGGGGACTCCAGAGCCACGGCAGGAGCGTTGATAAAGCATTTGCCGGGCAGCGCATCGGCATCAATCTCCAGGGCGTCGACAAAGACCTGCTCAAGCGCGGAGATGTGGTGGTCGATTCGGACAAGCTCGTTCCCACTGCGGTGCTGGATGCGGAGCTGGAGCTCCTTGAGGACGCCCCGCTGCTCAAGAGCAGGGACCGGGTGCATTTTTACGCAGGGACCTCGGAGACGATCGCCAGGATTGTTATCTATGACCGGGATGAGGTGAGGGCAGGCGAATCGTGCTACTGCCAGTTCCGCCTCGAAGAGCCGATCGTCGCCCTCTCCGGCGACCGGTACATCATCAGGAGGTTTTCGCCCCTCGAAACGATCGGCGGAGGGTCGATTCTCGATCCCTACCCGATCAAGCGCAAAAGGAGCACCGGTATCGAGGACCTCATCCTTTTCAAGGAGGGGTCGCTGAGGGATAAGATCGAGGTAAAGGTAAAGAGGGCGCATATCAACGGCTGCCGTATTGCCGAAATCGAAGGATGGATCCAGGCGAATATTCCCGAGATAAGAACAAACATCGAGCAATTGCTCAAAGAGGGTATACTGGTCAAGAGCAGCGACGTCCTGTTCCATAAGACCGCGCTGGCCGCCTTTAGAGAGGCGCTCATCGCAGAGCTCAAACGGTTTCATAAAGAGCATCCCCTGAAGCCGGGCATGACAAAAGAGGACCTGAGGACGCGCATCAGGATCTATCAAAAGGATGCCGAGAGGGTCTTCAACAGTCTGGTCGATATGGTGAAGGAAGTGGTGGTCGAGAAGGAGACGGTACGTCTCAAGGACTTCACGGTGGCCCTGACCAGCACGGATGAGGGAGTGAAGGGCAGGATCATCGCAACCCTCAACAAAGAGGGATTTCAGCCCTCATTCAAGCCCGAGCTCGCCCAGAAGCTGTCCCTTGGTGAAAGGGAGCTCGGCGATCTGCTCAAGCTCCTGACTGCGGAGGGCGCGCTGGTGCGCATCAACGATTCCCTGTATATAACGAAAGAGCAGTATGACAGGATCATCGCATTGCTGAAAGACTTCTCTTCGAAAAAGAGCGAGATGACCGTTGCGGAGTTCCGAGACCTCCTGGGCACTACCCGCAAGTATGCCCTTCCGTTCCTCGAGTATTTCGATTCCCATCGGATGACGCTGAGGGTTGGGGATACGAGAAAATTAATGATAAAATAAAAAAGAATTCAGAATTCAGGAGCCGGAAGCCAGAGTAAAGAAAAAGATCTGAACTGATTTATTCTGACTCCTGGATTCTGGCTTCCGGCTCCAGTTTTTACTACTAACAACTACGAAAGGGCAGTACAGCGAACACAATGAAAAGACGGTTACTCTGGATTCCGGCCATTCTTCTGATCGGGTTCTTATTGGGCGGCATCACCTATTATTTCCTCAGCAAGAGTATTGCGCCTACCTATATCCCGTTTACTCCACGGGTCCCTGGGTCGATCGTCGAGAGCTCGAGGGCCTTCTCCGAAATCGTGCGTGCGGTCTCTCCCTCGGTCGTCAATATATCGAGTATCAAGACACTCAAGCGCCAGCCGACCCCCTTTGATGAATTCTTCGATTTCCTCTACCCGTTTCCTGACGGCAATGCGAAGCGATGGAAAGAGCAGAGCCTCGGCTCCGGTGTCATCGTTTCTGCAGACGGCTATATTGTCACGAACAACCATGTCGTCGAGCAATCGGACGATATCAAGGTGATCCTCTTCGACAAGCGGAGCTTCAGGGCGAAGATCATCGGAGCAGACCCCAAGACCGACCTTGCCATCATCAAGATCAATGCGAAGGACCTCCCCGTCGTCCCCTGGGGAGACTCGGAGCGGCTCCAGGTGGGTGAGTTTGTTCTCGCGATAGGTAATCCTTTCGGCTTGCGGCATACCGTTACCATGGGCATCATCAGTGCCGTGGGCCGGGCGGATGTCGGCATTGCCGATTACGAAAATTTCATTCAGACCGATGCTGCCATTAACCCCGGCAACTCCGGCGGGCCGTTGGTCAATATCAAGGGAGAGCTGATCGGCATCAATACCGCCATATTCTCGAAGACCGGCGGCTATCAGGGGATCGGGTTTGCGGTGCCGAGCGGCATGGTCCGCGTCGTTATGGAGCAGCTGATCAGCAAAGGGAAAGTCACCAGAGGATGGATCGGCGTCACCATCCAGGAGCTCACCCCCGAGATCGCCCAGAAGTTCAACCTCAAGACCTCTGACGGCGCTCTGGTAAGCGATGTGGCAAAGGGGAGCCCAGCACACAAGGCAGGGATCATGAGAGGCGATATTATCCTCGAGTTTGACGGGAAAAAAATCAGCGATGTTGGTGTGCTGCGGAATATGGTCGCCCAGAGCAGGGTCGGGTCACAGGTCCCGATACGGCTGCTGAGAGGGGGCAAGGAGCTGATAGTAACGGCAACCATTACCGAGCTGCCATCGGACGGGACCGAGCCGGCGCCGGGTGCGCCGCAAAGGCCGGAAGAGGAGGGAAGCGTTCTGTCCGGAATCGCTGCCGTCGACCTTAACCGTGCCATCGCAAAGCAGCTCGGCGTCGATAAGGACGAAAAGGGCGTTGTCATCATAAAGGTCGAACCGGGGTCTCCGGCGGATGAGTCGGGGATCAGGAAGGGCGATATCATCCAGGAGATCGACCGGCAGAAGATCAACAACCTGAACGACTTCAACAGGGTCATTTCCAAGACAAAGGCCGATGATGCGGTCTTGCTGTTCATCAACCGCAACGGCAGGAAGTTCTATGTTGCGGTATCGCCGCAATAAAGGCAAATCCTAACCACGAAACTCTAAATCCTAAATTAAGGACTTTAGGTTCAGCGTTTAGATAGTAGATTTCGGATTTTAACGAGAGGAGGTGATACAGAGGTGCATATACTTGCAAAGAGTGCTGTTGTCGCGATCTTTGTCATAGTAGGCTATTTTTACGGTTTCAGATACGGCTTTATTGTAGAAGGATTGGTTGCAGGACTTTTTCTCGGCCTTATCTCTCTCTTGGTCGAATCCCGCCTGCGGAGGGTCTCCTTTGGCTCTGTGCTCGGTGGCCTGGTCGGATTGGGGATGGGCCTGGTGTTCGCAGTGCTGCTGCTCTTCCCCCTTCGCTCCATTGTTACCGACGAAAACTGGGGAATCGCATCATTTGTGCTTACAGCGGTCCTTGGCTACGGCGGCCTGTTCGTCGGGCTGCAGAGGGGCAAGAATCTCACTATTCCCGCAATTATGCGGCTGTTCAAAGGACAGGAGCTCGAGCAGGACATTAAGATACTGGATACCAGCGTCATTATCGACGGCCGCATTGCAGATGTCATTGAGGCGGGATTTCTTGAAGGCACGTTCATTATTGCCCAGTTCATCCTGCAGGAGCTGCAGTACATCGCGGATTCGCCGGACCCCATGAGAAGGGCGAAAGGAAGGCGGGGGCTCGATATCCTCCATCGCATTCAGAAGATGGCGAACATCAAGGTAAGGATTGTTGAAGAGGACTTTCCGAAGATCAAGGAGGTCGATGCGAAGCTCATCTCCCTTGCACGGCTGATGAACGGCAAGATCATCACCAATGATTTCAATCTGAACAAGGTGGCGCAGCTCCAGGGCGTCCCGGTACTCAACATCAATGAGCTGGCCAATGTTCTCAAGCCGGTGGTGCTGCCGGGCGAAGTGCTGAACCTTTTTATCGTCAAAGAGGGCAAGGAGCACAATCAGGGCGTCGCTTACCTCGATGATGGAACAATGGTAGTTGTGGAGAATGCGAGAAGACTGATAGGAAGGAATGCCGATCTGGTGGTCACCAGCGTCCTGCAGACAACGGCGGGAAGGATGATCTTTGCACGGCTGAAGGAAGAGGAGTAAGGAAGTGGCAGGAGTGGGTACGGAAAGGAGCTTTCTCATGCGCAATTTATTTGAATGGATATGCCTCTCTCAATTGTAAAGATAGATGCTATCGAGGATGTGAGATCTTAGTGGAAGCTAAGGAGGCGCTAGAAAGCTCCTTTCCGTACCCACTCCTGCCACTTATATAGTGGAAAGAGAATAAAAGAATATGGATCACAAGAAGGGAAAGATTGCCGCTATTGTTCCTGCTGCGGGGGTCGGGAAGCGGTTCGGCCAGGACAGGAACAAATCGCTCTATGAGCTTGCAGGAAAGCCGCTGCTGATCTGGGTGCTCGAAGCGCTCCAGGGCGTGGGGGAGATTGACGAGATCGTCCCGGTGCTCAAGGGCGAGGATATCGCGCCAGGTGCTGCATTGATAGAGCAGTATGGTATTACGAAAGTGAAGCGTGTCATTCCCGGCGGCAGGGAGCGACAGGATTCGGTTTATAACGGTCTCAAAGCTCTGGACGGCAGGGCCTCTGTTGTTGCTATTCATGATGGAGCACGGCCGCTGGCGGATGCGGAGTTGATCCGGAGGACCCTTAGGGGCCTCGGCGATTTTGATGGTGCTGTTGCAGCAGTGCCGGTGAAGGATACCATAAAAGAAGGTAAGCTCCACAGGGATGAGGAGGGGAGCGAAACTAATGAGATTGTCGTCAGGAGGACATTAGACCGTGCGGTCCTCTGGGCGATCCAGACGCCCCAGACCTTTTACTTGGAGAAGCTTAGGAATGCACACGAGAAAGCGCGTGCCGATGAATATTACGCTACCGATGATGCAGCCCTTGTCGAAAAATACGGAGGGTTGATAAGGATCGTCGAGGGCTCCTATAGGAATATCAAGGTAACCACGCCTGAAGATATCGCCATCGCGGAAGCCCTCTTGAAATGTAGATAGCCCGTATCCGGCTCCTCACTATGCCTTCCTGAATAGAGAATCAAAATGCTCAAATTTGTTGCATTTGTTTTATAATGTAAGCCTATGCGTATAGGTATCGGCTACGATTCACATCGACTTGTTGAGGGCAGAAAGCTCATTATCGGCGGGGTGGATATCCCTTTTGAAAAGGGACTGCTCGGCCACTCCGATGGCGATGTGCTGTGCCACGCAATTATCGATGCGCTCATCGGCGCGCTCGGTGAAGGGGATATAGGAAAGCATTTTCCTGATACCGACAACCGATGGAAAGATGCATCGAGCATTATGCTGCTCAGGCATATTGTCAATATGGTGAAGTCAAAGGGCTTCGAAATCCAGTGGATCGATGCCGTCATCATCACTGAAAGACCCAAAATGGCCCCTCATATCGATTTCATGAAAGCTGCGATTGAACAGGCCGGCATTCTCCCCTCGGTGATCAACATCAAGGCAAAGACGAATGAAGGAATGGGGTTCATCGGCAAAGAGGAGGGTATTGTCTCGCAGGCGGTATGCCTTATAAAGCAGATATAACCTAATCACGATCTCAACTTCAGACCAGCAATCCATCTTTATACAGAGCTGTCCTCTTCTCTCGTCTTTCACTACACTCACTTTTTCATTTCGGATAGTATCATGAAGAAAATTAGACAATAAAAAAGGGCGGGTCTTGCGACCCGCCCTTTTATGTTACGCGTTGCCGCGTGACTGGTAATTAGAAGCTGAGCTCGATACCGTGCCTTACAGCATAGGCATCATCATCAGTTGTTCCGCCAGTGATTGCTTTGACAGCATCGCCGGCGAAGAGGTAACCGCCCTCAACCCAGTAAACGAGGTTGCGGTCGATCTTGTAGGTGATCTTTCCGTCAACTTCGATACCTAAATCCTTGTCATTGTTTGTTGCGGTGATATCTTCAGATGCTCTCAGGTAATAAACGTTCACGAGAGCATTGAGGTCCTTCATGATATCAGCGGAAGCACCAACTTTGATATACCAGGTATTGGTAATACCGGAGTTGTTGGGGCCACCTGCAGTTGCTGTGCGGTAGTCATATACATAGGTGTACTTCTGGATACCGCTCTGAAGAGTCTGGAATCCATCAATATCATCATCAGCATCAGCGTCAGGATCGTTACCGCTACCATAAGCATACTCGAGGGTGAGCTTTACCGGAGCAAGGGTGTAGTCAATGCCTACGAGGTAAGCATAGCCACTATAATCCCGATCCTGTGCTCCTGCTGCTTCACCTTCAAGCGTACCTCTCTGCAACTCAACATCGGCCCTGATGCCGAAGCCGGCAATCTTGGTCTGGCCTCTCAGGCCAAAGTTCCAGAGATGGCTGTCATTCTGCTCAGCCGGATCTACTGTAGAAACGAGTGAGTTCTGCACATCGATGTAGGTAGCATCGAAGCCGATGCTGGTATCTTTGTTGAGGTTGTAGCTGAGCAGCAATGAATAGAGGTCGCCGTCGTTGCTTGATATCCTTCTGTTGTTTGTTAATGTGCTACCAGTTAATCCAACCTGACCAGCACCCTCTGAGAGTTTTGCTGTCAGGAACTCGACATGGAGATCTTTCATAGGATCAATGAAGACGTTGATTGCATCATCACCGAACTTCGAGTGATCATAGAAGAGACCATAGCCGAGCTTGACCGGCATATGACCGACCTTGAAGCCTGCAGGCACGCCGAGGAGGCCTGCACCCTTGTGCTGGATCCATGCTTCGAGAATGAAGAGTTCATTCTGTTTGAGGTTGCCAATGTTGTTAAATGCATATGAACCTTTGCCTTCACCAGCCGTGGTGCCCCACTCAACATCACTGCTGTTAGTACCTGTGCCATGCTCGAGGTGGACAACGCCGGTGGTGTTTTTCGAAACATCAGCCTGGAGGCGGAGTCTTACCCTCTGATCATAGTAAGAGAGACGATCGGTATCGTCATCGTCAAAATCAAGAGTATTGTCCTGAACCTCACCTCTTACTCTGATGCTACCGCCCAGGGTGAGCTGGGTGGTGCCTTTTGCTACGACTGCCTGGGTCTCTGACGGGATGTCAGCGTGGACCGCGAAGGCACTCGCCGCAAAGCCAAGAACCAACATCATGCTTGCGACTACTGCTAAAATTTTTCTCACTTCCTAACCCTCCTATGGTTAGTTCAGTATGGACCGCCAAAGGCGGTGTACAGCAAAATGAAGATCGTAAAAACTGAGTAGTCAGAATCTGAGAACCGGACTTTGTTTCCTTCACCTCCCATGGGTGATCATCCAGTTGCTAAAGACCGGGAAAGACAAGCTTGAAAGTTGAACGTACAATAGAAGGTTTATACCATTTCGTACACTATGCCTGTCAAGCAAAAAATAGCTTTCAGCTATCAGCGGTCAGCCGTCAGCTTTTGAATAAAAGAAGTCAGCATACGTTTAACCTCGACGACCTCTCCAGCAAGCGTTTCATAATCAGACACTTGCAATAAGCCAAGATCATGTGAGAGTAATAAGTGATATTCAAGTTCGCTTGCCGAGCCGAATGCTATCTGGAGAAAGCGAGCGAATTCGATCTCACTGCTTCTTCCGCAACCTTCCGCAATATTGGCAGAAATAGAGCCGCTTGCTCGGCGGATCTGGCTTGTTAAGCCATACATTTCTTCCCTTGGGAATGTTACAGTGGCTTTGTAAACCGCCAATGTCAATTGATGGCTTTTTTGCCAGACTTTCAATTCTTTAAAATCTCTCAAACAATGCTCCTGCTGATAGCTGATGGCTGAAAGCTGATTGCTTGATTATTGTCAAAGAGCCGTATAGTAGATACGGTACGTAGCAACTAGTATGCCATAGCCTCTGGTAGGCATAACTAATTGTAATTTTAGTGGTTATCTATCAAGTGGGTGTCAAAAATTTGTGGTTATTCTGCAACAATCTGTGAATTGCGGAAACATAGTCAATATATTGACAGGAGAGCAGCTATCAGACTATATTTTGAAAAAGACTTTATAGAAAACGCTGTTTCTCTTTGTCCTTTGCTGATTGCTGACGGCTGATAGCTGATGGCTATTTGTATCTTCATTGACCATTCAGACCACACCGATTTATAGTAAATGAGGAAAACGCACATGGCGAAGGATTTCAAATATGATCAGGCGATCGCCAAATACACGAAGATCATAGAATCGAACCCGGAGCATTACAGCGCCTACAACAACCGTGGGCTCGCCTATTTTAAAAAGGGCCTTCACCAACGTGCATTTGCCGATTTCGATAAAGCCATCGAGCTCAATCCCGCCTTCATCCCTGCCTACATCAACCGCGGCAATGCCCACCAGGAGCTGGGGCACTACGATGTAGCAATCGCCGATTTCAACAAGGCTATTGAGCTGGACCCCGGCAACGATATGGCCTACAACAACCGCGGGTTTACCTTTCTTTTGACGGGTCGCTATGCAGAGGCTGAAAGGGATATCGCAAAGGCGCTCGAGCTTAACCCGGACAATGTCTATGCATTGAACAGCATGGCTGAACTTTATGCCATGCGCAACGATGCGGCAGAGGCCTGCACGTGGTTGAAGCGGGCTTTGGAGAAAGGGTACACCAACTGGAGCTATATCAAAACCTCGAAGACATACAACAATATCCGCAGCGCGCCCTGCTTTATGGAGATAGTGAAGGGGAAATAATAGAGATGGTGGGCGATGAGGGTATCGAACCCACGACCTCTTCCGTGTGAAGGAAGCGCTCTCCCACTGAGCTAATCGCCCGTCTTTACTATTATAAACAAAATCGGCAGCGGATGGGGAAGTTTTGGTGCCCTTTCCGTTCGGCAAGAGATCACCGTGACCAAAAGGGAGATTAATTAAGTGCTGTCACACAAAGCAGATGAATTTCTGGGCGGGGCCATCGGAAGCGCCCTGGAGCACTACGAGCCCCGGCATTCGCAGCGGGCGATGATGAGCGCCTGTTCCCGGATTATTGAGGAAGGGGGCACCTTGCTGGCCGAGGCAGGCACTGGCACCGGCAAGACCTTTGCGTATCTTGTCCCGATCATACGCTCCGGGCAGAAGGCGATTGTCTCGACCAGGACCATCAATCTCCAGGAGCAGATCGTTGCAAAGGACCTGAAGTTTCTTGCCGGCCTTACTCCCTTTGAGTATGTCATAGCAAAAGGCAGAGGCAACTATCTCTGCCTGAGAAGACTCAATGCCTTCAGACCCTCGAACGAGCAGGAGACAGAAGAGTACAAGAGCCTGCTCAGATGGGCATCGGCGACAAAGAGCGGCGACAGGGAGGACTACGGATTTATCCGATTGATGATCTGGGATGAAGTCTGCTCGGATGCGGATGCCTGCAGTGCGTTGAAGTGCGGCTTTTTCAAGCAGTGCTTCTATTTCGGCGCGCGGCAGCAATGGGAAAAGGCCCGGATCATTGTGGCGAACCATGCGCTGGTCGGCATCAACGCCCTGCTGGAGCGTGATGTCCGCATGCTGCCCCAGGCCGAGGTGCTCGTCATCGATGAGGCCCATACACTCGACGGCGTGCTTTCGGAAATAGCCGGAGTGACCCTGACTGACAGGGGCTTTGACCGCATCTTCAACAAGCTGCTGAAGCTCGATGAGCGGGGAGTGTACAAGGGACTCCTCGGAAATTCTCCCCACCTCTTCCCAGCAGTTGAATCACTGAGGACCGAAATGGGAATTCTCTGGATTCATGCCAGAAATGAGCTGAAGCACCGGGAGACGATCAAAGGGGAGTGCGTTCTGAAGGAGCGTATGCAGGCGCTCATAACATCCATCAACGAACTGATTGAAAAGGCCAGGACGACGGTGACGGGCCTCTTCAAGGAGGATGACGAACTGGAGCTCTCGGCAGCCCTCGGCAAGCTCAAGGCCTATGCCGAGGGAATGGAGGCCTTTTCCGAAGGTATGGCCGACTACGTCAGATGGGCTGATATTGAAGAGCGGCGGATTTCCCTTCGCATGTCGCCCATCTACTCAAGGGAGCTCATGCGCAACAGCATCGTGCCGGAGCACCGGTCGATCATCCTCACCTCGGCCACACTTTCCGTATCCGGAGATTTCAGCTTTATTACGAACGTCCTCGGGCTTGACGGCGCCGAAACGCTCACTATCCCTTCTCCCTTCGATTTCCGCAAGCAGGTTGTTGTCGATATCAGAAAGGGAATAAATCTTAAGGAGGAGCGCAGCGCAGAGAAACTGTCGGCGGTCATTCTCGAGGAGGCGGCAAGAAGAGACGGCGGGGTGCTGGTGCTGTTCACTTCGCGAGAGGTTATGAAGAGGACCTGGGAGCTTTCAGCCGAAGCGCTCGGTATCATGGGCCTCAACCCGATGATGCAGGGAGAGCTGCCAAACCGGTTGATGCTCGAAATTATGAGAGACAGCGATAACAGCGTCATCTTCGGTCTCGACTCTTTCTGGGAGGGCGTGGATGTCAAAGGCGATGCGCTCAAGTGCCTCATCATCACCAAGCTCCCCTTCGAGGTGCCGACGGAGCCGATCGTAAAGGCGAGGAGCGAGGAGATTGAGAAGCGCGGTGAAAACCCCTTTTATGAATACGCGCTTCCCCGCGCAGTGCTCAAATTCAAGCAGGGGTTCGGGCGGCTGATCCGTTCGAAGCGGGACAGCGGAAGGGTCGTCATCTGCGATGAGCGGATAGAGACCAAAGCCTACGGGCGCAAATTCATGGAGAGCATCTATAAATAAGCTCTCAGCAATCAGCTGATGGCTGAGAGCTTTTTTGCGATTGCCAAGCCGTCCTTTTTGCGATAGTCTTTAGTTATATATCAGTCTGCTACGTACTTTCCCGTGTAACGCTGGTACGACATGTCCTGATATCCCTGCTCTCATCAAGGAGGTGCCCCGATGGCAATGGCGAACGTGGCAATCAACGGCTTTGGAAGAATAGGAAGAGCGACATTCAAGATCGTTCTCGAGACGCCTGAACTGGAGATGGTGGCAATCAATGACCTCATCCCCCTTGACAATCTGGCGTATCTTCTGAAATACGATACGGTGTACGGCAGATATGAGCGGACCGTTTCCCATGAAGGAAATAGTCTGGTTGTCGACGGAAAGAGGTATGAGCTTTTCAGTGAAAAAGACCCCGCCAAACTTCCCTGGAAGGATCTCGGCGTTGATATCGTCTTTGAGTGCACCGGCAGATTTACCGACAGAGAAAGATTATCGAAGCATCTACAGGCAGGGGCGAAGCATGCCATTCTCTCTGCCCCTGCGAAAAGCGAAGACATCGGGACGGTTGTCCACGGGGTCAATACGCTCGAGGGAAGTCCCGGCATTATATCCTGCGCAAGCTGTACCACCAACTGCATCACGCCGGTCGTCGAGATCATGGGCAGACGGATAGGAATAAAGAAGGCCATCATGACGACGGTCCATGCCTACACCTCTTCACAGGAGCTGGTCGACGGGCCGAGCAGGAAGTTCAGGAGAGGGCGCGCTGCTGCCATGAACTTTGTAGTGACTTCGACAGGAGCCGCCATAGCGACGACAAAAGCATTGCCGCAGTATGCCGGCAGGTTCGACGGCATTGCCGTCCGCGGGCCGGTGGCGGTGGGGTCGATCGCGGACATCAATTTCGTTACCGAACGGCCGACGACGGTAGAGGAGATAAACCGGATATTCAGGGATGAGGCGCAGAGCGAGCGGTATAGGGGGATCCTGGGCATTGCCGAGGCCCCAATCGTTTCATCCGATATCATCAAAGACCCGCGCGCCTCGATTGTCGACCTGGAGATGACCCAGGTGGTCGATGGGGATCTGGTCAAAGTCATGAGCTGGTACGACAATGAGTGGGGCTACTCCAGCCAGATGGTGCGTGAGGCGGTTCAGATTGCGAGAGGAGGATCGGTATGAAAGTCGGTATTGTAGGATGCGGATTCGTCGGGAGTTCCTCGGCGTACGCAATAATGTTTGAGGGAGTGGCGAGCGACCTGGTGCTCATCGATATCAATGCGAAGCTTGCGCAGGCGCAGGCCGAGGACCTGCTGCATGCTACGCCGTTTGCAAACCCTGTGCGCATCGTCGCCGGCGACTATCCGCAGCTCAGCGGCGCACAGGCGGTGATACTGGCCTGCGGCGTCTCGCAGCGTCCGGGCGAATCACGCCTCCAGCTGCTTGAACGGAATGTAGCTATTTTCGAAGATGTCATCGCCAAAGTGGTGGAGTACGCTCCGACGGCTATTCTCATCGTCGCATCGAACCCGGTTGACGTGCTGACCTGGGAGGTCTCGCGGATGCCGCAGACAACCCCCGGCAAAGTCATCGGCACCGGGACTATTCTCGATACCGCACGCTTCCGTGCGCTCCTGGGAGAGTATTTCAGCGTGGCGCCCCAATCGGTGCATGCCTATGTGCTGGGTGAGCACGGCGATTCAGAGGTGCTGACATGGTCGAATGCCCAGGTAGGTGGATTATCGCTCGAGGAATTCTGCGAACAATCCGACCTGCCGCTCACCGATGAGGTCAAGGCACGGATCGATGAGAGAGTACGCAGGGCGGCATACAGCATCATCGAAGGGAAAGGCGCAACCTATTATGGAATCGGTGCCGGTATTGCGCGCATCATCCGCGCCATACGCTCCGATGAGCATTCAGTACTGACGCTCTCGATGCCGACTCCCGAATACGAGGGACTTGAAGGAACGAGTCTCTCCCTGCCGAGGATCCTGGGGGCGCAGGGAGTTGTGGGCACACTGCGGCCGGTGCTGTCCGATGATGAAAACGCTGCACTCCTCAGGAGCGCCGAAGTGTTGCGGCAGGTGGCAATGCAGTTCGCGTAACTCTGAGCATTATCAAGACCTGCGCTTTGAAATTTATGCAGTTGTTCTCCTCCTGCCTTTTTATTTCATTTCAAAATGTTTTGAAGTATACTTGATAAGGGAAACGGGACTGTTTCCCTGGAATGGCTGTTCAGGGAATGCTTACTATTCAAGGAGGAGAGAAGCGTGCTCGATACCATTAATCCTACACGGACACCGGCCTGGAAGAAGCTCAAAGAGCATTATGCAGTCATGAAGCGGAAACATATGAGAGACCTCTTTAAGAGGGATCCTGAGCGCTTTTCCCGCTTTTCGCTCAGCCTCAATGATATCACCGTCGATTATTCGAAAAATATCATCACCAGGGAGACCCTGCGCCTCCTGGTCGGGCTCGCCAGGGAATGCCGGGTGAAGCAGGCGATCGAGAAGATGTTCACCGGCGATATCATCAATGAGACGGAGCACCGGGCGGTGCTCCATGTGGCGCTGAGGAACCGTTCGAACACTCCCATCTACGTCAACGGCAGCGACGTGATGCCCGAAGTAAACGATGTACTGGCACAGATGGAACGCTTCTCAAAGAGCATTATCTCCGGCGAATGGAAAGGATATACAGGAAAGGCGATCACCGATATCGTCAATATCGGCATCGGCGGGTCGGACCTCGGCCCGCTCATGGTGACCGAGGCATTAAAGCCGTACTGGAAGCCGCATATAAAGGCGCACTTCGTCTCGAATGTGGACGGGACGCATATCGCGGAGACCCTGAAAAAGGTAGCACCTGAAACCACCCTGTTCATGATCGCCTCGAAGACCTTTACCACCCAGGAGACCATGGCGAACGCCCATACGGCGCGGCAATGGTTCCTCGACGCGGCAAAGAGCGAGGCATTCATCAAGCGCCACTTCGTTGCGATATCGACCACTACGAAGGAGGTCGAGCGCTTCGGCATCGATCCGGAAAACATGTTCAGATTCTGGGACTGGGTCGGCGGCAGGTATTCCCTCTGGTCGGCGATCGGCCTCTCGATCGCCTGCACCATAGGGTTCGAGCATTTCGTCGAGCTTCTGGAGGGCGCGCATGATGCCGACCTCCATTTCAGGGAGTCGCCCTTCGAGAAAAATATTCCCGTACTCCTTGCGCTCATAGGAATATGGTATGTCGATTTCTTCGGCGCCGCCACCGAGGCGATACTTCCCTATGACCAGTATCTGCATAAATTCCCCGCCTATTTTCAGCAGGGCAACATGGAGAGCAACGGGAAGAGCATCGACCGGAGCGGTCGCAAGGTGAGCTACCAGACCGGGCCGATCATCTGGGGAGAGTCGGGCACCAACGGGCAGCATGCCTTTTACCAACTCATCCATCAGGGGACGAGAATGGTCCCCTGCGATTTCCTGGCACCTGCGATAAGTCACAACCCGATAGGCGAGCATCATGCCATGCTGCTGTCCAACTTCTTTGCGCAGACAGAGGCTTTGATGAAAGGAAAAACGAGAGAAGAAGTCGTCGCTGAGCTGAAAGAGTCCGGAGCAAGCGATCAGGAGATAAAGAAACTCGCCCCTTTTAAAACCTTCGAAGGCAACAGGCCGACGAATTCGATACTCTTTCGAAAGCTGACGCCACGCACGCTCGGCAGCCTTATTGCCCTCTACGAGCACAAGATCTTCGTGCAGGGCGTGATCTGGAACATCTTCAGCTTCGATCAGTGGGGAGTGGAGCTCGGCAAGCAGCTCGCCAACAAGATTCTTCCCGAGCTCTCGGACAGCCGTCCGGTTGCCTCCCATGATGCGTCGACCAACGGCCTGATCAATACGTTCAAGAAATTAAGGTCATCATCATAAACAGCAACTCTACTAATGACCGCCGCGATAGCAAATTGCAGTCGTCGTTTTGTTGAAATCCGCTGCGGGCTTCATGCCCGCAGCGGATAGTTCTGTTGTGTTCCTTTTGTAATCCGGCGTACTTGCCTCAGAATGCACTTTTCAGTTTGATCTCATCAACCATTCCGCTGCCGCGGATGAGGAAGCCGTTGACGCTCAGGATGGTCACTCCCGGCTGGGCGGCCTTCAGGTCAGCCTGGAGATCACGGGTGAAGGTTTGCCATACGCCGTTGCGGGCGCCGGTGCCGAGCCCGTAGTGTACGTATTCGCCGGTGCCGCGGTTGCTGTAGCTTACCGGTGTGTAGGTGAGATAGCGGTGCCCTGCCGTAGTCTCCACATCAATGTAGATCGTAAAGTCCGACGAGTATTTCATGCTCCATTCGATGACAAACTGGCTGGTGTTGTTCCACGGAGCAGCAGCGTCGCTCCTGAGTCGATAGCCGTTGGCCGTACCGCTGCCGCTCAACTGAATGACGCGGCTTTGACGTGCCGTATCGTAGACATTGGTGATTTTTGCTCCCGCGGGATCGTTGTCGTAAATGTCCCATCCCTTGATGGTACCGTCCTGGGCGTCTTCATATACCGTGGCCGCTTTCATCAGCTTAATACCGTCGAGCAAACCGCTGCCGCGGATGAGGAAGCCGTTGACGCTCAGGATGGTCACTCCCGGCTGGGCGGCCTTCAGGTCAGCCTGGAGATCACGGGTGAAGGTTTGCCATACGCCGTTGCGGGCGCCGGTGCCGAGCCCGTAGTGTACGTATTCGCCGGTGCCGCGGTTGCTGTAGCTTACCGGTGTGTAGGTGAGATAGCGGTGCCCTGCCGTAGTCTCCACATCAATGTAGATCGTAAAGTCTTCCGCATACTTCATGCTCCATTCGATGACAGACTGGCTGGTGTTGTTCCACGGGGTGTAATCATCATTTCTCAGCCGGTAACCGTTGGCCCGTCCCGCGCCGCTCAACTGAATGACGCGGCTTTGACGTGCCGTATCGTAGACATTGGTGATTTTTGCTCCCGCGGGATCGTTGTCGTAAATGTCCCATCCCTTGATGGTACCGTCCTGGGCGTCTTCATACGCTGTGATGGTCGTGGCCTGGGGGGGGGCCGGAGGAGGGGGCGTCGTAGCAGCGAAGCTTGCTGCTATAGAGTGATGAGCTGTTACATTACTAAAGGTATAGGTATTGACGGCGCCGACCGAAACGCCATCGACCTTTACGTCGGCGATGAGGTACCCCGCATCGGGGGTAATGGTGAATGTTCCGCTTGCTCCCTGGGTAACCGATACTGTTCCTGAAGGGGTGATGGTCCCTCCGCTGCCTGCAGAAGCTGTTATCGAATAGGTAGTTGCCGGAGTGATATTGAATGTTGCGGTAATTGTCGTTGCTGCATTCATGGTGACGGTGCATGTTCCGGTGCCAGTGCAGTTGCCTGACCATCCTGCAAAGGTCGAGCCTGTCGCCGGTGCAGCGGAGAGTGTCACGACCGTACCCTGATTGTAGGGTTCGGTGCAGTCGGTACCGCAGTTTATTCCCGTACCTGTTACGGTCCCTGTCCCTGTCCCGCTTTTGTTGACCGTAAGCGAATATTGCTGGGGAGCCGCAGGCGTTGTTTTTGCCACCATATTGGAATATCCGCTTTCGCCTCCTGCGGTGTTATAGGCAGTGGCGACGAAGTAATAGGTCGTTCCGGGGGCAAGGTTAGTGATCGTATATGTTGTTCTGTTGCCGACATCGACATACTGCGGATAGCTGCCCGACACTGTACTATAGTAGATCCTGTAGCCGGCAAGATCGGTGATCGGTGTGCCGTCGCTATTGGTGGTCGGCGGGTTCCAGGCGAGCTGGATCTCGGCGGCGCTCGCTATGCCGGCAATAATAAACACGCACCAGAAGACTACTATTGAGATTGCCGCACATCTTCTATTGTTCCGGTTTTTGCTCATTACTCACTCCTCATCGTTTATTTAGCTCTGACGCAAGCGAAACTATGGGTGTATTTTGAAGAACATTCAACGGGAAAATCTGTGATTGCAATCACGGCGTCTGATTTCTGAATGCAGAGCCCGTCCGTCCCCCTGCATTTGACAGAGCAACTGTTTACATTGGAAACAAACGGCGTTAAAAGCTTGAAAGGTAAGTACCCCGCAGTGTTTCCTTTGGATACACTTCAAGGAGAGAAACGCTTTTGCAAGGGTAAAGTGTTTCCTTTGGATACACCCCCGATGCTTTTATTCCGGAAAGTCTGACAATCCGTTCATGAGGGAGCGTCGAAAGAGTTTACAAAAATCTTTTTGTTTCAAGCTACTTACCTTGGGATTATTTTTCAATGCCTTGGTTCCCTTCTGGCATAGTGATTGCAAACTATCCCTCGTAAAAGCTGCATCGCTGCACCGACAGAGATGTTACTACATCGTGAATATCCAAAAGCAGTCGAGTGGTATCAGTTACCTGTGCCTGATGTGACTGAAAAGGCGGAGCTATGTGAAAGGGTGAACAATGACGAATTGGTATGCTCTCTATGTAAGATCAAAACATGAGTTTGTCACAACAGGTGAGCTGTCGAAAAAAGGGATTGACGTCTATCTGCCCTCCGTACAAAGATGGCATCAATGGAGAGACAGGAAAAAGCTCGTCAACTCCCCTCTCTTCCCGGGATATCTCTTTGTCAATATCCCTCCCGAGCCTGAGGCGTTCATTACCGTGCTCAAGACAAGGGGTGCGGTAACGTTCATAACGCTGGACCATATACAACCTACGCCGATCGCTGCCGCCGAAATAGAGACCTTGAAGCTCCTGACCCTGAGCGGCGAAGAGATCGATGTCTACCCGCACCTCAAAGAGGGCGGGAGGGTGAGAGTAAAACGAGGGCCTCTTGCAGGTGCCGTTGGAATAATAGCGAGAAAGGAAGAGCGCTATATGCTTCTGGTTAACGTAACACTGCTGGGAAGGAGTGTCGGGGTCAGGCTCTATCCGGGTGATGTGGAGGTGGACTGATCCAGGCAGGTGCTGCACTGCAGGCGGCCGTATCACTGTCGCGGGCGGTCCTGCCTGGAGCCGCTCATCGAAAAGCGATCGTAAAAGGAGGAGTTATGAGAGAGAAGATGGCCATAATAGCATTTGCGTTCATCCTTGTCTTCGCCGCGAGCACTGCCTCGCGGGCGGAGGACTACGTCATCGGCGAGGAGGATGCACTCAATATCTCGGTGTGGGGCAGCCCTGAGCTGAGTGTCCATGTGCCGGTAAAGCCCGATGGTATGATATCGGTTCCTCTTGTTGGAGAAATCAAGGCTGCAGGCATGACCCCGTCGGAGCTCAAGGCCGTGCTGGAGCAGGAGTTTTCCCGGTTTGCTAAGGCCCCCACCGTAAGCGTGATCGTGACCGAGGTCAACAGTTTTAAAGTGTACCTGCTGGGCGAAGGTATAACAAGAACTGCGTCCACCGGCGTAATGACCCTGAAAAGAAAGACCACGCTGCTCCAGCTGCTCGCACAGCTCGGCTCTTTAAAGGGAGCAAATCTCAACGCCGCTTTTATCTTGCGGGAGGGGAAAAAGCTTCCCATCAATTTTTCGACCCTTGTCAATACGGTTGACGTTGCGCAGGACATCGCGCTGCGGCCGAACGATATCATCGTCATACCCGAAACGGTCGAACAGCGCATAAAGGTCGTCGGCGAAGTCAAAACTCCCGGACTGGTCCCTTTTGCAGAAGGAATGACAGCGCTCGACGCTGTATTGAGCGCCGGCGGCTTTACCAACTTTGCAAGCCAGAACAGTGTAGTTATCGTTCGGAAAGAGGGGAAGGAAGTCAGAGAGATCGAGGCCCGGTTAAAGGATGTGATGAAAGGCGGCGACTTGAGCAAGAACGTGCTGTTACGGCCCGGCGACCTTATCACCGTAAAGTCCAGCATTTTTTAGGAGCACCTTATGAAAGAAAGCAGACCATCGGATATCGACGTGCAGCGTTACTGGGGGATACTTCAAAGGAGACGGTATCTGGCACTTGCCGTCGCCCTCACGGTAATTTCGGTCTTTACGTGGGGGAGCGTGTTCTGGCCGAAGACCTATGAGGCGAGCTCTACCGTTTTCATTGAACGGGGCTCTCTTGTCAACCCCCTTGCCGGCAGGGAGGGTGCCGGGGCTGGCACGGAAGAGTGGCTCAGGACGCTCGAGGAGCGCATCACCAGCAGGAGCATCATAGAGCGTGTCATCAAGAAGCTCGGCCTCGATGCGCACGTCACCACGAGAGAGCAGTTTGAAGGGCTTGTCGAGGGGATACGGAGTAAAATTACGGTTACCACCAAGGCGCCGCGCGGGAGGAGAGGTGAGGTGACCGACCTCTTTTCCATCTCCTACAGCGGTTCAGATCCCGCAACAGTCAGAGATATCGTGAACACTCTGGTGAGTGAGCATATAGAGCAGAATTTGAATCTGAGACGGTCGGATGCCTACGGAGCGCTTGAATTCATTCAGAGCCAGCTCATGGAGTACAAAGCCAAGCTCGAGCAGTCCGATAAGGCCATACGGGAGTTCAGAGAGAAAAATCCACAGATGATCCCCCAAAGCGAGACAGCGCTGCTCAACAGGGTAGAAGGATACCAGGCTGCCAGGATCGAGGCCGAAATAAAGCTGAAAGAGCTTTTGCGGAAAAGAGATACCCTCCAGAAGCAGCTTTCCGGAGAGAAGGAGCTCACCACTGCATTTGTGGCCAGGGAGGGATCACCGCAGTCGCGGTTGAGCTATTTGAACAACCAGCTCGCTTTATTGATGCCCAAATTCACCGACCAGCACCCTGAGATCCGAAAAGTGAAGAGCGAGATCGAGGAGTTGAAAAAACAGATTGATCAATCAAAGGATGCCCCCCAGGGGATCTCCGGGTCCGAGACCGCCTCCATTAATCCTCTCTACCAGCAACTGAAAGAGGAGTTGGCGAAGACGGATGCTGAAATAGAATCTCTCAAGGCGCGGTCGTTGGAGCTCCTCAGACAGCAGCAGCAGGCGCAGGGCGTCCTGGGCCGCATGCCCAAGGAACAGGAGGAATGGGCGAGACTGCAGCGGGACAGGAATGTCTACCAGCAGATCTATGATGAATTACTGCAAAAATACGAGAGTGCACGGGTCACGAAGAACCTCGAGTTGACCGATAAGACGGTCATGTTCAACGTCGTCGATCCCGCCCCCCTCCCACAGTACCCCGTGAAGCCGAACAGGCTGATGCTGATCGTGGTGGGGATCGTGCTCGGCATCGTTTCGGGTGTCGCGGCGGCGATCGTGCTCGAAAATATAAACCATACGTATAAGGATGAAGAGTCCATCGAGAAGAGCCTCAAGATCCCTGTCCTGGCTTCGATCCCCCAAATCATCACCGAGTCGGACGTGCGTGCTGAACGGCAGCGTGACAGAAAGGTGTTTGCCTTTGCCGGCGCTTATCTCATTGTTATAGGACTGGTATTGCTGGAAGAGCTGCTCTACCGGAGCACGGGAGCACGGGTTATCCATTTTTAGGAGGGCAATGACATGAGCAAGAGAGAGCTGGCATTGGAAGAGGCGGTAAAGCTGCGAAAGACAAAAGCGGTCGTTCCGAAGCCCTTCACCGGGGGCGCGGTCCGACAGGATGCCACGCATCGTTTTGCGCCAGGCGAGCCGGCAGTGGATCCCCTCGGCGTTGCCACGCACATTGTGTGTATCAAAGAGCCTGATTCTTTTATTGCCGAGCAGTATAAGCGTATCCGTGCGAGGATCCTCAGGTCGCCTGCAAAGGAGATCCCCACTACTATTATGATCACCAGCCCGGATACGGGGGAAGGGAAAACGGTTACCGCGGTCAACCTCGCCGTGACCATGGCGAAAGAGATCGATCATACCGTGCTCCTTGTCGATGCCGACCTGAGGAACCCTTCAATACATAAGTATCTCGGTATCAAACCCCGGTGCGGGCTCGGCGATTACCTCACCGGCAGCGTCGCGCTCTCCGATGCGTTGATCAAGACCGGCATCGGAAAGCTTACGGTGCTTCCCGCCGGAAATCCCCCTGAAAACCCGGCTGAGCTGCTCGCTTCGGGACGGATGAGAACGTTGATCCAGGAGATGAAGCAGAGATACAGGGATCGTTTTGTTCTCTTCGACCTGCCGCCGATCCTTACCACTGCGGAGCCCCTCTCATTGGGAAACTGTGTTGACGGCGTTATTATGGTGACACAAGCGGCGCGCACCTCGCCGAAGGCTGCGGCAAAAGCGCTCTCTCTTATGAAGGGATTTAATATCCTCGGAGTGGTATTCAACAGCGTCCCGCCTTACCTCTCGGCGAGCACCTACCCCTACCGTCCCTATCCGTACACGCGGCAGAAAGGTGGTGCGGACAGCCCCAAAAAGGCGGGGAACGGAAAGAGTTAGATCGCATCGTTATTCATCCGAAAGGCGGAGCCATGTATACCACTTTTTTTAATCTTACCTGTAAGCCTTTTCAGCTCACCCCTGATCCCGAATTCCTCTTCATGAGCAAGGGGCATAAGAAGGCCCTCAACTATCTTACCTATGGCATTAGCGACAGCAACACGGGATTCATTCTGGTTACCGGCGAGGTGGGGACCGGAAAAACCACCCTCCTCAGACAGTTGATCAATGAGGTGAGGGGAGAAGAGGTGAAGTTTGCACGTATCGACAATACGAAGGTGACTTCAGAGCAGCTGATGGCGATGATCAACGAAGACTTCGGTCTCGATGCGAAGGGAAAGAACAAAACGCAGCTGCTCAGCGAGCTTACCGACTTCCTCATACAGGAGTTTGGAAGGGGGAAGCGGCCCATGATGATCATCGACGAGGCGCAGAATCTCTCACCCGATATGCTTGAAGAGGTGCGGCTTCTGTCGAACCTCGAAACCGATAAGGCAAAGCTGCTCCAGATACTCCTCGTCGGGCAGCCTGAGCTGAGAAAAACCCTTGCGCTGCCGGAGCTCAGGCAGCTGCGGCAGCGCATCACCATAAGCTGCCATCTCCTGCCGCTGACCAGGGAAGAGACTGAGGCGTACATCTTCCACCGGCTGGAGGTCGCCGGCAACCGGCAGGCGCTCAGTTTCGATGAGGGGGTCATCGAGCGCATTCATGCCTTCAGCAAGGGAACACCCCGGCTCATCAATATTATTTGCGATTTTATCATGCTCTCGGCCTTCATAGAGAAGACCACCACCGTCTCGACCAGCCTCGTGCAAGAGCTCATCGGACAGATCGAGTCTGAAAACCGGTATTGGCAGGATACGCCCTCCCCGGCGCATGCGCCGGGCAGTCCCGATGCTGCGCATGAGATACTGCACCGCCTCGATCGGCTTGAAGTAGTCCTGTACAAATGGGAGTCCCTTAAGGCCGAGCAGAAACAGATACTCGAAAAGCTTTCCGAAAAAGAAAAGCAGCTCAACGACAGAATCGATGCATGCAGGGCAGAGCTGTTGCATCTGAATGCGAACACCGGCGGCAACCGCTTGGACAGTATTTTTCAGGAGATCGAAATGCTCAAAGAGAGGATCGACGGGCTCGAGAATAAAGAACCCCGCATTTCACAAGGGAACGGCAGGAAGAGGAATTGGTGGGAACGGGTGTTCGGCAGAGAGGCCGGCATCTCCATGAGGGTGTTCTAATGCCAACGTGGCGGTTTGTGTAGAGAGGACATCATCGTGATACTTCCGAAGGTACTGCGTAAATTGCACGCCCGAAAAAGCACGGAGCACCGGCGTGCTCCCCTGTACTCCCTTTACGGCAGCGAGGGGGGCCTTTACCGTGAAGAATACTTTAATGATGTGCTGTACTTTGAGCGGAAGAGGACGGAGCGGTCGGGGAAACCTTTTCTCCTTATGCTTGTACATATCGAAGATCTCGTGCGCCATGGTCAGCGTGAAGAGACGATGAAAAAAATAATCTCCGCGCTCTTCTCCTCAACCAGGGAAATCGATATAAAAGGCTGGGTCAAATACGATGCGGTAATCGGGGTCATCTACCCGGAGATGTGCAGCATCCATAAGGAAACGGTACAGAAGAAGGTTGCCGCACAGCTCGAGGCGGCTTTCGGCGCGCCGCTGGTGCGGGCGGTGAAGATCGTCTGTTATCTTTTCCCTGAAGAGAACGGACGGCAATTGGACGAGGAGTGCGGGCATCTTTTCTATCCCGACCGGACCATGCCGGACCGTGCAGGAAAGAGGGCGCTCTATGTGAAGCGAATGCTCGACATCGCCGGCAGCGTGGTGATGCTCGTCATTGCCTCGCCCTTGCTGCTCATCATCGCGCTTGCGGTAAAATTCTCCTCCGAGGGGCCTGTGCTCTTCAAACAGCAGAGGGTCGGACAGTTCGGGAAGCCGTTTACCTTTCTGAAATTCAGGACCATGGTAGCCAATAACGACCCGACTGTTCATAAAGAGTATATAAAGAAGTTTATTCTCGAACAGAGGAGCTACCGTACGGAAAGGGGAGGCGACGACGAGGAAGAGAAAATCTATAAAATCAAGGATGACCCAAGGGTGACGCCGCTGGGAAGATTCCTCAGGAAGACGAGCCTCGACGAGCTCCCCCAGTTTATAAATGTGTTGCGAGGGGAGATGTCCCTTGTCGGGCCGCGCCCGCCGATACCATATGAGCTGGAGAATTATGCTGTCTGGCATAAGCGGCGCATTATGGAGGTCAAGCCGGGCATCACCGGGCTCTGGCAGGTCAGGGGAAGGAGCAGGACCACGTTTGATGAAATGGTTCGCATGGATCTCAAATACATTCGTGAATGGTCTTTTATGACGGATATCAAGCTGCTGCTGCAAACGCCCTGGGCTGTCCTGAGGGGCAAGGGTTCCTACTGACCCGAGGCAAATTCGAAATCCTGATGTCTAAACCATCAACAAAGGAATTCTCTCCATCCATTTAAAATTTCGTGATTAGGATTTAGGATTTTCACCTCTGTGATTAACTTTTTAACACTACGGTCTGTACCGAAGGGGGCTCTATATGATTAACATCGGCGTTATCGGGTACGGGTATTGGGGGCCGAATATCGTGAGGAATTTCAACGGCGTCGACAGCCTGAGGGTTGCCGCGATTTGTGATGTCAACCAGGACGCGCTCGCGCGCGCCCGGAAGAGCTATCCCGACATCGGCGTCACCACCGACAGCGACGATATCGTGACCTCATCCGCTATTGATGCCGTTGCCATTGTCACGCCGGTATCGTACCACTTTGAGCTCGCCAAAAAAGCGCTGCAGCAGGGAAAGCACATATTCATCGAAAAACCCTTTACCGCCACGGTCGCCCAGGCCGAAGAGCTCATCGACATCGCCGAGAAAAAGAGCCTTACGATCATGGTCGATCACACCTTTATCTTTACGGGTGCGGTGCGGAGAATGAAGCAGATCATCGATGACGGCGTACTCGGGAAGCTCTACTACTACGATTCGATCAGAGTGAATTTGGGACTCATTCAGGGTGACATCAATGTCGTCTGGGATCTTGCTCCTCATGATTTTGCGATCATGGACTACCTTATCAAGGATAAACCACTTGCCATCGCCTCATGCGGAAAGGCACATG
Source organism: Nitrospirota bacterium (assembly GCA_040754455.1). GTDB lineage: Bacteria > Nitrospirota > Thermodesulfovibrionia > Thermodesulfovibrionales > Dissulfurispiraceae > JBFMCP01. Next base: position 199,057 of record JBFMCP010000002.1, read on the forward strand.
TGAACGGTCATGAGGACGTGTCGTATATCACGGTCTATTTCGAGAACAATATGATCGGACATTTTAACGTGAATTGGCTTTCGCCGGTAAAGGTGAGGACCACGCTGGTGGGCGGCGAAAAGAAGATGCTCGTCTGGAACGATCTTGAGGCGGACGAGAAGATAAAGATTTACGACAAAGGAGTTGAAGTGAAGAATGCCGAAGGGCTCTACAGCCTGCTCGTGAGCTATCGGTCAGGTGATATGTGGTCCCCGAAGGTGGAGCAGACCGAGGCGTTGCGGTTGGAGTCGGAGTATTTCGCCCGCTGCATCGAAACGGGTGAGCGGCCGATCAACGACGGCTATGCTGGCCTGCGAGTCGTAAAAATGCTCGAGGCCTGTAACCGGTCGCTCCACGACCACGGGAGGATGGTGAGCTTATGAAGTATCAGTCCGTCGCCGAGAACGTCAGGCTCGGAAAGAATGTAAAACTCGGAGATTTCATCAATCTCTACGGCTGCTCGATCGGCGACAATACCAAAATCGGAACATTTGTCGAGATCCAGAAAAACGCGTGCGTGGGGAGGAACTGTAAGATTCAGAGCCACACCTTTATTTGTGAAGGAGTGACGATTGAGGACGATGTATTTATAGGGCATAGTGTCACGTTCATCAACGATAAGTACCCGCGGGCGACCAATGCCGACGGCACACTGCAGACCGAAAAGGACTGGAAGGTGGAGCCGACGGTTGTTAAAAAAGGAGCATCGATCGGTTCGGGGGCGACTATTCTCTGTAATGTGACAATAGGAGAGAATGCAATCATCGGCGCAGGCAGCGTGGTCACCAGGGATGTGCAGCCCAACGCTGTCGTGGCGGGCAACCCGGCAAAAACAATAAAGGAGAACAGCAATGACCGATAACGGCAAAATACCTTTTCTCGACCTTACCTTCCTTCATAAGAGACTCGAACAGGAACTCACCACGGTATTCAGGGATGCCTTGCAGTCGGGCATGTTCATCGGGGGGCCGATGGTCGAACAGTTTGAGCGTGAATTCGCCTCGTTTTGCGGAACGTCGTATTGCATCGGCGTGAACAGCGGCACCGATGCACTGCGCTTCGCTCTGGTTGCAGCGGGGGTGAAGCAAGGAGACATCGTCATTACTGTGCCGAACACCTTCATTGCTACCACCGAGGCCATTTCCCAGGCCGGTGCGGTGATCGAATTCATTGATGTCGATGAACATACGTACAATCTTGATTGCGAAAAGCTCAGGGAATATCTGGAGACGCAGTGTTATCAGGACGACACCACCGGGAGGCCCGTACACATCACTTCAAAAAGAACGGTAAGCGCCATACTCCCCGTTCACTTGTACGGACAGATGGCGGACATGGACCCTATCATGGAGCTTGCAGGCCGTTATCACCTCCCGGTCATCGAAGATGCCTGTCAGGCGCATGGGGCCGGCTATTTCTCCCGGAAGGAAGACTGCTGGAAGAAGGCGGGCTCGATAGGGCTTGCCGGCGCTTTCAGCTTCTATCCCGGGAAGAACCTGGGGGCGTGCGGTGAGGGCGGGGCGGTCACCACCAATAACGAAGAGATCGCCATTATCATAAGGATGCTCCGCGACCATGGGCAAAAGAAGAAGTACTATCATGAAATTGAAGGGTATAACGGAAGGCTTGACGCGATACAGGCCGGAATTCTCCAGGTCAAGCTCAGATATCTGGCCGAGTGGAATGAAAGTCGCCGGTTGTGCGCAGCCCGCTACCGGGAATATCTCGCGCCTGTCGAGGATCTGATTCTCCCCCTCGTCCCCGTATGGGCCCGGCACGTCTTCCACCTCTATATTATCCGTACTCCTCTGAGGGACGACTTGCGGGCGTTTCTCGCGGGACATCAGATCGATACGGGACTCCATTATCCCGTCCCTCTCCACCTCCAGAAGGCCTATCAGCATCTGGGGTACAAAAAAGGCGATTACCCCGTCGCCGAACGGCTTGCGTCGGAAATCCTCTCGTTACCTATGTACCCGGGTCTTATGGACTATCAGCAGCGACGCGTCGCTGAAAAGATCGCCGAGGCCAAGAGTATTCAGCAACATGCTGCGAAGCAGCTTACTTCGGCAGCATAAACGCTGCACTCCCGGGAATATGTACACGGAGATTATCGATCCTGTGCAGTATCCCGCATGGGACGATCTGCTGCTTTCCCATGACGGCTATTCGTTCTTTCATTCCTCCTACTGGGCGCGGGTGCTCCGGGAATCATACGGCTATACGCCGCTCTACTTCACTACGTTCCGTCACGGTAGCGTGCTGACATTGATTCCCCTTATGGAGGTAAAGAGCCCTTTTACAGGGAGCAGGGGGGTATCTCTCCCTTTCACCGACTATTGCGACCCGATAGTTCCCGAAGGTCAGGATCTCCGGAGTGTGACGGACTGCTTGGCCGCGTACGGCAGAAAGAGAGGGTGGAAATATATAGAGCTCAGATCCAGGAACAACAGTAATGAGCAGGATATCTCCTCCTCATATTATTACGGACACGTTCTGACCCTGTCGCCGGACGAGGAAAAAATGAGATCGGGCCTGAGGGACAGTACAAGAAGAAATATAGGAAAGGCGGAAAAAAGCGGCGTCGAGGTTATCATCGACAGATCTGCCCAGGCGCTCGCTGAGTTCACCCGATTGAATTGTGTTACGCGCAGGTCGCACGGGATCCCCCCGCAGCCCGGCCGTTTTTTCAAAAGCCTCTATGACCACATTATCGCAAAGGGGCACGGCTGTATCGCCCGGGCCGTGTTTCAAAAGAAGACCATAGCAGGCGCGCTTTACCTGCACATCGGCAAAAAGGCTGTTTATAAATATGGAGCATCGGACAAAGCCTACCAGTCCCTCCGGGCAAACAATCTCGTCATGTGGAAGGCAATCACATGGTATGCCCGGAACGGATTCAAAAGCCTCTGCTTCGGAAGGAGTGAGCCTGAAAACAGCGGCCTCCTTCAATTCAAATCGGGATGGGGAGCGGACGAGCACTGCATACGGTATTATCGGTACGATCTGCAAAAAGGAGAATTCATGAAAAGAGCCACCCACGTAAAGGGGTTGCACAACAATATCTTCAATAAGATGCCGGTCCCCTTATTGAGAATGGCCGGCTCGCTGCTTTATAAGCATATAGGATAGCTATGATCGACAGGACGATTTACTATCATATAAAGCCCCTTATTCCACGACGCCTGCAGATTGCGGTGCGACAGCAGGTGGTGCTGTGGAAACGCAGGGTCCACACCGAACGATGGCCCATTGACGAGCATGCGAAGACGCCTCCCCGCAACTGGCAGGGGTGGCCCGGCGGCAAACAGTTTGCCTTTGTGCTTACCCATGATGTGGATACCATGAAAGGCCAGGACCGCTGCTATGACGTCATGCGGCTGGAAGAACAGCTGGGCTTCCGGTCCTCTTTTAACTTTGTCCCCCTGCGCTACCGGGTGTGTCCTGAATTGCGCGCCTGTCTCACCGGCGGTGGATTTGAAGTAGGTGTCCATGGATTGTATCATGACGGGAAGTACTATGCCTCGAGGGAAGTTTTCAGGAATCGGGCGATTTTAATCAATCATTACCTCAGGGAATGGGGTGCCGTCGGCTTCCGTTCACCTTCCATGCAGCGAAACCTGGAATGGATCCACGATCTGCATATCGAATATGATGCCTCAACGTTCGACACCGATCCCTTCGAGCCCCAGCCCGACGGCGCCGGCACCATCTTTCCTTTCTGGGTGCAGCAGGATGAAAAAAGTCAGAAAGGATATACGGAGCTTCCGTATACGCTCCCCCAGGATTTCACCCTGTTTGTTCTCATGAAGGAGCGCAGCATCGACATCTGGAAAAAGAAGTTGGATTGGATCGCTGAAAAAGGGGGTATGGCGCTCTTGATTACCCACCCTGACTATATGAATTGCAAAAACGACACCTTCGAGACGGATGGATATCCGCTGAGTTATTTCAAGAAATTCCTTGATTATGTGAAGTCCAGATATGAGGGCTGCTATTGGAACGCGTTGCCAATGGAGGTATCCCGCTTCTGGAAAGAAAACATGGTCACCGGCAGCAGGACGGAACAATGTTCAGAGCAATGATGTATGATAAGGCCCTTTGAGAAACCTGTATATGTGACGAGGCCCTTTTTGCCGCCGCTGGAGGAGTTCTGCCAGGGGCTCGAGGAAATATGGGAGAACCGCTGGTTGACGAACAACGGACCCGTCCTCCAGCGCTTCACGCAAGAAATGTGCAATCTCTTCAGGACCGACAATATCTGCCTTTTCAATAACGGGACACTGGCCCTTCAAATAGCCCTGCAGGGAATGGGGATATCAGGCGAGGTCATCACTACTCCTTTTACGTTTGTGGCAACGACCCATGCCCTGTTCTGGAACAAGATCAGACCCGTCTTCGTTGACATCGAACCGGAGTATTATACCCTTGATCCTGAAAAAGTCGAGGCGGCGATCACCCCCTGGACAACCGCTATCCTGGCGGTCCATGTCTACGGCCATCCCTGCAAGCTCGATGCGCTGGCCGACATCGCACGACGGCACAATCTGAGACTCATTTATGACGCAGCGCACGCGTTTGGCGTAGAAGTCGGCAACACCCCGATCGCTCACTTCGGGGACCTGAGCATGTTCAGCTTCCATTCCACCAAATTATTCCACTCCATAGAGGGAGGAATGCTCGTTTTCCGGGAGGCGGGACTGAAAGGCATGTTCGACTACCTGAAGAACTTCGGCTTCAAAAACGAGGTCGAGGTCGTCATGCCCGGCACCAATGCCAAGATGAATGAAATGCAGGCCCTGATGGGCCTTCATGTTCTGAAATGCCTTGAAGAGATCATAGGGCAGCGTGCCAGGATTACCGACGTATATCGAGATGGGCTCGGGGATGTCCCCGGCATTCGCCTCACGCCGGCCCTGCCGCCCGAGGTGTACTACAACTACGCGTATATGCCGATCGAGGTGGATGAAGAGGAATTCGGGATGAGCCGCGATGCATTGTATGAAAAACTCAAGGAATGGAACGTATACACCCGCCGTTATTTCTATCCGCTCATCTGCGATTATTCCTGTTATCGCAGCATTTCGGTGAATGACTCCCTGGCGGTCGCACGCCGGGTGTCTGAGCGCATATTGACATTGCCGATCTACGACGGACTGGAACTCTCCGATGTCGAGGCCATCTGCGAGATCATTACGTCTCTCCAGCAAGGAACCAAGCATAAGAGGAAGGTCGTTGCTGCGCCGAGAGAGCTGGCAGGAATAAGTTAAGCTCGGGAGATCGAACATGGAAAAAATCGTTCTTTTCGGAAACAGTGTATTTGCTGAGCAAATCTATTTTCTTCTGACACACGATTCTCCGTACGAAGTGGCGGCGTTTACGGTGGATGGCAACTACATCAAGGATGATACGTTGTTCGGAGTGCCTGTTGTCCCTTTTGAAACGGTGGAATCTTCTTTTCCACCTTCAGAGTACAAAATGTCTATCGCGATCAGTTTTCAAAAAATCAACAGATTACGAGAAGAGAAGTACCTGCAAGCGAAAGCCAAAGGGTATCAGTTCATTAATTATCTGAGCTCCAGGGCCACGTCGTATCCTGGTTTGACGGTCGGCGACAATTGCATTATATTGGAAAACTCCGTGATTGCCCCCTATGTCGAGATCGGTAATGATGTCATCATAGCGTCCGGCGCGATGATCGGACATCATACAGTAATAAAAGACCATTGTTTCATTTCTCCCGGCGCTGTTGTTTTAGGGGGCGTTACCGTGGAAGAATACTGTCTTATCGGAGCGAACGCGACCATTAAAGAGGAGGTCAGAGTCGCAAGGGAGTGCCTTGTCGGAAGCGGCGTATCAATCACCAGAAATACCCGGGAAAGAGGGGTATATATTAACCCCCCGGCCGATTTGCATCCAAAGAGAAGCGACGAATTGAGAACATGGCTGACGTGGCCCTCAAGGGCGCGCAAATTTTCACCGGACTGCGTGTCGAAATGAAAGGCAAAGAACGTAAGGTGAGGACCTGCATACGAAATATGACGAAAACGGATGTGGAACGGGTGGGGGAGGTTCTCTTTGATGCGTTCAACGCTGGTGCATCGAAACACGGATATGCCCCGAGAATGCAGAGCGTGCAGGAAGGGACATCCTGGGCCTGGGCTATGCTTCGCCATGGTCCCAGTGAAAGACTGATTGCCGAGGTTGAAGAACGCCCTGTAGGAATATGCTGTCTGCATCCAAGGGGAGGTCATGGAGGCGTCGGGCCTGTTGCTGTTGCCCCGATGTTTCAGGGATATGGAATCGGACGGGAGTTGATGACCGCTCTACTCAAGAGGGCGGAGGGGTTACAGAGTGTAAGACTTTTCCAGGAAGCCTTCAATCCCGCTTCTTTTTCTTTGTATTACTCGCTCAATTTCAGGCCGGCAGCAGAGCTGTTGGATTTATTTCTGGATGCAGGAGTGCGGGATGGAGTGGATCTGTGCAGCAATATCAGTGCCTTAACCTTGAATGATCTTGATGAGGTGCATGCATATGATACTCCAAGAAGCACCTTGGACCGCCGGGCGGACTTTGCATATTATGTCAAGTGGGGCAAGGTTTTTGTTTATCGCCGTCAATCGCGGGTTCGCGGGTTTCTGGCATGTCTTCCCGGCTCACGGTCGGTGCAGCTTGGCCCCCTCGTCGCCGAAGGAGAAGAGGAGGCTCAGTGCCTGTTCCGCCACGCAGTCGGTGCCTTCAATGAACGACCATGCCAAACGCGTGTTATGGCCAGAGATTATTCACTTGTCAGGACTCTTCAGGAATGGGGCTTTAAGCTCTATTGCCTGAACGTTCTCATGGTGAGAGGTGCATGGAGGCCCGGCCGATATATCGAAGCATTTGGCAGGTTCCCCGAAGGGACGTAAGCTGCAAAAAAACTCACCGCTGAAAACCTATATTAATGATATCAACATGAGGAGGCGTTGCAATGACGATTCTGAAAAACATTGAGAGATTTCTGCTTTCCGAAATCGCCCCTGATCTTGACAAGCAGTCCCTGGATCCTGATGAAGATATTCTCGAGCAGCGGATTATCGACTCCCTCGGGGTGCTGAAGCTGGTAGTTTTTCTGGAGAAGGCTCACGGCATACAGGTGCGTGATGAAGATATAGTCCCTGAGAACTTTCAAAGCCTCAACAGTATGGCCAACTTTGTCCAACAGAGGATGCAGAACGCGTAGTTTGCGTTTTCGGTATAAGCCGGTGCTCAATGGGAGAGAAAACCAGGAGCGGTAATCCTTTTCCCCAGCCGGGAATACTCTCAAAATCCAGGGCCGTATCAAGATAATATTGTCGATAATTCCTCTGCTGTAAGAAAGCAGAAGGAGGTAATACTGTGAATTTCGAATTCAGTGAAGAGCAATTGGAGTTCAAAAAAAGCGCAATCCTTTTCGCCCGGAAGACGCTTAATCACGATATTATCGAAAGGGATAGAGGTGCCGTTTTCTCCCGTGAGCTCTGGAAAAAGTGCGCGAATTTCGGCATACAGGGCTCCGCTTTTCCTGAACGATACGGTGGGCTCGACGCCGATATATTCAGCACGATGCTCATGATGGAGGGCTTGGGATACGGGTGCAAAGACAGTGGCTTGATTTTCGCCATCAACGGACAGATGTGGACGGTGCAGATGCCCATCCTGAGGTTCGGCACTGATGCACAAAAAGATAAGTATCTGCCCGGCCTTTGCAGTGGCGAGCTGATCGGGGCCAACGGTGTGACCGAGCCGGACTCAGGGTCGGATGTTTTCAGTCTTACCACTTCAGCGAGGCGGGAGGGCGACTACTATATTTTGAACGGCGTCAAAACATTTTGCACCATAGCGCCTGCGGCTGACGTGTTTATGGTATTTGCTACCGTTGATAAGCGCAAGGGCTTTATGGGGGTCACTGCGTTTATCGTCGAAAGGGACTTTCCGGGCTTCAGAGTCGGAAGGGATATCGAGAAAATGGGGTTGAGGACCGCTCCCATGGCTGAGCTGATCCTTGAGGATTGCAAAGTGCCGGCAGAGAACCGTCTCGGCAAGGAGGGGAATGGAGCGGCGATCTTTGAGGACACCGCGGAGTGGGAAAGGAGTTGTATTTTGGCCGGGCTGCTCGGCGCGATGGAGAGACAGCTGGAACAATGCATTAAATATTCCAGAGAGCGGAAACAATTCGGCAAAGCGATCGGGAAGTATCAGTCCATTGCCAATAAGATTGTTGATATGAAAGTGCGCTTGGATACGTCCAGGCTCCTTCTGTACAAAGTCGCCTGGGCGAAACAGGCCCACGGTAAAGCCGCCATGGATGCCGCTCTCGCAAAATTATACATAAGCGAGTCCTGGGTGCGTTCCTGTCTCGATGCCGTCCAGATCCACGGAGGGTACGGCTATACGACGGAATACGAAGTGGAGCGCGATTTGCGTGATTCCGTCGGAAGTACACTCTATTCCGGGACCTCGGAGATTCAACGGAATATCATAGCCCGCTATCTGGGGCTTTGATGCCTTCAGACCAACAGAGAGAAAAATGAAATCCAAAGATACCTCATTACGGATTCAAAAAGCTCTCATCATTGCGCTTGCCGTTCTGTCAGCAATTATTGTGGCGGTGACCTCTGTCAGTGCGCAGGCCCCCGAACCGGTGGTTGCCATACATGTCTCCGAGCTGACACAGGCCTTGGAGACGATGCCAGCCGAGGCGCCTACCCCGACAGGATCGGGAGCTACTGGCTATGAGTGGTGGTATACTTCATGGCACTATTTTGTAATGCCTGAGTCATTGAAAGAAGTGCTGCGCTCGGACGGCACGCCGTTTGTTGAGGTGAGTGATGCCGATATTGCGGCCGGCCGTCTCCTTTATCCTGATGGAACTCCGAGATACCCTATTCTGATCAGCTTAGCCTCTGAGTCGATCGCCGATAATGAAATCATACCGCTGCGCGACTACGTCGCTGCCGGCGGATTCCTGTTTATCGGCTCATCAGCGTTTACGCGCAACCCTGACGGCACAACACGGGGAGATTTTGCCTTGGCCGATGAGATGGGGATGCATATGGTGTATCCTGCCCTTCAGAACTGGTATAAAAACCTCTACTTCTCCAAAGTTGCTGATCACCGTTTGGCGGCCGGTATCCCGGCTGGCACCATCGCCTGGCGCATGCCGCTCAGTTCACAGGAGATCCCTTTGGAGACATCGCCGGGGCACTCCGTTCATGGATACCACTATGTGTTTCAGGTGTATGCCACCAGCGGCACTACCGTGATTGCCAATGGCGATGCAGGACCGCTGCTCGCAACCAGACAATACGGCAACGGGAATTTTATCTACTATGGAGCTCTGCAGCCGCTTATCGGACACACTGTGTATGATCCGTCCATGTACGCATATCTTATTTACCGTCATGCAATCGAATGGGCTTTCGAGGCCGCCGACCTCCCTCTCATTAAGCTCAGTCCATGGCGCTACGAATACGATGCGGCTTTTATCGTCAGACATGATTTTGAGAACACTGCAGAGTTGATACGGTCCATCGAATCGAGCGCAGCATTCGAACATTCCGTCGGTGCAAAGGGCGATTATTATTTTTGCACGGGCACGCTCCGCGATGAAATGCCGGACAAAGACACCGTCATTGCCAGCCTGCGGAGAGCAGTCGCCGACTACGGGGCGACGATCGGATCACACAACGGCGGGCTGAAGAATCCGGTAAACACCTCTCTTGCTATCGGTGCCTTCGATTACTGGCATTGGGGACCTGACGAGGTCCTGAGCAAAGTTCCCCCGGGGTATTCCAGCGGTAAAGCATATGCCCAAGAGTCTCTTTCTTCGGCCTTCCAGGATATAGAAGGCTGGCTTGCCGGGATAGACAACGGCCGGACGGGGTGCGGTTCGGCGGGGAGCTGCCCACGGATCTGGGCTTCGCCTTATTTTAACTCGACGCGGGAAGATTCTTACGGCATCCTGCAAGATCTGAATGCCGCGAGCATGGGTGAACAGAAAATCGGCCCCTTTCCACACTGGACTCTCTCGTACAATACACCTGACAAGCGGTTCTCTCATGTTTCGATACCAGCGAGCGACTGGTATGTCGGCGCTGAAGTCCCCGGCGCCCTTGAATGGGGCCATACTGCGGATTCGATGCGGGCGGCCGTCGATTTCTATTACAGCCTTGGCGCCATGATCAACCTGTACGGGCATATGCCCTCAAACGACACTAACCTGATGGGGCAGTACGTAAAGTATTGCATCGCCAAACCCCGAATATGGGCAACCAATGCAGTGGAACTATCCGATTGGTGGCGCGTGCGATCCGCTACTGTTATTACACCGACATATAGCATGATAGACAATACCTCCATCGCAGAGGCCACGATTAGAGGGGCCACCGACGAGGGCACTACTATTGAAGTGGCTCTGCCTGCCGGAATCGATCAAATTGATAGTAATCTCCAGGTCTTCATTAACGATGTGCCGGCTGACCCCGCTGATTACCGTATCATTGGGAACACGATAAAGGTTCGAATCGGCCCTTCGACTTCCAATGTGAAAGTGCAGTACACGATCAGTGATTCTCCTGTCGGAACCTGGACACAAACCGATTGGATGGGCGGCGGCGGGCAGTCTGTCTGGAATGATGCAACGCGCTATGGTTCAGCCAGCGGCATTGATGACAGGCTCAGTGGAAACATCAGTCTTGCCGCCAGTAGCACCGTACTGTTTTCTGATGACTTCACCCGTCTGCCGGACAGCCCTGACCCACTCTCTCCATGGGTTGTTCCGATGGGAACGTGGTCAGTAGCAGAGGGAGTGATGAAAGGATCGGGTACTCGCCTGCAGTATTCCTATGCCTATATCTCCCCAACGCCTCAATGGACCGATTATACGGTGCAGGGGAGCATCCAGATGCCGGCCGGATCGTTCGGAGGCGGCATCGGCGGGCGTGTAGATCCTGTCACCGGCGCCCACTATGGCGCATGGGTCTATCCGGCAGGATCGCCGGGTGGGTCGAATGTGTTGAAGCTGTGGAAATTCCGGGGTTGGACAGACATTGGCGCCGGTGTGCCGATGCAGCAGGTCAGCCTGCCTGATGTCGGCACAGGTTGGCACACGCTCCAGCTGACGTTCATAGAGAATCGTATCCTCGTTTATTACGACGGCGTCCTGAAGATTGACGTGATGGATAATAATTATGACTCCCGTGCTCCGTATTTGAGTGGTGGTATAAGTATGGATTGGGAGGCCTACAAAGCACCGTATACTATAACCGTCGATAACATATCAGTCGTCACCCTGCCGGAGTATGGCAGCAGCGGCGTAGTTGTATCTTCGGCTTTTGATGGCGGCGACGGAGTGCAGTGGCAGACCGTATCGTGGGATGCAGCTACAGGGGACAGCACAAATGTTTGCATCAGAACCCGTACCGCTGATGTGGCCGACCAGCTTGCCGCTGCATCCTGGTCGGATTGCTACAGCACCAGCGGATCGGTGATAATGAGCGGGAACAAACGCTGGATCCAGTACCAGATGGAATTGACCACCAGCGATCCGTCAAGCTCGCCTGTTTTCGATGAAATCAGGATATCCTACCTGAAAGGGCCGGTTATCAACAGCTTGGCGCCAGCATCAGTTACTGCCGGGAGTTCAGCGTTCACACTTTTCGTCAATGGCAGCGGATTCGCCACTGATTCTATAGTACGCTGGAATGGCTCGGATCGTCCCACAACGTATGTCAATGCCACTCAGTTAGCAGTGTCGATACCGGCAACGGATATAGCGGCGGCTGGAACAGTCCAGGTGACGGTGGTCAATCCTTCCTTCGGAGGGATCATCTCCAATGCCCAAATCTTCACGATCAATAATCCCGTGCCGGCGATTTCGAGCCTGAATCCATCATCCAGGGCAGCCGGAGGCTCAACCTTCACACTTACCGTCAATGGTACCGGCTTCATCAGTGATTCCGTAGTCCAATGGAATGGAGTAGATCGTCCGACCACATTTGTTTCTGCAACACGGCTGACCGCTGCGATTCCTGCTTCGGACATAGCGACAGCAGGGATGGCCCAGGTGATGGTGGTCAATCCCGCACCGGGGGGCGGCACCTCTCAACCGCAAACCTTCACGATCAATAATCCGGTGCCGGCGATTTCGAGCCTGAGCCCTGCGACGGTCTATTCCGGAGGACCGAATTTCACGCTGACTATAAGTGGCAGTGGCTTTGTCCCCAGCTCGGTGGTCCAATGGAATGGATCTGCTCGTACGACGACGTATATTGCTTCGACCAAGTTGACCGCTGCGATTCCTGCTTCGGACAGAGCGACAGCAGGGATGGCCCAGGTGATGGTGGTCAATCCCGCACCGGGGGGCGGCACCTCTCAACCGCAAACCTTCACGATCAATGATCCTCCGGTACCGGTAATTACGAGCCTGAGTCCGTCATCCGCGACAGCCGGAGGGTCGGCCTTCACACTGACCGTCTACGGCAGCGGCTTCGACATCGACTCGGTGGTCCAATGGAATGGAACGAGCCGTACGACGACGTATCTTTCATCAACCAAGCTGAGAGCTACAATTACGGCAGCCGACAGAGCGTCGGCAGGAACTGCCCAGGTGACCGTGTTTACGCCTGCCCCTGGTGGCGGCATCTCCAATCCACTGATCTTTGTAACGTACTGATCCGTCCACTCCGGTTACATCAACATATATCTAATCTGTTCAGCAACGGAGGTTGAGAATGGCCTACTTACTCCATCACTTGTTATCCGAAAGTGCAGCGAAATACCCGGACAAAGAGGCAATCGTCTGGAAAGACGAGAAAATGACCTATGCCGAATTGGAGCGGGAGAGCAACAAATTGGCGTATAGCCTTTCGGAAATCGGGATAAAAAGAGGAGACCGGGTCGGCATTTACATGGAGCGGTCTATAACTTTAATGGTAGGGATTTTCGGGATCATGAAGACAGGAGCGATGTATGTTCCCATAGATCCCCTCTGTCCACCGGGCCGCCTCAGCTACATTGTGAACAAATGCGAAATAAAATTCTTACTCGTTTTAAAAGAAAAGCTGACAACTATAACGCAAGCGCTTCCTGCATACTCTCCCTTGAAAACCATTCTGGTTATGAATGGCCTGGATTCTGAGTCCGGACCGTTCGGATCTGCGAAATTGATCGATTGGCAAGAGATTCGCGGGGCCGCAAGAGAAGAAGCTCCATGCACGAATACGATCGATTCGGATGTTGCGTATATCCTGTTTACTTCCGGCTCGACAGGTACTCCCAAGGGAGTTATGCTGTCGCACCTGAACGCTTTGACGTTTATAAATTCGGCACACGACTTTTTCCGTATAACAATGCATGATCGGTTCTCCAACGTCTGTCCCCTGCACTTCGATATGTCCGTCTTCGACCTTTTCGTTGCATTCAAGGCAGGAGCTACTGTGGTCATCATCCCCGAGACCGCCGCCATGTTCCCGGTAAAATTGGTCGAAGTCATTGCGAAGAACAAGATATCGGTATGGAATTCGGTGCCCTCGGTACTTGCGCTTCTGGCTTCATATAAGAATTTGGAGAGCCACGATCTGTCAAGCCTGCGCCTGGTTCTTTTCGCTGGCGAGCTGTTTCCCCTGAAATATCTGCAGCGGCTCCGGGAGGCAGTTCCGGGAGCACGGTTTTGCAACATGTACGGGCAGACCGAAGCCAATTCTTCGACGTATTATTGGGTTGACCAACTTCCCGCAGATGCGACGGCACCGCTTCCCATCGGCAGGCCGCTGCCGAACTTCGAAGTGTTCGCCATGGACGCTGGCGGCAGACAGGTTACCGAACCCGGACAGGAAGGCGAGCTCTATGTGAGGGCGTCCACTGTTGCGCTCGGATATTGGGGTGAAGTTGAGAAAACAAAAAAGTCTTTTGTGAAAAACCCACTGAGACCCGACCTGAATGAAAGGGTCTACAAGACCGGTGATTTGGTTCGCTTGGACGCCGATCGGAATTATGTATTCCTGGGCCGGAAGGACCACATGATAAAGAGCCGGGGGTACAGGATCGAGATCGGAGAGATAGAAACGGTTTTGTGCAACCACCCGGAAATCCGGAACGCCGTCGTTATCCCCATTCCGGACGAGCTCATAGGGAACAGGATTTCGGTGATCGTCGTTCCAATGACACCGGGCGGAATCACGAGGGACGACGTTGTGAAATATTGCAGTGCACAACTTCCGAAATACATGGTCCCTGAGATTGTTACGTTCCGTGATGCCCTGCCCGCAACTTCATCGGGAAAGGTCGATAGAAAAAAAATGAGTGCACCTGTAGTTGCCTAGAAGGGGCTGAGTCCATGCAAAAGCTTATCAAAAACAGTTGGCGTCGCGAATCCGGAAAGCCGTTCGCTCAATCTAATATCCTGAGCCATGAAATTCACCCCGAAGGGCTGGATGTCGATAGAATCAGATTCTTCGAGGTGGGGGGCTTCGTACCGAAACCGGGTACGGGGCACATCATCAGTGTCCTTCGGGGGCGCGGGAGGCTTCATGTAGAGGGAGACGACAGACAATCCTTTCAGATAGAGGCGGGTGTCCACCTCTATCTCCCGCCCGGCCTGGAGAGTGTTGTTGACGCGGAACCGGGGACCGAACTCCTGCACGTATCGAGTGCATCGGCCGCACAGGCGCGCGGCACGCAGCTGCTGCTGCGTGACGAAACGTTTCTTGCGGCCTGTGCATCCGGATCTCAGTTGCTTCGGTGGATTATTACACCCCAGTACCTGAGTCGCCGGATCTTTCTGCACCACGACCCAACCATCCTTTCGAAGTCAGGGAATCCTGTTTCGTGGTTTCGGACCACGATGTTCGACGTTGCCGGACTTCCTGAAAACGAGGACGGTGAGCCGGTGTTCAAGATGTCCTACAATTCACGAACTGAGTTCAATGTCTGCTACGATGTGAAAGGGACTGCCCGCGTGCGTATGGCGCAGCACCCTTACAAAGAGAAGCGGCAGCTCTGGGGTCCGTGGTTCATGCTTGATGGCGACTCGACCTATCACTTAAACGAGACGGCCGGGAGTCCTGAAGAAGAGTGCCGCATCGACGAGCTGACCGGGACCACGCAATTCCTTCGCAATAAACACGAGGTGTCGATCGTCGGCGGGTATGTGACGCTCTTTTGTCTGTTTGATCCGGCACCTACCGGCGCAGAATGCCACCGGCCCGGCGAGTACAGCGACTACGAGCCCCTGGCACAGGTGCTCGGAACAGAGGCGTACGAAACCCTCCGGCGTGAGTTCGTGAAGTACGATGAAATGGTGGATCGGCTCTCTCTGGCTAAAGCGACGGGCACACTGAGCACGCTCTACGGAACTCCAAGCTGGGAACTGTACGTACAAGGCCGGGAGGCCCAGGCGGCTATCGAAGCCCGGCTTGAAAGGACACTTTCTGTTGAGGGCAACGGCCGCTTGCGAATCCTCGCGCCCTGGATGCAGACCGTCGCTGCTTGCTGCGCGGTAACAGCCTGAATGAAGAGAACCTATTTTTTAATCGAAGACGTATTCGGTCTCGAAGATGCACCTATATGAAAAATATTCTGGTTTCGGGCGCCAGTAGTATCCTCGGGTACGGCATTCTGCGTTCCCTCAGGAAAGCCGGGAAAAATGTAAGGCTTATTGGGACGACAATATATGCTGATTCGGTGGCCCAATATTTTTGCGATGTTTTCGAGAAGGCGCCACTGACTAATGATCCCGGCTATATTGACTGGCTCCTTAAAACTATTGCTAAGCATCATGTGGATCTTATCATCCCCGGCATAGAAGTGGATGTGTACAAATGGGTTGAACACCTTCCCGCTCTGGAAAAAAACGGCGTTAAGGCTCTGTTGAACAATCGGGATTTGATTTTGTTGTGCAAGGATAAATGGTCGTTCCATGAAAAATTAACCGAGATGAACACACCTTATGTAATCGATACGTCGCTGAAATCTGATTTTGATGCATTGGTGGATAAATTCGGTTTGCCTTTTCTTTTAAAGCCGCGCCGGGGATTCGGTTCGAAAGGTATTGTCATCATAGATAGTAATGAAACTTTTTCAAAGCATCAGCACGCCATCGGGCCCCTCCTGATGGCGCAGCCTCTCATTGGAAATGAAGATGAAGAATTCACAACATCGGCCTTTTGCGACGGCCACGGGAGCTATTTCGCAAGTATGACCCTGAAGAGAAGACTCTCGAAAAGTGGTTTTACTGAAAAAGCGGAAGTCGTCACTATGGATGAAATACAGAGGGCATTAGTGATGCTGTGTGCATATTTTAAACCGATAGGACCTACTAATTTTCAATTCAGAAAGCATGACGGAGCTCTGAAGCTGTTGGAGATCAATCCGAGGATTTCTTCTTCTACATCGATCAGGACGGCGTTTGGATACAATGAATGCAACATGGCACTTGAATATTATCTGGAGGGCAAAAAACCAACGCAGCCTCTGATACAAAAGGGAAGGGCGGTCCGTTATATCGAGGATCTCATTTTTTATGAAAATAGGAATCATCTCTGATATCCACGGTAATTATGAAGCTTTAAAGGCGGTTCTTACAGAGTTGGACAGGTTGGGCATCTCTGAAATCTACTGTCTCGGCGATGTCGTCGGATACTATTCTCAAGTCAATGAATGTTGTGATGAACTGAGATCACGACGCGTCGTCTGCGTGATGGGGAATCATGACTGGTATATGGCCGCCGGTAGTTGTTGTCCGAGATCCAAAAGCGTTAATGAATGTCTCGCTTATCAGAGAGAAGTAATAACTGCGGGGAATGTACATTGGTTAAGCAACTTCCCCGTCCATATCCGGATTGACAATATGCATTTGCTCCATGGAGGCTGGTCGGATCCGATAGACGAGTATGTGCGGCCGACTGAAGAATATTTTTCGCGGTTGAGCGGAGACATATTTGTATCCGGGCATACCCATGTGCAAACGTTGTGTACATATAATGAAAAGACGTATTGCAATCCGGGTTCCGTAGGGCAGCCGCGTGACAGTGATCCGAGGGCCGCTTTTGCCGTTTATGACGGAGAGTTTTCACTGCACCGTGTGGACTATGATGTGCAGAAAGTCTTTGAACTCATGCAGAAGGCAGGATTCAGCGACTATTATTACGGTTGTTTAAAAACAGGAGCTAGAAATCTTTGCAGACTCTGAGTTAACACGAAACCGCTCATAATCGGGAGGTGCGGCATCCGGCTGCCGGAAAATAGGTTGTGGCCTTCCTGGTCGCAGGTTCCTCGCGGCCTCGCCGCGGGGGAATTCTCGAAGCGCCCGATCCGAACATTACTGCTCTCCGTTTCTGACGTCATCAACGTGAAATGCACTGCAGGGAAATAAACGAAGCGACCATAGGCTATGCTCATCCACGCTATGCCGATTCTCTGCGCGAATTCGGTGAGCCACGTGAGTTGCCGCGCTGTGGCGGTTGGATTCTCGTGCGGCCGATTCCCAGTACGCCGTATAAGGACGCCATGGGGTGTTACCCCTTGTTTTCCTGCCGGGACTGGAGGAAGCTCCACGAAGATATGGAACAGATCAGTTCCGATCTCGTATCACTAACCCTTGTTCCTGATCCGCTCCTCGGAGTCGACCCCGATTATCTGGTACAAAATTTTGATCTCGTCAAACCATTCAAGACGCATTACGTGGTCGATCTAAGTCAACCCTTAGAGAAGTTCGTCGGTAAGACGCATCGTAAAAACGCACGTAAAGCACTCGAGGCAATGGATGTTGAGATCTGCAGTCAACCGATACAATATCTTGACGACTGGGTAAGGTTGTATGACAACTTGATTAAAAAGCACGATATCAAAGGAATCAGCGCTTTCTCTCCTCAATGCTTTGAGTCTCAACTTAATGTGCCGGGAATGACCGCCTTCATCGGCAGGCGGGAGGGAGAGATCGTCGGGGCGACGCTGGTCCTGAGGAGCGATCAAACAGCCTATTTTCATTTATCCGCCTATACCACGGAAGGGTACAAGATACGGGCTTCGTACGGAACTCACTGGAAGGCGCTTGTCTGCGGATACGAACAGGGCATCCGGTACTTTCACCTCGGTGGAATCGCTGGCACAAAAGAAGACCCGAAAAACGGCTTGGCCGAATTCAAAAGAGGGTGGTCCAACGATCAGCGCATAGTCTATTTTTGCGGACGTGTGTTCGACAGGGAAAAGTACGAATCTCTTTGTCAGAGAAGGCATGGCTATTTCCCCGGCTATAGGAGAGGAGAACTGCGTGCTCACGATTTCTATAGCCACGATCGGACTATTATGACAGCGCAGTAATTAAGGCGGTTTCTGGAGCACAAACCTCTTTGACGCAAACATTTTGTTTTGTGGATACAAGGCCTGAAGTGAGACAACTATGATGCTCCGGATGCATGGAGTAACCAAAAGGTGAGGGTTTTGGTCTTATTCGGCGTTGGTAACATGCTCAGCGATATCTATGACTGTGTCACGGTGCTGGGGAAAGAGGTCACCAGGATTGTCATAAACGCACCGGAGCAGAGGCGCGAGCGGACAAAAGACTTCGAAACAAGGCTCCGGGAACTCGGTGAGCGGCCACTGATCACGCCACTGAAAGATTTTGCTCCTGAAGAAGGCGAAGAGTACTTCGTCGTGCCGACGACGCTTAAAAAAAACGTTCTTATCGAGTTCCTCAAAAGCAGATACCGCATGCGGTTTGCGCAGCTCATTCATCCTACGGCATACATTTCTCCCTATGCAAAGATCGGACAGGGCGTTTTCATCGGCGCAAGGAGTGTGATCGGACCGGGATCTGTTCTTAAAGACCACGTCTTCGTGAACCGCGGGGTGACTGTGGGGCACGATACTGTCCTCCATGAATACGTTCGATTGAATCCCGGCAGCAATGTTGCAGGCCATGTCGAGATATGTGCCGGTGCGATGATCGGTCTGGGCGCCAGCGTTATCGAGGAGCTTGTTGTCGGAAGGGAGGCCGTCGTTGCAGCAGGCGCGGTGGTGATCAAAGACGTACAGGAAAGGACCATGGTAGCCGGCGTCCCGGCGGTTGTCAAGAAAGTGTTTGAGAACGAGACCGGCCGCAGCGCCGTGGACGGCTCGAAAGTGGAGAAATGAATGAATAACAAGCTCATCATCAATTTTGCACCGACCGGCATGATCCCGACCAAGCAGATGACGCCGTATGTACCGATCAGTGTTTCCGAGATTGTCGAAGACGTTCACGAAGCCTGTGAACTCGGCATCTCGATGGTTCACCTGCATGCCAGAGACCCCCTCTCAGGCAAGCCAACGTACAAGGCGGAAATTTACGGCAGGATTATCGATGGAATCCGCAAGTATGCACCGGATTTGATTGTTTGCGTCTCATTGAGCGGCCGGGATTTTGGAGAGTTTGAAAAAAGGGCGGAACCATTGGAGTTGGATGGAAGCCTGAAGCCGGATATGGGAAGCCTGACCTTGAGCTCGGTCAACTTCAACAAACAGGCATCAGTGAACGAACCGGGCATGATACAGGCACTGGCCTTACGGATGAAAGAGCGAGGCATCATCCCTGAGCTCGAAGCGTTCGACATCGGCATGATCAATTACGCGCGCTATCTGGAAAAGAAAGATTTGATATCACCGCCGTATTATTTCAATCTCTTGCTGGGCAATATCTCCTGTGCGCAGGCCGACCTCCTGCATGCCGGCATTATGATCAGGGATCTGCCCGAAAGGTCGTTATGGAGCCTGGCCGGTATAGGAGACAGTCAATTGCCCATGAACAGTGTAGCCATCGCCATGGGCGGAGGAGTCCGTGTCGGTCTTGAAGATACGATCTTCTTCGACGGTCGAAGAGACAGGTTGGCGCGCAATATCGATTTATTGAAGCGCGTTCATAACATTGCGAATGACCATGAGCGGCCGATTATGCCGGCACAGGAATTACGGCGGCTCTTAGATTTGAAGGATGGATACGGCCGGTACGGCCGGAAAATGGAATCAACGGATTCTGGTTACAAACCGGCCCAGAAAGTATATGGGCGAACAGCCCATCTGAAGAGAGTGGCTTTGCAGCGGCAGCTGCACTGAACGGCAGATACTATGGCGAACAGTCTTCAGCATACAACAGTTTACGCACTCTTATGGAGCTTTCTCGATGCTGTTGCACAGCGGGGTGTGCAATTCATCATCAGCATTGTTTTGGCGCGGCTGCTGTTCCCCGAGCAGTTCGGATTGATCGGGATGCTGACGATCTTTATGGCTGTCACGCGGACGTTTCTCGACAGCGGATTTGGCGCAGCCCTGATTCAGAAACAGGAGGTCACGCAAACCGACATCTGCTCTATTTTTTATTTCAATATAGCGGTAGGACTCGCGGCTGCCGGCCTCTTGAGTCTTGCTGCTCCCTGGATCGCCGCTTTCTACAGGCAACCTATCCTCACGCCGCTGACGCGGGCGCTGTCGCTGACCATCGTGATCAATTCATTCGGCATGATTCAGAAAACAGTCCTAACCAAACACATCAATTTCAAAGTCCAGACGAAAGTGAGCCTCATTGCCGGTGTGCTGTCGGGTGCAGCCGGCATTACGCTGGCCGCCCATGGCTTCGGCGTGTGGAGTTTGGTTGTCCAGCAAATATCCGCTTCGCTTTTCGCAACCGTTAGTCTCTGGGCGTTCAGTTCATGGAGACCGGCGCTGATCTTCAGCTTCACGGCATTGAGGGAAATGTTCGGGTTCGGGTCGCGGCTATTGGCTTCGAGTGTCCTTAACCAATTTTTTGATAACATCTATTTTGTAGTTATCGGCAAGCTGTTTTCAGCGACCGATTTGGGATTTTTCACGCGCGCCAAAACGATGAATGACCTGCCTTCACAAACATTGTCGGGAATCGTCGCACGGGTAACGTTCCCCGTGTTTTCTACTATCCAGGGCGATCGTGCCCGATTGAAAAGAGGGTTGAAAAAGGCCTTGGCTATTCTGGTTCTGGTGAATTTCCCGCTGATGATCGGCCTCGCGGTTATCGCCCGTCCATTGGTGCTGGCACTGTTGACGGAAAAGTGGGCTGCATGCGTTCCATATTTCCAGTTGCTCTGTGTGGTCGGCATGCTGTTTCCGTTGCAGGCGATGAACTTGAACGTATTGCAGGCCCTAGGACGGTCCGACCTGTTTTTGCGTCTGGAGATCATAAAAAAGATTATGATCGTGATCAACATTGCGGTCACCTGGCGATGGGGGATATCCGCGATGATCTACGGCATGATCATCAACTCGGTAATATCCTACTATTTAAACAGTTATTACAACGGCGTACTGGTCGATTACCCGCTCAGAGAGCAGGTGCTTGACCTGCTCCCGTATCTCATTGTGGCCATTGTGATGGGTAGTGCGGTATATGCCGCCGGGTTGCCGCAGTTCCTTACCCATTGGTCCAGACTTCTGGTACAAATCACGGCGGGATGTGTTCTCTATGTCGGTCTGTGCCGCATGCTTCGCCTGAAGGCTTTTATGGAGATCTGGCAGGCAATGTGGAATAGAATGCCATTGACGAGCGCCGGAACCGCACGATAAACAGTGTGTGCCGCAGGAACTTCTTGAGATGACCGAGCCTCTGGTAAGCGTCAAGATGATCACCTACAACCATGCGCCTTTTATTACACAGGCGATCGAGGGTGTGTTGCAACAGAAAACGGACTTTCCCTTCGAGCTGGTCATCGGAGAGGACTGCTCGACGGACGGCACACGTGAGATTGTTTTTGAATACCAAAAAAAGTACCCGGATATCATTCGGGTGATCACATCGGATAAAAATGTCGGAATGAAGAAAAACGGCTTGCGGACTGTAAAAGCCTGCACGGGAACGTACATCGCCTTTTGCGAGGGCGACGATTACTGGCATCACCCCGGCAAATTGCAGAAGCAGGTGGACTACCTTGAGCGCCACCCAGAATGCGGGCTGGTCTTTACTGATTACGATTTCTATTATGACAGTTCAAGGCAATTAGTTAGAAGCGTTAATTGCAGCAAAGGGCTCCAATCTCCTGAGAGTGTAACTATCGAACAAATTATAAGGGGAAAAGGGCCGATCATACGGACTTGTACTGTTATGATGAGGAGAGAATTACTTGAACAGGTAGTCGAAGGAGACCCTTATCTGCATCAGAATGAGAAGTTCTTGATGGGTGATACGCAGCTTTTTGCAGAGCTAGCATTAATATCAGATGTCTCATATTACCCGGAAAGTTTGGCGACGTATCGCATCCATGGCGAATCCGCCACGAGAAGTAAAGATCCGAAAAAGGAAGCGCGGTTTTGGAGTTCGGCATGTGAAATGAGATTGTATTTGTGTGATAAACATAACCTCTCAGAACATATCCGGAGAAAAGCAGAATGGGATTGGTGCAATAGCTCTCTGCGACTGGCGTTTCATTCCGGTAATGCAGAATTGGCGGATGAGGTGCGGAGAAGGAAAAAGACTTTTACGGGTAAAGAATGGCTTCAATATTACGGCGCCAAGAATCCGGTGCTGGGATATCCTCTTCGCCTTGCGGCTTCATTCAGCAACGCAGTGGGAAAATACATAGTCAGATGAATAAGAAAATCTGGATAGACCTGGACAATTCGCCCCACATCCCGTTCTTCAAACCGATTATCGAGCGGCTTGAGCAGCGTGGGTACAAGGTTGTCTTGACCGCACGTGATTGTTTTCAGACTTGCGAGCTTGCCGACCTGGCAGGCCTCCGCTATCAGCGGATCGGACGTCATTACGGAAAGAACACGGTTCTGAAACTGGCCGGACTGGTCATCCGCTCTTTGCAGATGGTACCGTTCGTATGGAGGGAGAAACCGGACCTCGCGGTATCCCATGGATCGAGATCGCAACACCTGACCTCTTTCATGTGGCGATTACCGGTTATCAACATATTGGACTACGAACACGCGAAGATAATGCCCCTCGTGGATTTCGTGCTCACGATAGTTCCCGATGCTATTCCGGTAGAGGCAATCCCCATAGCGCCGGAACGGATACTCAAATATCAGGGCATCAAGGAAGATGTCTATGTACCCGGCTTCGTGCCTGATCCGGCGCTGCTCAGTGAACTCGGCATTGCACAAGACAAAATCGTGATATCCATCCGGCCGCCTGCCACGGAGGCGCATTATCGCAGCGCTGAAAGTGACGTGCTTTTCATCGAGACAGTCGAGTTTTTGGCAGAAAAGGATGATACCTGCCTCGTCATCCTCCCCCGAAACGAAAGTCAGAAGGGATGGATAGCGGATCGGTGGTCCCGGTTGTGTCGTGATGGGAAGATATTATTTCCTCAAAAGGCTGTGGACGGGCTGAATCTTATCTGGTGCTCCGACTTGGTGATCAGCGGCGGTGGAACCATGAATCGGGAGGCTGCGGCGTTGGGAGTACCTGTTTACAGCATCTTCAAAGGAAAAACCGGCGCCGTGGACCGATATCTGGCAGCGAGCGGAAGATTGTTCCTCATTGAGAATCCTGCTGACGTGCGGAGCAAGATTAAGGTGCAGCGCAGACAGCGTTCCGGATATCCGCGACACACCAATGCCAAAGCACTCGATACCATTGTTCACGGTATAGTATCCGTTCTGGAAACAAAGTAATCTGACCGGAGTATCGACAAGGCAATGATTATTCATCTCGTTTGTGCGGCTCGGCCGAATTTCATGAAAATCGCTCCCCTGTATCACGCACTCAGACAAGAGCACTGGGCTCATCCGGTCATTGTTCATACCGGTCAGCACTACGATCCTAATATGTCCGATGCTTTTTTTGAAGACCTTGGGCTGCCGAGGCCCGACATTTATCTCGGTGTGAAGAGCGGAAGCCATGCCGAGCAGACCGGCAAGGTGATGATGTCGTATGAAAAAATCATGTGTGATCAAAGGCCTGACCTCGTGGTAGTGGTCGGAGATGTGAACTCAACCATGGCAGCGACCATAGCTGCATCGAAAATCGGT
The DNA here is from genome assembly GCA_040754455.1 of Nitrospirota bacterium. Lineage (GTDB taxonomy): Bacteria > Nitrospirota > Thermodesulfovibrionia > Thermodesulfovibrionales > Dissulfurispiraceae > JBFMCP01. The sequence goes on from JBFMCP010000002.1 coordinate 223,099, forward strand.
ATCAAGGTGGCGCATTTGGAAGCCGGCCTGCGATCCCGCGACAGAAGCATGCCCGAAGAGATCAACAGACTCGTGACCGACGTGCTCGCGGACATGCTCTGGACGCCTTCGAAAGATGCATCTGAAAATTTGATCAATGAAGGGATCCCCGCCGACAAGATCCACCTGGTGGGCAACATTATGATTGATTCCCTCGAAATGTTACGGACGAAGATCGAGCGTCAGGGGACATATCGCACCTTTGGTCTCGAAGCAGGCGGTTATGGCATAGTCACCTTGCATCGTCCTTCGAACGTGGACGACCCGATTGTTTTAAGGGAGATTTGTGATATTCTCGTTGAAATCGCGGAGAAGACGCCTCTTGTTTTTCCCATCCATCCCAGGACCAGGAAAAATATGGAAGAGCATCGTCTGCTGCTTCGGATGGAACGCTCCGGGAGACTGCTACTGCCCGAACCTCTCAACTATATCAGTTTCATGAATCTGGTCTTTCACTGCTGTTTCGTCATAACCGACTCCGGCGGCATCCAGGAGGAAACAAGCTATCTCGATATCCCCTGCTTGACAGTAAGAAAAAATACCGAAAGGCCGGTTACCATCACCCATGGCACCAATCAGCTCTGCGGATTATCCCAATTAAAGCAGAAAATCGTGGAGGTTTTGCAGGGCCGTGTGAAGAGGCGGAAGCATATCGAGCTCTGGGACGGGAAAACGGCTGAAAGAATCGTGAGTATCTTGCGGAACATCAGAGTGCCGCGCCAGCGTTCGATGGATTGCAGGTGCGTATAAGTAGCTGAAGATACGTATGGCCCACGCCCACTACGTTTTAATAACCCCCGCCCGTAATGAAGAAGCATATATAGAAAAAACGCTCCGTTCTGTTATCGCACAGACGGTTTTGCCTTCCAAGTGGGTGATTGTCAGCGATGGGTCAACGGATGGAACTGACGAGATCGTTCAGAAGTATGCTGCACACTATAGCTTCATTCGTCTGGTGAAGGCACAAGAGCAGGGCCAGCGAAATTTCGGCTCGAAAGTAAGTGCGTTCAAGGCTGGTTATGATTCCCTGGGAGATGTAAACTATGAGTTCTTAGGGAATTTGGATGCCGATGTTTCATTCAAGCCTGATTATTATGAAAACATACTCGGAAGGCTCCAGCGGGATGCACGGCTGGGTATCGCGGGCGGCATTATCGTAGAGTTGATCAATAATCGGTTTGTGCCGCAAAAAAACAGCACCAACAGCGTTGCCGGCGCCATTCAATTGTTTCGACGGGCATGCTATGAGGAGATAGGCGGGTATATCTCTATCGAATCCGGAGGCATCGATTCAGCCGCAGAGATCATGGCCAGAAGCCTTGGCTGGAAGGTGCAAACCTTCTGTGAATTGGAAGTCTTTCATCACCGGCGTGTGGCAAGCGTAGGAACGCACATTCTGAAGGCCCGCTATCGTCAGGGGATTACGCACTATCTGCTCGGGTATCATCCTCTTTTTCATCTGATAAAGTGCGCGTATCGGTCGACAGAAAAACCATATGTGCTCGGCAGTCTATTTGTATTATGCGGGTATTTCCGGTCGTCTTTGTTGAGATTGCAAAGGCCGATGCCTGCGTATGCCATACGATATTTCAGACAAGAGCAGATGGAACGAGTGCGCTCCGTATTCCGAGTATTGAAAGTAAGAGCTAAAAAAGCCTGAGATGTCGAAAATGATATTAAGTGGCAAGAGAGATAAGACAAAGGACTGCGCAGCTCTCTTGAGCTGTGCATAAAGTGCCTCGCCCCTGGGGGAGCTTTAAAATTAATTAATTTAAGAAGGGGGGACAATGAAAAGAAGGTTATTGCTTGTTTTTATCTCCATTGTTTTAGTCGCTGCGAGCATGGCTGAAGTCAACGCTGCCGTTCAGTATCAATGGGAGCAAATGTTTGTCTGGTCAATGAGTGATAATGGTGTTGTGAATTTACCTATCACGTCGAGTGGCTCTATTTTTGTTTCAGAACCATACCGCTGGCAGCCTTGGCCTGAGGGGGATCCTGATTGGTATTCATGGGCTGCTGACGTTTACAGGTTTCAGTTTTCCTTTACGGATGCCGTGGGAGACGTCTACTCATGGGATATCGCGGGTCCAAGATTTCTCGACTTAGAGTTTTACGTGATCGATGGATTTGGGCTTGATTTCCATCTGGGACTTCCTGATCCTAACGATGTGTATCTTGGCGTATCAGCGCCCGAGCACGACGGTTATAGTCATGTTGGTGATTGTGGAATACCAAATGTAGAGAGGCCGTATGTTTACCCTTACGGCATCAACTTCCAAGGAACATGGGAAAGGGTTCCCGACACCGTTCCCGTTCCGGAGCCCGCTACATTACTGCTCGTGGGGGCAGGGGGTGCGTGGTTCTTACTGATGAGAAGAAGTAGTGGCCAGTGCAGACCGAGTGCATAGTAAAAAGAAGTAATCCTTCAGTATATGGTGAGCTGTACAGGCCCTTTCTCTACAAAGATTTCTAGGCTTCCGTCAATAATACGGATACACAAGCAATGAAAATGAAAAGGATGAAGAGATAATGTGCGGCATATGCGGTTCGTATAGTCTCCTGGGAGAATATGTCGCCAAGCAGGATGTGGAGAAGATGACTGCCGCCATGAGACATCGGGGCCCAGACGGGTCCGGCGTATATATCAAGGGTCCCCTGGGGTTGGGGCACCGGCGCTTGAGTATCATTGATATCGGGGGCGGCTCTCAGCCCATGGCAAACGAGACGAATGAAATATATCTGGTATTCAACGGAGAAATATATAATTACATCGAGCTTAGAGATATTCTTGAGAAAAAAGGTCATGTCTTCAAAACTAATTCCGATACCGAGGTGATTATTCATGGCTATGAGGAATGGGGCATCGACACTGTTAAGAAATTCAATGGGATATTCGCCTTTGCACTCTGGGATTCGCGACTAAATCAGCTGCTTCTCGCACGCGATCATCTGGGAGTCAAACCGCTCTATTATATTTTTCTTAAGGGTAAGCTGCTGTTTGCATCCGAGATCAAGGCGTTGCTGACCGATATGAATTGTCCCCGCGAGGTCGATATCGAATCCCTGGAGCAATTATTCACGTTCAGGTATGTGCCTTCGCCTCGTACTCTGTTTAAATCCATCAAGAAACTCTCTCCTGGACACATTATGACGGTGGACGAGCGCGGGTACGATATCCGTCAGTACTGGGACTGGACTCCCAGGATCAATAACGAGTGCACGATAGACGATCTGATCGAGAAATATCAGTATCTGCTGGAAGACGCCATTAAGCTACAAATGCGGAGTGATGTGCCGATAGGATTATTCTTAAGTTCAGGAGTCGATTCCAGCACAATCCTGGCCCTCATGAGTCGGATGTCAGTGAAACCCGTGTATACGTTCACTATCGGCTTTGAAGGAGGAGAAAAAACAAACGAACTCGACGACGCCAGGGAAATTGCAAGGATGTTCGGGGCAGACTACTCTGAAATGATCCTCGGTCCTACGGATTACGAGAAGTATTATGACCGCTATCTCATGGACTTGGAAGAGCCGGTGGGCCATGAATCCGCCGCAGCCTTTTATTTTGTCAGTAAAAAAGCAAGTGAGAAAGTCAAGGTCGCGATGTGCGGGCAGGGGGCTGATGAAGCATGGGCCGGATACAATAGATATATCGGGGTGAAGCTGTCGGACATCTACTGCAAATTGCCGGCTTTTTTGACCGATGACATTGTGAAGCCTTTTGTGTTCAGTCTTCCGAAAAATGAACTTTTGAAACGCGGCGTCGTGTCGCTCGGTGAACGGGACATATTGACGCGTTTTGCCAAGATGTACTCATTTTATCGTGATGACATGAAGGCCAGGCTTTTCAGAGGTTGGGTAAAGGAAAAGCTGTCCGGCTTGTCGTGTGAAGCGAAATACGCCTTGCGTCACCTGCAGACGCCTGTGCAGCATCTCGATACTCTCAGCCAAATGCTCTACATAGATACCAGGGCCAGCCTGCCTGATGACCTGCTCATGGTAGCTGATAAGACCTCCATGGCAAATTCGCTGGAGGCAAGAGTCCCTTTCTTGGATTATCGTCTGATAGAGTTCATCGAGACCGTTCCGCCCCAGTACAAGCTCAGGGGGATCAGCCGCAAATATTTACATAAAAAGGCTGTGGGAAAATGGCTTCCGAAGAAAATCATATACAGAAAGAAAAAGGGCTTTACGAACCCTATGGAAATATGGCTACGAGACAAAATGCAGGAATGCATCAATAGCCGTCTTCTGAGCGCAGACTCTGCGTCGAAACGGTACTTCGATGACGGTTATATAAGAGAAATGATCAATCTGCATAATCAGCAAAAGGAAAACTATACAAGACACATTAATCTCCTGCTGTCGTTCGAAATGTGGCACCGGCAGTTTATCGGCAATTGAAGCCACCAGAATGTGTATTCTATGGATCTGTCAATTATCATCGTAAACTGGAACTCCAAGGAGTACCTCCGTAAGTGCCTTGCCTCTATTATGACAGGGATGCACAGAATTGAATATGAAATTATCGTCATCGATAATGCATCGTTCGACGGCTGCGAGGAGATGCTGCGCCGGCACTTCCCACAGATTCGATTTATTCAGAGCAACGAAAACCTTGGCTTTGCAAGAGCGAATAATGCTGCCTTCAAGGTGTCAAAAGGCAGGAATATCCTGTTCTTGAATCCGGATACCGAAATTGAAGACGCTGCGATTGAAACCCTGAGCCGTTCGCTGGACGCATTGCCGGATGCCGGTATTGTGGGTGCGAGTCTTCTTAACAGTGACCGGTCGGTCCAGACAAGCTGCATCCGGGCGTTTCCGACTATCTTGAATCAGCTCCTCGAGTCCGATGCCCTCCGTCATGCTTTCCCGAAAGCCGGCATGTGGGGTACAGGTCCTTTGTTTACAGAAGATAGGACTCCTGCTGAAGTGGACGCAGTGTCGGGAGCATCATTAATGATAAAAAGGTCAGTGTTCGAGGCCGTCGGAATGTTCAGCACCGACTACTTCATGTATTCGGAGGACATCGATCTTTGCTTAAAGGTGCGGGAGGCGGGCTGGAAAACCTATTATGTTCCGTCATCGGTCATCATCCATCATGGCGGAACAAGCAGTTCGCAAAGCAGCGTGAGCGTTTTTTCCAGTGTTATGTTGCTGGAATCACGCTGGCGTTTTTTCAGGAAGACACGGTCCCCCTGGTATTGCTGGTCCTACCGGCTGGCACTGTGCGGCGCGAGTATCGTACGGATCGGCTTGGTAGTGCTCATGTGGTTGGTTTATGGTCTGCGTGGACGAGGGCACCCGATACGGAACACAGTTAAAAGGTGGTTGGCACGGCTCCGCTGGACCTTGGGTGGAGAAGGCTGGGTCAAAAGGTACTAAGGGCCTGCGGAAACCTGCCCCCGATAAGCTCTGTGATTGGAATCACAGATACCCTGAGAAGGCTTACGCTATTCTATAGCTTACAGGAATGCTTTCAGCACTCCCCCGCCGTAGAACGGCGCACTATCCAGAAGAATGGGACGTAACCCCTTAGGCTCTGTTTCCGGTCGCAATGGAGCAGGCGGGTTGCCAAGCAGCAAGGAGGGATGGGTTATGAAGTACAATTTGAGAACGACGGCAAACACCTCGCCTTTGAGAGAACAAACGAGGTGCTCATCAATACACATGAAAGTCTTTTTATTTACAGCTTTATTTGTAATAGTGCTGTTTCTCGGGATATCGGGCGCCGAGGCTGCACCGATCTATTACGTGCGCGCAGGGGCTGTAGGCAACGGCTCTGGCTCTGATTGGACGAATGCTTACACTTCTTTACCCGCCAGCCTGGTAAGGGGGGCGACGTACTACATAGCTGACGGGTCTTATGCAGGGTATACATTTGACGATGCTCAAAACGGCTCGACGTATATTTACATCAAGAAGGCAACTGCTTCAGACCACGGCACGGACACCGGCTGGAGCAGTTCTTACGGTGACGGGCAGGCAGAATTCGGTCCGGTCTCTTTTTCAAGCGGCTACTATGAAATCGACGGTCAGACCGGTGGAGGAAACGGAAGCTGGGACTCAGGCTACGGCATCAGAATACGGACGACATCGAACGCTACTGCGAAGCTGGTTAAGTTCAATACGGCTGTTACTAATATTACGTTTCGGCACATTGATTTCTCGTTCGACTACAACGACGGCTTAACATTCCCAGCCGGTTCACAGGTAGCTGTCAGCCAGGATGCAATTTATGGCACCAATAGTGCTTCCAACATGACGTTCAGCTATTGCCGCTTTAATAGGGCAGGGCGGACTGCATTTCTTACCAGGGCCACATGGAACAATATCATAATCGAGCATACCTATTTCAGAGATTGCACAATCGGGACGACTTCATCTAATCACGGTGAGATATGGTCAGCCAATCACGGCGTCAATGGCCTTACCAATGTTACATTCCGTTATAATTACGTGAGGAACTTCACCTCCACCGGAGGGCTTATATTGTCCGGAGGCAATGGCATTGATATCTACGGCAACATTTTCCAGTCGACGGTTATCGGAAGTAAAGCTAACGGCGTGATTGCCAACTGGACCGCCGAACCGGTGACCGTCAACGTAAGAATTTACAACAATACGTTCGTAGATACAGATGCCCGGATAGGCTTTGGAAACACTTCCGGCTGGGTTGCTTACAACAATCTCTTTTATTCCAACACTTATATAGGGTTTACCAATACCACGCATGATTATAACCGCTCGGATGTCAACCTCTCCGAACCCAACGGTGAGGTGAACGTCGCTGACCCCTTTACCAATAGAGCCGGTAACAATTTTACGCTCTCTGCTGCTACGAAGCCAGGCACAAATCTTTCGAATGTCTTCACAAAAGACATGAATAACAACACAATGGGCGCCGATGGAACATGGGACAGGGGCGCTTTTGAATTTACTTCTGGAGCAAATCCCAAACGGCCTTCTCCGCCTCTTCATCTGAGTGCAACAGCCCAGGCTGCACTTTAACAAATCCAGACAATTAGAGTAAAGCACGCGCGGCTGGTTTTAACCAGCCGCCGTGGCTATATCTTTTCATCTCTGCAGCCTTGTATCAATCCGAACGATAAGAAGCCTACAAGCCGTACTCCTTAATTGGCTATGCGCAGGAAACAACTCCTTGACGGCAATCCTGCCGTACAAGCGACAATGTCGAACCAAGATATCTGCGGGCGGCATTTCAACGGACCTCTATTTTTAAAGAGGAATACAGTAATCTTGTAACTCGATAATAAACGGGGGCTGTCCGATGAACGTGAATAGTATCGCTGTAATATTTCTCATGTTAAATGCGGCCTTGCTGCTGCTTTTACCGCGGCGATGGGCCCCTTTGCCGTTACTCGTCGGGGCCTGTTACATGCCCCTGGCCCAGGGAATTGAGATAGGGCCGTTCACCTTCACCGTGATCCGAATATTGGTGGCAGCAGGAGTAGTGCGGATGATTATACGAGGTGAGCGCTTGACCGGTGGAATGAATGCTATGGACTGGCTTATGCTGGTATGGTCCGCATGGGCACTGACAAGCAGCGTTTTTCATCATGACCACTCTGATGCACTCATCCTCCGGCTCGGCCTCGTTTACAATGCGTGTGGCATCTATTTCCTGCTTCGTGTGTTCTGCCAATCACTCGACGATGTAGTGGGACTGTGTCGCATCATGGCGATCCTGCTGGTTCCCGTGGCAGTAGAGATGCTCTATGAGAAGCTGACGTTGCACAATCTTTTCTCTGCATTAGGGGCAGCGGAGTGGCCGGCCATCCGGGAAGGCAAAATTCGTGCTCAGGGCCCCTTTTCCCATTCCATTTTAGCCGGGACCATAGGTGCAGTGAGTATTCCTCTTATGATCGGATTATGGCATCGATACCGCAGAGAGGCAATGGCAGGAATTTTCGCGTGTCTGGTAATGGTCTTTACCTCTGCATCGAGCGGGCCGATTATTAGCACTACAGTGGGAATCGGAGCTCTGATGATGTGGCGTTTCCGACACAGAATGAGGCTTATCCGGTGGCTTGCAGTCTTTGGAATTACCAGCCTCGATTTGATTATGAAAGCGCCGGTGTACTATCTTATAGCGCGTATTGATCTGACCGGCGGGAGCACAGGATGGCACCGTGCCAGGCTCATTGAATCTGCTTTTCAACATCTCTCTGAATGGTGGCTGGCCGGGACTGATTACACCCGGCACTGGATGCCAACGGGCGTAAGTTGGAATCCGGACCACACCGACATAACTAACTACTATCTCAAAACGGGGGTCATAGGAGGGTTGCCGCTCATGTTGTTGCTCATTGCTGTCCTGGCCATGGGGTTTGTATTTGTGGGGCAGGCGCTGCGGCAAACGGCTGATTTAACCCACCGGTCTCAGTTTATGATCTGGGCTCTTGGGGCTTCGCTCTTTGCTCATGCGGCAACCTTTGTTTCCGTTTCCTACTTCGACCAGTCGTTTTTATTCATTTATCTGACGCTTGCACTCATCGGATCCGCTTGGTCTAGCACCGTCATGTTTCGAGAAGAGGCGGAAGACATAGAACCGGCAGAAATGCAGCAGATACAGTCCTAATAGAGTTGAACAGAAGACATGGTAAACGGAGGTAAAGATTCAATGCTCATAAAAGTCCTGATGATCACCTACAACCGCCCTGAGTACACGAGGTTATCTCTTGAGCGCTTATGCGGCACAGCACCAAAAAACCTTCGCGTGACGATCTGGGACAATGCTTCGGATGCCGCTACCAGAGAGGTGGTCGAAAAATTCAAAAATCACTGGTGTGTGGAGCGCGTTATTTTCAACGAGACCAATGAGAAGCTCAGAAGACCCACTAATTGGTTTTGGGAAAATAGTCTCGATGCGGATCTGCTCGGCAAGGTCGATGACGACTGCCTCGTCCCTGAAGATTGGTGCCAGATCCTTGCGCAGGCCCACAAAGATATCCCTGAGGCCGGAATCCTGGCCTGTTGCCGTTTTCTGCCGGAGGATTTCAACTATGAGAGAGCTTCAAAGAAGATCTCGACCTTCGGAATCCACCAGGTGCTGAGAAACTGCTGGGTACAGGGATCGGGGTATCTCATGAAACGTGAGGTGATTCGGAGAATCGGATTTCTGGAGCCGGAGGAAACCTTTACCACATTCTGCATCAGAGCTGCTGCCAAAGGATTTATGAACGGTTGGTATTACCCTTTCCTTTTCGAAGAGCATATGGACGACCCGCGGGTGCCCCATACCGGTATCCGGAGCGAAGAGGACTTCCAACGATTGATTCCACTCAGCGCCAGGACATTCGGCATCAGGACGAGAGAGCAATGGATTCAGCGTTTAGTAACCTCGAATCAGAGACTTCAGGAGTACTCCATCAACCCGTATGATTTTATCGGCTATAGAGCCAGGTTAAATAGAAAGATCGCTGAGATCCGCGGCAAAGAATATTTTCCGAAAGTCAAATAAACGCAAGCTTGATTCGGCTTTTTCGAAGACGAGTGGAGAAACAAAGCCCCAAAATTTGCCTGCTCGGCGCATCGTTTGGTACGAGCAATATGGGAGTGAATGCACTCACCGCAGGTACTCTCAAAGCTTTTTTTGAACAATATCCCTCTGGAGAGCTGTTTTTGCTCGATTACGGGAAAGAAGCGGTTACCTACAACTTTCAGGCAGGTGACAGGATAATTCCCGTTCAACTCGTCAATATCAGGTTCTCGAAGAAGTTCTATCTTAAGAACAATATCGCATTGCTCATTATGTTTGCTATGCTCGCAAGGTGCATCCCTCTTCGCCGGCTACGGAGGAAAGTGATTTCCAAAAACTTCTGGTTGAGCCGGATAGCGGAGGCGGACAGCATAGTGTCGATGGCGGGTGGAGACAGTTTCAGTGACATATACGGCATAGGCAGGTTCATGTATGTCTCGCTGCCGCAACTCCTCGCGCTTTTTCTCGGAAAGAGACTGGTCTTTTTGCCACAGACCATCGGTCCGTTTGACAGTGCCCTCGCAAAAAAGATTGCGAAATTCATTATGTACAGGGCTTCAGCGATTTATTCGAGAGACCACACGGGACTAAAGGAAACGGAAGATTTGCTCGGCTCGGAAAATAGCAGAGGAAAGGTCAGGTTTTGTTATGATGTGGGCTTTGTTCTCGATCCGCTGAAACCCCTTCATATGGACCTCGATGGCCTTCCGGAGCTGGGGGGCGGGAATTCCCCGATTGTCGGTTTGAACATCAGCGGACTCCTCTTCATGGGCGGATACTCGCGGAATAACATGTTCGGATTGAAAATCGACTACCGGCAGCTCGTCTACGATGTTATTGAGCATCTCATACTCAGAAAAGGAGCTCACGTGCTGCTGGTGCCTCATGTCTTCGGGGCTGAAGGGCACCCCGAAAGTGATTCGGCCGTTTGCAAGCGAATTTACGCAGAGTTGAAGCAGACGTATCAAAACAGTCTTTATTATGCCCGTGGAAACTATAATCAAAGCGAGATTAAATATATTATCGGGCTCTGCGATTTCTTTGTCGGTTCCCGCATGCATGCCTGTATCGCGGCCCTTTCCCAGCATGTGCCTGTTGTGTCTATCGCGTACAGCAAAAAATTTATCGGCGTCCTGGAGACGGTCGGGATGGAAGACTGTGTGGCTGACCCGAGAGTCATGGAAGAACATGAGATTATCAGGAGAATCGATGAGGTGTTTGAGAAACGGGCAGTCGTAAAGAAAAGGCTTGAGCAGACAATGCCCGAGGTGAAAGCGCGCGTACAGAATCTGTTTAACGATATATGCGGTACTGCCCGTGAGATTTAAAAATGCACAGCATATAGCGCAGTGGCGGCTCTGTGTCGGCTGCGGCGCCTGTGCGTATATATGCCCGGAAAACAGGATAGTGCTCACCGACAGGGTTGCTGACGGCATTAGACCTGCTCTTAAAGCGCCCGACTGTGATGGATGTGACCACTGCGTCAAGGTCTGTCCGGGGTACACGACCGCCCATCAGCGACATGCGGGCTCTTCCGGAATCATGGATGAGCTCAGGGAAAGCTGGGGTCCGATCCTGGAGATATGGGAAGGCCATGCTGTTGATCCGGATATCCGGTACCGCGGATCTTCGGGCGGCGTTGCCAGTGCCCTGGCCCTCTACTGCATTGAAAGGGAGAATATGCACGGGCTGCTCCATATCGCAGCTGACCCGGCAATACCCTACAGTAATAAGACGGTTTTGAGCCGGACCCGTGCGGAAATCCTCTCAAGGACAGGCTCCCGGTACGCTCCGGCATCTCCCTGCGACAGCCTTTCCCATATCGAAGCTGCGCCGAATGTCTGTGCATTCATCGGAAAGCCCTGTGATGTCGTTGCTCTGCAGAAAGCCCGTTCGCTGCGGAGCGGGTTGGACAAAAAAATCGGTATAGCTATAGGAATATTTTGTGCCGGCACTCCCTCTACAACGGGCACACTGGAGTTGTTGAAGAAGCAAGGGGTGCACCCGGACGATGTCCAGATGGTCAGGTACCGGGGTGAGGGCTGGCCGGGAACGTTTAAGGCAAAGATAAAGGGTAAGTATTCCAGAGAACTGTCGTATTCCGTAGCCTGGGGGTTTCTGCAGAAATACCGGCCGTACCGATGCCATCTCTGTCCTGATGGGACCAGTGAGTTCGCGGATATTTCATGTGGTGACCCGTGGTATAGGAACATCGAAGAGGGTGAGCAGGGTCTTTCGCTTGTTCTCGTGAGAACCGAAAAGGGGAGAGAAATTCTAAGTGGTGCACTCGAAGCGGGCTATGTTGCCCTTGAGAGGGCTCATCCGGAAAAGCTTTTTGACTCTCAAAGGAATCTCTTTCTGAAAAGAAGCGCTGTTTGGGGAAGATTGCTTGCTATGAAAACGTTCGGGATACCGACGCCTCGCCTCGAAGGATTCTCGCTCTTCAGAAACTGGATGAAACTGTCCCTACGAGATAAGCTCCGCTCGACGGCCGGCACCGCCCGGAGGATCATCCGGCGGAAGTATTACAAGCCGGTTAGATCAGAAGTATCCCACTGAAGAAAGCACCACCTTCTGTCAAAGCTCTGCTCCTTTTGCAAACCGAACGAATACTTCACGATAAATGAGGAGAGCAGAATGAAGCTACTCGAAAAGATCAGATTGAGAAGTGCACGCGTAGGGATTATCGGGCTCGGTTATGTAGGACTTCCGCTGGTGATCGAATTCTGCAAGGCGGGTTTCGAGGTAACCGGCTTTGACGTGGATGACGCAAAAGTGGCCATGCTGAAAGAGGGAAAGAGTTATATCAAGCACATCGACAGCTCGCGTATTACCGCCAACGGTTCACATTTCTCGCCGACAACCGATTTTTCCAGATTGTCGGATATGGACTGCATTATCATCTGCGTACCTACCCCCCTGAACAAATATCGGGAGCCGGATATGTCCTATGTGCTGAATACGACAAAGACCGTCACCCGCTATCTCTGCAGGGGGCAGCTCATCGTTCTCGAATCGACCACCTATCCCGGAACTACCGATGGCGACATGAGGGCAATACTCGAGGGAAAAGGGTTGAAGGCAGGCAAGGACTTTTATCTGGCATTCTCGCCGGAACGGGAAGACCCGAACAACAAGGACTTCTCTACCGGCACTATCCCGAAAGTCGTCGGCGGCTTTACCCCGGAATGCCTCGAAGTCGCCAAAGCCCTTTACGATTCGATCGTGGTCAAGACCGTGCCGGTCTCTTCGACAAAAGTCGCTGAGGCAGCAAAGCTCCTCGAGAACATCTACAGGGCCGTCAATATTGCGCTCGTCAATGAGCTTAAAATGCTGTTCGACAGGATGGGTATCGATATATGGGAGGTCATTAACGCGGCGAAGACGAAGCCTTTCGGGTTCCAGGCGTTTTTTCCGGGTCCGGGGCTTGGCGGCCACTGCATCCCCATCGACCCTTTTTATCTTACCTGGAAGGCACGAGAGTATGAATTTGCAACCCGCTTTATCGAACTTGCCGGCGAGATCAACACGCAAATGCCCTATTACGTGGTGGAGAAGGTCAGCAGGATTCTGAACAGGTCGGGAAGGTCGCTGCAGGGGGCCAACGTCCTCATCCTGGGCATGGCGTACAAGAAAGACATTGACGATCAGAGAGAATCCCCCTCATTGAGAATCGCGCATCTCCTGGGTCAGTCCGGCGCCGCGGTAACGTATAACGACCCACATGTGCCGGTCTGTAGGGGACACCGGCACTACCCGGACATCGATATGAGGTCATGCGAGCTTACTGCCGAATGCCTGCAGAAAGCTGACGTCGTGCTCTTACTGACGGACCACTCTGCGTATGACTACACCTTTATTGAGAAACACGCATGCTGTATTGTGGACACCAGAAACGCCTTCGAAAGGGCCGGAGTAAAGAGCGGCAAAATATACAAGGCCTAAAGCATCGAATGGACATCGAACCATGAGCGGGAATGAACATAACAGTACGATGCCATATCATAAGAGGCCGGCAGTGAGGGGTACTATACAGATGACGAGACAATCGTTCCGGAGACTTATGCTGTTTTTATGTTTCAATATCGCACTTGCCATGTTGTTCCGTGAACCTTTGTACAGGCTGGCCGCCCTGTCGCGTACGAGCGAGCTTTACTCCCATATCCCGCTCGTCCCGCTCATAAGCGGATATCTCGTGTATTTGAGGAGGAAGGAGATATTTTCGCACGTGGACTATTCTCCGGCGGCCGGAGGAGTCCCGACAGCCATTGCAAGTGTACTTTACATCATATGCTTTGCATACGGGGATCAAGAGAATGCACTCTGTTTTCACTATTCATTATCGCTCGCTGTCTTTGCCTTCATCGTGCTCTGGATCGGCGGATTCATAACTATCTATGGAAAACAGGCTTTCAAAGGCGCGGCGTTCCCGCTGTTGTTTTTGCTGAACGCCGTTCCGCTGCCTTACGCGGTGCTCGAGCATATCATCAGCTTTTTGCAGGCTGGTTCCGCCGAGACCGTTGCCGTTTTCTTTAAGGTTATGGGGATACCTTTCGACCGCGCCGGGTTCGTCTTCCATCTCCCGGGGATCAGCATCGAAATCGCCGAACAGTGCAGCGGCATCCGCTCGAGCATCGTGCTCTTCATGGTGGGGACCATTATAAGCATGCTCCTTCTGAAAACCGCCTGGAGGAGGGGTGTGCTCATCGGCATGATCATTCCCCTCGTCATCATCAAAAATAGCATTCGCATTGTAACGCTCTCCTTTCTTGCCGTGTATGTCGATACGGCCATCCTGACCGATAGCATACTACACCGGAGCGGCGGCATCCTTTTTTTCTTGATCGCCCTTTTCCTGCTGACGCCGGTTCTCAGGATCCTGAGACGATCGGAGCGAAACTGTCACCAAACACATCAGAGAGAGCTGTCTCATAGCGGGTGAGACCTTTTGCAATCAGGATCGGAAATGCTGAGAGCGCTGTTTTACGGGGCGTTGCTGACGATCTTTGCACTTGCGGTGGCTCCCGAAACCATTGAGGCGCCGGATGTGATGGTCATCTGCGATAAGTTTAATCATCTCGCAGCTTTTGTGCTGTTGGCTGTACTCTGCGGTGCGGCGTATCCGAACAGGAGTGTACGATGGCAATGCTCCTTTCTGATCTCGTACGGAATGCTCATAGAATGCGTGCAGCTTTTTCTTTCCTACAGGAATTTCTCTCTCTTTGATATAGCGGCGGACGCCTCCGGAATACTCGTGTATGTTTCCTTTAAACGGACCGGACGCTTCAATTCCCTCGTGAATAAGAAATAGCGTCTCAAGAGCACGGCTGTACACGTTGAGCATAGATACGGAGGGGATGTGTATTTGTTTGACGCATGCCGCTGCGCGCAGACAGCGGCAGCCGGCGCGCTCATGAGCCACTGATGACGGTGAAAGAGAAAAAGAGGGAAAGGGGATCTGACGAGGGGATTGTCTCACTGAAAGATATAGAGCTGTTTTCATCCCTCGGAGCTAAAGAGCTGCGACACATTGCCAAGAGCATCACATTGCAGCAGTACAAGAGGGGGCAGATTATTCTCCACGAAGAGGAGACCAATGAGTTCATGTACATAATTTTAGGGGGCGAAGTGAAAGTCGTTCAGAATCTGGAGGGGAAGGAGATTGTCCTCGCCATTCATCATTCAGGTGAATTCTTCGGTGAAATGAGTCTGATCGACAAAAAGACCATACCGGCAGCCGTCATTGCAAAAACGGACTGCATTGTCGCTCTCATTTCGAAAGAAGCGTTTTATTCGGTGCTGCTTAAACAGAGCAAGGTTCTTGAAAAACTCCTCACCATACTTATTACACGCTTTCGGGAATCATTACGAACCATTCAGATACTGAGCTTCAAGAATGCAGCGCAGCGTGTCAAGATGCTTTTGATCCTGCTCTCGAGGAAATACGGCAGGAAAGAAGATGACAACATAGAATTGAAAATGCGGCTGACGCACCAGGATATAGCAGAAATGACGGGGCTTACTCGTGAAAGCGTAACGAGAGTCCTCGATAGCTGGCAGAAGAGAGGGGAGATCGCTATCCTCAAGGATAAAAGAATATGTCTTACCCCCGCCTTTTTTAAAGATTATGGATATGAGCCGTGACGGGCGGCCTTTCGCGACAGGTCCGTACACAACGTTTGAGAGGCGGGATATGATGGAGCGGAAAAAGTGCTCTGCGCGGTGGGAGGTATCGTTTTGTCGGGATTTGTTACATAGATGTTTCGAAATTCGACACTACTGCGTTCAAATCCCTCCTGACGCCCTGCGAAATCAGATGTTTGGATTCCGGCATCAAACTTGCTTGCGCAAGCAAAAAACTAAAAAAAGGAGGAGTTTCTTTATGCGACGGCTAATAGCAATCTGTTTGGTGTTGTTCCTCATGGCATATGCGGTTCCAAGCTTTGCAATGGGGGGAGGCGGGAAGAACAGGCATAGGAGCGCAGCGAGTGCGCAGCAGGTTTCAAACACTGGCGGGGGAAGCGTCGAAACAGCGATCGTGAATGACGGTCAGAACAATAATGGCGGTCGGGGCAATGTGAACCATAGGGTGCCTGAACCTGAAATGAGTGCATTAATCGGCAGTCTCATCCTGGGAGGGCTTCTGTTTAACGGTGTGAGAAAGATACGATCGAAGCGGTAAATCACACAATACGGCCGGAGGCAGAACGGTTATGAAACTTGCTTCGCCTCCGGCTGTTTTGTGGGGTTTTGGGGATGCGGACAAAGCGGAAAGAATAGAAGAGAGTTTTTTACCATGAAGAACATACTCGTCACAGGCGGCTGCGGGTTTATCGGCTCCAACTTCATCAGGCTGGCGTTACAGCGTTTGCCGGAGTGCCGTCTTGTCAATCTGGACAAGCTCACCTATGCGGGCAATCTTAACAACCTGACCGATATCGAAAATGATACACGCTATCGTTTTATAAAGGGCGACATCTGCGACCGTGCCGTAGT
>JBFMCP010000003.1:0-129114 GCA_040754455.1 Nitrospirota bacterium
GCGCACAGGACACCTTTTACGTGGGCATCCTTAAGGGTGTGGGCAGGATTTACCAGCAGACGTTCATAGACACTTATGCCAAGGTGCCTTTGCTAAGCTTTACGACCGGAAGAACGCCCTTGTCGCAAAGGAGAAGATGTTAGGAGAAGTGGTAGCTTAATGGGCGGGGTGTCAGATCAAGTCATGGCTACTACAGATGATGCCTGATTAGGCCTTCTTTGTCTTGACCTTGCTCTTTTTGGCCCTGCTCTTTACTTTGACCTCGCCAGCAGCCTTCCGCTTGGACTTGGCTCTTACCTTGACTTCGCCGTCGGCGTTTAATTTGGCCTTGCCTCTTGCTTTTGCGACCTTCGCGTCGCCGTTCTTGCCTTTCTTGCCGGTTCGCGCCTTTGCTTTTTTGCCCGATCCCTTGTCCGCGATCTTCTTTTTGTAGACCGCCTTCCGTGCCATGCTCATTTCACTCTTGTCTTCAAGGTCGGGATAAAACTTCTCCTGCGGCGGCAGGATAATTTTATCGCCGGCGCTGATGCGCTCGATGCCGCTCAGGGAATTCATGGCAAGGATTGCACTCACCGGCGTGCCGGTCTTCCGGGCGATCTTCTTGATCGTGTCGCCTTTACGGGCGATATACGTCTCGACGGTAAAGCGCTCGTCCTTCGGGATTGCCGCAAGGTTCTTCTGGAAGAGGTCTGCTGTCCCCGCAGGAATGCGAATAGTGTATTTGGGGACATTCGGCGGCGTAGACCAGCGGCGCAGCTCGGGATTGAGCTCCCGGATCTCCTTCACCGTACATTTGGCGCACTTTGCGATAATCTCGATGTCTATCGGAGCAGTAATCGTGACCTCATCGTACTCCAGCGGCTCATGGTATTCCAGATTGCTGAAGCCGTACTCTTCAGGGGTGTTGGCGATCATTGTAGCTGCTATGTAGCGGGGCACGTATTCCTTGGTCTCGTCCCTGATCTGCTTGGTGCCGAGAAGTGCCCAGTAGTCTTCTGCATCGCTCCTCTTGAGTGCCTTCGATATCCTGCCTTCGCCGGCATTGTAGGCGGCGAGCGCAAGATTCCAAGAGCCGAACATTTTATAGAGGTCTTTCAGGTACTCGGCTGCAGCCTTGGTCGATTTCACCGGGTCCTTCCGCTCGTCGCGCCACCAATCAATGACCAGCCCATAGCGCTTGGCGGTAGCAGCGATAAACTGCCAGGGGCCGACTGCTTTGGCCCTCGAATAGGCGTGCAGGTTAAAGCCGCTCTCCACGATCGGGAGGAACACCAGCTCCTCAGGCATGTTCTTTTCACGGAGGATATCCTTCATGATTTCCACATACCGCGCCGACCGTTCGAGCCAGACCGAGAATCGCTCCCTGAGTTTATCCTTAAACAGGGCTATATTCTTTTCTATCGCTTTTAGTGCAGTCTCGTTATTGGCATGGGAGGTGTCGATGAGGGGTGCCTTGCTCGTGTCCAGTATGCTTGTCGACACGGATGTCTGGCCTTGCTTGCCAACAGGCAATGCGCTTTTTGCCGTTGCCTCTTTGCTCTGCACGGGAGCACCTTCCGGAGCGGGAGAAGCATTCTTTTCAGCTGCTGGCACTTCAGCAGCCGGCTGATGGGGAGCCGGTTCTATTTTTGATATTTTTTTATCTTTTGATGGAGATGCGAGAGAGGTGTCCTGTTTGGTTGCTGAAGCATTTGCGGGGACGTCTTTGGCGGCCTGATCAGCAGTTGCCTCAGGAGGCGGCACTGAGGCGCCTCTCTGTCCCGCCAGCTCGGCGACAACGGCAATAACAGGAAGTGCCTGCTCTTCCACCATCACCTTTTGATCGGTAACGTTCCCGGACTCCTCTGCCTTCACAATGTCGGTCGACGATGCAGCAGCAAAGAAGAGGGGGATCAGCAGGAATGCTATCCAGAAATAAAAAGCACTATAGTTATAATTTTTCCGCATAGACGCCCGTTAGTTGTACCTTAAAAACAGCAGGAAAGTCAAGGAGAGCCGCTCCCCGCCTTATTTTATCGGCGGAAAAGGGCTCTCCTTTAATGGCGTGTTGTATTCAGTAACCGTTATGCCGCTGCAGCCTTCTGCTTCTTGGCAGCAGCCGCCGCAAGCACCTCGGCCGTATTGAAGGTGCCCTCGATTGCCTGGACAGGGCACTTTGCCGTGCAGATACCGCAGCCGATGCACTTGTCCTGGGCGATGGTGTGCTTCTTTTTGGGCTCCCCGCTGGCAGCGTTGACCGGACATACCTTAGAGCAGATCTGACAGCCGATGCACTTGTCCGTAACCGCTGCTTTCGGCCTTTGGGGAATAAAGTCGACAATGGCGCTGGTGGGGCATACACCGGCACACAAGCCGCATACTTTGCACTTGTTGATATCAATCCTCGAAAGGTTGTTGGCAATGCCCGGTGCATCAAAGGGACATACCTTGACGCACTTGCCGCAGGCGATGCAGCCCACCTGGCAGTTCTTCCTCACGTCGCCGCCCTTGTCCTTCGAATGGCAGGCTACCAACACCGCCTTGGATGCAGGGAGCACCTCGATCACCCTCTTGGGGCAGGTCGCCTCGCATTTCCGGCAACCGGTGCACTTCGTCATATCAATGACCGGCAGATGATCGTCGCTCATAGTGATGGCGCCGAAGGGGCACACTTTTGCGCAGCTACCGTAGCCGAGGCATCCATAGACGCAGGATTTGTCGCCGCCGCCGGCGAGCATTGCTGCCCTGCAGTCCTCAACACCTTCATATTTGAATCTCTTGCTCGACTTGCTCCAGCCGCCCTGGCACATCACACGGGCGAACTGGGGCTCTTTCATTTCCGCCTTTTTCCCGGTGATCAGGGCCACCTTCTCCGCTCCTTTTGCTCCGGCAGGGATGCAGAGCGTCGGCGGCACATCGGGATTATTGACCACCGCTTCTGCGTACTGCTCGCAGCCGGCATAGCCGCAGGCGCCGCAGTGCGCGTGGGCAAGGCAGTCTTTTACCTGTTCGACACGGGGGTCTATTTGGACGGCAAATCTCTTTGATGCAAAAGCGAGACCTGCGCCGAAGACAGTACCGAGCCCCGCGAGGAACACAAGGGTCCATTTAATCAGAGGAACTATATCAATCTTCTCCTTTCCCTCAACACCGCCCCCGACACCGGCAAAAGCGACAGAGGGCTCGAAGAGAGAGAGTGCGGCAGCGCACACTAAAAAGAGTATAATCACCGTTACTCCTCTTTTGCTTATCCCTGAAACGTTATACATCTTTGCTCCTTTGGTTCATTATACGTTGATTGGTAGTACAAAATTTCTTTTTCATTATAACATATTACAGCGTAATCAATCCTGAGAAGCCGGTAAACGCAAGCGCTATAAGACCCGTGATCATAAAGGCCATGGGCAGACCCCTGAACGGCGCCGGGACGTCCGCCAACTCGAGCTTCTCGCGTATGCTGGCCATAATGATGAGCGCAAGCGCAAACCCGATCCCGGAGCCGAGTCCGAAGGCAAGGCTCTGGATAAAGGTATATTTCTCTCCGGCGCTCACCAGCGGTACTGCCAGGATAATACAGTTCGTCGAGATCAGCGCAAGATAGATGCCCAGTTTATAGTAGAGCCCGGGAGAAACCTTTCTCATGATGGTGTCGGAGAGCTGGACCAGGCCGGCGATGATCCCGATAAAGACGATGATCTCGAGAAAGGTGATCTCGAGCGGCACCAACACCTTGTTGAAGATGACCCAGCTGATCGCAGCACTCACCATCATGACGGCGGTAAAGGTGATGCTCATGCCGACGGCCGTCTCCATCTTCTTCGAAACACCAAAGAAAATGCAGAGACCGAGGAATCGGGTAAAGACAAAGTTATTTATGAGTGACGCCGATATGACAAGCTGAAAAAGTTTCGTGAATTCCGCTTCCATCTTTCTCCTCCTTAGTGCGAAGCATGAGCGGGTGCCGCTGCACGCGCACTCGCCTTGGCCTTGGCCCTTGCATCAATCCAGTTGAACAATGCCATCAATATACCGACCGCGAAGAACCCGCCGGCAGGCAGTATCATGATCAGGAGCGGTTTTGCGTCGATGAGTGCCGCCCCCCACAACGACCCTTTGCCGACCAGCTCCCTGAAAAAGCTGATGACGGTAAGCGCAAACAAAAAGCCGACACCCATGCCGAGGCCGTCGACGATCGACGGCATCACGTCGTTCTTGCTCGCGAACATCTCCGCCCTTGCAAGAATGGACGCAAACGCAACGATCAATGCGATATAAAGGCCTACTTTGCTATAGACGTCGGGGACAAAGGCGGCCATCACGAACTGCGTCACGGTGACCCATCCGGAGATGACCAGCATGAATATCGGCAGTCTTACCTTGGGGTGGATGACCTTTCTCATAAGGGAAATGGTCGCATTGACCATGACCTGGACAAACAATACCGCAAGCCCCATGAATATGCCGTTCTTCAGGTTGTTCGTCACCGCAATCGAGGGGCAGAGGCTGAGTGCGAGCTTGAAGATCGTATTCTCTTTGACAATCCCGTTTAAAAACTGCTCCTTGAGATTAATGCTGCTGTTGCTTGACATCCGTAGTGCCTCCTCCCTTGATGGTCTTGATCAGAAAAGCGACGCCGTTCTTCACCGCGTCTTCGGTGACTGCGCGGCTCGAAATCGTTGCCCCCGATATCGCTTCAACGTACTCCGTTGTTTCTGTCTTCAAAACTTTTAAATGGTCGACATCCTTCCCCTTGAGCCTGTCCTTGAAGTAGTCCAATTCTATTTCGTCTCCAAGACCCGGCGTCTCAGCATGTCCGAGAATATTGATCTTCTGGACGATGAAATTCTTGTCGACGGCGATGAGCGTATTGATATAGCTTGAATATCCTTTCCCGAAAGACTGAACGACATACCCGATGGTAGCGCCGTCTTTCTTTGCAACAAAATATTTGGCGTGCTTGTCGTGAATGGTCCACTCACCCAATTGGCTAATGTCGTCCGCCTCGGGAATGAGCAGTTTTAAGGCCTTTTTTTCTGCTTCCACACTGTTCTTGAATATCAGCGGAGATGCCTTTGCATAGGCAAACGCAAGGATAAACCCGCCGACGAGATAGACGATAACGAGATTGAGGGTTATCTTGATGATATCTTTGCCGGTCATTTCGTCGCCTCCTTCGCTTTGGCCGGTTTCACTGCCCCGAAGACCTTTGTCTTGAACCCTCGGTCGATGAGAGGAGCGAAACAGTTCATGATGAGAATGGCGAACATAACACCCTCGGGGTACCCGCCTTTCAAACGGATGAGCATGGTAAGGAATCCGCAACCGACGCCGAAGAGGATCTGGCCCTTCTTGACCGAAGGACAGGTGACATAATCGGTTGCCATGAAGAAGGCGCCGAGGAGCATACCGCCGCTCATCAGGTGGACGATCGGGTCACCGGCAAAGAGCGCACCCTTGCCGCCGAACACCCATGCCATGGCTGCGGCAGTGCCGAGGAAGGATATCGGTATGTGCCACGTGATATACCCTCTGTAGAGGAGAAAGGCTGCGCCGATGAGCAGGGCTATCGAAGAGGTCTCCCCGATCGAGCCGGCCCGCTGACCTACGAAGAGCTGGGAGTAGAGGTTGATCTTGTCTCCGAAGACCTCCATGAGTTTTGCGACGCCCTCTTCCTTCAATATACCGAGCGGTGTCGCCGTGGTGACCGCGTCCATTTTTACGAAGGCTGCTTCGGGCTTGATCCAGATCGTCATCAGTTTCGGGAATGAGATGAGCAGGAAGGCACGACCGATCAGGGCAGGATTGAAGACATTGAACCCGAGCCCGCCGAAGAGCTGCTTGGTGATGACGACAGCGACAAAGGAACCGATGATCGGGATATAGAACGGTACCGATGCCGGGAGGTTCATGCCGAGCAAGAGGCCGGTGAGGACCGCGCTGCCGTCGTTGATCATGATTTTTCTGTGTAACGCCTTTTGGTACGCATACTCGAACAGCGCTGCGGAAATAATAGAGAGGGCAAGAGTAATCATTGCCTTTGGCCCGAAGAAATACGCCCCCATAATCGCAGCCGGAAGCAGGGAAGCACTGACGCTCCACATGATCCTGCTCGTCGTCTCCTCGCTCTTCACATGAGGGCTCACTGAGACGATGAGTTGATGCTCTTTTTTTATTGTTTCCATAGAAACTCCCCTTACAATTATTTCATTGTTCAGCGTTCATCGTTCATGGTTTGCCGTTCCTTGTCTTTGCGGTGAACGGTCAACTATGAACCGTGAACGAGCTACGGTTTCACCTGCGACTTTGCAAGCCTTACCAGTTGCACGATCGGTCTCTTCGACGGGCAGACGAACGTGCAGGTCCCGCACTCGAAGCAGTCGAAGAGATTGTACTCTTTTGCCTCCTCGTAAAAGCCCCTCTCGGACAGCACGCTGAGCATTGAGGGCATGAGGCCCATCGGGCATACGTCGATGCACCGCCCGCAGCGGATGCAGGGGCCGAAATCCTCGGTATGGAGCACACCCTCTTCGGGGAGGACAAGGACGCCGGAAGTTCCTTTGGTCACCGGCACATCAAGCGAGTACATGGCAAAGCCCATCATGGGCCCGCCCGATATCACCTTTGCCGCCTCGCCCTTGAACCCGCCGCACTCCTCGATAAGATCAGCAACGAGCGTGCCGATCTTCACCATAAGGTTCTTGGGCTCCTTTATCCCCTCGCCGGTAATGGTCACTACCCTCTCGATGAGCGGCTTGCCGTAACGGGCAGCCTCATAGACGGCAACCGCCGTACCGATGTTCTGCACCACCACTCCCGCATCCATGGGAAGGCCCCGTGCCGGAACCTCCCGGTCGACCGTAGCCTTTATGAGCATCTTCTCGGCACCCTGGGGATACTTTACCTCAAGGGCGCATACTTTTATGTTAGGTTCACCGGAAACCGCCGCCTCTATTGCTTTAATCGCATCGGGCTTGTTGTTTTCGATGCCGATAACCCCTCTGTTTACGCCGACGATCTTCATCAGGACCTTTAATCCCTCGACTACATCCTTCGGACGCTCGACCATAAGACGGTAATCTGCGGTGAGATAGGGCTCGCACTCAGCGCCGTTCAGTATGACGACATCAACGGGCTTTTCTTTCGGCGGGGAGAGTTTGACATGAGTCGGAAATGCTGCGCCTCCCATGCCCACGATTCCCGCATCCCTCACTTTTCCTTTGAGCTCATCAGGGGAAAGCTTCAGGTAGTCAGGATTGTCCTTGAGTGTGGCCCATTCCTCTTTGCCGTCGTTTTCGATTACTACCGAGGTAGCCGTCCTGCCGGTCGCAAGGGGGAACTCACCAATGGCAACAACCTTTCCTGATACCGAAGAGTGGACAGGTGCGGAGACAAACCCTTCGGGGGTGCCGATAACCTCACCTTTCTTCACTTCCTGCCCTATGGTGACGCTCAGCTTGCACGGTGCACCGATGTGCTGCGCCAGGGGGATAACAACTCGCTTCGGTGGTTTTGCAGGGGAAATGGCTTTGTCTTTGGAAAGTTCCTTCTTGTCAGGCGGGTGAATACCTCCTTTGAATGTTGCTAAAGACATTTGAAGGTTCCTCCATTTCAGGGAGAGTATATACTCAATAAAGTTTTGAGTAGTACATTAGTTAAGCCTTTAAGTAATACCATGTTATAAAGAAATAAGTCAAGC
Source organism: Nitrospirota bacterium (assembly GCA_040754455.1). GTDB lineage: Bacteria > Nitrospirota > Thermodesulfovibrionia > Thermodesulfovibrionales > Dissulfurispiraceae > JBFMCP01. The sequence continues at coordinate 7,676 of JBFMCP010000003.1, forward strand.
TTATAGGGGAATTATTGACTGAATTTATTGAAAAAATAAAGGAATGTACCTTTGAGACAAAAGAGAGGGGTGTTGCTTTCCTGAGGGTTGCTGACAGCAACGTTTGCTCATTATATAGTTATAATGACCAAAGGAGGTAGATGTTATTCGGCTTTTCTCACCATACTGGCCATTTTGCTTCGCTCCATCAGCAACTCACTCAGGACCTCCCTCATGAGCGCGCAGGCATCGATCACTTTGGGATTGGCGATTTTATAATAGATATTCACGCCGTCCCTCCTGCTTTTCAGTATGCCCTTGAGCCTCATGACCGCCAGATGCTGCGATACGTTCGCTTTCGGAGTGCCGAGGATATCGACCAGCTCGGTGACTGTCTTCTCTCCCTCTTTCAGAGCATTGATGATCTCAATTCTCTTCGGGCTGGAGAGCACTTTGCAGACTTCTGCCTGAAGTTCGTATATGGATTTTTCTCTTTTCACTCTTTAATTGTATTACTAAATCAGTATAAAGGTCAATAATTAACAGGTTGTTATCATCCTAAATTACTCTTTCCAGCCATGCTCTCCTATAAGCGGCACAAACACACAGGGAATGCTATACTCCTCAACCAGGACGCCTCTCCTTTTCTTTCCTTTGATCAGCACCTGGGAAAACCGCTCGCCGACCGGTGCAACAATGATCCCCCCTTCCTGCAATTGCTCGATGAGCGGTGTGGGGATTTCGGGAGCCGCAGCAGTAACGAGGATGCCGTCAAACGGCGCCTGCTCAGGCAGCCCCTTTGTTCCGTCACCGACGACGACATGGACGTTATCGTAGCCGAGCTCTCTCAGTCGCTCCTGGGCCCTTGCACCGAGAGAAACAACCCGTTCGATCGTATACACCTCGCGCGCCAGTTCACCCAGAATCGCTGCCTGGTATCCTGAGCCGGTGCCGATCTCGAGGACCCGCTCATCGCCCTTCAGCTCCAGGAGCTCCGTCATGACCGCCACCATATACGGCTGTGATATGGTCTGTCCCTCGCCGATGGAGAGCGCGGTATCGTCGTAGGCACTGTACCGCAGCATCTCCGGGATGAAAAGGTGGCGGGGAACGTTCCGCATTGCGGCAAGGACCCGCTCGTCCTTGATCCCCCTCGGAATGAGCTGGGAATCGACCATCAGATTTCTCAGCAATCTGTAATCTTCCATACCACATTATAGCGTTTATCGCGTTATTGCGTTGAGCACTATTAAAAAGTCTCTTGCGCTATAACGCCTGACGCTGCACCCCCAAACGCGTGAGTATCTCCCGTGCAACGATCACTCCTGACGCCGAGGCCTGAATGAGTCCCCTACTGACACCCGCCCCGTCGCCGATCGCGAAGAGGTTTGCAGTTTCAGTCTCAAGGCATGCACTGAGGCTGATCTGCCGTGAATAGAATTTCACTTCCACGCCATAGAGGAGCGTGTGGCGCGAATACACTCCCGGCGCAATCCGGTCCAGCGCTTCGAGCATTTCGAGAAGATTGACAAGATAGCGATACGGCAGCACAAAGCTCAGGTCTCCCGGCGTCGCATCTTTCAGCGTCGGCTCGACAAGCCCCCGTGCAATCCGCTCCGGCGTCGACCGTCTCCCCTGCAGGAGATCGCCGAGCCGCTGCACAATGACGCCGTTGCCGAGAAAATTCGCAAGCCGCGCGATGTGCATGCCGTAGGATATCGGCTCATCGAAGGGCTCGGTAAAGAATGTGCTGGAAAGGAGTGCGAAATTGGTATTATTGGTCCTCTTATCGGCAAAGCTGTGTCCGTTGACCGTCCATATGCCTTTCAAATGCTCTTTCACCACTTCGCCGTAGGGATTGACGCAGAAGGTCCTGACCTTGTCATCAAACCTTTTAGAGTAAAATATCAGCTTCGGCTCATAGGTAATCTTTGTGAGCGGCTCGAGAACCGCTGCAGGGACTTCCACACGCACCCCGATGTCCACAGGGTTTTTGAGGAGCGTCAGTTTAAGCCGCTTCGCTTCAGCCTCGAGCCATTTTGATGACGCCCTGCCGGGTGCGAGGATGATGTAATCCGCAGCGTACTTTTTCCCGTCATTGAGGCGGATCCCTACGGCCTTTTTCTTCTCGGTGATGATCCGCTGCACCTCGGCGCCGAAAAGCGTATCGACTTTTTCATTGATGAACTCCCGCATGTTCCTCAGCACCTCCCTGCACCGGTCGGTACCGATGTGCCGGATCTTCGAGGGGACGAACTGGAGATCGTTTCGGGCAGCGAGATCACGTATGCGCTCAATTTCTTTCTCATCGCCACCGTGCACTTCCTCGGGAGCGCCATACGCCACATAGAGACGGTCTGCATAATCGATCAGGGATCGCAGCAGCGCCGCATCCACGTAGCGCATAAGGAATCCGCCGATCTCGGTGGAGAGCGTGAGCTTTCCGTCGCTGAAAGCGCCAGCGCCTCCCCACCCGCTCACCAGCTCGCATTCGGGGCAGGCAACACACGGCACCCCCCTGACATCCATGGGGCACTGCCGCCTGTCGATGTCCTTTCCCTTTTCGACCATGAGGATTTTCAGGCGTGGACTGTGCTCCAGGAGTTCAAGGGCGGCAAAGATTCCCGCAGGACCTGCACCGACGATAATGACATCGTAGTTCATACTACTCCTAAATTCTAAACTCTAAATCCGAAACAAAGGAATTCTTCCCATCCATTTAGAGTTTCATGTTTAGAATTTCGAGTTTGTTGCTCGTCTAGGATTTCGTGCTTAGGACTTAGAATTTTCTCCTCTCCCCCATGTTTTCTTCAGATAGTCCATTGCATCATAATTGGTGAGATTCAGATGGATCGGCGTCACCGAGACATAGTTGTCCAATACCGCCTGCATGTCCATGTCTTCTCCCTGCTCCCAGTACGGCGTTCCTCCGCCGATCCAGAAATGCTTGTCGCCCCAGGGAGAATAGACTTCCTGTATCGAGCCGTCATAGACACGTTTGCCCTGCTTGGTAATCTTTATTCCCTTGATCAGATCCCTCTTGAGCACATTGGGGACATTCACATTGAGCAGGGTATCATAGGGCAGGGATTTTTCCAGAATATAGGCTCCGACTTCGATGGCAAAAGGGATTGCCGTATCATAGTAAAACGGCCTGTTTCCCGTTACCGAAATGGCGAACGAGGGTACACCGAGGATCGTGCCCTCCATTGCAGCGGAAACCGTACCGGAATAGGTGATGTCATCGCCCAGGTTGGCGCCGTTATTGATTCCGGATGCAATGAGGTCGGGCTTTCGGGGCAACAGCTTGTGAACGCCGAGCGCAACGCAATCCGTCGGCGTCCCGTTGACACTGAACACCTGTTCGCGCAGCTCTTCCGCCTTGAGCGGGCGGTGAAGCGTGAGCGCATGGCCGACAGCGCTCCGCTCCCGGTCAGGGGCGACCAAGTAGGCATCTCCCAGCTCTTTCATCGCCTTGAACAGGGCAATGACGCCGGGCGCGTGAACGCCGTCATCATTGGTAACAAGGATAAGAGGTCTCATACCATTACAATATTACACTAAAAGCGCTCGACTTAATAGTGACAGGATGCAGGGCCTCTAAACTCTCTCATCGCCTCCTGATAGAGGGCCAGCACAGTATCCCGGTATTTTGGAGAGAAGTGCAAAAGATCGAGATGCCCCACCTTTGCCTCTCGCGCTATCTTCCCCGCCAGCGCAGCGGTGAGGTGATGCCGCTCATGGGCCCTCTCTTTATCTTTTTCAAGGAAATAAGCCTCGCAGAACAGCAGATCCGAGCCGCTGACAAAGGGAATAATTTTCTCGATGTTATCGTCGGTCGGCGAGACATCCGTTACATAGGAGACCTTTTGCCCTCTCGTTATGGTTGCAATATCCCGCACCTCTTCCAGAGTGAGCCGTCTGTCTTCAACGGTAAAAACCGTATCGGCAGGAGCACCTTCCCTTATCGCCTTTTTGAAATCAGACAGCCAGGGGCCGACGGGAAGCCCCCGCTGTGCCAGTAATGCTTTATCAATATTGATATGGAAGTCTTCTTCCAGTGAATAGGCCATTACCGGGATTTCGTGGGAGAGGATGATGCCTTTGATGGTAAAGAGCGGATCCCTGAGCAGCATCCCCTCAAAATTGGTAGCAGGATGATCAACCCGCTCGAAAGACCGGGCGGCATGGAAGCTCGCATGAGCCATTGTGCCATTCCTCACCTCGAACACCTCGATCTCGAGCGGATAGTCCCGTATCAGATTCCACGTATACCCGTTGAGCTTTCCCTCTACACAGCTGATGATGGGTTCGGGCCCGAAGATGCGCAACGGCGTCTCCTTTCTGAGGATATTTCTTAGGAGCGTATCGAACCCTATGAAATGGTCGATATGGGTGTGCGTAATGAATACATCGCTGATCTTCAAAAGGCTGGCAGCGCCGAGCCGCCCGATGCTCCCCAGATCGAAGAGCAGCGCCCGCCGCTCCCTGAGGATGCGGATGAAAATGCAGGAATCCTCGAAGGGACCATTCACCGGGTCGGCATGAAAAGTTGGTTTCATAGTGTTATAATTATAACATTCAACCGCGAGGGGAAATATCAGAAACGGAACGTTACATATCTCGTTTGTTCACTTCTTGCCTTTCACTCTAACTGCGAGGAGGCCCTATGCCTGAACTGCGAAAAGACCCTATTTCCGGACGGTGGGTAATCATATCCGTTGAGCGTGGAAAGAGGCCCTCTGACTTTATATCACCCTTCCAGAAGAGAAGGGCCGGTGGATTCTGCCCCTTCTGTCCGGGGAATGAGCATACGACACCGCCTGAAATTACCGCCTTCAGACCTGCAAGCACACCTCCCAATTCCCCGGGATGGACACTCAGGGTCGTGCCCAACAAATTCCCCGCCCTGCAGATACACGGGGACCTCAACAAAAGAGGCGAGGGGGTGTTCGATAAAATGAACGGCATAGGGGCCCATGAGGTCATCATCGAAACGCCGGACCATCAGCTTTCCCTTGCCACCATGCCGCAGCGCGCTGTCGAGGATGTGCTGTGGGCCTACTATTTCAGGCTGATCGATCTGAAAAAGGATATGCGCCTGAAATATGTGTTGATTTTCAAAAATGAGGGGGAGATCGCAGGAGCTTCACTTGAGCATACCCATAGCCAGCTCATCGCCCTTCCGACGGTTCCGAAAAGCGTGAGGGAAGAGATGGATTCTTCGAAGAAATATTATGAGAACAAGGAACGGTGCATTTTCTGCGATATTATTTCCCAGGAATTGAGCGCCGACAGAAGAGTCATTTACGAAAACGATAAATATATCGCCCTCTCTCCTTTCGCACCGCGGGAGCCTTTTGAGACATGGATACTGCCGAAGGTGCATGAGTCGAACTTCCAGCCTTCGGAAAAGAGCTTCACCAGCCTTGCGGAGATACTCCAAAGAATTCTGAAACAGCTCGACAAGGTGCTCGATACGCCGCCCTACAACTTTATCATTCACACCTCTCCCTTCAAAGAGGAAATCAATGACTACTATCACTGGCACCTCGAGATCGTGCCCAAGGTGACCCGTACCGCCGGATTTGAGTGGGGTACGGGTTTTTACATCAATCCCACGCCCCCGGAAGAGGCGACGAAGTTCATGAAAGAGGCGAAGATATGAAGATTGCCATCGTTGCCTCTGAAGCGGTCCCGTTTTCAAAGACCGGGGGACTGGCTGATGTAGCAGGAACGCTCTACAAGGAATTTCTGGGCATGGGACACGAGGTATACCTGTTTGTGCCGCTCTACAGGAGGACATGGACACAATTCAAAAGTGAGCTCCAGGATACCGGCATGGAGCTGGATATTCCGCTCGGAAAAGCTACAAGAAAATGCAAAGTATTTACCATAAAGAAGGATGCTGCTTCACCGATTCACCGATTCGCCGGTTCTGTCTTTTTCATCGGCAACGATGAATTCTTCGACAGGGATGAATTGTACGGGACTCCTGCTGGCGACTACCCTGACAACGACCAGCGCTTTACCTTCTTCTGCAAGAGCGTCCTGGAGCTCTGCATCAGGCTGGGCATTTCCCCTGAGGTGCTGCAGTGCAATGACTGGCAGACAGGACTCATCCCCCTCTACCTTAAGACCCTCTATCGGGGAGCTCCGGTCTTCAGGGATACGGTATCGGTGATCACCATCCATAATCTCGGCTACCCCGGCCTCTTCCCGTTCCAGACACTGCAGATCACCGGATTGGGCATGGACCTTTTCAATCCCGACGGGATCGAATTTTACGGCAAGTGCAATTTTCTTAAAGCAGGGATCGTCGGCGCCGACAGGATCACCACGGTCAGCAGGACCTATGCAAAAGAGATACTCACTCCGGGATCAGGTTTCGGACTGGACGGCATTCTCAGGAAACGGTCTGATTCCCTTGTCGGCATCGTGAACGGAATAGATTATACGGAATGGAATCCGGCCACCGACGGGTTTATTCGCAAGACATATACGGTCTCCGATCTTTCGGGAAAGCGGGAGTGCAAAAAGGAACTGATACAACACTGTGCATTTAAAGGCGGCGTTCAGATGCCGCTGATCTGTTTTATCGGGAGGCTTTCGGCCCAGAAGGGGCTCGACATCTTTTCCGATGCCGTACCCGATCTGGTGGCAGGAGGGTCGAATATCCTTGTGATCGGCAAGGGCGACGAACTCTACCATACCATGATGCATGCTTTGAGCAAACAGTTCAGCAGGAGCGTGTATTTCTATTCGGAGTTCAACGAGTCCTTTGCCCACGCAGCGTACGCAGGCGCCGATATATTCCTGATGCCTTCACGGTATGAACCCTGCGGGCTGGGACAGATGATCGCCATGCACTACGGGACGATTCCGGTGGCCCGGAAGACCGGAGGCATTACCGATACTGTCGAAGACGGCTCTGTAGGCTTTCTCTTCGAAGAATACTCGACGGTCGCCCTGATGCAGGCTGTCGATCGAGCGCTCGCTGTCTACGAGAACAAGACAGCGTGGCAGAAGCTTGTCAAAAATGCCATGAGGAAGGACTTCTCATGGAAGAAATCTGCCGAGGAGTATATAACGCTGTACCGGGAGGCCCTCGCATCAAAAGCAGCGGCCGGTCCGGCCCTCACTGTTTAACCGTTACGCTATTTTGGTGAATAGATATGGAAGATGTATACAACCCTGATGAGCAGGCGGCGACACCCGGCGAGAGCAAGGCAGATATGCTGCGCCAGCTCGAGATGGCGCTCGACAAAAACGTAGAACTCTACCATACCACCAGGGAGCAGCTGAACAGGATTACCGTTCTCTATGAGCTGACAAAGGCGATCATTTCGGTCCGCGACTTCGATGAGCTGCTCAAGAAGATATCCGAAGAGACAGTAAAACTCTTCAATGCCAAGGGGTGCATTATCCGCCTCATCGAGGAAGGGATATTGAAGGTAAAGGCCTATTACGGATTTCCCGATGAAATTATGAATGCCTTGACCCTCAATGTAGGCGAGGGTCTCGCCGGAAGGGTCGCCCAGGAAGGCAGGACGCTCTTTGCCGGAGCTGCCGAAGACTTCGGTCCTATAACGCAGTACCTCCCCCTACAGACGGCGATCTGCACCCCTCTGAAGATTGGCGACCAGATTATAGGGACCTTTGGCCTCTACGACAAAAGGGTCCTCTCGCGTGAAGGGAGTGAGACCATTGTTTCCTTCACCGAGGAGGACTTAATTACGCTCGAGGGGTTCGCCTCCATAGCCGCCCTCGTCATTGATAAATCCATCCTCTATGAAACCGCCCTGCGGGAGGAGCGCGCCGCACTCGAGGCGAAGCGACGGGTCGAGGAGCTGAAAGACTACCTCGAAGGGTTTATCGAGAACACTGCCGACGCCATCGTCACCACGACGCCTGACGGGATCGTCACCTCCTGGAACATGGGGGCCGAAAAGATCTACGGCTATTCCCGTGAGGAAGCGATCGGAAAGTACCTGCCCTTTGTCCCCGATTTCCTGATGGAAGTGGAGCGCAATTACGCCGAGCGAGTTAAACGGGGAGAAACGATCAAGGACATCGAGACGGTCAGAAAGACAAAGGACGGCAGGCTCATTGATGTCAGTCTTACCCTCTCCCAAATCAAGGATGCGACCGGCAAGATCATCGGTATCAGCGGCATTGCCAGGGACATCACCGAAAAGAAGAGGATTGAAAAAGACCTTCTCAACAAGAATGCCGTACTCTCGAAGCTCTTCCTGATCAGCTCCGCCATGAGAGGACCTCTTGCACTGGATAAGCTCCTCAGAATGGTGCTGACAGCCGTCACCATGGGCGACGGACTGGGGTTCAATCGCTCCATGCTTTTTCTTGTGGACGAGGAGCGGAACGTGCTGAAGGGAGCGATGGGGGTCGGCCCTGCCAGCCATGAGGAGGCCTGGGAGATATGGTCGCGGATGACGATGGAGCGGAAGAGTCTGCAGTCCATCATGGAAGAGATAGAGAAGGGGCCGCTGAAAAAGGACTCTTTCATGGACCGGCTCTGCTGTGGTGTCGAGGTCTCCCTCGAAATGGATACCATCCTCACCAAGGCCGTAAAAGAGAAGCGGCCCTTCAATGTAACCGACGTCCATGCAGAGCCGCTCTCCGATCCGGTGCTGATACAGCAGCTCGGCACCCCTGCCTATGCCGTGTTGCCCCTCATTTCAAAAGACAAGGTCATCGGCGTCCTCTGGATTGACAACATTTACACCGGCAGACCCATCACCGATTACGATATGGAGTTCCTCAAAGGATTTACGGACCAGATGGCATCGGCAATAGAAAACGCGCGGCTCTTCGAGCATATCGCCCAGGCCGAGCAGGAGCTCGAAAACATCTTCGAATCCATCACCGACCTCCTTTACTTCAACAGTAACGATTATACCATCAAAAAAGTAAACAAAGCGGTGCTCGCAAAGCTCGGCAGGACGGCAGAAGAGATTGTGGGGAAAAAATGCTATGAGGTCTTCCACGGGATGAAAGAGCCATGGAAAAAGTGCCCCCACCACAAGACGATAATGACCAAGACGCCTTTTGTCGAGGAGCTCGAGGATCCTGTGCTGGGCGGCACCTTTCTGGTATCGAGCTCTCCTATCTTCGACAAATCTGGAGACCTCCTCGGCACCGTTCATATTGCGCGGGACATCACCGAAATAAAACGGCTGCGGGAGAAGGTCGCTGCTGCCGAACGCATGGCCGCGCTCGGTGAAATGGCAGCGAAGGTGGCCCATGAGATTAGAAACCCGCTCCTCTCCATAGGCGGTTTCGCCAGACGGCTGGAAAAGCGGCTGACGAGCGATCTCAAGGAATACGCGAAGATCATTGTCGATGAGGTCGGGCGTCTGGAGGGCATTCTGAACGACACTCTCAGCTTTGTGAAGAGCTCGCAGCTCAAGAAGAGTGAGGTCAACCTCAATGAGCTCATCGAGAATATCCTCAACCTCCTCGAGCCTGCTGTCGTCGACAGGAGGAATACCCTCGTCAAGGAAATCTCCTCTCCGATAAGCGTGATTGTGGACCATGACCGGTTCAAAGAGGTCCTCATCAATCTGCTGACCAATGCGAATCAGGCGACCGATACCGGCACGATCGTTGTCAGGGCTTATGAGGCGGCTGCAGCGGTCGGCCACGATCTTCTGGGGCATACGGTGCAGAAAAAAGAGGCCATCGTAGAGATCGCGGACAACGGGTGCGGCATACGTGAGGAGGACGTCAGTCGCATCTTTGACCCTTTCTTTACCACCCGCCCGGCCGGTACCGGACTCGGACTCTCGATCACCAAGAGAATTATTGAGGAGCATGGTGGTAAAATTGAAGTGGAGAGCATATGGGGTGAAGGCACAACATTCAGAATTTACATACCATCACAGGAGGGCTGATATGAAAATACTGGTAGTCGATGACGAGAAAAACATCCTGAAGCTCTATCAGGCGGAGCTCGAAGACGAGGGATACACGGTCGTTACCGCGAATTCCGGCAGGGAGGCGCTCGAGGTGTTCGAAAAGGAGAACCCCGATCTGGTAACTCTAGATATCCTGATGCCCGACATGGACGGTATCCAGGTGCTCCGGCAGATGAAAGAGAAACGGCCCAGCGTTCCCATTATCATGCTCACCGCCTATGACTACCGCGACGATTTTTCGGTCTGGGTCTCCGATGCCTATGTCGTAAAGTCTTCTGACCTCACCAATTTAAAGGCAACGATAAAGCAGCTGTTGAGCAAGGTGACGCCCTCTTAGAGTTTTTTTCCTGCGTGGATGAAGAATATGCATGCCTCGCTGCTGTGGAGCAAGGGCGAGGTATTATATTGAAGCGGGACCCTTCTCTCTCTTCTGTCTGACCGCCTTTTCGATCGTCGTCAGCAGCCCGTCAGGAGTGAAAGGCTTTTCTATATAATCGAAGGCACCGAGCTTGATTGCCTGGACCGCCGAGGTAATGGTCTGGTATCCGGTAACCATAATAACCTCGATTTCTGGCCACTCTTCTTTTACCCGCCGCAGCACTTCAATGCCGTCGATATCGGGCATCTTGAGATCGGTCAGGACAACATCAAAGGGCTCCTGTCTGAGTCTTTCGAAGCCCTCGGCAGCGCTCTGTGCCAGTGCAACCTCGTATCCTTCAGGACCAAGCAGACGGTTGCAGCTGATCCTCACGATCTCTTCGTCATCGACGACAAGAATCTTTCCTTTGCTCATAACGGTATCAGGGGAAGCCTTACAAAGAAGCTCGTCCCTTTCCCTACCTCGCTTTTTACTATAATATTACCACTATGGTCCTCTATTATGCCATAACTTATCGCAAGACCGAGTCCGGTGCCCTTGCCGACGGGTTTTGTGGTGAAGAAAGGCTCGAAGATCTTTGACAGGTCCTCTTCGGCAATGCCGTGTCCGGTGTCGGTAAACTCGATCTCTATGAACTCCTGATCACGCTCCTTGATCCTCCGAGTTGCAACCGTGAGCGTTCCCTTTCCCCCCATAGCATCCGCTGCATTAAGGATCATGTTCAAAAAGACCTGCTGCAGCTGTGTGCCGCCGGCATTTACCGGGGGGATGGATTGATCGAAGTCGGTGACGATCTTGATGTCGAAGAAGTCCGCCTTATGGCTTACCATATCGAGCGAGCCCTGCACGAGCGCATTGATGTCCACCTCGGTCTTTTCAACCGAGGCGCCGCGCGCAAAGCCGAGGAGCCCCTTGATGATCGTGGAACAGCGCTCCGCCTGTTCGATAATCGTGGCGATGTCCTGGCGCTCCTGGCTGCCCTCGGGAAATTGGCGGTGCAGCAAATGCCCGAAGGTAACGATGCCGGTGAGGGGGTTGTTGATCTCATGCGCGACACCGGCAGCCAGTCTGCCCAGGGAGGCGAGTTTTTCCGAATGCACCAGCTGCGCCTGCGCCCTCTTAATCATTTCGGTCTTTTCCTCGACCCTCTTCTCGAGCATGCGGCCCCAGTCAATGAGCTCTCTCTTTGCCCGTGAAAGATCCTCGGTCATGGCATTGAAAGAGCGCGCGAGATCGCCCATCTCATCTTTTGTATTGATCTGGACCTTATGATCGAGATCTCCTTCAGCCACCTTGTGCATGCCTTCGGAAAGCAGTTTTACCGGTATGGATACCAATCTCCAGAGAATAGCACAGAGGGTGACGGAGATGATCGCAAGGAACACGAGAACATACACCGATATGGCGAAGCTCTGCCGCTCCGTGGTTTTATCCAGAAGGGCAAGGGAAAAATCGGTCTGGACAAAGCCGAGCACCTTCTTTGACCGGGGATGGACATGGCACGACGAGACATAGCAGGCAGGCTCGTTGTAAATGGGCTGAATCACATGAAGGATTCTTGTCCCCTCAGTGTTTTTGTCGATGAACCATTTCTGGCCCAGCTCTGTTTTTCTTGTGGCATGACACGTAGTACAAACAGGTGATGCCGCAGGGATCACCGTTTTCTTTTCATCTTTAAGAGAGGAGTGGGCTATTCTGCCGGTGCAATCGAAGATACGCACTCCGGTAATCCCCTCGGTTGAGCCCACCGCCTCGACGGTCTGCTGGATAATAAGATCCTGGGAAGTGAGCATGCCATAGCGCGTGCTCTTCTTGACATTATCGGTAAACGAAACGCCGTAACGCACAAAGTTCTGGAGCATCTCTTTTTCCTGGTGCTTGATGAGGAAAAACCAGAACACGGTGCTCACGATGAGCATCAGCGCTCCGATAGCCATCAGAAGTTTATCAGTCAGTGAACTGAACGGCTCTCTTCCGTGCATAGATTCTTTTGGACGTCAAAACCTTCCTCGTATTCAGCTGCTCACTGCAGGTGCCGCCTGTTCAAAAAAATGACAGTGCATACCTATCTAGATTAAGCGGCTGGTTCATTTCTGTCAAGTTATGTTCCTCCGTGAGAAAAGCCTTTTCATCCGCTCCGCTCTCTGTAGACAGCTTTTCGTTGAGTAAGGTATTATTAGCAATGATGCATCATAAAAAATCGCTCAAATCCCTCGCCGGCAAGCTCATCTTCGCTATCGGCAGCCTGATGCTGGTCGTGGGATTGCTCTTTGCCTACACGTTCAACAAGCAGTACCCTAATGTCCCTCTGACCGAAGTCCTCTTTTACGGCGGCCCCTTTGTCATCGTCATCTCTTTTGTGCTCTGCCTTATCCTCTACAATTTGGTCACCAAGCCCATCTCCTACCTGGTCGACGGCATGGATAAATTATCAAAGGGGAACATGGATTTCCGCATCAACCTGCATACCAACGACGAAATAGGCATGCTGGCGCGCTCCTTTGATGCCATGGCAGAGGAATTGAAAGAGTACCGGGAAAAGATGGAGAACTGGACCAAAGACCTCGAAGAGGAAGTCAAGAAAAAGACCGAGGAAATCTACAAAGCGCAGGAGCAGCTGATCAATACAGAAAAACTCGCCTCCCTGGGCAGGATGGCTGCCGGTGTCGCCCATGAGATCAACAGCCCGCTTACCGGGATCGTAACCTTCGCGCATCTGATGCTGAAGCGCACCCCCCCCGAGAACAAACAGGACATCGAAGACCTGAACATCATCATTGATCAGGCGGAACGGTGCTCGAAGATCATCAAGGGGCTCCTCGGCTTTTCGAGGAAAACGGCCTCTGAAAAGAGCACTATAAGCCTCAATACGCTTATTGAGAATACCGTTGCCATGGTCCGCAACCAGGCAAAGTTCTACAATATCGTTTTCGATATCAAGCTCGACAAATCCCTCCCCGATGTCAGTGTCGATCCGAATCAGATTCAGCAGGTCTTTCTCAATCTGCTGATCAATGCTGCTGATGCCATGGATAAGAAAGGGAGCATCGCCATCGCATCGCGGATGGTAGAGGTCGATGGCGATAAGTTCGTCGAAATGGAATTCACCGATTCGGGGCACGGCATACCCGAAGAGATACAGGGCAAGATCTTCGAGCCCTTCTTCACCACAAAGCCGACCGGCAAGGGCACCGGTCTCGGTCTTGCGGTGAGTTACGGCATCATAAAGAAGCATGGAGGGAATATCCTGGTGAAGAGCACCCCGGGACAGGGGGCGAGCTTTTTCATACGCCTGCCCGCCGCGGCAGAGGGCCTGGCGAAAACATCATAGGATGCTGTAAGCACGGAGTGAGGAACTGCAAGGAGGAGTAATGCTTACGGTCGATCCCATCGAAGGGTGCTTCCAACTCATGGGTGGGGACTTTACCAACGCCGGCGCTGCCTCAAGCGAGTTGAAGAGCACGCTCACCAAGCTCGGCGTGGTATCGAATATCGTCCGAAGGGTCGCCATAGCGGCCTTCGAAGCTGAGATGAATGTGATCATCCATGCAGTCGCGGGGACCATGCACTATACGATCACCCCGGCGATGGTAAAAGTGGTGGTCACCGATATGGGACCGGGCATCGAGGATATCGATCTCGCCATGCAGGAGGGATATTCGACCGCACCCGACTGGGTGCGGGAGATGGGATGGGGAGCAGGCATGGGCCTCCCCAACATCAAGAAGAATGCCGATATGTTCAAGCTCGATTCCGTCGTCGGTGAGGGGACAACGCTCGAAATCACTATTTATATAAGGGAAGATGATGAAGGTTAATGACATTGCCGAAAAAATCGGATTAGCCGTAACCGTTGCAGGCGACCTGCAGAAAAAGGTGACGGATTGCTATATCAGCGATCTCCTCTCAGATGTCATGGCGCACAGCAAAGAGGGGGCGCTCTGGGTAACGCTCCAGACGCATCCCAATACCGTTGCTGTCGCAGTGATCAAGGGCATCTCCGGAATCGTTATCACCAATGGCAGGCAACCCGAACCCGAGACGATCAAAAAGGCAGAAGCAGAACAGGTGACCATCATGACGAGCCCCCAGACCACCTTCGAGATTGCCGGGCAGGTGTATCAGATACTCAGAAAAAGCTAGCGCCCCTTTTTCGTCCAATGCATCCCGGAATCACCGGCGGAGGACTGATGTTCTGATGAAACGATGCATCGCCGATCTGCACATCCACACCTGTCTTTCTCCCTGTGCCGAGGTCGACATGACTCCCCGCCGTATCGTTGAGAAGGCGCGGGCACAGGGACTGGACATCATAGCCCTTTCCGATCACAACTCCGCTGAAAATATCCAGCTCGCACTGGATCTGGCAAAGGAGGAAAATATCACCGTGCTCCCCGCCATGGAGGTGACCTCCCGTGAGGAAGCGCATGTCCTCGCACTCTTCAGGAGCGCAGAGAGCGCGACGGCCATGCAGGAGATCGTCTACCGGGCATTGCCCGCAGGAGTCCATGACGAACAGGCCGTGGGGTATCAACTGATCGTGAATGAGCGTGACGAGATCATGGAATTCAACAAACGACTTTTGTTCTCCGCGACCGGACTCACCGCCAGAGAGATCATTGACGCTATCCACGCCCTCGGCGGACTTGCCATTGCCTGCCATATCGACCGGGAGCATTTCAGCGTTGTTTCCCAGCTTGGCTTCATCTCCGACGATCTTTCCTTCGATGCCCTCGAGATATCGCGGGCCACAGGGATGGACAGGGCCCGCTCGCTGTTTTCAGCATACGCCTCTTTCCCCTGGATCACGTCATCAGACGCGCATCAGCTTGCCGATATCGGTAGCAGGACCACCGCTTTTTTTCTCAATGAACCATCATTTGAGGAAATCGCGCTGGCGTTTAAAGGTGAAAGGAAAATAGAGTGGAACCAAGGGTAACCCCTAAATCCGAATCACGAAATCCTAAACAATTGATGCCCCATGCCGTTTTGAGCATTTGAGTTTGTTTAGAATTTTGATATTAGGATTTCGGATTTGATTCATGTGATATGGAAGATCTGTCCCTACATATTCTCGATATCGCCGAAAACTCCATCGATGCGGGCGCCGGCAGGATCGAAATAGGCATCACCGAAGATGAAGCATGCAATCTTTTTACTCTCATCATAAAAGATGACGGCAGGGGGATGGATGCCGAGACCATCGCGAAAATCAGAGATCCCTTCTTTACCACAAAGAGCGTCAGGAGATTCGGCCTCGGCATCCCGCTCCTCGCACAGGCGGCGAAAGAGTGCAACGGCCGGTTCCTGATCACTTCAGCGCCGGGAGGGGGAACAACGGTTACCGCTGAATTCGAGCTGGACCATATCGACCGCAAACCACTGGGTGATATCGGCACTACCATGATGGTGCTCATCGCCGGGCACCCTGAGATCACGTTCATCTTTAGCTATGAAAAACATGGACTTTCCTATACCTTCGACAGCAGTGTCGTTAGCAGGGAGCTGGAAGGGATACCTATTAACCTGCCAGATGTTTTACAATTAATAAGGGATGATATAAATGAAGGTGTAAGGGGGAATTAATACCAATGGTACGCATTCTGGTTATCGATGACGAAGATATCGTACGGGTGTGCTGCAAGAGAACGCTTGAGCTCGAGGGGTATGAGGTGCATATCGCGAAATCCGGCAGCGAGGGATTCGAATTCCTGAAAAAGGGCACCTATGATCTTCTCTTGATCGACCTGAAAATGCCCGGCATGGACGGTCTGGAGATGCTCCACACTATAAAGATGATACGTCCTGAGCAAAACGTCATGATCATGTCTGGCTACGACACGATCGAAAATGTGGTCGAAGCCCTCTCCTCCGGGGCAGCCCACTATCTCGAAAAACCCTTTACTCCTGAAATGCTGATCAACAGAATAAAAGAGGTGCTTGAATCGTGACCGTGGTTACCCCTCAAATCCTTATCGTTGACGATGAGGAAATCATAAGGACAAGTTGTATGAAAATCCTTGGGCCCGAAGGGTACTGCCTCGAGACCGCTGCCGACGGCACCGAAGCATTAAAAAGGCTCCAGAACAATGGAGCCTTTGACCTGGTCCTCACCGATCTCATGATGCCTGACATGACAGGGATCGACCTCCTCAAGAAGATCAAGGAGGAACAGCCCGAAACCGAAGTCATCGTTATTACCGGCTACGGAACTGTCAAGACCGCAATCGACGCATTGAAATACGGCGCCTATGACTTCATCGAAAAGCCCTTTACTCCCGAAGTGCTGCTCAACGCTGTTGCACGGTGCCTTGAACGGAAGCGCCTGTTGCTGGAAAATGTGAAGCTCAAACAGGAAATCAATGCCTTGTACAGTCTTGAAAATGTCATCGGCATCTCAAAGGAGATGCAAAAAGTTTTCACCCTCGTCGCCACTGTTGCTCCCACCGGCAGCACCGTGCTCATCACCGGAGAGAGCGGCACCGGCAAAGAGCTTATAGCGAGGGCAATTCATTACAACAGTGCCCGCCGGGAGCAGCCCTTCGTGGTCGTCGATTGCGGCACTATCCCTGAAAACCTGATGGAATCAGAGTTGTTCGGCCACACCAGAGGCTCCTATACCGGTGCGGTAACGACGGAAAAAGGCCTCCTCGAATCGGCAAACGGCGGCACCCTTTTCCTCGACGAGATCAGCAACCTCCCCCTCTCCATGCAGTCAAAACTGTTGCGGGTGCTCCAGGAACGGGAGCTCAGGGCAGTAGGGGGCAGAAAGATGCTCAAAGTCGATATTAGGTTCATTGCCGCTACGAACAGGGACCTGTCGGAAATGGTGAAGGAAGGAACCTTCAGAGAGGATTTCTTCTACCGGCTGAATGTATTCCCGATCCATATACCGCCGCTCAGAAACAGAAAGGACGACATCCCTCCCCTCGCCTATCACTTTCTGCATAAATACGGCAAGGATATCGGAAAAGGCATTGCCCATATCTCGACTGATGCAATGCGCCGACTCATCACCTACGATTGGCCCGGCAATGTACGGGAGATCGAAAATGTCATCCATCGGGCCGTCATCGTCTGCAACGGCAACACCCTAAAGCCGGAGCACATTATACTGCCGCTCGAGCAGGAGACCGATATCCCCAAAACCCTGGACGAGCTGAAAAAAAGGAAGAAAGATTTACGGTTGAAGTCCATCGAGGAGATTGAGCGGAGCTTCCTCGTCTCTGCGCTGCAGCGCAACAGCTGGAATATAAGCAGGGCAGCGCGGGATGTCGGCATGCAGCGGACCAACTTCCATACGCTGCTTAAAAAATACAGTATTGTGAAAGACAAGGGCAACGGACAGCAATAAATGACCTGAGGATTTTTTCGCTTCCCCCTGTCGCGTGTATTTCTGTAATGAGATAAAAGTCTATGAGGCATTGTCGGATCGACTGCTTTAAATGCAGACATTTTCATATCACCTGGGACAAAAACTTTCCCTACGGGTGCAGGGCCCTCGGATTTAAAACGAGAGCCATGCCTTCTGCCGATGTATCCCGGGCCTCAGGCACCCACTGTCTGAGCTTTACGAAGAAAGACATTCCCGCCAACAAGGCACCGCGTTAAACAGAGTCGGAGTTATTGGCAGCGTTTTTTTCTTTTCCCGAGATACATCCAGATATTGAATCCGCAGAGTATGAGGGTCGCAATGAAGATAACGGTAGGGGTAACATCGAGATAGATGAGCTTTTCCGCATAGTAAATGATGAACGACCCTGTGTAGGCGAGGGAGGGAGCGTGCTTCATCCGGAGCCAGACTTCGAGATGGGTAAGCGGGCAGTACCAGCCGAAGAGCTGCATCATTATAGCAAAGGCAAGCCCCCCGAGATGCACAACCCTCACCATTTTGTGCTTCACTCCCCAAATAGCGCCGAAAAAGAGGAAGAGAATCCAGCAGAAATGGATGAGGACAACGATATCGGCAAGGATTTTATATATCATGTGAGATCGCGCTGCTCTTGATTAAATAATAGGGCCGGATCTACCCTGTGGCAATAGAAATTTTCGGATATCATCTTGTATTAGTCGAAGCCATTCTGCTGCCCTCCAAAAAAAACAAAACGGAAGCAGATTGCCCTGCTTCCGTAAAAAATACCGAAGAACGTCCGTTATTTTTTATCAATCATTTCCTTTATTCTGCCCGCCTCGATATAGCCCGGCACAACCACCCCGTCGGGGAAGATCAATGCCGGCGTGCCGGTGATGTTCAGCTTCCTTGCAAGCTGAATATTCTCATCAATTGCCGTTGTCTCACATTTCGCCGGCGACATGGGCCTTTTATTGTAGGCATCTTCGAGAAGTTCCAGCGATTTCTCACATACGACCGCTTTTGATTTTCCGTAAGCATCTTTATGCATGGGAAGGGGGAAGAGCTTGATGTAAAATGCGATATCTTTCCTCTCTGCGACCACCTTCTTCATCTCCTGATGAAGTTTCACGCAGTAGGGTCAATCAGGGTCGCTGAAGACGATGATTTTATGCTTTGCGTCCTTATCGCCCATCACCAGGGCGTCTTTCAGAGGAATCGATGCGACATCGACCTTGTTGATCTCCTGAAAGCGCTCCTGGGTGAGGTTCTTCTTTGCCTTTATATCGACAATAGACCCCGAGAAGAGATGCTTCTTCGAATAATCGACATACATGACGCCCTTTTGCCCGCCTGCCTCAATGGCCACCTCCCAGGCAGCCTTCATCGGGCTCTGCCTGACATCGAGCACCTTGAGGTTCGGCACGAGTTCCTTAAGCAGTGCCTCCGCCTCCTCTTTCTTGAGCGTATGGCACTTCGAGCAGTCCTGCCCCTTGGTCGCGAAGCCGTATGAATACGTCACCGGAGAAAATACAAATGCGGCAATGAGAAATAACAAAACCTTTCGCATCTACTCACCTCCTTTCACTTTCATCAATACTACCACAAAAAGCTTGAATTCACAAATAAAACAGCGAGCAAGTCACGGAAGAGATCAGCGGAACGATCATCTCCTGCTTCAGCTGGGGAGAGAGGAATCGAACCTCTATAAGCAGATCCAAAATCTGCTGTCCTGCCTTTAGACGACTCCCCAATATCAGCCATGCGTAATGAGCTAAATATCTCTACCGATAAAAGCTTTTGCTGATCACCCATTACTCATTACGCGTCACTATTTATACCATTGCATGCCTCCGGGGAAAATGCAACAGCAAAAGCCTGTAAATACAATAAAAACGTATGACATATCACCTGCAAAAATGCTATAATGGTTACTAATAAAACGACAGAAGCAGCACCTGAATACTTTCTCGTTGAGCCGTACTTATTCTTTTTTTCGAGGTGGTAATGAGAAGATCGTTCACATGTGCAGTTGCTGTGCTCTTTATCTCCACATTGACGGTCACTTCATTTGCCGCTGATGATCTCCATACGCTTAAGAAAAATCAATCCATCGGCAAGATCTATGAACGGACCATCGAATTCTTCACCAAAAAGATTCCCCAGGCCTTCGAGGAAAAACTCGCCAATGCCTATCAATACCTCGATATCATCATCGACGTCTTCGATGAAAAGGGAATACCTTCCGACATCGCCTATCTTCCCCTGATCGAAAGCGGGTTCTCCCCTGCTGCCGTCGGGTCGGGAGATGCAGTAGGGTTATGGCAATTTGTGAAAACGACAGGAAAGAGGTACGGGCTCCGCATCGACAGGTATGTCGATGAACGGAAAGACCCTGTAAAATCGACGCACGCAGCTGCACGCTATCTGAAAGATCTCTACGGCATGTTCGGCACCTGGGATCTCGCACTCGCCGCATATAATGCAGGAGAGGGAAAGGTAAAAAATATCTACAAAAGCAAATCAGCAAATCTTCCGGATGTCATCAACCGTTATCTGGCCAAGCTTATCGCTGTTGCGACAATCGCCCGTGATCCCGAGCGCTACGGGCTCAAGTCCCTCGATGAAATAGAGTACGAGCTTGTCGAGCACCGGGAGATTGTAACCGACAAGGTCACCGCCTTAAAGGCCCTGGCCGATCAATACAAAACCTCGGTCAAGCTCATAAAGGAATTGAATCCCGCTCTGCTCACCGAATATACTCCCCCCTACCCTTATAAGATAAGGTTGCCAAACCCCTAACTATCATTTATGAGCAGAGCTGCCACAAGATTGTTTGTGATCCCCGGCGCACTTTGCGCCATTTTATTCGTGCTCCTCTACGGATGTGCTGCAAAAAGGGAATCAGCGCGGCACAACAATGCGATTCAGGATTACAGGAATATATTCGTCACTCCCTTCATCTGTCCCGATCAAGAAGCAGGGAAAATAGTATCCGATAAAATTGCCCGGAAATTCGAATATAAAGGCTTCAGCGTACTGAGGCTGAACAAACCAAAGGGAATCGCAAAGCGGGACAAAGAGAGCGCCGGGGATTTACAAGAGCCCGACAACAAGATGCTGGCATCCCGGGGAGTGGCCGCACTTGTCGTCGGCTCCACGACGAAGTACGGATGTCAGCCAAAAAAAGAGTGGGTCTGGACAGGCTATGCGCCCAAACAGCTCTCAATCAACGCATGCACTGCTTCAGTGGCTTTGAAACTGGTCGACATCCATTCCGGCACAATACTATGGGAAGCTGAGGCTTCTCATTCAGAAACAGCGGCGGGCATGACAGAGCGGATAGCCCTTGAATGGGCACTGGCGAAAATAGGAGAGAAGATCCCGACGCTTAAATAGCCGTCTTCACCGCACCGGCATATACGCGTACCCCTTATTCTGCAGCGCCGCGATATTCGCGAGCACGTTTTCCCCGATTCTGACAAAAGGGAGAAGGGCGCTCTCCTCGATCTTTCCCTGTTTCAGGGATATCTTACAGGTCATGAAGACCACACCGCTTGTATGCAGCTCTTTCATCTTTTCCTGGATATCCGACAGGTTCTCGATCTTTTCTCCGGCATGGCGTGTACCACCCAGGGTCTTCGCAGCGAATTTTGCCGCAGGCCCGTTAAGGGCGACAACAAATATCGGGCGCACGCCCCGCTTCCTGAGCGTGTCGGCAGTGTGCTTTATAAGGGCAAGTTTGTTCTCAAATAATTCGCCGTTATCAACGGTAACGTCCCACACGGCCTTCACTCGTTTGAGGCCGTCGAAGTCTCCTGCCCGGACCGCAATAGGATGGAAAAGCAGAACGATAGAGAGAATGCAAAAAAGCGGCATCATCATTTTGTATTTTTTCATGGACGCCTCCCTGGAGAAATGCATCGGGTTCCTTTATAAACTTTATCAGATATCGGGCAGGCAGGCAAACGAGAGGGACAGCGTAACGCTCCTGATGATCTTCAGCGGCATCCGTGTTGCAGGGCTCTGAATGAGCGAGAACATATCGATCCATTCATTGATGCCGCGCAGCGCGCCGAAGAGAGCGACAAGCCACAGGTCGGTAGCAAGCTTGAATTCACTATCCTTTTTGGGATAATGAAACATAGTCAATCCCAGAATAAAAAAATAGAAGAATCATAGGGCTGTACTTCTATTGTACCGTTTTATCGGTAGCTTCTGCGCGCCCCTTCGAGATTATGGACCACCTCGGCGCCTATGAGGAACAGGCATGCCGAATAGTACACCCAGAGCAAAAATATAATGAATGCGGAGAGAGGACCATAAACCGCCCCCATCTGTGCCACCTTCGCTACATAGATCGTAAAAAGATGCTTTGCTGCTTCAAGGAAGACCGCGGTCAGCAGCGCACCTGCTACAGCAGAGCCACACCGCACCTTCCGCCGGGGCAGGAGCGCATAGAGCGTTGCCAGTATCAGGAAGACCAGAAGAAACGGTACGACAAACCTGATCAGAAATCCGGTGATGGCGCTTATGTGCAGACCGGGAAAGAATTCCCTCGCGACTTTGAGGAGCGGGATGATCGAGGTCGCGCCGAAGGAGGCAAGAATAAAGATGAGGATCAACGTAATCGTGAGCAGCGAGAGCACCAGCGTGACAATAAAGTGCCGTCGTGCCTTTATCTTGAAGATCACATTAATAGCCTCTTCCAGCGACGAAAAGAGCTGGTAGGAGAGGAACCCGTATAGCACAAAGGTAAACGTACCGAGCCCCTTATAGGAAATCAGCTTTCTCAATTCCTCGGCAATCTTGCGGGTGACATCGGGGAAAAAGCTCATCAGTTTCGCTGAAAAAAACCTGAGCAGCACTTCGTTCTCGCCAAGGACGTACCCGAAGATCGTGACGAGGAAGAGACAAAAGGGGATCAGGGCCATCATCGAAAAATACGAGAGCGAGCCGGCCAGCATCATCCCTCCGTCTCTGAAGAAGTCGACAAAACTTCGTGCTATGATGGTCAGATATCGAATGCTCAACATGCACCTTTCGTCCTGCAATGGTAACCATTATACACCATATTTTCGAACCTTTTTGTAAACGTATGATCACCGGGCATACGAGATGCCGCCCTTCCCTTTGCCCGCGCGCTTTATAATTCTGACAGCAGGCGAAATCTTGACATTTTGGGGTCTTACTGGTTATTGTTTAAGATTGCTTTTTGATCCACGGGCAGTTAGCTCAGTCGGTAGAGCAGGGGCCTGAAAAGCCCCGTGTCGGGAGTTCGATTCTCTCACTGCCCACCATCTCCTCTTCCCCTCCGTTCAGACAGCACCGTCATCTGTCGGCTCATCCGGAATCCCTTGTTCAATTGGTAAATTTTTTGTAGACTCCAGGAAACGAATTATATATTATATAATTACCTTTTAATAACCCTTAACTCGGAAAGGAGGTAAACGCACCCGCAGCACAACCGGATAATGCAAAGGACTTACAGTAAGAGCAAGCCGATGCAAAATCCTTGACAAGAAAAGTAGTTGTAGTGTAAGATGTAAGGCTTACACACTGAAAGGAGCGGTTGCTCCTTCGATTCTTCACTGAAGGAGGGAGAGGATTGAATGCTTTAGGTACCCATCTTTTGGTAGAATTGAGGGACTGTAATCCTGAGATTCTGAAAAATCTAAACCAAGTAAAAGGTGCGTTAGTCTCCGCAGCAAAGGAAGCACGAGCAACGATCATCGACGTATCGTTCCACGAATTCAACCCCTTCGGAATCAGCGGCATGGTAGTGATCGCCGAATCACACCTCTCTATTCATACCTGGCCCGAATACTCGTATGCAGCAGTCGATATCTTCACTTGTGGCGATATCATCAAGCCCGAGGTCGCCGCGCAGTTCCTGATCAACCGCTTCGAGAGCAAGAACCCGTCGATCGTTGAATTGAAGCGGGGGATCGTCTCGCACTCGAACGAGAAGCTTCCGCACAAGGTGTGCAGCACCGAAGAGCTTCAGATGGCGTCGTAAGGAGCAACAGAAGGCTCCTTCTGCGCAGTCAGCGGAAAGAGCACCGGTCAGAGAAGAAAGAGGAGTTCATGAAAGCGCTCCTTCTTGGTTGTACCGATAAATAAAAGAGGGTAGTCTCCAACAGGGGCTACCCTCTTCTTCTATTCATCCAAGAACGTTATTTCTTGTCAGTCAATGCTGAAATGCCCGGAAGATCCTTCCCCTCGAGCAACTGCAGCGATGCGCCGCCGCCGGTCGAGATGAAGGTGATGGCGTCACTCACCCCTGCCTTGTGCACCGCATAGTCCGTATCGCCGCCGCCGACGATCGTCAGCGCATAGGCATCGGCAACAGCGTGGGCGATGGCAAAGGTCCCCCGCGAGAAGGCGTCGATCTCGAAGACGCCCATCGGCCCGTTCCATATGATGGTCTTTGCATTCTGCAGCGCCTCTGAAAAGAGCTTGACTGACGCCGGCCCGATATCGAGGGCGCGCCAGCCTTTCGGAATCTCCTGTGTCGTAACGATTTTGGTTTCCGCCCCCGCCTCTATGCTCTGTGCGATCACGCTGTCGACAGGAAGATAGAACTTGACATCGTTCTTTTTGAGGTTGTCGATAATGCTCTTGGCGAGGTCGAACATCTCCGGCTCCACCAGCGAGTCACCGATCTCGTATCCCATGGCTTTAATAAAAGTATAGGCCATGCCGCCGCCGACGATAACCTTATCGACCTTGTTTGCAAGGTTCTCGAGCACGCCGATCTTGCCCGATACCTTTGCCCCGCCGAGAATCGCTACAAAGGGCCGCACCGGATTTTCGACCACGCCCTTGAGGTATTCGATCTCCTTCTTCATGAGGAAGCCAGCAGCCGAAGGAAGGAACTTCGTAATGCCCGCTGTCGAGGCATGGGCCCGGTGCGCTGCTCCGAAGGCGTCATTGACATAGATGTCGGCCAGTTTGGCGAGCGCCTTTGAAAAGGACTCATCGTTCTTTTCTTCTTCAGGGTGGAATCGAAGGTTCTCGAGGAGGAGGACATCTCCCTCCTTCATCTTTTCGACAAGGTGCTCCACCTGGGAGCCGACGCAATCAGGGGCGAAGATCACTTCCTTGTTCAAGAGACGCTGAAGTCTCTTGGCGACCGGAGCGAGGCTGAAGCGCGGTTCAACCTTGCCCTTCGGCCTCCCCAGATGAGATGCCAGAATCACCTTTGCGCCTTCGTCGATAGCGTAATTGATGGTCGGAAGCGTCGAGCGTATCCTGCTGTCATCGGTAATGATCATATTATCATCAAGAGGAACGTTGAAGTCAGCCCGAATAAAGACCCTCTTCCCCTTGATCGGGACATCCTCAATGGTGAGCTTGCCGAGAATATCCTTTATGCCAGCCGGCACATCCCCTCTCCTCGCCATGGCTACCACCTCTTGCTGATAAGCAGGATGAGATCTCTGAGGCGGGTGCTGTATCCCCACTCGTTGTCGTACCAGGAAATGATCTTGACCATCTTTTTTTCCATCACCTTGGTCAGGGTGGAGTCGAAGATCGAGGAGTGCGGATTGCCGTTGAAGTCGATCGAGACGAGCGGTTCCTCGACATACTGGAGGATGCCCTTCATGGGGCCTTCAGCCGCCTTTTTCATGGCAGCGTTGACCTCTTCGGCAGTGACCTCTTTGTTCAGCTCAGCCACAAGATCGACAACGGAGACATTAGGTGTGGTGACGCGAATGGCAAAACCGTCGAGCTTGCCTTTCAGCTCGGGGAGCACAAGACCGACCGCCTTTGCAGCGCCGGTGGTTGTCGGGATCATCGAGAGCGCTGCCGCTCTTGCCCTCCTCAGGTCCTTGTGCGGGAGGTCGAGAATCCTCTGGTCGTTGGTATAGGAGTGCACTGTCGTCATGAGACCTCTGATGATGCCGAACTCTTTATTGAGGACCTTTGCGACCGGCGCAAGACAGTTCGTAGTGCAGGAAGCGTTCGAGATGATTCTGTGCTTTGCAGGATCGAGCATCTCGTCGTTGACGCCGAGACAGACCGTGACATCAGGCTCCTTAGCCGGCGCAGAGATGATCACCCACTTTGCTCCGGCATCGAGGTGCTTTGCCGCTTTGTCACGGTCGGTGTAGAGGCCGGTCGACTCGACGACGATGTCCACGTTCATCGCCTTCCAGGGAAGGTTTTCCGGCGACCGCTCTGCTGACACCTTGATCTCCTTGCCATCTACGATGAGGCTGCTGTCGCCGGCCTTGACATCAGCAGCAAAGATGCCGTGTACCGAATCGTATTTGAGAAGATGCGCCAGTGTCTTTGCATCGGTGAGGTCATTAATGGCAACAATCTCGATATCCTTGTTCCCCTTGCTCGTCCTGAAGAAATTCCTTCCGATCCTGCCGAATCCGTTGATCGCTACGCGCACTGCCATTGAAGTCCTCCTTGGATTTGAAGTGTTAGAATCTATTTATAACCATTCCGGTTAACAGCTTCGGGTAGAAATAGGTCGATTTCGGCGGCATTCTCAGATTTGACAGAGCGACACGCTCCACATCCTCAACCCCGGTAGGGTTCAGGAAGAAGGCTCCGTCGAAGTCCCCTTTATGCACCCGGTTAACAGCCTCCTTTACATCCATTTCAAAGGCGATATCGGTGATGCCGAGATCCTTCTTAAGAATCAATTCATGTAGAATAACAACGTCGAGATTCCTGAGCGCTGGAGGGACATCGTCAAGCGTATCCTTCCGGTACTTCAGCATATGGAAGTGCTGCTCCCGGTCCAGATAGAGACCGAAGGTATTCTTCCCCTCTCGGGCGAGCACCTCGGCAATATTTGCATCGAGCGGAACATTCGACAAGATGAAATCGGTCTCAAGTCTCTTCAAGGCCTCTTTCCCCCCGGCTATCCCCTTTACCAATCGGTGGGTCGGCAGGACGGTCACACCCTCGTCGGCCATATTCGCCAGGAACATCATGACATACTCCCAGGGCCTGAACACCCCGGTCTGCTCGCCGGCCGAACGGCGCTCCATCTCTTTTTTAAATTCCAGCGCAACCTCGTACCGGTGGTGGCCGTCAGCTATAAATATAGGTTTATCATATAATTCCTGTGTTATCAACTTAATTTTTGACTCATCCGTCACCTTGTAGAGACGGTGCACCGCTCCATCCACATCGCCGGCGGAGAAATAAGGCTCCTCCATGAGCGCGGCATCGATAATGTCTGCTGCCGCCTTCTCGCGACTGTGATACAGCGAGTAGATGGGGCTAACATTAGCCATGCAGAACCTCATCAAGTTCAGCCGGTCTGCTTTCGGCTTGGAGTGAGTTGCCTCATGGGGATAGACCCCCTGCCCCAATTCCTCGATCTTGACCAGCCCGAGAAACCCCTTAAGCCTTTTTCTTTTTCCCCCGATGGTATAATCAACAGCATATACATAGAAGGCGGGCTTATCGTTCCTGACGAGAATGCCTTCTTTCATCCATTGCTCAAGAAGGTCTCTGGCCCGGGTGTATTTATTGCTGCTTTCCGTGTCACCGGGCAGCTCTTTGCCGAAATCGATGCGAACGATGTTATAGGGGCTCTTTTGATAAAGGGTTTCCTTGTAGTCGGGAGCAATAATGTCATAGGGAGGCGCGATTACTTCGTCCCCTGATACTTTGTCCGGATTATAGAGAAGTCCTCTGAAGGGAAGAATGTTTGCCATTTCAGTAAGTTTTAGTGTTCCTGTATGCTTTAGATCTTATAACAAAGAGAGACGTAAAGTTTTTTATATTAGCATGAAACTGGTGGGAATTCAATAAGTAATGGTAGAATAACATTGAATCATGAAAAGCAACAACCTAACGCTTGGGGTAAGGTTCGGCTTTATCATAGGTATTATTCTCTTCCTGTTTTCCGCCTTCTTTTCCCTCATTCTCTATCAGTATTTGAAAACACAGGTGATCAAAGATGCTCGGGAAAAAACAGTGATCATTATGACACAGGTGAAGGCATTGGGGGGATACGTCAAGGAAGAGCTGCGTCCAAAGATGTTCGAGCTACTCTCCAAAGCAGGGCTCGAGGAATCCTTTGTCGCCGAGGCAATGTCTTCGACCCATGTGAACCTCCACGTCATGAAGCGCTTCAACAAGGAGCTCCCCGATTATATCTACAAGAGGGTTTCCGACACTCCGCTCAACCATGAGAATCGGGCTGACGAATTCCATCGTCAGATGCTCGATTATTTTAGGAGAAACAGGACCGACCTCTCATGGAAAGGTCTGGTGACTGCGGGAAAACAACAATCGATTATTTACGTCCTCCCTATTGTTGCAGATCGCTCGTGCCTGGCCTGCCATGGCGAGAAAGCTGCCGCGCTGAAAGCCATCGTCGATCGCTACGGGGATTCGGGCAGTTTCGGATGGAAGGAGAATACCGTCGTCGGCGTCGAGTCTGTCTCGATACCCCTTACCGTAGCGTTTGCTCATATACGGCAGACTGCCATCGATACCTTTGTCTTCGGCACATCCACGCTCGGCATACTCTTTTTCGCCCTCACCGGAATATTCAAGTTTCTTGTGACGGCGCCCCTGAATAATCTCTCAAGGTTTTTCAGAAGCATTGCCAAAGGAGAAGAGCCGCTCGGCAAAAAAATGCCTATTGACCGCCATGACGAAATAGGAGACCTCACCGAATCGTTCAATATTCTTGCGAAGCACCTCCTGGATGCCCAGGAGCGGCTGAAGCGGACAGCAGCTATTGAGAAGCAGATGATGGAGACCGAAAAGCTCGCGGCCCTCGGCCAGCTCTCGGCAGGCGTTGCACATGAGATCAACAACCCGCTGGGGGGAATACGTCTCTGCTTCAACAACCTCTTGAATACCGAGATGAGTGAGGAGGCAAGGAGGCAGCACGTTGATACGATAACAAAGGGGTTTGACAGGATCCAGAATATCGTAAAGCAGCTCCTCAGTTTCTCCAAAAACACGCCTTTGAGTATCGCGCCTTCTTCCATCAATACGATTATCGAGAATGTCCTGAGCCTCACCGAGTATGTAATCGCCCAAAAGGGGATCCGCCTCGTTAAAGGGCTTTCTGAAATTCCTGATCTGATGGTCGACGCCAACAAGCTCGAACAGGTGTTTCTCAATCTTATTATTAATGCCGTTCAGGCCATGGAGAGCGGCGGTACGCTGACGATCAGGAGCTGGTACCGTGAAACTACCTGTACCGTATCGGTAAGCGATACAGGAAAGGGAATTCCTCGTGATATAATCAGCAAGATATATGATCCCTTCTTCACCACAAAAGAGGTGGGAGAGGGGACAGGGCTCGGTCTTACGGTGAGCAAGGCGATTATCGAACAGCACAAAGGCAGCATCACGGTCGAAACATCAGGGGAAGGGACGACCTTCACTGTCACGTTACCTATCGCACCATGAAGAAGCATATTCTCATCATTGAAGACGATCCGATCATGCGGCTCGGCATGAGCCACTTCCTGACCGCCCAGGATTACGAGGTATCTCTCTACACCAATGGAAATGAGGGGCTCGATGCTCTCCGAAAAAATACCTATGACCTCGTCATCACCGATCTCAAGCTGCCCGGCAGGGATGGTTTTGCGATCCTCAAAGAGGCAAAAGAGACAACCCCGAAGACAGGGGTCATCATCATTACCGGCTATGCTGAAGTAAAGGGAGCTGTACAGGCAATGAAGGACGGCGCTTTTGACTATATTGCAAAACCCTTCACCAACGAAGAGCTCCTCATTGCAATCGAACGGTTCTTTAAGTTCCAGGGGCTCGAAGATGAAGTGCTCTATCTGAGAGAGACCCTGAAAGAGCGCGATACCTGCCAGGAGCTTATCGGCATCAGTCCTGCTATAAATGATGTAAAAAGCCGCATCGAGGCGGTGGCGGGCACGGATATCCCGGTGCTCATCCAGGGAGAGAGCGGCACCGGCAAAGAGCTCGTCGCGAATGCGATCCACCGGCTCAGCGGAAGGGGCAATAAGCCCTTTATCAAAATAAACTGCGCTGCCATACCCGAAACGCTCTTCGAATCGGAGCTCTTCGGATACGAGAAGGGGGCCTTCACCGGGGCAACGGAAGCGAGAAAGGGAAAATTTGAATTCGCCGGCAGCGGCACCATCTTCTTTGACGAAATCGGTGATATACCGCTCTCGCTGCAATCAAAGCTCTTGAGGGTCCTGGAGGATAATGTCATCACCAGGCTCGGTGGGAACACCTCTATAAAGGTTGATGTAAGGAGCATCTACGCGACCAGCAAAAACCTGAAAGAGCGCGTTGCTGCGGGGAGTTTCAGAGATGACCTCTTCTATCGGATCAATGTAGTACCCATCATCATTCCACCGCTCAGAGAGCGGAGAGAGGATATTCAGCCCCTTATCAATAGCTTCCTTGGGTGTTTCAGGGAAAAATTCGGCAAGAAGGGCCTGACGCTGTCACAGCCTGCTCTCGATGCCCTTCTCTCTTACCATTACCCGGGAAATGTGCGGGAGCTGAAGCATGCTATCGAGCAGGCAGCAGTGCTCTCGAAGGATGGCCTCATCACCCTGAAGCACCTCCCTAATGAAATCTCCGGTGCAGCCGAGATAATTCCCTGCATTAAGGAAAACCTCTCGCTCGAGGAGAGCGTGAAGTGCTTTGAGCGGCAAAAAATCGTCAAAGCCCTCAATGATGCAGGAGGAAGAAAGATCGAGGCTGCCAGGCTCCTCGGCATCAGCAGAAAAGTCCTCTGGAAAAAGCTTAAAAAGTATGCATTAGAATAAGTTCCCAAAAGGAAACACCCGCTGCACCAAATGTTCCCCTCCGGGAACGTGACCTATCCTGCTTTCTTTTCAATTCTCTTAATTCCCAGCAGCTTAACAACGTGGTATTTTATTTGCTAACAATTTTGTGTGCAATAAAAGCACCTATCAAAGATAAAAGGATAGTGTGCGACTACCTTTGAATTTAAGGAGGTGATAGCGGTACGAACATAGCAGGGCAAAGGGGGTTTTAGAACCGTTTCTTGAACAAAAAGGGGGTTTATGCATGCAAGAAAAACGTATCGATGAAGACAAATTGACTGAAGCGCACTGCGACAATCCCGAAACGTGCAAGCCTGCACCAAAAAAAGGGATCAGCGAGGACTGGCTCTCCTTGATACTTGGTCTGTTTATCTTTGTCCTTTCTCTCGGGGTATTTGGCGGAGTAGATATACTCGGATGGGGAATCAGCACCAAGATATGGACGGACCCTGCAAAAGCAACCGCTCCCGTATCAAAAACCTACCAATCAGTAAAAGGCGAGATCACCAAAATCGACGGTCAGAAGCTTACCTTGAAAAAGGCTGACGGCAAGGAGGAGACGATTACCGTTAAAGAAGACACCTCCGGGCTTAAGGTCGGCGACAAGTATGAGAAGAAAGGCCTGTCCGGCATTGCCTCGCTGGTACTCACCTATCTTGTTATGATGGTCATTATGGGGATAGGCGCAAAGATGTTAGGCACCGATGTCAAGAAATTCGCGATCGGCTTCACCCTCGTATTCTGGATAGGCTATCTCTGCTGGTTCCTTGGCCACTATGCGTATATAGCTGCGACAAAGAACCAGTTGAAAAACTTCAACATTCCCTGGTCTTTGAGCCTGACCGGTGAGGCAGGATTCATTATCGCCCTTATTGCGGGACTGGTCGTAGGGAACTTCTTTCCGAAGCTCTCTGAGACATTGAAAGAGGCTTCAAGGCCCGAGCTCTATATAAAAACCGCTATCGTTATCATGGGAGCAGGGTTGGGTCTGAAGTCAGCCGAGTCGCTGAGCCTTGCAACGAACGTTATGTTCAGAGGTCTCTGCGCTATTGTTGAAGCCTACCTGATTTACTGGGCGGTCGTCTACTTCGTCGCACGCAAGTACTTCAAGTTCAGCAGGGAATGGGCGGCACCCCTCGCTTCTGGCATATCGATCTGCGGTGTCTCTGCATCAATAGCAACGGGTGGCGCCATCAGGGCACGTCCGGTGGTGCCGATCATGGTTTCATCGCTGGTCGTTATCTTCGCCGTGGTTGAGATGATCATTCTTCCCTTCATCGCCCAGACGACCCTTTGGAGCGAGCCGCTGGTAGCAGGCGCCTGGATGGGGCTTGCCGTCAAGACCGACGGCGGCGCCGTAGCGAGCGGCGCGATCACCGACGCACTCATCAGGGCAAAGGCGCTCGAAATGGAAGGAATCAACTACAAGGCCGACTGGATAACGATGACCGCCACTACCGTAAAGATGTTCATCGATATCTTCATCGGCATATGGGCATTCATCCTCGCCATAATCTGGTGCACGAAGATCGAATGCAAGGAAGGACAGAAGGTCCAGCCCATCGAGATCTGGCACCGTTTCCCGAAATTCGTCATCGGCTATGCCCTTACGTTCTTCCTCATCCTGGCAATCTGCTGGCCGGCAGCCAATGCGATATCGCCGGTCGACAAGGAAATTAAAACAGCAAAGGATGAAATTGCGTCGATAGAGAAGCAGCTCCCCGCTACAACGGATCCCGCAGCGAAAGCGGCGTTAACCGCTAAGATGAACGCTGCCAAAGACAGAATCAAGGGGCTTGAGGCAGAGATCAAAGCGCCGAAGGCTACCATGGCTGCAGCAAAGACCGCAACGGATGAGGGCAACGTCTTCAGAGTCATGTTCTTTGTCCTCACCTTCTTCACCATCGGTATCGTCTCCAATTTCAAGAAGCTGTGGGAAGAGGGTATCGGCAAACTTGCGGCGGTGTATATACTCTGCCTCTTCGGCTTCATCATCTGGATAGGGCTCTTCATATCATGGCTCTTCTTCCATGGCGTGAAGCCGCCGGTCATCACGGGATAGCACGACAAAAAGGAGGATATAGTCATGGCTGAAATAAAAGCAACGGCAGCAGGACAACCGAAACTTTCTGAAGAGTTGAAGAAGATGGATGCCGAATACGAGCCGCTGCTTCCGGTGGAGAAAAAGCTGATCGGCTGGAGCGTCGGCCTGGGCGTCGGGCTGCTCTTTTTTCTTTACTGGGTGAGCAGCACCTTCTTCGGAGGCCACTGACAACATTACGCCTCCCGTCTCCGAGCCGGAGGCGGGAGGCATACCTAAAACCTCATTTCATGGTAGAGCCGCTCTATCTCCCGCGCTCTCTCTTCCCACCGCTTCAGCGCATTGTATTCTTTAAGCCAGGCGGAGGCATCTCTTTCGCTTGTCGTTAGATTGCCGCTGCTCTGTTTTTGAATAAACTCCTCTGTGGTCATGCCATGCTTTTCTTCGAACTTCCGCAGCGTTTTGCGGATCTTCTGCACTATCTTTCTGCAGGAGTTCAGCTCCCGTGAGAGAGAAATGGCATATTCATCGGTGTGCATTCCCTCGTCACCCCATAATTTACTTCTTCTTCAATTCCTTCATATCGAAGAGGGCCTTTACCTCTTCCATGAGGTCGTTGATATCCTTGAACTGCCGGTAGACCGAGGCAAAGCGTACATAGGCGACCTTGTCGAGCTCTTTGAGGGCCGCCATGATCTCCTCTCCCACCCAGGAGCTGTTGATCTCCTTGACTCCCATGCTCATCAGCTTTTTCTGAATAGAGTTCTCTACCTCTTCGAGTTTAGAAATGGGGATCGGCCGCTTTTCGCAGGCCTTCTTGAGGCCGGTGAGTATTTTGTGGCTGTCGAAGAACTCCCGGCTCCCGTCTTTCTTGATGACCATGGGGAGGGGGTCTTCGACCCGTTCATAGGAGGTGAACCGCTGCGCACATTTGAGACACTCCCGGCGGCGGCGAATGACGTCGCCCTCTTTGCTCGTCCTGGAATCGATGACCTTGTCCTCAATGCTGCCGCAGAAAGGGCATTTCATGGTCAGTAGATGGGATGCTTATCGCAGAGCTGCTTTACCCGTTTGTTCATATCGGTGATGACCGAAGGGGCGTCGATGTTCTTGATGACCGTTGCAATAATGTCCGCTATTTCATCCATCTCCGCTTCACCCATGCCCCGTGTCGTCACACACGGAGTCCCGAGCCGTATGCCGCTTGTGATAGTCGGCGGCTTGGTATCATGGGGAATCGCATTCTTGTTCGCCGTAATACCTGCCCTGTCCAGGGCTTCTTCCGCATCCTTCCCTGTCACATTCATGTTGGTCAGATCGACCAGCATCAGGTGGTTATCGGTGCCGCCGGAGATGATGGTGAAGCCGCGCTCGATCAGGCCCTCAGCAAGCCTCTTTGCATTGCTCACAATCCTTTTCTGATACTCCTTGAACTCCGGGCTCAATGCCTCTTTGAACGCCACCGCCTTCGCTGCAATGACGTGGACAAGAGGGCCTCCCTGAATGCCGGGGAAGATCGCCTTATCGACCGCCTTTGCAAAGTCCGCTTTGCACATGATCATGCCGCCCCTCGGTCCCCTCAGGGTCTTATGCGTCGTTGTTGTAACAAAATCGGCGTATGCAACCGGCGAGGGATGCTGGCCTGCGGCAATTAATCCTGCGATATGCGCGATATCCGCGAGCAAATAGGCTCCCACCTCTTTGGCGATATCGGAAAATGCCTTGAAATCGATCGTGCGTGAATAGGCGCTTGCACCGACAACGATCATTTTCGGCCGGTACTGACGCGCCGCAGCTTTTACTTCGTCCATATCCAGATAGCCGGTCGCTCTATTGACCCCATACGATACACAATTATAGAGCATGCCGGTGAAATTGACCGATGCGCCGTGCGAGAGGTGGCCGCCGTGGGCCAGGCTCATCCCGAGAATAGTGTCGCCCGGTTTCAGGCAGGAGAAATAGGCCGCCATGTTCGCCTGGCTGCCGGAATGAGGCTGAACGTTGACATGGTCCGCGCCGAAGAGCTCCTTTGCCCTCTCGATAGCACGCTGTTCGACGACGTCGGCATACTCGCAGCCGCCGTAGTAGCGCCTGCCGGGATATCCCTCAGCGTACTTGTTCGTCAGCACCGACCCCTGGGCCTCAAGGACTGCGTTGCTCACGTAGTTCTCCGAAGCGATGAGGAGTATCTTGTTCTGCTCCCGCACTTTTTCATTCTGGATCGCCTCGTAGACTTCAGGGTCAGCCGACTTGAGATGCTCGAAATTCATTACCGTGTACCTGCTGCGGTTCCCGAGACCAGTGCCGGTCAGTCTTTCCGGGAACCTCCTTTCATAAGCATTTTATCTTCGATAAGATGGATTTTTTTCAGCCTGTTGTCATGCCGCCCGCCCTCGAACGGCGTGGTCAGCCAGGTCCTCACGATCTCTTTGGCGAGGTCCTTGCCGATGATCCTGCCACCGAGGACAAGTATGTTGGCGTCATTATGGAGTCTGCTCATCTTTGCTGAGAAGAGCTCATTGCAGAGTGCTGCACGCACATTGGCGAACTTGTTGGCAACAATGGACATGCCGATTCCCGTGCCGCAGATCAGAATTCCCCGCTCCACAGTACCGGAAGAGACCGCCTCGGAAACTTTTTCGCCGAAATCCGGATAATCAACTGATTGCGGCGTATCGGTGCCGTAATCGGTGCACTCATGACCAAGCCCTTTCAGAACCGAGATGATCTCCAGCTTCAGTTCGAGTCCGGCATGGTCCGAACCTATAGCAATACGCATGTATCCTCCTCTTGAAAAGAGCCTGCAGCCGGCGCCGGAAGGGCACGCAAAGGGGCTTGCTCCTGTGTCTAACTATTATACGTGATACAACTCTGGAGAGAAATATCTTATCTAAGGGGGGAAAGGTAAGTCAAGAAAGGCACGTCAGCCCTTGAGATAGCGGAACAGCGCACGCACATCCTCTTCCGATAGATGACTGTAGCTTGGCATCTCGGTTCGAGGGTTATGTTCCTCAGGATTTCGTATCTGATTCCTTATCCACGGATAGTCTCTCCGGCGGGTGACATTGGTAAGATCAGGCCCGGTGCCGCCGCCCTTCCCTTTGAAAAGATGGCAGTGAATGCATCCTTCCTCGACAAAGAGTTTTTCTCCGCGAGAAGACGAACAGGCAGTGAGCGCCATTACGATTATTGCGATGGCCGCAATCGGCAAATGGGTGCATCGGTGCATCGGTGAGTTGGAGAAACATCCTCTGGGGATTATGTTATACAATGTTTCTTAGTCCGACTCACCTATTCACCAAGCAAAAATTCCAGCAGCGCCTTTTCAGTATGCATCCTGTTTTCGGCCTGATCAAAGACTGCACTGCACGGCCCGTCGAGAACTTCATCCGTTATTTCCTGACCTCTGTAGGCAGGGAGGCAATGGAGCACAAGGGCATCTTTCTTAGCACACTGCAGCAGCTGTTGGTTGATCTGATATCCCTTGAACTTCGCCTTCTTCTTTTCCGCCTCTGCCTCCTGGCCCATGCTCACCCATACATCCGTGTAAATCACATCAGCCCTGCCCGCCGCCTCTTTCGGATCCCTGAGCACAACGATTTCACCTTCAGCATTCCGTTGTGCGTTCTCTATGATCTCGGGATCAGGCTCATAGCCTTCAGGACTCGCAACGATAACATCGATGCCGGTAAGGGCCGCGGCTTCTATCAGCGAGTTGGCCACGTTGTTCCCATCGCCTATATAGGCAAGCCGTATGCCTTTGAGCGCTCCCTTTCTCTCCAGAATAGTCATGAGGTCGGCAAGGGCCTGGCAGGGATGGTGCCGGTCGGAGAGCCCGTTTACCACAGGGACGGTGGCGTGCGCTGCAAACTCCTCTATGGAGGCATGGGTATTTGTCCTCAGTACGATGCCGTTCAAATAGCGCGAGAGCACCCGGGCGGTATCGGCAATCGACTCTCCTCTGCCGAGCTGTAGCTCCTTCGGGTTGAGATAGATCGATTGCGCGCCGAGCTGGTAAATAGCGACCTCGAAGGAGACGCGCGTTCTCGTCGAGGGTTTTTCGAAAAAGAGCCCGATGCTCTTACCGATCAGCGGACATTTATTCCTATCGATCCCTGCTTTGAATGCAAGCGAACGCTTGAGCAGGACATCGATTTCATCCTTCGCGAGATCACTGACGGTGAGGAAGTCGCGCTTCATAGTGCTATCCCCAGCACCTCATCGAGAACGCCCACCACGTAATCGATGTCCTTCTCATCAACGGTGAGCGGCGGCAGAAACCTGAGGACATTGCCGCCTCCGGTGCAGTTGATCAGCACTCCCCGGTCGATACATGCTTTGACGATAGGCATCCCATCCCTCGTAAGCTCCATGGCAACCAGCAGGCCCTTTCCTCTGACGTCAGTGATCTGTTGGTGATACTCTTTCAACTGCTGCAGCCGCTCAACAAAATAGTTTCCCATACGGTTGCAGTGGTCGAGAATAAAACCGTCGTCCAGTATCGTCTCGATCGTTGCCACGGCTGCAGCACAGACAAGGGGATTGCCGCCGAAGGTTGAGGCGTGATTGCCCGGTTTGAACGCTGAAGCCACTCTCTCTGTTGCCAGCATGGCGCCTATTGGCGCTCCGCCGCCGAGCCCCTTTGCCAGCGTCATGATATCGGGAGATATTCCGTAATGCTCGTACGCAAAGAGCTTTCCTGTCCTGCCGATGCCGGTCTGCACTTCATCGAGAATCAGGAGCAGGTCATACCGATCGCACAGCTCCCTTACCCTTTTCAGGTAATCCTCTGAAGGGAGCTTCACTCCTCCCTCTCCCTGAATCGGTTCGAGCATGATCGCACAGGTCTTCGGCGTTATTGCCGCCTCAAGGGCAGTGCTATCATCAAACGGAACATACTTGAATCCGGGGACCAGCGGCTCAAAGCCCCGGTGGAATTTCTCCTGACCTGTTGCCGTTATTGTCGCGAGAGTCCGTCCGTGAAAAGAATTCAAGGTAGTAATGATTTCATAACGATAGTGTTCGCCGTGCTGACCGTGATGCTCCTTTGCGTACTTCCGCGCGAGCTTTATGGCAGCCTCGTTCGCTTCAGCACCTGAGTTGCAGAAGAACACTTTATCGGCAAACGAGTGAGTGACAAGAAGCTTTGCGAGCTTTACCTGGGGCTCTATATGAAAAAAGTTCGAAACATGAAGCAGCCGCTGCGCCTGTTTCTGCAGCGCGATCACCACCTTGGGATGGCAATGGCCGAGCACATTGACCGCGATGCCGCCGACAAAATCGATGTATTCCTTGCCATCGGCGCCCCACACCCGTGTCCCCCGGCCCTTTCTGAGCACGACGGGGAACCGGTTATAGGTATGCATTATGTAGCGCTCTGAATCTTCTATGATTTTTTTCTGCTCCATGGAACATGATAACACACCGCAAAAATACAGGGCAACTTAATAACCCTCGGAAAATTCATTTGTGTTATAATTTTAAATTATGAAAATAGCTGTTACCGGGAAGGGCGGCGTCGGCAAGACCACACTCTCTGCAGTATTGAGCCACCTCTTTGCAGCAGAGGGCAAAAAGGTGATTGCTGTTGACGCAGACCCTGACGCGAACCTTGCTCAAGCGCTTGGTATCGCATTGTCCGATATCGAACATATACGGCCCATTGCCGAGATGGACGAGCTCATCGAGGAGCGGACCGGCGCAACGCCCGGCGCGCCGGGCGGCATGTTCAAGCTCAATCCGAGAGTCGACGACATACCGCAAGAGGTCGGATTCAGAATCGGCGGCATTACGCTCCTGATCATGGGCAAATCAAAAGCCGCAGCCTCCGGCTGCTACTGCCCCGAGCATGTCTTCCTGCGGCGACTGCTCAAACATCTGATCGCCGAGCGGGATGAGGTGATTGTTGTCGACATGGAGGCCGGGATTGAGCACCTCACGAGAGGCACTGCAGAGGCAGTCGATGCTTTCATTGTGGTCGTGGAGCCAGGACAACGGAGCGTCCAGACCGCCAACACTGTACGTGAAATGGCAAAAGGGCTCGGCGTCAAGAAAGTCTTTGTGGTCGCCAATAAGGTGAGAGATGATAATGACGTTGCCTTTCTGAAAGAGCATATCAAAGACCTGGAAATCCTGGGTGCCATGAAATTCAACCAGGCCGTCATGGATGCCGATGTACAGGGCATCTCCCCTTTTGAAACCCCCGCTATTGTCGAAGACGTCAAAGCGATAAAACAGAAGCTTGAGAGCGCCTTAGGAACTGATTAGGGATTACTGTGGCACCGCTTGTCAGTGATAAGGCCCGGCTGAGAAGAGAAGTGCTCTCCCGCCGTGACGTCATTACTACTGACATTAAACGCATCAAGGATGCAGCGATCAAAAAGCAGCTCTTTGCTCTCCTTGAATTTAACAACGCCCGCTCTGTCCTTTTCTATGCCTCTTTCAAAAGCGAAGTAGACACCCTCGCGCTGCTGCCGGAGAGTCTTGCACACGGGAAGCGCGTTGCGCTCCCGAAAGTGGATCGGGCAAGCGGCACCCTTATACTTTTTGAAATAAAAACAATGGAAGAGCTTGTCCCCGGTTATCTAGGGATACCTGAACCGAACCTGCCCGAAGCGAGAATCATTGACATAACCGATATCGATCTGGTAATCGTACCCGGTGTTGCCTTTGACGGGCAGGGCAACAGACTGGGATACGGCAAAGGTTTTTATGATAAACTACTATCTCATACTCAGGTTCGTACTGTCGCCTTGGCCTATGAAGAGCAGGTACTGAATCGCATCCCTGCAGAAGCCCACGACAGAACGATGGACATCATCATTACTGATAAAAGGATTTTATATATCAATGGACGCGAAAAAGATTAAAGAAGGCGTCAGACTCATTCTCGAAGGCATCGGCGAGGATGCCGACAGGCCCGGCATCAAGGATACGCCGGAGCGGGTAGCAAAGATGTTTGCCGAGATATTCTCAGGGCTCAAAGATCCCGAGGAAGACCTGCTCAAACCAATCGCCGGCGAGAGCCATGACGAGATGGTACTGCTGAAGGACATCCCCTTCTATTCGGTCTGCGAGCACCACCTGCTGCCGTTCATCGGCAGGGCGCATATCGCCTATATTCCATCAGGAAATATCGTCGGCCTCAGCGAATTGGCCAAAGCACTTGAGCACCTCGCCAAGAGGCCCCAGGTCCAGGAGCGGCTGACAGCACAGCTTGCCGACATGATTATGGATAAAATAAAGCCAAAGGGATGTATGGTGGTCATCGATGCAGATCACCTCTGTATGAGCATGAGAGGCATAAAGAAGCCGGGATCGAGAACAACGACATCGGCAGTGCGGGGTATTTTCAGATCAAAGCAGAGCACCAGGGAGGAAATGCTGTCGCTGATAAAAGGTGCTTAACGTAAGATTCATCTATGTCTTCAAATAAAAAACGTACAAGGAGGTCAGGATGGCAGCAAAAATTATTAACGGCACGGAAGTGGCCGCCCAGATCAGGGAGGAGCTCAAGAAGGAAGTCGCCGCTCTGAAAGAAAAGACAGGGGTCGTTCCCGGACTGGTCACGATCCTCGTGGGCAAAAACCCCGCATCGGTCAGCTATGTCACTGCAAAACAAAAAACAGCACACGAGCTTGGTTTCTATTCCATCCAGGACGACCAGCCTGAAACCATTTCAGAAGAAGACCTGCTCAAGCTCATCGATAAGTACAACAAAGACCCGAAGATTCACGGTATCCTTGTTCAGCTTCCGCTTCCCAAGCACATTAACGAGAAAAAGGTCCTTAATGCAATTGACCCCGACAAGGATGTCGATTCGTTCCATCCGGTCAATGTCGGCCGTCTGATGATCGGCGGTGAGGAAGCAAGATTCCTGCCCTGCACACCAGCCGGTATACAGGAATTGATTGTACGCTCCGGCTATGAGACCTCCGGCGCCGAGGTCGTTGTCGTCGGTCGGTCGAACATCGTCGGCAAACCCATTGCCAACATCATGCTCCAGAAGGGCAAAGGAGCAAACTCCACGGTTACTGTCGTGCATACGGGGACGAAGAATCTCGAGGCCCACTGCAAGCGCGCTGATATCCTTATCGTTGCCGCCGGCGTACCCGGTCTGGTGAAGCCCGAATGGATTAAGCCCGGGGCCTGTGTCATCGATGTCGGCGTCAACCGCGTCGGCGAAAAGAAGAGCGAGAAGACCGGCAAAATGGTGCCGATCCTCAAAGGCGATGTTGATTTTGATAAGGCCAAAGAGATAGCGGGCGCCATAACCCCTGTGCCCGGCGGTGTCGGTCCCATGACCATCACCATGCTCATGAAGAACACCGTCACCTCGGCAAAAATGCACGCAGGCGTCAAGTAACCGTCTGAAATAGCCAAGGATATCTACCCGGAGCGGACGTGCTTTCCAACGGCGCTCCGGGGC
This sequence comes from Nitrospirota bacterium, assembly GCA_040754455.1. Classification (GTDB taxonomy): domain Bacteria; phylum Nitrospirota; class Thermodesulfovibrionia; order Thermodesulfovibrionales; family Dissulfurispiraceae; genus JBFMCP01. The sequence goes on from JBFMCP010000003.1 coordinate 48,571, forward strand.
TCATTGCCGGCACAGTAGGAAGCCCCTTTTTTATTGTAAAAACAAAAAGGGGCATGGTAATATAAATTTTGATTATACGTTTATTAAAGACCTCCTGGCAGTCCTGTAATATATAGGAATTCCAGCATGAAGTCTCTCAAGGAGTAGGCTATGTCGACAACTGCGTTGAAGTACGAACCTGCACGAACCCAATCACTTCTGCAGGAGATCATGGAGCGCTCCGGCCAGAACCTGCGTGCTTGCTATCAGTGCCGCCGTTGCGCAGCAGGTTGTCCGGTAGGGGATGAAACAAAGGGTGTTACTCCCGACCGGCTGATCCGGATGATCGTGCTCGGCGATGAGGAAGGGGTCCTCAACAATCTCCTCACCTGGAAATGCGTTTCCTGCTACACCTGCGGCACACGCTGCCCGAACAATATCCAGACCGCTCGCATCAATGAAACTCTGAAGCACATCGCCAAAGAAAAGCACAGTCAGCCGCTGCTCCCCAAGGTGGCCTCATTCCACGATGCCTTTATGAAATCGGCCTCGCACTTCGGCCGCTTCAACGAAGTGGAGTTCATGGGCCTGTATCAACTGCAAAATGCAAAGCAGGGCGGGCTGAAAGGGATTATTGAGGAAGTGAAGAGCGCCTCCCGATTGGGGATAGCAATGATGAACAAGAAGAGAATGCACTTCAGTCTGGCAAAGGTCAAGAAGCTCTCCGAGGTGAAGAGCCTGTATAAAAAGTCAAAGGAAAAGGGTGCGGGCCACTAATGGTTTGCAACTCCAATAAATAGGGGTTTTTTATGGTAGAAATAGCGTACTATCCCGGTTGTACCTTACATGCTTCCTCGGAGCTCTACGATGTGCAGTGCAAGGCGGTGCTCGGGAAGCTGGGGATTGAGCTCAAAGAGCTCGAGGACTGGAACTGCTGCGGCGCCACCTCGGCAGCCAAGACGGATGAGTTCCTCTCCATCGCCCTCCCCGCCCGCAATTTGGGCATCGCCGATGCCAGCGGGTATTCGGAAATGGTCATTCCCTGCTCCTCCTGCTACAGCAGGACCCTTGTATCGCAGAAGAGATTGCTCGAAGATCCTGAGTTGAAAAATACTATAAATGCCGAGCTCAGCCTGAAAGTCCAGGGGAAGACAAAAATCCGGAGCATTCTTGAGATCCTTATTCCCAAAGCAGCATCCGGTGAACTTACTGAGAAAGCAGCGAAAAAACTCGAAGGATTGCAGCCTGCCTGCTACTACGGCTGTCTTCTGACCCGTTTCCCTGTTGATCTGGACGTCCCCGACAATGTCGAGAACCCGCAGGGAATGGAGGTCATCTGCAAGGCGATCGGAGCAAAGCCGCTCGACTGGAGCTTCAAGACCGATTGCTGCGGCGCTGCCGCCTCGGTCAATGATACCGACACCTCACTCTTTCTGATGTCCAGAATTATGAAGGATGCTATCGCACGCGGCGCCAACTGTTTTGTCACTACCTGCCCGATGTGCCAGTTCAACCTGGATGCCTATCAGGACCAGGTGAGAGCAAAATACGGCATCTCGCAGCAGCTGCCTGTCTACTTCATTACCGAGCTGATCGGTGTTGCCATGGGCATCAGCCCCCAAGCACTCCAGATCGACAGGCACTTTGTTGATGCAATGGGACTGTTAAAGGAGTTGAAACTGCTATGAGTACGAAACCTTCATCCAATAAACGCGGTTCTGTTTTGATTGTCGGCGGCGGTATCGGTTCGATGCAGGCCGCCCTTGACCTCGCTGACAGCGGATTCAAGGTGCATCTGGTCCAGAAAGACCCTTCAATCGGCGGAACGATGGTTATGCTGGACAAGACCTTCCCTACCGGCGATTGCGCAATGTGTATGATCTCGCCCAAGATGGTCGAGGTAGGCAGGCATCTGAACATTGAAATCCACACCCTTGCCGAGGTGACCTCTGTCGAAGGAGAACCCGGCAACTACAAAGCAAAGATTAAGCTCGCTCCCCGCTATGTCGATCCCGACAAGTGTACGGGATGCGGTGACTGCGAGGCAAAATGTCCCAAAAAGGTGACGAGCGAATTCGAGCAGGGTCTTGCAAAGCGCAAGGCCATCTACTCGCTTTTCGCCCAGGCAGTGCCGAATACAAGGGCGATCGACGCAACCCAGTGTCTTTTCCTCACGAAAGGCACGTGCAAAAGCTGCCAGAAGGTCTGTAAGGCAGGCGCGATCAATTACGAGGATAAGGGTAAAGAGATCGAGGTCAATGTCGGCGCGGTCATCCTCGCACCCGGCCTAGACCGCTACAATGCAACGGTGAGAGGCGAGCTCGGTCTCGGGCGCTGGCCCAATGTAGTCTCATCCATCCAATTCGAGCGCATTCTCTCCGCTTCCGGTCCCTACAAGGGAGAAGTAAAACGTCCCTCTGACGAAAAGCATCCGCACAAGGTCGCCTGGATACAGTGTGTAGGCTCCAGAGATTCCCATAATGCCAATCCCTGGTGTTCCTCAGTCTGCTGCATGTACGCAACCAAGCAGGCCATTATCGCAAAAGAACATGACAAGCGCATCGAGCCCACCATCTTCTACATGGAGATGAGGGCCTTTGGAAAAGATTTCGACAAGTATGTGGAGAGGGCAAAGAAAGAATACGGCGTACGGTATCAGCGCGCCATGATCTCCGCGGTCCGGGAAGAGCCCGGGACCGGCAACCTGATCATGCGTTACGCTGCGGAAGACGGAACACTGATCGATGAGACCTTCGATATGGTGGTCCTCTCCGTTGGTCTCGAGCCGCACAAGAATGCCGACGAGTTCGCCAAGACCTTCGGCATCGAGACCAATGCCTACAAGTTTGCAAAGACATCCCCGCTCCTTCCTGTGCGGACCAGCAAAGAGGGCATCTTTGTCACCGGCACCTACCAGGGACCGAAAGATATCCCTGAGACGGTAATGCAGGGAAGCGCGGTCGCCGGAGAAGCCATGGCCCTCCTCGGCGAGGTACGCGGCACCGAGACGATGAAAAAAGAGCTGCCGCCTGAAAGAGATGTCGCCAACGAAGAGCCGAGGATCGGCGTCTTCGTCTGTCATTGCGGCATCAATATCGCTTCCACCGTCGACATCGAGAAGGTGGTCGAAGAGGCGAAGCGACTTCCCGGCGTTGTGTATGCAACCAACACCATTTATGCCTGTGCGCAGGATAACCAGGAAGTCATCAAACAGACGATCAGAGACCAGAAACTGAACAGAGTCGTTGTCGCCTCGTGTACGCCGAGGACCCATGAGCCGCTCTTCCAGGAGACCATCCGTGATGCCGGACTGAACAAGTATCTCTTCGATCTGGCCGACATCCGTGAGCAATGCTCCTGGTGCCACATGGGCAAGAAGGACGAAGCGACAAAGAAGGCGAAACAGATCGTCAAGATGTCGGTCGCCAAATCGCGGCTCCAGAAGCCGATCCAGACCGACACGGTCGGCGTCACCCCTGCCTGCATGATCATCGGCGGCGGTGTGGCAGGCATGACCTCTGCTCTTGCACTGGCCGATCAGGGCTTCGATGTCCACCTTGTCGAGAAAGAGAACGAGCTGGGCGGACTGGTCAGGAATCTTCACCGAACTCTTGAGGGAAGCGATGTCCAGGGATTCCTGAAGCAGAGGATCGAGGCGGTAAAGAGCCACCCGCGCATCAAGGTGTATACCGGCGCTGAGGTGAAAAAGACCGAGGGCTTTGTCGGCAACTTCAAGACTTCGCTTACCGATGGCTCCTCGTTCGATCACGGCACCATCATCCTGGCCACCGGCGGTGTCGAGTATGAGCCTACCGAATATCTCTATAAAGAAAGTGATAGAGTTATCACTCAGCGTGAGCTGGAGAAGAAGATCGCTGCCGGTGAGGCAGCAACGACCAGCGAATCCTTTGTCATGATCCAATGTGTGGGTTCCCGTGAAGAGCCGAACCAGTACTGCTCCCGCATCTGCTGCCAGGATGCGGTCAAGAACGCCATCGCCATCAAGGAAAAGAACCCGGATGCGCAGGTGGTCATTCTCTACAGGGATATTCGCACCTACGGACTGCGTGAAGATTATTATAAGAAGGCACGCGAACTAGGCGTGCTCTTTGTCCGCTATGACGTGGACAGGAAACCGGTGGTCGAAAAAGCAGGCGACCGGCTGCAGATCAAGACCTGGGACTACATGCTGAATAAAGAGCTGGTGCTCGATGCGGATTGGGCAGTACTTTCTACCGGCCTCAGACCGCACCCGACGACCGATCAGGTCGGCGAGATGTACAAAGTCACCCGCAACCCCGACGGCTACTTCCTTGAGGCCCATGTGAAACTTCGCCCGGTGGACTTTCCGAGCGAGGGCATCTTCGTCGCCGGTCTCGCCCATGCGCCCAAGAACCTGGATGAGACGATCACCCAGGCGCTGGCTGCCGCAGGCCGCGCAGGCGTGGTCCTGTCCCATGAGCGGCTGGCGGTTTCGGGAATCATCGCAAAACACCGGAGAGAGCTCTGCATGTCCTGTCTCAGCTGCTTCAGGGTATGTCCCTTCGACTCGCCCTATATTGCTGAGGACGGCAAGGTATCTCATAACGAAGTCAAGTGCATGGGATGCGGCATCTGTGCAGGCATCTGCCCTGCAAAGGCGTTCCAGGTGAACAACTTCCGGGATGACATGATCCTGGCGATGATCGATGCGGCAGCCGAGTGTGAACCGGCTGCGGCTTCGGAGAGCAAATAATAAAATGGTGTTGAATGCTGACGGCATTCAGCCTTGATAGAGGAGGATTGAGTAATGAGTAACGTCGCGGAGTCAACGGAACAGGCTGCGGTCTCTTCCATCGAGAAGCCGCACGAGACGCCGCAGGGATGGGAGCCGAATGTGCTTGCATTCGCCTGTCACTACTGCGCGTTCGCTGCAGCGGATCTGGCCGGGGTCATGAGGCTCTCCTATCCGTCGAATGTGAAGGTCGTCCGGCTCCCATGCACCGGCAAGCTGGACCATGCCTATGTCCTGCGGGCCTTTGAAAAGGGCGTGGACGGCGTGTTCGTGGCCGGCTGACTTAAGGGGCAATGTCATTACCTGGAAGGTAATTCATTCGCAGCAAGAAGAATCAAATACATAAAAAATCTACTGGCCAAAGTGGGCATCGATCCTGCTCGTCTCGAGATGTACAACCTCTCCGCGGCAATGGGACCGAGGTGGGCGGAAATCTGTACGGAGTTTACCGAGAAGATTCGCAAGCTCGGCCCCTCGCCGGTGAGAGCTGCATTGTGCGGGTACAACGGATCGAAAAGGAGTGAACGGAAATGATAGTCGGCACACAGAAGCCTTTTGAAGAAATCTGGGAAATGGTCAGGGGCACGAAAAGAGTCATGATCCTGGGCTGTAACACCTGCGTAGCGATCTGCCACGCCGGAGGCAGCAAAGAGGCGGAGATCATCGCCTCGATGCTCAGGATAAAGGCAACCCAGGAAGGCGTTGCCATGGAGGTCAACCACAATGGTATCGAACGGCAGTGCGAGCCCGAGTTCTTCGAGCCGGTCATGGAACAGCTCAGGTCCCACGATCTCGTGGTCTCCACCGCCTGCGGTGTGGGAGTGAACTTTCTTTCCGAGAGGATCGGCAATGTGCCGGTATATCCCGGCGTCAACACCTCGTTCTACGGAGCAGTACCGCAGGCAGGTGTTTTCAAGGAGCTGTGTGCCGGCTGCGGCAACTGCATCCTCCACCTCACCGGCGGGATATGCCCGATCGCACGCTGCTCGAAATCGCTCATGAACGGGCCCTGCGGCGGCACCAATAACGGCAAATGCGAGATCAGCCAGGAAGTGGATTGCGGCTGGTATCTGATCGTCGAGAGGATGAAAAAGCTCGGCACGCTGGAGAAGCTGTACGAGGTGCAGCCTCCGAGGAACTGGTCCACGGGGCTCTACGGCGGGCCGCGCCGGGTGGTGTTGCAGCACATCCAGGATCTCGAAGATCAGGAAGAAAAGAAATAGGGCGGGAGGAAAATAGACAATGAAAAGCGGAAGCAACCTTGAAAGAGTCATTGCAAGCGGAAAACCTGCGGTAACGGCCGAGCTGGGCCCGCCCATGAGCGCCGACCCGCACGAAGTCATAAAAAAAGCTCGGCTGCTCAAAGGCACCTGTGATGCGGCAAACATCACCGATTGCCAGACCGCAGTGGTGCGTATATCGAGCATCGCTGCAGCAGTCATTGCACTGAGAGAGGGTCTCGAGCCGGTCATGCAGATGACCTGCCGTGATCGCAACCGGATCGCCATGCAGGCCGACCTGCTCGGCGCAGCAGCTCTGGGCTTGAAAAACTGCCTGTGCATCGCCGGTGACCACCAGTCCTTCAGCGCAGCAGGAAGACTGAAAGGCCATCCGGGCGCCAAGAACGTCTATGATGTGGATTCCATACAGCTCGTCGGCATTTTAAAGAAGATGCGCGATGAAGGCCTGCAGGAAGGCGGCGACAAGATCGAGGTGCCTCCCAAGTTCTTCATCGGCGCGGCCTTCACCCCCGGCGGCGAGCCCCTGGACTTCCGCCCCTACCGTCTGAAAAAGAAGGTGGATGCGGGCGCGGACTTTATCCAGACACAGGGTATCTATGACGTAGAGCAGTTCAAGAAACAGATGGAGATCGTAAGAAATCTCGGACTCCATGAGCGGACAGCGATCCTCGGCGGCATTATCGTTCCCAAGAGCGCAATGATGCTCAAGTACATGGATTCCTCTGTTGCGGGCGTCAGCGTTCCTAAGCCTCTGATTGAGCGAATGCTCAAGGCCAAGGAGTCTGCCGGTGACGATAAAAAGAAACAGAAAGAGGCGCAGGAAGCCGAGGGTATCAAGATCGCCGTCGAGCTGATCCAGCAGGTCCTCGAAATCCCCGGCATCAAAGGCGTACACATCCAGGCAATCGAGTGGGAAAGCGCCATGGAGGGCATCGTCAAGGCCGCTGGCCTCTGGCCGCGGCCCACTTTTAACGATTAATCCCACAGATACTTCAACGAGGGCGCTGTCTCGCGGCAGCGCCCTTTTTATTTGCCCGGTAATTTATAAGGCAAACTGCTTAATATATAAAGTAATATACAAGGCTATTTAAGTTCCCCCCGAAAATCGCCGATAAAATGACCGAAGCAGTGATGTGCGTCACATCAAGGGCTGATGACCTTCGTTTAAGCTTAGCTCACAGGAACAATTATGGCGACAACGTTTAAATGGTCGGGAAAAACATTGCAGGGTGTAGTAAAGAGCGGTGAAATGGCTGCCAGCAGCAGGGACGAACTCATCTCTTTGCTGAGAAGACAGGGCATCATCCCGACGGTGATAAATGAGAAGAAAGGCGGAAAAGCAGCCGGAGGGAAAAAGAAAAAGATCACCGATAAAGACCTGGTCGTCTTCACCCGCCAGTTCGCCACGATGTTTACTGCAGGTATCCCTATTGTGCAAGGTCTGGATATCCTCTCAAAACAGACAGAAAACAGGTCGCTCGGGATTGTTATTGCCGAGATAAAAAATGATGTCGAGACCGGAACCACCCTTGCCGATGCGCTGAAAAAACATAAAAAGATCTTCGATGATCTTTATATACACCTGGTAGCTGCCGGTGAAGCGGGCGGTGTGCTCGACAACGTGCTTCTCAGGCTGGCAGGATATATCGAGAAGGCGATGAAGCTGAAGAAGAAAGTCAAAGGCGCCATGATTTATCCAAGCATCGTTATTTCGGTCGCCGTGCTTGTGATCTCAATTATTATGGTTTTTGTTATTCCGATATTTGCAAAAATATTTACTGAAATGGGTGCCAAATTGCCCGCACCGACACAAAGCGTCATATGGCTGAGCAGCTTTCTTGGCGGCATCGGAGGCGTCATTATACTCCTTGGAATCATTGCGACAATTTTCGGCATCAGACAATACCGTCGGACAGAGGCCGGCAGGAAAAAAACAGACCGAATCTTTCTTAAGATGCCTATCATAGGCGACCTTTTGAGGAAGGTTGCTGTAGCACGGTTTACACGAACACTGGGAACCCTCCTCAGCAGCGGCGTGCCCATACTCGATGGTCTCGACATCTGCGCTAAATCTTCAGGGAATAAGGTCGTCGAAGAGGTCGTCTTTGGAGTCAAGAAGGAGGTAGCTTCAGGGAAAACTGTTGCAGAGCCTCTTTCTAAATCACCCGTCTTCCCTCCCATGGTCTGTCAGATGATCAACGTAGGTGAATCCACCGGTGCACTCGATGCGATGCTTGTTAAAATAGCTGATTTTTATGATGATGAAGTGGACAACGCCGTAGCCAACCTTACGACCATGCTTGAGCCCATGCTGATGGTATTTTTGGGAACCACTATCGGTTATATCGTCATCGCCCTGTATCTGCCTATCTTCAAGATGGGAGAAGTCATAGGGAAGTAAGAATACGTCGTAGTTCTTACTTCTCACCTTTATACTTTGAGAGCCTATATCTGAACTCCCTGAATGATAGCCCTAAAAGCTCTGCCGCCTTTGTCTTTACACCATTTGCCTTTTCAAGCGCCTTATTAAGAAAGTCTTTTTCCATAGTACAAAGGTATTCGTTCAGGTTTATTCCCTCATCAGGGAAATCAGTCGAAAAGTGATTCTGTGGTACTGACGGAGGACAGGAAGTACACTTAAGCAGTCCATTTTCGGAAAGGATGATCTCCCGCTCTATAATGTTTTTCAGTTCCCTTACATTGCCTCGCAGATCGTGATGCATTATGTAGTCGATAAAGGCCGGGTCAATCTTCGTTATCTCTTTCTGAAATTTCTTGGAGAGCACCTTTACAAAGTGATCGATGAGCAAAGGGATATCTTCCTTTCTCTCTCTCAAAGAGGGGAGCCGTATCTCGAAGGTCGAGAGCCGGTAGTACAGGTCCTCTCTGAACTCTCCTTTTGCGGATGACTCATTAAGGGACTTGTTCGTTGCTGCAACAATCCTTACATCCACATCAATTTCACTGCTGCTGCCGAGGGGGCGTATCCTTTTGTCTTCGAGGAATCGCAACAGTTTTGCCTGGAGTGAAAGCGGCATTTCGCCGATTTCATCGAGAAAAAGCGTACCGCTGTTCGCTTCTTCAATAAGGCCCCTTTTGGAGGTATACGCACCGGTAAAGGAACCTTTCGCATACCCGAACAGCTCACTCTCAAGAAGCTCTGCCGGAAGGCTTGCGCAATTTATTGCGACAAAAGGTTTGTCTGTCCGAACCCCTCTATTATGAATTGCTTTGGCCACAAGCTCCTTGCCCGTTCCGCTCTCGCCAATTAATAAAACATTGGTGTCGAAGGGCGCTATCTTCTCGATCATGTTAAAGACTCTTTTCATAGCCTCTGATTTGCCGATAATGCTCTGGTAGGCATCGGCATATTGCTGCAGCTCTCTGACTCTCTTCTGGAGAAGGATCTTCTCTTTGATGTTCTTCAGTACAACTCTTATTTCATCAAGATTAAAGGGTTTGGTGACGTAATCATATGCTCCGAGCTTCATTGCCGAGATGGCAGTTTCAGTAGAGGCAAAGGCGGTAACAATAAGTACAATGGTTTCGGGATGCTGTTCTTTTATGACTTTAAGCAGATCTATGCCAGAGCCGTCTCCGAGACGAAGATCTACGATGGCGATGTCAAAGTAGTGCTGACTGATCAGGCTATTTGCCTCACCGATACCCGAGGCTTCATTAACAACAAGGCCGCTTTCGGAAAGGAGGTGCTGCAATACCTTCCGTATATTCTGTTCATCATCGACAATGAGCGCACGCATGAGTATCCCTCCTTATTTACTCCATGGGAAACATAATCGAGAACTTTGCTCCGCCGAGCGCGGACTTATCGACCATGATAGTGCCGCCAAAGCTGGTGATCATCCTGTAGGCGATCGCAAGTCCCAGACCCGTGCCGGTCGCTTTTGTAGTAACAAAAGGCTCGAATATCTTGTCCCTCATATCTTCCTCTACGCCTGCCCCATCATCCTCGATATCGATAGCAACCCTCCTCTCACCCCCCCTTGCCGAAGGGGGGAGAGGGGGATTACTCCGTAGTGTCACTTTTATCTCGGATTTTGCAGCCTCAATGGAGTTCTTTATAACATTCCTTACGGCAACCTCCATGAATGTCCTGTTCGCAGTGATTGCCGCATTTTCCTGTATATCAAAGATGATTTTTTTCCCACAGTCCGGAAGGTCGGCTGCATACTTTATAACCTCTGATAAATTCACGCTCTCCTTTGGAGCATCGGAGGGCCGCGAAAAGAGGAGAAAATCATTCACCAGAGTATTGAGCCGACTCGTCTCTGTGCAGAGCATTTCAACGAAGTCAGCCGCACTTTTGCCCTCCTTCAGGAATTGGGCGGCTGCTGTTATAGAGGCAAGGGGATTTCTTAACTCATGTGCCAGATCGGCGCTCACACGATAGAGTCGCTCATACCCCTGCATCTTGATCCGCTCCTCTTCAAGCCGCTTGATGTACCGCTCCTGGTTCTCCATTCTCGTCTTCAGATAGTCACCGGCAAGCGCAATAAGGGAGAAAGCAAGGAAGTGCAGCAATATATTTAAAATGCTTTCTCTTTCCAGAATCATATTGCCGATATAGTACGTCGCAGCATAGAGAACGGTTGCACTGAGAGGAAAGAGCACCGTCTTTTTTGTCTCTATCAGCACCGAGCCGAAGAAAATAGGGAAAAGATAGAGGAGTGTCAGATAGGAATAGATCCCGAAGCTTAAGTACACCATTGCTGAAATGAAAACAATGTCCAGGAGAAAGTCAAAATAATTTGCTTTTTCCGACCTGATCATAAGCCTCATGAGAACAATAGCGCAATAAATAATCAGTACATTTCGCAAGCTTGGATTTGCATAGGGAAGGCCTGCAATTTGAAAGGCAATGAGCAGGGTCAGCGCAAAGATAAATCGTCCGATCTTGTAGTAATTGAAATAAGATGCCGAGTACATTTGGCCATTAGTCTAAGTTTATTGACAATTTTTGTCAATAAACTGGTGCCCATAATTGTCAAACAGCACATCTTAGGCAGAACCTGAAAAAATATTTAGTTAAATTACAGAAACTTACTTAACCAAACATTCTGGCACAGAACATGCTTTTAAAGAAGTGCTTGTGAACGCCGATAAAAAGTGGTGCTTCATGAGCGTATCGATCACCCGCCCTTGGCGGATACAGTGGGAAAAAGGAGGAATAATATGTTTAAGACTATTCACAAAATGCAGAGGGGAGACGAAAGAGGTTTCACGCTCGTCGAACTGCTCATCGTCATCGCAATCATTGCAATCCTCGCAGCGATCGCAATCCCGCAGTTTGCACAGTATCGGCAGAGAGGGATACGTGCAAGCATGGTATCTGATGCAAGAAACTGCGCTACAAACCTTGAGGCTTACTTCTCCGATAACCAAACCTATGCCGGTGCCGTAGTTGCAACTCAGTGTCCAGGCGTTAGTGGTAATAATGTTATTGCCCTGCCTACACTTACCGCAACTACTTATGCTATTACTGTTACCAATGCCGCTGCTGGTGCATTTAGCCCTGTCACATTAACAAATGATGCTAATGGAGATGGCACTGCTGGTGATGCAGGCTGTACTTGGGCTAATGGTCAAGCATGCTAATCGCAGTAAAATAGTTTATAAAAAGGGGCGCAACATGCGCCCCTTTTTTAATAGTAACAATTCAAAATACTACAATCCATTGCAGTACTGTGCAACAGATTTCATATTTTGTGTAATAGATTACACAATGTGTCATCATGAATTGAAAGACACCCTTGAAAGTTCGTCCCAAAAAAAACATCCCCTGTTGGCATCTTACTTGCTATTTCCTTAGGTAATGAAAAGGTCTATGAAACAAGAGAGACAAGATGGCTTTTCACTCGTTGAAGTCCTTATAACTATCGCAATTATCACCATTGTGCTAACAATCGCAATTCCTTCCTTCCAGGGGTATGCTATCAATAGAAATTTGAAGGCTGCAGCACGGAGTATCGAAAGCGACATTTTCGAGCTCAAAGAACGGGCGATAGCTGAAAACAGACAATATAGAATGACCTTCACTGTCGGCACCGGCACCTATACCATTGATCAATGCACGGTGACAGGGTCTAGCTGTCCGGCCTGGCAGGCGCCTGTAGGCATTCAGCAGAATAAAACACTCGCTTCTTTTGACAATAGTATAAACATTACCAGCGCAGCTTTTGCCGGCGGGGGCCCCACCGTCCTATTTCAAACAAGGGGGACCGTTAACGGGACTGGAGGAAGCGTTACTATTACCAACAGTCGTGGATCAAGCGCGGTGATAGCGGTCAATATTACAGGGAGGGCAAGTGTCAGGTTCGATCTGCAATAAAAAAGGCCTCAGCATGATCGAGGTGCTCATTGCGCTGTTCCTCACCATGATCGGCGTGATGGCGCTCATCAGCATGCAGCCGCAGGGCTGGCTTCTTGCCGGAAAGTCCGATTATTTAGGCAGGGCATCCGAGCTCTTAATCAAGGAGCTCCAGAGAAATGAAACACTCATAATGAATCCTTGCAATGCGGTTGCGGCAGGGACAACGAATCAGATCAGGTTTGCCAGCGGTCAGGCTGCTGCACAGCCTGGAGACGCGCAATTTAATGTGCAGACAACTATTGCTCCTTCGGCAATTACGGCGAACGCCTGGAATGTAACGGTAACCGTCACGTGGACCGGCAACCCCGTCGGCATCACTGAAAGCCTTGTAGTGACACGGCAGGATGCCTATTGCCAGGGGTGCTCGATGGGCACTCCCTATTGTCCATAAAAAGGACCTGTTATGAAACGATTTGTTGATTCAAGAAAAGCTCTCTATCAAACAGGATTCACTCTCGTCGAGGTGCTGTTCGCCATTACCATCGGAGTGCTCCTGCTCGGAGCGATCTTTGTTGCTGTGCAATCAGGACAGCGGTCGTCTGTGGCGATCGAGAGCAAGGTAGCCACGCAGCAGGATGCAAGGGCTGCGCTCGCCATAATGGAAATGGAAATCGGCATGGCATCGTATAACGCCACTTTTGCTCCGGCTTCTATGTGGCTCAATCCTGCTGATTGCGCTGCTGCCGGCGTTGCTGCTAATAAAGGAATACAAGTTGCAACTGTAAACACGCTGACAGTAGAAATGGATACCAACGAGAACGGGAGCCTCGCTCCCGGCATTCCAGGGAATCAGAATGAAATAATCAGCTATGTGTACGACATACCAAATCAACGTCTTACCCGCTCGACGAATTGCGGAGGCGCACAAGAATTCCTTGGCTGCCTGGACGCAGACGGCAACGGACGCTGTGACAGCAACGAGTCTCTGAGGGCAACAAGGATCATCAATAATACGCTCGGCATTCCAGTTTTCCAGTACTTTGATGCAACTGGCGCTACGACAGCAAACATTCCTGCCATAAGACGAATCGATATTACCCTTGCCGTACAGACAGACGAAATAGATCCCAACACAGGACAAAGAAGAACGATGATCTACTCAACCAGTGTTATCCCAAAGAACCATGCGATTTTCCAGAATTGAGGAGCCGCCTATGAGGATTATCAAAAATAGAGAGGGCTTTGCCATGATTGCAGCACTCCTTGCCATTCTCATTCTCACGGCAGTAGGCGTGCTGGTCTTTACGGTGACCACAAGGGACATAAGAATAAGCGCCAGAGTCACCGGAGAAAAGAAGGCCTTTTCCGCAACCGAAGCAGGGGTCCATCTGCTCATACAACAAACGAATATCTTACAGGGCAATATCGCAGGCTATACGGTAAGTCCGGCCCAGCCCGTTAACACACTAAATGACCCTGACACCCGCTACTCCATTACCAATGCGAATCCGCCCTCTGGTGTGCCGGCGGCAGCAGCATACCCCGGCTATTCATTAAGCAGCGCGGGAGGCTCGCAATCGTGGGGGATGACGATTTTTAACAAACGCGTCACAGGGATCAATACGCGATACAACAGCAACGTCGATGTTGATGTAGGGATCGGCTACGGGCCTGTTGAAATAAGCACTTCCCAGCCTGCAGCAGGTGGATAGCAGGCCTGCCATAAGGAGGTAGTATCATGGAATGCTCAAAAAAAATTATTGTTTTTGTAGTAGTGCTCTTTCTAACCGGCATCTCCTATGCTGCAGATGAGAGCATCCTTTTTACTTCAATCGCTCCTGATGCATTGATCCTTCTCGATCTGTCGGGCAGCATGAACTGGAACCCTGCTGGAGGAAGCAGGATATATGGAGCAAGCTCTTCATGTGTGGCTGATACGACACACTGTTCCGGAGCCAACTGCAGCGGAGGCTTCTGCAACAGCTCTCAGGCATCCTGCAGTGTCGATTGCAGCCGTCTTGCTATTGCAAAGCGGGCCCTCTTTGATGTCTTCGATGATAATGACAACAATGTCATCAACAGCTCAGGCAGCAATACCGATGACCTGAGTCTCAATATGAGAACGGGCTATATGCGTTTTTTCGGCTGCCAAACGAGCAGCGATGAACGTAACGGCACGTATAGCTATTCAGCCGGCTGCAACACCTTGATAAAAGGGATCGGCACAAAATACAGCAGTATTTTCTGCGGCAGCAGCAATAGCTGCTCAAGCAGCAGCTCCGGCTCCAGCGGCATTGTTGGTGAAGACGCAAGCGGCGGGACACCGCTCGCCGCAGCCCTCCATGAGGCTAAACTCTACCTCGACTATCATAAAAGTACGGATACGGCAGCCGCATGCCGGGAGAAATTCGTCATACTTATCACCGACGGCGCTGACACCTATCATTGCAGCGGGACAGGTCAGGAGGATCAAGCTGACCAGTATAAAAGGAGAAAGGCGACCGTTGCAAAGGCCAAGGCCCTGGCCGATGCCGGATACAAGGTCTTTGTGGTGGGGTTCGGAGCAGCAATGCCGGACAGTCTCGAGAGGACCCTGAACTGGGCCGCCTACTACGGCAAGACAGACAACCCGCTCGTTGTCAATTCAGGTACTACCAACGCCATCACCTCCTCTGTCGATCCCTGCAATGAAGGATCAGAAAACGACCCTGCAAATGCTGCCCTTTCAGGATACGCCTTTCTCGCGAGCAATGCCGACGAACTCGCCACAGCACTCAAACAGGCAGTAAATATCATACGAGAGGCGACGTATGCATTTTCGCTCACCTCGGTATCGTCCGCACGTATCCAGAGCGAGAATAATCTTTACGAAGCTTCCTTTATTCCCGTCGATGAAGACCCCTTCTGGCAGGGCCACCTGAAAAAATATAATATCAATCCGGACGGCTCGCTGGGCACTGTCGCGTGGGATGCAGGTGATGTCTTGGCCAACACTTCAGCGGCAAGCAGAAACATAAAAACCTATAAGTCAGGTGCGGTTGTTGCCTTTACGACAGCGAATATTACGCCGGCAGACCTTTCGCCGAATCCCTCCGCCCCGATCAGTGCAACGAGAAGGGATGAAATTGTCGGCTACATAAGGGGAGAATCAGCTTATAATGAAGACAACTGGAAGCTCGGTGATATATGGCATTCCAATCCGATTGTAATAACCTCGCCCTCACCCTATTTCCAGGACAGGATCGACAGTAATAACGCTTTTGAATCATACCGGAACAGTCACCAGAGGACGTCGGGCAGCGGCAGGGTTGTGGTGGTAGGTGCCAATGACGGGCAGCTCCATGTCTTTGAGACAGCAGGAGGAGTAGAAACCTTTAGCTTTATACCTCCGAACCTTTTGCCGCGGTTAGGCAATATCGCTCACCGCGACCATCCCCCCTCGATGCTTCACCAATACTATGTCGATGGTCCCGTGTCTGCTGCAGATGTCTGGCTGGGAGCAGGAAGCGGTACCAGCAAGAGCGCATCCGACTGGAGGACCCTGGTCGTCTTCGGTGAGGGCAGGGGAGGCACGACAACGCTCTGGAGCTCTTCGAGCTCCTGCGATTCGGGATTCAGTCCGGTATATTCCGCAACCTACAGTTATTACTGCGGCTACTACGCCCTGGACTTTACCGACACCTCCAACCCGGTCTATAAATGGCGCGTCAATCCATCATCCACGGAAGCGCCGTATCTTGCCGATGCATGGAGCAAAATGCCGATGGGCAGGGTGAAAATCAATGGTGATGAGCGGTGGGTCGGTTTCATAGGAGGGGGAGGCTTCGAATACGAATGCACTGGCTCGGTGCCGGACCCCGGGACAAAAGGCAAAGGGTTCTTCGTTATCGATCTAAAAACAGGAGATGTCCTCTGGAGTTATACCAAATTGAATAATAATGAGATGGATAAAAGCATTCCCGCAACGCCGGCTATTGCCGATACGGACAACGATGGGTTTATCGATACCGCCTATGTAGGGGATTTGGGCGGGAGCATGTGGCGGTTCAAGTTTTGCGAGAGAAACACCAACCCTTGCAATACCTCCAACTGGAGCGGCGGCCTTCTGTTCAGAGCGACTTCAGGAGTCATCAGGCCCATTTATACGAGCGCCTCTGTTGCAAAGGATACGGATGCCAATTTATGGGTCTACTGGGGGACCGGCGACAAGCAGTGTCCTACTGAGGCCAATGCACAGGAGAAGTTCTATGCATTGAAAGACAACCGCACATCCACTTACAACATTAATGATCTTGAGAATATCACCACCGGCGTTTTCACTGCTCAGAAGCCCGGCTGGTATATCAACCTTTCGGGCTCCGGGGAAAAGATCCTCGGCGATCCGCTCGTATTCGGCGGGGTCGTTTATTTCACCACGTATACGCCGACGCAGAGCAACAACAATCCTTGCAGCCAGTCAGGCTCAGGCAGCCTCTATGGCGTTAAATATACTACCGGCAGTGGCGCTCTCGATGGGAACTCAAGAAACATGCAATTGGGCGCAGGGATCCCTTCCGCGCCGCTCATTTCACTAAAGCCGGGTGACGGCACTCCTGCAGCAGACCTCTATGTCACCGTGAGCGGCGGCGCAGGAACTAATGCTTCTACGCAAAGAGTTCCTTTCAATCCTCCTTTCGTCATCAACAAAACAAATATGCTTTACTGGAAAGATAGGAGAGTCCAATAGCAGCGCCCAGCAAAGAAAAGAAAGTGAGAGATCGTCCTTTCCCGAGGCGATCTCTCTTCTATTGCGCCCTGGTGCTTGGTTCATTACTTTTTATTTTCCATGGCATCTCAGGAAAGCATGCGACACCACCAAGCAGAGAGCTTGCAGCCCGTCCGCTTACTCCACTCTAGCTGATCAACCATCCATCATCGCCGCCTCAGAAGGTGGAGCATAACACTGCCACTATTTCTCTATCAAGCATCCTTTAGCTCCGTTTGCTCATGGAGTGAATCGTCCCTCTCATCCCCTGCTAAACCATGGTTTTTTTCAAATTCACTTGTGGTATACTAACCGTCAATATCCGCAGGAATACACCCTATATATACAGGTTGTAAGGTGTGAAGCGGCGCCGGACGGGCTTTTGCGCGATAATTGAGATTTTTTGAAGGAGGCTTCGAGGAGACGGTATGAGGACAACACGCATCGTTTCATGTATTATTTTAGTAGTAGTAGCCGCCCTGCTGTTCGGGATTGCCCATTCCGAGGAACTCCCCATTGTCACCGCCCTTGAAGTAAAAGGCTTAAAGCGCATCGAAGAGGGGGCGCTCAAGCCCAAAATTTCCCAGAAGATCGGCGAGCCGCTCTCCAACGAGAGGGTCTCGGAAGACATAAAGGCAATATACCGTATGGGGTATTTTGACGACGTGAGAGTCGACATCGATCCTTTCGAAGGAGGGCTTAAGGTCACCTATGTCGTCAAGGAGAAGCCGACGATTGTCAAAGTCGACTTTCAGGGGAACAAGAAGCTCGAAACCGACAAGCTTAAGGAAAAGGCTACTCTCATCCCCGGAACCATTGCGGATGTAACGCTTATCAACGATAACGCCGCGAAGTTAAGGGCCTTTTATGAAGACGAAGGCTACTATCTCGCCAGGATTGTGCCTGTCGTCAGAAGGCTGGACGAAGGTGAGGTCGCCGTTACCTACCAGATCGACGAGGGCGAAAAGGTAAAGATCAAGAATATCCAGATCGAAGGCAACAAAGCGATCTCCGCAAAAAAAATAAAGAAAGCCATGAAGACGAAGGAACGAGGACTGCTCTCCTTTATCTTCGGCACCGGCTACTATAAAAAGGATGAAATGAGGGCCGACGTCGAGCGGATAAAAGACGTCTACTACAATGAGGGCTATATAAAAGTCGCCGTCGGAACCCCCAGGGTCCAGCTGACCCAGGACAAGAAGGGGATGAACATCACCATTCCCCTCTCCGAAGGTGATCAGTTCAAAGTATCCTCTATCGAGATTACCGGGAACAAGGTGTTTAAGGAAGAGGAACTGAAAAAGCTGCTCAAGGTCTCCCCTAATAAGGTATTCAGCAAAGAGGTCTTTACCAAGGATATCGCGGCCCTGACGGACAAATATGCCAATAACGGCTATGCCCTGGTCACGATTGTCCCTGATCTTGTCCCCGATGAGCAGAAAAAAGAGACCAAGGTGGTGTACCAGATCAGCGAGGGCGACAAGTACAGGATCGGCCGTATCGAAATCTCGGGAAACACCAAGACGAGGGATAAGGTCATCCGGAGAGAGATACGGCTCGATGAAGGTGATACTTTTGATGCCTCAAAACTGAAACGGAGCTATGAAAGGATCAACAACCTTCAGTTCTTCGAAAACGTGGATATCGCACCGAAGCCGAAGCCTGAGGAAAAACTGGTTGACCTCGATGTAACAGTGAAAGAGAAGCCGACCGGCTTCCTGAGCGTCGGTGGAGGGTACAGCTCGGTAGATCAATTTGTTGCAATGGTAGATGTGACTCAGGGCAATCTGTTCGGCAAGGGGCAGTATATAAAGCTGCGCGGAGAGCTCGGCGGCAAGAGCAGCTTCTATGAGCTCTCCTTCCGGGACCCCTGGTTCCTCGACAAACCCCTTTCTTTTGGCGCAAGCATCTACAAGACCGAAAGAGAATACGCCAACTTTGACAGAAAAGCGACCGGATTCGAGCTCTCTTTGGGAAAGAGCTTCTGGGAGTACTGGAGCGGCTCCGTGGCCTATAACTTCGAGAGGGCAACGGTCTTCAACATCGATGAAAACGCCTCTCAAACAATAAAAGAGCAGGAGGGGACGCGCACCACCAGCAGCGTCAGTTTTGCCCTGGCAAAAGACACGCGGGATAACTACCTCGATCCTTTACGCGGGTCGCGGAATGCGGGATACCTGACCTTCGCAGGACTGGGGGGCACCAACGCCTTCATTAAAATGCTCTATGATTCGAGCTGGTATTTCCCCATGTTTGATGTGACCACCATCCACCTGCGCGGCAGGCTCGGCTATTCGACCGGACTGTTCGGCAAAAGTCTACCGCTCTACGAGCGGTACTATGTCGGCGGCATCTATACCGTGCGAGGCCTCGGCTACGGAGAGGCTGGACCGAAAGACAAAAACAATGATGAACCCATCGGCGGCGAGAAGCAGCTGATCTTCAATGCCGAGTACATCTTCCCTATTGTTTCGGAATACAAATTCAAAGGCCTCGTCTTTTTCGATGCAGGCCGGGCATATGACAGGGGCGAGACCTTCGGCACCGATTTGCGGTATACCACAGGTCTCGGTATCCGGTGGATATCGCCGATGGGTCCGATACGGATCGAGTGGGGCTATAATCTGAGCAAGAAAGAGGGCGAGTCGGGAAGTAAAGTTGAGTTTACCTTTGGATCATTCTTTTAAAAACCCGTGTGTGTGAAAGATAACAGTAGCGGGTCCTCAGCGGTATCCCTTATAATACAGTGATGGGCATTTACTGCGCATTGTACGCTACGCATTATCAAGGAGGAGAGAAATGAAGAAGACCATTGCACTTATCGTTGCGGGGCTTTGCCTTATGCTCGCCGGCGTGGTTTCCCCGCTGCAGGCTGAAACAAAAATAGGATTCGTCGACATCGACAAGGCCGCCAACGATTCCGAAGAGGGGAAAAAGGCGGTCGCCAGCCTGAAAGACTATATGACCGGCAAGCAATCCCAGATCAATGAAAAAGGCAAGGCCATCGAGAAGATGAAGGCCGACCTCGAAAAGCAGGGCTCGGTGATATCGGCTGAAGCACGAAAATCGAAGATCGAAGAGATCGAACGGGCCGAACGGGACTTCCAGAGAATGCTCACCGACGTCAATCAGGAGCTCGAGAAAAAGCGCAGGGAGTTGACCGAATCGGTGTACAAGGAGATCATCAGAGTTATCGAACAGATAGGACAGGAGGGCAAGTATTCGGTCATATTGCCCAACCAGTCGCTCCTCTATGGCGACAAGACCCTCGACATTACCAATGAAGTCATTCAGAAATACAATGAAATGAAGGCAGCCAAGGCTGCTACCCCCAAGAAAAAGTAATTTCCTGTAGGTAGCTCCGGCAGAGAGGAATAAGCGCTACACATGAAGTTGCAGGCACTTGCAGAACTCCTTGGTGGTGAACTTCGCGGTAACGGTAACACCGAGATATGGGGCGTCTCCGGCGCATCGGATGCGAAAGAGGGAGACATAACCTTTCTTGCGGGTATGAAGTGGCTCAAGGAGGTAAAAGGCAGCAGCGCCTCTGCAGTCCTCGTTAAGGAGTTTGTTGATGAGATCGCAAAGCCACAGCTGAAAACAGGCAACCCACAGTATGCCTTTGCCAAACTGCTCTCCCATTTCTATGTCAGACCCCATCCCTGCAAAGGGATAAGCAGCAGGGCTTTTATCTCTGAAAAAGCGTCGATCGGACAGGATGTAACGATCTATGATTTCGCTTACATTGCGGACGGCGTGCGCATCGGGGCGAAGAGCGTTGTTTATCCCGGGGTCTTTATCGGCGAGGACAGCACGGTCGGAGAGGGATGTACGATTCATCCGAACACAACGATCCGCGAGAGGGTTACCATTGGGAGCAATGTAGTTATCCATTCAGGCGCCGTCATCGGTGCCGACGGCTTCGGCTACGTCTTCGAGGGCGGCGTGCACCACAAGATACCCCAGGTCGGAACAGTCGTCATCGAAGATGATGTGGAAATCGGCGCCGGCGTCACCATCGACAGGGCGACCACCGGTACTACCCGTATCGGTAGGGGTACGAAAATAGACAACCTCGTCCAGGTCGGGCACAACGTCCAAGTCGGCAGGAATGTTATATTAGTAGCTCAGATCGGCATCGGCGGAAGCTCGCATATCGGTGACCACACCATCATCGGTGGGCAGGCGGGCATCGCAGACCATACTACTATTGCACCCGGCACCATGATCGGTGCGCAATCAGGAGTGCTCGGTGAGGTACAACGCGGCATCTATTCCGGGTCTCCGATAATGCCCCACAGGGACTGGCTCAAGGCGAGCGCAGTGTTTGCCCGATTGCCGGAGCTGAAGAAAAAGATAGAGGAGCTCGAAAAGAGCATTCGCACCATACAATCTCCGGAGGAACAATGATCGATATCAAAGAAATACAATCCATACTGCCGCACCGCTATCCCTTTCTGCTCGTCGATAAGGTCATCGAATTGGAGCCGGGCGTAAAGGCAGTAGGGATCAAGAACGTTACTATCAACGAGCCGTTTTTTCAGGGCCATTTCCCAGGCAATCCCGTCATGCCGGGGGTGCTTATTATTGAAGCGCTGGCACAGGTTGCGGGAATCCTGGCATTCAAATCGGGCACACAGGGAAAGGCCGTGTATTTCATGAGCATCGACAAGGTAAAGTTCAGGAAGATTGTTGCTCCGGGTGACCAGTTAAGCCTTGTGGTCCAGGTGCTCCACAAACGGGGGAATGTCTGGAAATTCTCAGGCAATGCCTTTGCCGAAAGTAAATTGATGGCCGAGGCTGAATTCACCGCCATGGTCTCCAATAAAGACCTTTAGGAGGAGCAATGCCAAAAGATATCCACAAATCGGCAATCGTCAGCTCCAAAGCAGAAATCGCGGACAATGTTGTCATAGGACCCTACTGCACCATCGGAGAGGGTGTCGTTATAAAAGAAGGGACCAAGCTCATCTCCAATGTCGTTGTCGAAGGGAACTCCGAGATCGGTGAGGAGTGCACGGTCTATCCCTTTGCGACCATCGGGCTTCCGCCACAGGATCTGAAATACAAGAATGAGAAGACCGGCGTGAAGATCGGGAAGAAGAACATCATCAGGGAATACGCCTCGATCCACAGGGCTTCCGTCGGCGGAAGCGGACTTACCGAGATCGGGAATTCGAATTTTCTTATGGCTTATGTCCATGTTGCCCATGACTGCAAAATCGGCAATTCCAATATTATGGCAAATGCCGCAACCCTTGCCGGACATGTAAAAATCCAGGACTTTACCGTAATCGGCGGTCTGGTGGCAATTCATCAATATACCCGTATCGGCTCCTATGCCATGGTGGGCGGCTTCAGCGGCATAGGGCAGGACATCCCGCCGTATACCATGGCATCGGGCGCCCGGGCCAAGCTCTACGGGCTCAACTCCATCGGGCTCAAGCGACACGGCTTTTCCGATGAGACGATCAATGTCCTGAAAAAAGCGTACAAGATCCTTTTCAGGGAAAAGAGGACGCTCAAAGAGGCCCTGAAGAAGATCAAGACAGACTTTCCCGATACGAAAGAGATCAAACACCTCATTGAATTCATCGAGGAAAATACCAGAGGAATATGCAGGTAACATCAAAGAGCAAAGAGCAAAGAGCAAAATTATGGGATAAAAAACTCCTTAATTTTTCATTTTGCATTTTTCATTTTGCATTATGAAAATAATAGGTATCATTGCCGGCACCGGCGAACTCCCCATAATCATCGCCAAAGATGCGAAGAAGCGCGGCTACAGGGTTATCACCATAGCACTCGAGAACCTCGCTACGCCCGACATCGAAGAATGTTCGGACGAATTCCAGTGGATCAATGTGGGCAAGCTGGGAGAGCTGATCGACACCCTGAAGCGTTTCCAGGTGAAAGAGGCGATCATGGCAGGCAAAGTACCCAAATCTTTGCTCTATAAGTCAAAGATAACCCCTGACCTCAGGGCCATGAAGCTGCTCTTTACCCTCAAGGACAAAAGTGATGATGCCATCCTCAATGCCCTCACCAACGAGCTCGCAAAAGAGGGAATCGCGGTTGTCGACACAGCGAGTCTGAGCCCCAACCTGCTCACTCCTGAGGGTGTATTGACGGACGATGCCCCTTCCAAAGAGGAATGGAAAGATATCGAGTTCGGCTGGAAGATCGCAAAGGAGGTCGGCAGACTGGATATAGGACAGACCGTCGTCGTAAAGGGACAGGCGGTGATGGCGGTCGAGGCGATCGAAGGGACGGATGAGGCGATTCTGCGGGGAGGCAAATGGGCGGGAGACGGCGCTGTCGTCGTCAAGGTGAGCAAGCCCCAGCAGGACATGCGGCTCGATGTCCCGGTGATCGGGCTGACAACCCTCGATTCCATGATCAAGGTCGCCGCCCGCGTCCTGGCAGTCGAAGCCCACAGGAGCATCATCGTGAACAGAGAGCAACTGGTCAAGGAGGCCGAAGAGGCCGGCATATCAATCGTAGGGTTTACAGGAAAGCGATAGCATGGCGTACATTCCATTCATTAAAGATGGCATACGCACTGTCCACAAAAACTGGCAGCTGATTTTCGTTCACCTGGTATCGCTGATCCTCAGTTGTATAAGCTTCTTTATCATCGTCGGCATCCCGATCGCCATCGCCTTTATCATGTTCGGCCTCGATCTTACCGAGATATTGCGGCTGAAAGACATCGTCAGCGCCTTTAAGGGATCCGCCGAGCTGCTGAACAAATACTTCGGAATGGCGCTGGTCGTCCTGCTCAGCCTCTTTATCTATCTTACCTGCATCCTCGTCCTCTGGATATTTACGCTCGGCGGGACGATCGGCATTCTCTCGAAGTCGATCACCAATCAGATCGAGCGCTTCAGCCTCTCCGCCTTTTTTGCCGAGGGCAAGGCCTTCTTTGTTCCTGCCTTTGCCTTTTCGAGCATCATCGGTATCATTTTCATAGTGCTCGCTTTTATTCTTGGCCTTATGGGGGGAGGGGCATCGGCTATTATAGAAACGGCAAAAGGGTATGAGGCAACGCTCGGGCTCTTCCTCGGAATCTTTTTCTCCCTTGCAATCCTCTCGATCGGGTTCCTTCTGATTCTCGTTACGCTTTCAGCAACGGTGTATGGAGCGGCGCACCTGGTATTCACCCGGTCGCGGGCATGGGATGCGCTCAAGGAGAGTGTACGCTATCTCTATGCGCATCCTTCCTCTCTCTGCTTCTATGGGGGCCTTCTCCTCAGCTACATGCTGATCGGGTTTGTGGTGATCGTCATAGGCTCGCCGCTTGCGCTGATCCCGCTGATCGGCCCCATTCTCTCGATGCCTTACCAGCTTGTTTCATACATTATCCAGGGGTATGTCAGCCTGATCATGCTCGCTTCGGCATTTCAGTATTACTACAAGACCCGGCTCTCCCCGACGCCCCCTCAGTCCATTGCCGGTCCTGATACTTCTCCAGCAGAAGCCCCTGAGCAAGGGCCTGCTCCTGAGGAGACAGAGGAACATCAGCAAGGGTAATACCAAAGGAGCGTTCGAAAGACCGCCTCAGGCATGCCTTGAATTCTTCCTGATTAAAACCGGGAATTAATTCTTTGAGACCCACCATAGCGGACGGCCGTGACGCGTAATGCGTGACACGTGATGCGCTTTCGGAATTTACTTTGCTCCTTACTTTGAATACTGCTTCAAGCTGCTCACAATCTATTGAATAGGGAATCGATCCCTGCTGGAGGAAGCCGTCCTGCCACCGTTTCTGTGCCGAGCCGATGAGTTTTTTCCCTTTCACGCTGATCTCGCCGAATGAGGTTGACTGGAAGCAGAGCGGACTGCGTGTCGGATTCCTCCCCGGTTCCCGCTCCCTCTTTACTTCCACTTCAAGGCCGAGCATTGAAAGAGCTGATGAAAACGCCTTGCTGATCTCGCGATAGGTATCGAGCAGCCCTCTCGAGAAGGGATACTCGTTTTTCGCCGAAAAGCTATAGGTGAGCTCATCGCCATGGAGAATCCCCCTGCCGCCGGTAGGCCTTCTCACAATCGGAATTCGGCAGAGGGTGCAATAGGGCACATTGATATCAGTAATCTTTTGAAAGGAGCCGAGGCTTACCGAGGGACGGCACCAGCCGTACAATCTCAAGGTAGGAGGAGCTTCACCTTTCCGTACCGACAGGGCGATAGCCTCATCGAGCGCCATATTGCAGGCTGCATCACAAGGACCGGAATCGATAAAACGCCAGGTGATCATACTGTTGAAATCCGAAATCCTAAATTCGAAATTCTATGGTCATCTGCATTTTCGGTGCGTTTAGGCTTTAGTGCTTGGAATTTCGGGTTTGCCTTTTACTCAAAGTCGGCGTACATCTCACCGAATTTTATGCCGCCGATGACCTTCTGCTGATACTTATCACTAAGGAGCCTTCTGCCCTCTTCAAGCTCATTCGATTTAATGCCGTTCTCCCGTGCAAGGTAGGTCTCGAGAAATGCCGCAAGGTCATCCGTTGCTTTTACGATCTCACCGTCTCTCGGATTGAATTCATCCCGGTTAAAGTCTCTGCTTATCTCATCGGAGGTCTTCACAATTCTCTGCCCTTTCATCGTGATGAGGCCTGAAAACTCGTCCTCGGTAAACATCCTCATTTCCGCATGCCATTCCTTCGGCAGTAATGCATAGACCTCCCGCTCCATCTGGTCCTTTTCGTACTCCTTGATCAGGACTTCAAGTCCCTCAACCGACCGCTTGACCGGCGAGATAATATCACGGGTCAGGACTTCGGGGAGGTCGTGAAAGAGACCGGTAAAATAGTTATTGATGCTCCGCCTGCTGCAGGCATTGAGCTCAAGGGAAAAGAGATAGGAGAGCACCGCCACAATAAGCATATGCCCGAGCACTGAGGTCCTCGGCACCCGGTGGATATGGCTCCACCGCAGCTGGAAGCGCAGCTGCCCGCAGAGGTCGACGAAATTCCTGAGCTTTGAATAGAGCGCAAGCTGCTCTATTCCCTTCAGGCCGTAGTGCTTTTCCTGCTGGTTCTGGAGATTCTTTTTTATCTCCGGGATCTCGTACCCATCGGGATTCGCCCGTTCAATAATATCGAATTCCCATTTCGTGGCATAGAAGTGGGCCGCTCTGAGGATCTGTCTATTTATCGTATCTTCCCTATCGGAAAAATACTCTCTAAAGCGCCTTGAAAAATCCTCGCCCAGAGAGGAGATAGAAGGGGCCAGACGCTTATAGACCCAGTCGTTCAATTGTTTGTACTTATCCCTGTCCTCTTTGATTTTATAGAAGATCTGGGGCTTGAGGTCAGTGATGATGAGCCGCTGGAGAAACTCGAAAATGCCGCCTTCAATAACCTCTATCCAGTTGAACCCGGGCTGGTCTTCCTCAAACTTTCCGATGACATAGGCGATGATCATCTTATGGGCCTGCTTGTCCAGCTCCCGCAACTCAACGGGACGAATCTTGTCGTTCCACCGCTGCATATTGGCAGCATCGAAGATTTTTAAGAGCAACGCCTTTCTGATCATAACAGTAATGATAAACGCCAAATCATGAGCACGAAACTCTAAACAAAATTTTGTATTTTGAACATTCGAATTTGTTTAGAATTTCGGATTTAGGATTTTTTCCCCTCCAGGATGATTCTGTGTCGTAAAAGCGATATTTCTTTGATTTGACCTTCAAAGGTCTTCTGTTCACCGAACAGATTCTTGAGGTAAATTTTGTTGCCTTCCGGCACCATTACATCAACATTCTCCAGATAGAGATCCTCTTTGCCGTCTTTCAGAATATAGGCATTTGCTTCACACATCCGAAACCTCCTTGATACGTTCTACTAATTTCTCAATGAGATGGGGCAGGGGCTCCCTGGTGGTCCCCAGCACCTCCACATCCTCCTGGATTAAAGGGATAAGGAATTTTTTTGCCGATGACGAGGCAATGGCCTCAGCCATCCTGGGCGTAAGCTCCCCCAGCATGCCGTTGGCCAGGACAATGCTTAAGGGACCGGTGATAATGTCAACCCTGCCGGTGTTCCACTGTATCGCGTTTTCGCCGGTCGCACCCTTGTTCGCCCGTGCCTTCATCATCGCTGTCGTTGCAGTAGAGTTGGTTCCGAGGGCAATGATTTCGACCCTGTCCCCCAGCTCCTCCCTGAGTCTCTTTATAATGAGACTGCCGATTCCGCCCCCCTGCCCGTCTATCACGGCAATTTTTCTCATAAATTTAAGTATACCTTAAACCTATCAACCTGCGGAAGTAGGGGCAGAAGATAGCCATCAGCGCTCAACTGTCGGGTTTCCGACTCTCTGTTGGAGTGACGGAAACAAGCTCAAAACATGGCAGTGCGGAAGGAAGGGATTTTATTTGATACTTTTTTTGCTGATTGCTGGGGGCTGATGGCTGACCGCCGGCTCCTGTCCGTTGTCCCCGTGGTATAATTGCAGATGCTCGATATTTTGAAAGTCTCTCTGGTTTTTGCTTCTATCCTCCTGCTCCTCAGATTGAAATTAAACGTCGGCTACGTGCTTATTATCTCTTCGAGCCTCCTCGCGGCCCTCTATCTCATGCCATTGCCCACTATAGCAGCCACGATCAAAGCAGCCCTCATCGATCCGGTGACCATAAAGCTGTTCCTTGCCCTGACCCTGATAAAGGTGCTGGAGGTGATTTTAAGAGAGCAGAAGGTTTTGGCACGGATGATGGAGACCTCCCGTACGCTTCTGAAGAAGAAGAGAGCGGTCATCATTTCAATGCCGCTGCTGATCGGCCTTCTCCCTTCCATGGGAGGCGCTTATTTTTCTGCCCCGATGGTCGATGAATCCTCGAAGGGCCTCCGCATGACTCCTGAGGAAAAGGGGTTCGTCAACTACTGGTTCCGGCATCCATGGGAATACGTGCTTCCCCTCTACCCCGGAATACTCCTCGCCTCAGCCCTGAGTGGAATAGAACTGAGAAGGTTAATTGCGGCAAATGCTGCCTATGCCCTCATGATTTTTATCACCGGCTTCATATTCAGCATGAGAAAGATAGATGGAAAATTTGAAAGGAGGGAGAAAGTAAAACACTTCACCGGTTCGCCTATTCACCGATTCACCCATTCACCACTCTTGAGCTTCCTGCCCGTCACGCTCATTTTGGTCATGGTGATGATCTTCCATATCGAGCTTTACTACGCCCTGGGGGCAACGATCGTCCTTTTATTTGCCTACTACAAACTTCCACCTAAGGAAATGTTCAGGATACTCAGGGAGGGATTCACGACCGACGTGATCATCCTGATCTTCGGCGCCATGCTTTTCAAGTTCACCATGGAGAATTCAGGAGCAGTGGGGCACCTGAGCCGGTATTTTACAGAAACAGGAATACCGCTGCTGCCTGTTCTCTTCGTGCTCCCCTTTATCAGCGGACTCCTCACCGGCCTCACCGTCGGCTTCGTAGGCGGCACCTTCCCCCTCATCCTCAGCCTCGCCGGAGGCGCCCACCTCAATCAGATCACCTTTGCTTTTGCCTCGGGCTTTGCGGGAGTGCTTCTTTCGCCGGTGCACCTCTGCCTCGTCCTCACCAGAGAGTACTTCAAGGCAGATATGTGGGGCATCTACAAAAAAACAATCCCCGCCACAGTGATTATCATGGCGGGGGCGTTGGTGGAATACTTTATTTTATAGTTCCTACTTACAATGCTGATTTTTTTTATTAAAAGTTATAACTTCATTTTATAACATCAATGCCCATATACGGCCTGAGCGCTTCGGGCACGACAACCGTTCCGTCCTTCTGCTGGTAGTTCTCGAGCACTGCAACGAGCGTCCTTCCGATGGCAAGGCCCGAGCCGTTGAGGGTATGGACGAATTCCGTTCCCTTCTTTCCTTCCCGCTTGAAGCGTATATTCGCACGGCGTGCCTGGAAGTCCTCGAAATTGGAACAGGAGGATATCTCACGGTACCGGTTCTGTCCCGGCAGCCAGACTTCGATATCATAGGTCTTCGCAGAAGAGAATCCCATGTCACCCGTACAGAGGACAATCACTCTGTAGGGCAATTGCAGTTTCTGAAGTATTGCCTCTGCATCCGCCGTCAGCTTCTCCAGCTCATTGTACGAATCTTCCGGTCTGGTGAATTTCACCAGCTCGACTTTGTTGAATTGATGCTGCCGTATTAGGCCTCTCACATCTTTTCCATACGATCCTGCCTCGCGCCTGAAGCACGGCGTATACGCGGTGTAGTAGATCGGAAGCTGTTCCTCCCTGAGTATTTCGTCCCTGTGGATATTGGTCACCGGTACCTCTGCCGTAGGAATGAGATAGAACTCCGGATCGGCGACCCTGAAAAGCTCTGCCTCGAATTTCGGCAGCTGGCCGGTGCCGGTCATGCTCTCCCGGTTGACCAGAATGGGAGGGAATATCTCTTTATACCCCTTTGAAGTGTTCATGTCGAGCATGAGATTCATCAGGGCCCGTTCGAGCCGGGCGCCGGCTCCCTTCATTACAGCAAAACGTGCGCCGGCGATCTTCGCTCCCCGCTCGAAATCGATGATGTCCAGGGTCTCGGCAATATCCCAGTGATTGAGAGGTGTGAAGTCGAAGGTGCGGGGCTCTCCCCATTTTCTTACTTCGACATTCTCGGTCTCATCTTTGCCCACCGGCACTGATTCATGAGGGATGTTGGGGATGTTCAGCAGGAATTGACCGGTCTTTTCCTCTATTCCCTTGAGCTTTTCATCGATTTCCTTGATTCTGTCAGAGACGCCTTTCATCTCGGCAACCAGGGCGTCGGCATTCAGGCCCTGCCGCTTCATCTTTCCAATCTCTTCAGAAACGGTATTCCTTTTATTTCTCAGCTCCTCAGTCTCTTTCAGCAGCGCAAGGCGCTCTTCCTCAAGAGACAAAAACCCTGAAAGGTCAATATCATAGTTCCTCTTTTCCAGCGCCTTCTTGAGCATATTGATGTTTTCCCGGACAAAACGCGCGTCGAGCATACCGTCTCCTCATTTCATTTTTTTGCGAAAATCCCGAAAAAAACTAAGAATTACTTACTGATATAATAGACCGGCATATGATTAATTTCAAGATAACGAACGTCGGCGACGGTTTCCTTACCGTCGGCAAAGCCGATGGTCAGTCCGTACTGCTCAAGCCCGGTGAAACCGTGCGGGCG
Source organism: Nitrospirota bacterium (assembly GCA_040754455.1). Classification (GTDB taxonomy): domain Bacteria; phylum Nitrospirota; class Thermodesulfovibrionia; order Thermodesulfovibrionales; family Dissulfurispiraceae; genus JBFMCP01. The sequence continues at coordinate 78,807 of JBFMCP010000003.1, forward strand.
GAGGTCCTTGAGATACTGCCTGATGGAGGAGTGATTCTGAAGGTCAAGGGGAACCTGCTGACTGCGCGGACCGAAGTCCCCTTTGAGAAAGGCGCAACCGCTTTCTTCCGAGTAGCAGATACACAACAACCCGGAAAAGAGCTTAAACTGCAATTCGCAGGGTATGCAGAAATCTCTCCCCAAGACGCCCCCGCCAGGAGCTTCATGAATACCCCTGAGGGGCAGGCATTAACCAGTCTCATCCATGAATTGTCCTCTGCAATCGCAAAGGATATCGAAAAAGCCCTTACGGGCGGTACCGGGAGGCAGGGCGCAGAAAATATCTCCGGAAGGCCGCTCTCGAGCAACCTCTCTCCCGACACACTGGAGCGCCTTATCAAAGCACTGCCTGCCGACATGACCGTATTGCCCAAAGAGGTAAAATTGCAACTCCAGGAGCTCTTGACCGCAAGTCTTAAAACAACAGGACAGAGTATCCAGACGAGGCTCGATACGCTCTTGCATCAGTTGCCCGAGGCGATCAAAAACTCACCCCTCATTACGGTCTTGAAAAATGAGCTGCTCGTCAATATGGAAAAGCTCCTCCCTGCGCCTTTGAAGACCGCCCTGCTGAATACCGGTGTCGCCTTCGAGGCAAAACTGAAGACAGTCGTGGCAACGCTGCAGCACCGGCAGACAGAAGAGGGCTTCGATCCAGCAGTAGTCCCCTCCCCGGACACCACCTTCGAGAAGGAGCTGACCTCAGCCCTCATAAAGGAGATCGTGAAACAGGCCAAGGAGTCCGCAGGCGAACTCCGCCCCGCACTGCCGTCCGACAGTACGGAGAAAGCACCTGCACCAAAGGGCGCCCTGTCTTCCGAATTCTCACCCCTCAAGAACGATCTGAAGGCTGCACTCCTTGAATTAAAATATGCGCTGAACGACAAAGAGCTTATCGAAGCCCTCTCTTCAAAAGAAACCGCCCCGGCAAAGGATGCGAAGCAGGAACCCCACCTGCTGAAAACTGCTCAGGTAACCATAGAAGGACTTCTTAAAGATATCGAGACCTTTCAGGCGCTCTCAAGGACGACTGATTCCTTCTATACCTTTCTCCCGCTGAACTGGAAAGAGCTGCGGGACGGCGAGATCGCCTTCAAAGGGGGGAAACGTGATACCGGAGACACTGCGACCTTCTCCTGCAGGATTAATCTTGATCTCGAGCAGTACGGCACGCTTTCAGTGCTGGTGCTCATGCAGAACAGGGAGTTCTTCGTATCCTTCAAAGCCGATCAGCCGCAGTTGCAGGAGACCCTCTCTGCCCATCTCGATAGCCTGAAAACGTCATTCAGAGAGAAAGGATTAACGCTCAAGGCGGCAAACATGCTGGACAGGAACGATACCTCTCTGGAACATCTCGAGAAGCTCGAGTCCTTTGAGCGCATCGTAAGCATCAAGGCATAGGCCATGTCTGATAAACGTAAGAAAGCGGCAGCACTGCGGTATACCCCTCAAAAGGATGCGGCGCCGAAGGTGGTGGCCAAAGGCAGCGGCGCCATAGCGGAAAAGATACTGCAGATAGCGAAGGAGCACAATATTCCGCTCAAGGATGATCCCCAGCTCGTGGAAGTGCTCTCAGCCCTCGACCTCTACCAGGAGATCCCTCCCGAACTCTACCGGGCCGTTGCCGAGATCCTCGCCTTTATCTACAAAACGACAAAGAAGGCTCCAAAGTAAAATTCGGAACCCTGAGCACGAGATCCTAAACAAATACAAACATCCAAATCCAAAATGACCTCATGTATTTGACTTTTGATTTTTGAATTCGTTTAGAATTTAGATATTGGGATTTCGAGCTTTAACCTTCGCACAAGGTCGGCATAGTGAATACAAAGAGAGTTCTTCATCGTATATACGATAGGCTTTACACCCACTTCGGTCCCCAGCACTGGTGGCCGGGCGACACTCCTTTTGAAATTGCCGTCGGAGCAATCCTCACCCAGAACACGAACTGGTCGAATGTGGAAAAGGCGATCGGGAACCTGAAGGAAGCACGGGTCCTGTCTGCAAAAGCGCTGTATAACCTTCCGTCGGAAAGGCTCGCTTCCCTGATACGCCCTGCGGGATACTTTAATATCAAGGCAAAGCGGCTGAAGTCTTTCCTGCACTTCCTCAACAAATATTACCGGGGCAGCATGAAACGCATGGGAAGGAAAGATTTGATCACGTTGCGGCAGGAACTTCTGAATGTTAACGGGATCGGACCTGAAACCGCGGACTCCATACTCCTCTACGCTCTCGACAAACCGATTTTTGTCATTGATGCCTATACCAGGCGTGTACTCTCGCGTCACAAGGTGATGGACCATGCTGCCTCCTATGATGAATACCAGCAGTTGTTCCATAACACCTTCGCTACGGATGTGCAGCTCTTCAATGAGTACCATGCGCTCTTTGTCATGGCGGGGAAAAACTACTGTAAACCAGCGCCCAGGTGCGGGGAGTGCCCCCTGCAGCACCTCTAACAGCGTATGATTATCCTCTTTTATATGGTATTATCCTATTCATTGATCCTCCACGTGCCCCGATATTCCGGAGATATGCTGAAATCACGATGTCGACAGCGCGACGCATATTCTTCATTATTATTATAATTTCACTATCGATCCCGTTCCGGCAGAGCACTCTGCATGCCGCAGACCACGTCCGCGCACAGGAAAAGGCACTCCACAAAAAGTATCATGAAATCGAAAAAAGGCTTTCAAAGAATCAATTCGGCATCCCCCTCCATATAGAATCTTATGAGGAAAGCAACGCTCTCCGCGTCGATATCTACGGCATTTTTGGATATCCTTACGATTATATGAGGAGCACCCTCCAATCTCCAGAAAACTGGTGCGATATCGCCCTGCTCCATCTCAACGTCAAAGCCTGCACTCATCACACCCTGAACGGCGACACGCTCCTGACTTTTTACAGCGGTCGCAAATTCTATCAGCGTCTTGAAGAAACGTATCAACTGAGCTACCGCTATCACCTCTTTGCGGCTCATCCCGAATATCTCAATATCGCCCTTGCTGCAGATGAAGGCCCCCTGCATACCAAAGATCACCGCCTCAGACTCGAGGCCGTACCGCTCGAAAAAGAAAGCACCTTTGTACATTTCAGCTATGCCTATAGCTATAACTTCCTTGGAGAGATCACCATAAAAGGCTATTTCGCCACTATCGGCCGTGACAAGGTCGGGTTCAGCATCATCGACACTGACAGTCAGGGCAATCCGGTATATATCGGCGGGGTGCGGGGCGCCATCGAACGCAATGCCGTCCGTTACTATCTGGCGATTCAGGCGTACCTCGATACCGTGCATCTCCCGGAAGAACAGCGCTTCGAGCGGCGTCTCAGCCGGTGGTACGATCTGACGGACCGCTACCGCTTGCAGCTTTTCGAAGTGGAAAAGGAAGAGTATATCAAAAACAAGAAACGTGAGTACCAGAATCAGATAATGCTTCAGAAGAAGCTGCTCCCTTAATTTCGTTGCACTACCCACGGGCCGTAGATTGAGCCCCTTTTTTCTGTTACCATACTATTAGGAGCTAGAACTCTCATCGGAGCCGGCAAATGGATGGTGAAATCAATAGTTCGATCCGGAATACCTTGAGGCTTATCAACGGTTATGGAGTTGAAATCGGTGAAGAGCGTCGTGAGGTAAAGCCTTCTGAAACAGCCGACGTCGAGCTTCTCGATGCCTATTCACGGGCAGTCATCAAAGTGGTGGACACCGTTGGTCCGGCAGTCGTCGGCATCGCCATCGGCAAGGACTCGGCACACTATGGCCCCGAGCAGGTCGGTGCAGGGTCAGGGGTCATCATAGCTCCTGACGGCTATATCCTCACGAATGACCATGTCGTGCACAACGCAGATGTCGTCCTGGCGGTTCTTGCCGACGGCACACGCCTTGCCACTTCCCTCGTCGGCACCGACCCAGCAACCGATCTCGCGGTGCTCCGCGCCAACAGCGCTTCCACCCTGCCCTATGCTCCCTTTGGTGATTCCGCACAGCTGCATGCCGGGCAGCTCGTTATCGCCATAGGGAATCCCTTCGGCTTTCAGTCCACTGTCTCTACCGGTGTGGTGAGCGCCCTCGGCAGGGCCCTGCGGAGTCAGGAAGGCCGGCTTATCGAAAACATCATCCAGCACACGGCGCCGCTCAATCCCGGGAATTCCGGCGGCCCGCTCGTCGATTCCCGCGGGAGGATTATCGGCATCAACACCGCCATTATCATGATGGCGCAGGGGATCGGCTTTTCGATTCCTTCGAATACCGCCAAGTGGGTCGTATCGCAAATCCTCACCTACGGCCGGGTACGCCGCGGCTATCTGGGCATCGCAGGCAGACAGCGGATGCTCGATCCCCGTCTGGCGCGTTTCCACAATGTCGCCAACGAGCTTGCCGTCGAGGTCATCTCTGTCGATCCCTACGGCCCGGCAGGACAGGCAGGAATGCTGCAGGGCGACCTGATTGTCGCAGTCAACAAACATAGGGTGTCCGGCATCGACGATATTCACCGCTACCTCTCCGAATGGCCTATCGGACAGCCTATTGTCCTCACCATCATCAGGGGCAGAGAACGCATAGAGCTTGACGTTGTCCCTATTGAAGCAGCCTCGTAACTCTTCAAAGACCCCTGGTCACCAAACACGTTATCAGTATGCCGTGTAAGCCTTTTGATCGAACGACCTCCCCATCGGGAGTTGCTTGTCTTGACGGTCGCTGAGACACTTCATTCATACCATATAGAGTATACCAACCCTACCGGGAAGGCCATATTTAGTTTTGCCACCCGGATTAAAGAGATTCTGCCCAGCGACGATATTTAAAGTACTTTAAAAAACAAAAAGTTATATTTACACCAACGCAATGGGAACGCATACCTCTATAATACACCGGCTGCAATCGATGCTCGACCAGGAAAAAGGCAGGCACGCTGCCCGCGCGGTGTCAGTTGCGATCCGGATCGAAACGGTTTCGATCGCAAGTGTATTGTCCCGCGAGGACTACAAAGAGAAACCGCCCTTTGACCTGCACGCCCGCTTTCTCGTTTACAACATTTCCAAAACCTTTACAGCCGCTGCCGTGCTCAGGCTTGCGGCAGCCGAACGATTGCATCTCGATGATCCTTTGTCCCGCCGGCTGCCGGATATCCCGAACGCCTCACGCATCACCATTCGCCATTGCCTGCAGCATACGAGCGGTCTGCCGGACTACGGCGCACTGCCGGAATATCACGCTGCAGTCCGCAGAGGAGACAGGCCATGGTCGTTTGAGGAATTTATGGAACGGACCAATGCCGGTGAGCTGCTCTTTGCTCCCGGCCAGGGCTGGAGCTATTCCACTATCGGCTACATGGTGCTGCGCCGGCTCCTTGAGACAGCATGCGGTACGAGCTTTGCTAACCTTCTCCGGTCAGAAATCTTCGAACCGCTCAATCTGAAGAGCACATCGGTGCCTGCACGCCGTGCCGATCTGCAGGATATTACCTTCGGCCCCAGCGTTTACCTCGGCGGCAATGCGGCCCCGTTAGCGGTGTCCGAAATCTACGACCCGGCATGGCTCCCCGCAGGCGTCATCGCCTCGACAGCAGCTGAAACCGCTCAATTCTATGATGCCCTCCTTGCGGGCAAACTCTTTCCCCGCGAATTTCTTAATCAGATGTGTGCAGCAGTCCGTGCTGCTGATGCTCCGGGCCACCCCTCGTTTTATAATCCCGGCTACGGTCTCGGATTGATGATAACAGATTCACCCTGCGGCATGATCTACGGCCATACTGGTTCAGGTCCCGGCTGCTCTGCCGCTGCGTTTCATTTCAAGAAGAATGGAACATCGATCACGGTCACCATCCTCTCCGATGGCGAGAATGTCTTCCAAACAGAGCACATGGCGATACTCGCCTGTACCATGCTCGCTGAGTCGGACTAAGCAGGACCTGCGCACCGTTCGCTTCTACTGAGCAGCAGTAAGGCAAGGAGATCAATGATAAGCGTCTGCATCCTGTTGATACCGTCCAACATATCGGCAATGATCTCATCTGCATCAGAAGGTAGCCTGAACAACAACAGGGTCTATTCACTTTGTACTTAGGTTTTTCGTTTATCTGAAGAGGGCATTCAAAGAAAAAAATTCAAAATCGACTTGAAACATGCATACGCCATTATCGCCATACAAGATCATTTATCAATTATGCATGACAACAACTCCGCCTTCCTCAAAACAGTTCGAAATCGAACTGAAAGATCTCGCTCATCAGACAGTTCATGATTGCAAGACCGGCGCCGGAGATCTCGTCGACCACCTCATCGGCCGAACCAATCAGAGCGAGGGGTGTGACACAACCTATGCTTTCGATCGCGCCTTAAAAAATAGTTCTCTTTTTTTTCATTGCTTTAATACAGGCATGAAGATCAGAAAACGACTGGTCAGCTTCTGTGATATGGACGTAATGATTTGCCGTTGGAAAAGGGACGCAAAAGTTGCGCTGCGGCAGACAGTAAATCCCAGTGATAAAAATTGGTGGCAGTGCAGGGAGACGTATGTACCACTTTGTGCCTACTCCAGCTCACGGTAACACTTTGATTCTTATACCACTGACTCTCGTTCCAACTGTGAGTACGGCCAAATTTGTGATACAAACTGTGTCACAGTTTTTTTCAGTTTAACCGGTTACACCGCCACCGTGTTAAGAGGCCGCTGCGACCTGTTTGACAACCTGCTTACCGCAGATTGAAAATTATAACGTTATGAGTTATACTGTAACTGATGATAGCGACCTTCGGAGACAAGGAAACGGAGCATCTTTATGTTACCGGTAAAAGCAGAAGGTTTCCTACTGCGGTATGTAAAGCAGGGCTACGGAAGCTCGATTATCTTAACTCGGCAACGCGCTTGGAAGATCTGAGGGTTCCACCAGGCAATTGTCTGGAAGCATTGAAAGGCAGCTATAAGGGATTTTACAGCATCAGAATCAACGACCAGTTCAGGATCGTCTTTCGGTTTGAGAATGCTGATGCTTACGATGTAAAAATCGAGGATTCTCATTAAACGCGAGGGCATTATGATTGAAATCAAGAGAGAGCCGACGCATCCGGGGGAAATTCTTCAGGAGGAGTTCATCGCCCCTCTCGGGCTGACCCAGGCAGGACTTGCGGAAAAACTTAAGACTACCTTCAGGACAGTCAACGAGATCGTTAACAAAAAGCGAAGCGTGAGCCCTGAAATGGCATTGAAGCTTGCAAAGCTCTTTGGAACATCACCGGAACTATGGCTCAATCTTCAGAGCCAATATGACCTCTGGAAAGCAAAAGAAAAAGAGAAAGCCATTCTAGCCTCTATAAAGCCGCTAAAGCAGAGCGTTGCGACGTGCCGAAATTAAAGTCACTTCCTGTTGTCATGATGTCCGGAAAGCCAGGAGTTCGCCTCTTACGGGCAACTAAGCGGTTGGGAGCCCTTTATTTCCTTGTGAAACCATTCAGCACAGACGAGTTTCTTACTTAATGAATGACCTTGAAGTGAGCGAATTTATGATCAGGCCTCAATTTGGCGTACCAGGTAGATTCCATGAGGGACTGACGGCGGTTGGTTGGAGGGATAACAGAACATCCTCGCCTGCAATTCATCCCAAAGAAATGCGAGCATTATCCTTTAGAGGAAGTCGAAGAGCCTAGGTACAGAAGGCTTTAGCTATCTCAAAAGGAAGCATAAGCTGTGCGAAGCGGCCAACTTATGGGTGGAGTGACACAAAAATTGGTGGCGGTGCAGGGAATCGAACCCCGGACACTGCGAATATGAGTCGCATGCTCTAACCAGCTGAGCTACACCGCCTCGATAGCCGTTCTGAACTTATTATTATAGCAGACCGGCAAAAACGATAGCAATAATGGCAAGGAGCCAGACAGAAGACAGATATCAGTAATGGCCGCTGATGAGCACGGCCTTCACCGAGCCGACGGCGACCTTGGTCTTGAGCATAACGGGAATGCGCCGCTTGTCGTCGGTAAGCCAGATAAGGATATCGCCTCGTCGGGAAAAAGTGCCTTCCGATTTGATGAGCGGCTTTATGAGAATAGTGTTGACCGCTCCTGCCGGCGTTTCGACGACCTCCTTCCTCAGGACCTGAATCTCTGTCTTATAGATCTTTTTACTGTCCACCACGTCAATGTAGACCGGCTTGCCCACCTCGAGGGGGAGCGTCCTTATATAATAAAAGCTCGAGAGCGGGTCCAGCACCTGGCCTTTCAGTGAGTACTGCCTTTTCTCCTTGTCGAGGTGGTTTATATAGGTCACTTTCTTTGCCGACTGGTCGATGATAAGCTCCTTGTCCCTGCGGTACCTCCCTTCTCTCAGTCTGATCCTGTAATTGTAGGGGACTCCTACAAAATGCTTGAATATCCCTGCAGAAGGCCCCTGCGTGAGCGTACTTACCACGAGATCATCCACTTTGTAAAAGAGAGAGACCCAGCCCGCGGAGCTTGCCTTTGATATGAATTGAAGAGCGGTGCCGCTGTTTTTTATTTCCAGAACAGCTTCTCCGGCCTTGATGCCTCCCCAGGTAAGGTCATAGCGCAGCACTTCGGGCACGGTAAGGGCATGGGAGGCGGAAACGGTGAGAACAAATGCTGCAACGGTGGCAATGCCGATGGCTTTACCGATTATCGAATGGTATTTGCTCATTATAGTGCATAAAAGAGAGGGCTTTTTCTCGTCGACCGCTCTTTCATTATGTTATATTAATCTATGTTGGTAATTCCAGCCATAGACCTGAAGGGCGGCCTGTGTGTCAGGCTCCTCCAGGGGAGGAAGGAAGACGCTACCGTCTATTCCGATGACCCCGCCGCAACCGCCCGGAAGTGGGAATCCTACGGAGCAAAGCTCCTGCACGTGGTCGACCTCGACGGCGCCTTTACCGGAGATCAGAAGAATCTCGAGAGCATCCAGAGGATCAGAGGGGCTGTGTCAATGGGAATTGAAGTGGGCGGCGGCATACGGGATATGCAGCGGATCGATACGCTTATCGGGCTCGGCATCGATAGAGTAATCCTCGGCACCGTCGCCGTCGAGAATCCCGAGCTGGTGCAGATGGCCTGCACAAAATATCCCGGGAGGGTGCTGGTCGGCATTGATGCGAAGAACGGCCTCGTCGCAGTAAAGGGATGGGTTGAGGTTACCCAGGTCTCGGCAAAGGAACTTGCCCTCAGGATGCAGGGATATGGCGCCGCAGGAATCATTTACACCGATATTGCAAAAGACGGCATGATGACCGGGCCGAATATCGAGGGCACCCGCGAGATGGTTGAGACCCTCCGCATTCCTGTTATCGCGTCAGGCGGAATTTCATCCCTCGATGATATTAAAAAACTGTTGCAAATACAGGGGCTGTGGGGCGCGATTACCGGCAAGGCGCTCTACTCGGGCTCACTCGACTTAGGCGAAGCAATAAAGCTCACGACAGGCGGTTAGTAGTATGTTGGCGAAAAGAATTATTCCCTGCCTCGATGTGCGGGACGGCCGTGTGGTGAAGGGCGTCAATTTCGTGAATATCAGGGATGCGGGAGATCCGGTCGAGAATGCCATCTACTATGACGAGCAGGGCGCTGACGAGCTGGTGTTCCTCGATATCACCGCTTCCCATGAAAAGAGAAAGATCATCCTCGATGTTGTGGAGAAGACGGCAACCGACGTCTTCATGCCCTTGACCGTAGGCGGCGGTATTAAAGGCCTCGATGATATCAGGGATCTGCTCAATGCCGGATGCGACAAGGTCTCTATCAATACCACGGCGGTGAACGATCCTGAATTCATCAGAAGAGGGGCCGAACGTTTCGGCAGCCAGTGTATCGTGGTTGCCATCGATGCAAAACGAGTCCATGATTCGCGATTCGAAATCGACCGGTCGCGAGAAGTGCCCCCGTGGCTTAAAGATGCTCGGAATGCGCTCAAGGAGCGGCTGCTGATCACCGATCCATCCCGAAAATCCTGGGAGGTTTATACGCATGGCGGCAGGAAACCAAAGGGAATCAACGCGGTACAGTGGGCGCGGTACATGGAAGAGCTGGGAGCCGGCGAAATTCTCCTTACGAGCATGGACAGGGACGGCACAAAGGACGGCTACGATCTGGAGCTTACCAGGGCGATCTCCGAAGCGGTCTCGATCCCGGTGATCGCCTCCGGGGGTGTCGGTAATCTCGAGCACCTCTATGAAGGCATTGTTGAAGGAAAGGCGGATGCAGCTCTGGCTGCCTCGATCTTCCACTACCGGGAATATACCATCAGAGAGGCGAAGGAGTATCTCAGGTCAAAGGGCGTACCGGTCAGGCTTTAGAGCTTCAATACTGCCTTTATCTTGCTGCTCAGCAGATCAATCGTGAGCGGCTTTATGACGTAATCAGTGACTCCCAGCTCCTTGGCCTCGAGAATCGCTTCCCTCTCTCTCTTTGCCGTCACCATTATGAAAGGCATTGCGCTTATGGCAGAGGAGTGGTGATTTCTCATCCAGCGCAGCAGCTCGTTGCCCTTGATATCGGGCATCTCCCAGTCGCAGAGGATAAGATCAGGGGGAGCAATCTCCATCTTCTTTTGAGCATCCGCACCGTTGTTCGCAACATCTACCTCGATATCTGGAAAAATCTTTCTAATAAAGCTTACAATCATATCTCTCATAAAGAGCATGTCTTCAACAACGAGAACTCTATACTTCTTTTTCATCCCTCTCCTCCCGGTCCATGTCGCACTTCATTATGAGATCACTGTTTCAGAATCGATTGTATCCCCTGCTCAACTTCTTTGAGAGCGACTGAAAATGATTCATAAAGCACCTTGGCGTTATCCCACTCCCCTGCTTTGGCTGCCTGCTCAATCTGCATGCTTATGTGCGCTGCTCTGTCGGCAGCTATGTTGGCGCTCGCCCCTTTGATCGAATGGGCCCGTGCTGCCGCTGTCACGCTGTCACGCCGCTCAAGGGCATCCTCCATTTCTTTGCACAGGGGAAGGACTGAAGATAAATAGAGCTGCAGGAGTCGCTGTATAAGCTCCCTGTCGCTCCCGAACATCTCGTACAGCTGATCGGTATTAATGGGTCGCCCTGCAGGGCTGCCGGGGATCTGTTCATTTTTTGCGGCACACGGCTTTTTCTCATGCTGTCCTGCTGCAGCAGTCCTCTGTTTGGTCCAGCGACTAATGACTTCTCTCAAGCGATCAGGGTGGACCGGTTTGCTGATGTAGTCATCCATCCCGGCAGCAAGGCATCGCTCACGGTCGCCTTGCAGGGCATGAGCCGTCATTGCGATGACGGGAACACGGCGGCCTCCGACGCCTTCAGCTGCTCGAATCGCTTTCGTAGCCTCAAACCCGTCCATCTCGGGCATCTGACAATCCATAAGGACGATGTCATAGGACTTTTTCTGTAATTCATCGAGCGCCTCCTTTCCGTTGGCTGCAATGACGACCGTACAGCCGAGGGTCTCCAGTATGTGGCGCGCCACTTCCTGATTGACGAGATTGTCTTCGGCAACAAGCACCCTGAGAGGAGCGACAGTTGTCCCCCGCAGTTCTCCCTGGAGCATATGCCCTTCTGCCTGTCCGTCGTTCTCCACCACATCGGTAGTGGCGAGCGCCTGATAAAGCTGCCGCAGGCGGAGCGGCTTATAGAGATAGCTCGCAATAGTGCCGCTCTGGCGCAGCTGTTTACAGCGGTCAAAAGAGCTCGACGAGGCCAACAGTATCACCTTAACAGGGGAGAGAAGAGGGTCTGATGTGATAAGGTCGACCAGCTCGAAGCCGCTCATATCCTGCATTTGTGCATCAATGATCGCATAATCGTACCGCTTGCCGCTCTGTCCGGCTTTTCGCAGCAGCTCCAATCCCTGACGTCCGCTCTCTGCACTCTCGGCTATAGCCCCCTGCGAGGTCACCGCAGTGCGCAGCAGGGCACACAGCGCTGCATTGTCGTCGACAATCAGCAGACGCTTCCCTTTTGGCAGAGAGGGAAAGGCCGGCGGTTCCTTCGGCTGTTTTTCGAGACGGACGGTAAACCAGACGGTAGTTCCCTTGCCGGGCTCACTCTCCATGCCGATCTTCCCCCCGAACATCTCGACAAGCTGCTTTGAAATGGTGAGACCCAATCCCGTTCCTCCGTATTTCCGCGTCGTTGAACCGTCTGCCTGGGTAAAGGGCTGGAACAGCTTGCTGCATTTCTCCGGGGCAATACCGATGCCCGTGTCAGCAATCTCACACCGCAGAAGAACGGACCGTTCGGTTTCTTCAGCACGGCTTACCACAATCGTAACCTCTCCCCGCTCGGTAAACTTGATCGCATTGCTCACAAGATTGGTGATGATCTGCTGCAGGCGCACGGGGTCGCCGCACAGCGCTGTCGGAACATCGGGCGGAATGTAGTACAGCAGATCGAGGTTCTTCTTGCTCACCAGTTCGGTAAAAATATCGGCGATATTCTCCATAATCACATGCAGGTCGAAATCAATATGCTCAAGCTTGAGCTTGCCTGCCTCGATCTTCGAAAAATCGAGTATGTCGTTGATGATCTCGAGGAGTACCTCGCCGGAAGTGCGAATCGTCATCGCGAAGTTCTGCTGAATATCGGAAAGCTCCGTGTTCATCAGCAAATGGGTCATGCCGATAATGCCGTTCAACGGTGTTCGTATCTCATGGCTCATATTGGCAAGAAATTGGGACTTTGCTTCATTCGCAACCTCTGCTTGCTCTCTCGCCTTTTGAAGCTCCTGCGTCCGCTTCTGGACCTCCCGCTCGAGGTCCAGATTTTGATTCCGCAGAAGTCCGTACAGCTCCGAGCTCTCGATCAGATAGGCGACATTGCGGAGCGTTATGGAGAGGATGTACAGGGAGGGATCATTGACCCGGAATTCACTATCTTTCACAATGCCGCAGAACATTCCCCTGATCCTCAATTTTGTCGAGATCACATGAAGCACCAGCGAGCAGCCGGGGCGTTGTGAGGGGACAATGACCGGACGGTTCTGGTTCAGCGCCCAGGCAAAGGTCCCGTCCTTGATTTTAGCGTCCACCTCTTCCTGAACAGACGCCTTTTCCGATGCAGGAATGCAGTCCGCCATAGCAAAATCGGAGCTCGTCTCGTCGAGGGTAAAAAAGGCAATGGTCTGGAAGGGAAGGACCCTCAGCAACTGTTCGTGCGCTGCCTTGATAATAGAGGGGATATCGCTGTCCTGCGCAATGCCCGACTGAAAATCACCGCTCGAGGTGATCATCTCGAGGGCATCGAGCAGGCGGCGGTTCACTGCTTCAAGGTGATCGCAGCGGGTCCGGAGGACCTCCATATGGCTCATATCATTCGGGATATCGCTCATTGTTGCGGCTCTGTATGGATGAGTTGGATTGCGGCGACAAACTGCCTCTCCGCCTGATCGATCGTAGGGGCCAACTGGCTCGGAGAGAGGGCAAGCTTCTCCCATGCTTTTGCATCGAGCGGCGGCATGCTTGCCTCTCCGCTGCTCCCCAGTTGAAGGGCGTGCGCAATAATATCAGCAACATGCACCGCTGCCGCTTCTGCAGGGAAATGTTTTGCACGTGATGGTGCATGGTGCGTAGCGACCATTTCGATCAGACTGAGCGGCAGTTTCCATTCTTTCAACAAGTGCTCTCCCACATCAGCATGATCAAATCCTATGACCTCACGCTCTGCCTTGTAAAGAATCTCTTTGCGCTCCTTGCAGCGAACCAGCGCCTCCCGTGCGGCATCGGGGAGCTTGGTATAAATGACCAGTCGCCCGATATCATGCAGGATGCCGGCCACAAAGAAGCGCTCCACATTCGCTTCGCGCCGGTAAATGGCCAGTATGCGGGCGATGACGCCGGAGGCAATGCTGTGGTACCAGAACGCTTCCATGGTGATGAGGTCTTTGGGTATGCCCTTGAACATGTTCATGACCGATGTTGCCAGGACAAGGTCGAGGATCTGCTGGGTCCCGATGACGGTTACCGCTTTGGTAATGGTCTCTATTTTCGAGGGGAAGGCGTAAAACGGGCTGTTTGCCAATCTGAGCAGGCGCGCTGTCAGACCCTGGTCCTCGCCGATGATCTTTCCAATATCCATAACGGAACTGTATGGATTGTTCACCACCTCGTTCAATCTCAAGGCAACCATCGGCAGCGACGAGACCTGAACATCCCCTTTTACAAGATCAGCGGGCTTCGCTGTCATTGGCCTCCCTTTCCGGCGAGGCGGCGGATTTTCCTCAGCGTACAGAAACGGAACAGCTCTTTGATGGCGGGGTGATGGCGATCATTATGGCGGAAGAGATCATTGAGCTCGACATCTATATTTCGGAGGACCTGAGGGTCGACATTTTCAGTAGGATCCGGGACGACTTGCTCTTCGGTGATGCCGTGAATATCGACCTCGGTAATCCCCCACGTCCTGAAAATATGGAGATGCCTCTCTGTAATTTCGATGCCTGCGTTCAACAGGAGCCGGCCGTTGCGATCCTTGACATCGCTGTTGAGCTTCATCCCGGGCTTCACATAATCGATACCGATAGTCGCCATTTTTAATATCGTTGGATTTCAACACGCCTCTTCCACAAAGTTGCCCTGTCATACAGAGGGAGTGGAAGTTTTTTACTTTTTATCGGATTTTTTCGGAAAAACTATAGAGCGGGTAAGAACTACACGTGCGCACTTATCTGGAGGGCACGATCATGGTATGGCTGCAATCCAGGGCCATAGCAGGATGCACAGTGATGGTGAAGGTCGCTCCGTCTTTAGCAACAGAGACATCGACCGAATCCAGCGTTTTTGCATCGGAATAGCGGGCGCACAACGTGGCAGCACGTGTCAACGCCTCATCCGACACTTCTCCATAGATGAGCGTCAGCGGGCTCCCGTGCCCCTCGACCCACAGGAGATAGTCACCGCTTCCGGCGAGTGACTCAATCGCCCTATTTTCGATATCGTTCCTGCCTACTACCGCCTTGCACCTCTCCGAGAGTCTGAAGTGGCGTCCGACACGCAGGAGCTGTATCTCCCGGAGAGGAGGAGAGGGAGTGTGCTGCAGCAGTTCTCTCAATCTAAGGGAGTAGATCGGGTCCGTCAAAAGGCAGCCTCCGGCAGGGGGGGGATAATCGGTCAGGCCGAACTCCCGTGCCAGGGCAATCTGGGGCTTCCTCGATCGGCCATGAAAATTGCAAAGCTGCTCTCTATCCACAAGCCCCTGTTGTTCGGGAATGGTCGGTTTGAGCAGTTTGGCGCTGAGCGGTCTCAGGATGTAGCCTTCGAGCCCCGCTTCCTTATCGATCCTGGGGAAGGTATCTTTCCTCTGGCTCATGGGCCGCTGCCCCAGCACCTCGCCGGTGATAATGAAATCTGCACTGCGCATACGCATGAGCTCTTTTGCCTCTCTCAGCATCAGTATCCTGCAATCCATGCAGGGGTTCATGTTCTTGCCGTGGCCGAACTTCGGATGCTTTACGATCTCGATGAATTTGTCGGCGAGATGGCAGAGCTTCACCTCGAACCCGAACTGCGCTGCGGCGGCAAAAGGATTTTTCGAGCAGGATGACCGGTCGGACGTATCGCAGCCGAAATGGGTCAGAAAGGTGACGGCCGTCACCTCGATCCCCTGCCGCATGGCAACGAGGATAGCGAGGGTGCTGTCGAGGCCGCCTGAATATAATGCAATCGCTTGAGCCATATTATTTATACTACCAAATTCCAAATTCAACATCTCAAACTATAAACACATTCAGGAATAAAGATGTTTTGCATTTTTAAGCATTCGAGCTTGTTTGGATTTTAGAATTTTGTGTTTGTTTGAGATTTGAGATTTGGAATTTACGTGCGTTTGCTTTCTGTAAGTGATCGTAACAGCAAATCGGGAGTTGCGACGGCCGTCCCCACCTCACCGACGACAATGCCGGCTGCATGGTTCGCCATGATCGCCGCATTCTTGTGCGATGCCCCGGCGGTATGGGCAAGGGTGAATGTTGCAATAACCGTGTCGCCCGCTCCGGTGACATCGAAGACCTTCTTTGCGACCGTCGGGATATGCGTTATCATGACCTCCTTCGCCCTGCCCCGCTCGAAAAGACTCATGCCTTCTTCACCGCGGGTGATGAGCACCGATTTGCACGAGAGCCTGCTCAGCAGTGTCTTTCCTGCCTTTATCAGGCTCTCCTCACTCTTGATCTCGATGCCCGATCCCTGGGATGCCTCCATGAGGTTCGGCGTAATAAGCGAGACCTTTTTATACAAATGGAAATGCCCCACCTTGGGGTCAACGGCAATAAAGGTAGTATTCTGGCGGGCCGCGTTGACAAGCACTCGAATCAGCTCAGCTGAGACGACCCCCTTTTTATAATCAGACACGATAACCGCGTCATGCTCCTTTATCGCCTTCTTAACGAACTCGAGGAGCTGCGTAAGGCTTTTCCCCTCGAGCTTCCTCTTATCCTCCCTATCAAATCTCACGACCTGCTGATGGTGGGCAATGACCCGCGCCTTTACTGTTGTGGGACGTTTGTCCTCGATCACGCCGTCGATGGCAACCCGCTTCTCTTCCAGCAATTCCTTCAGAATCCTTCCCGCAGTATCTTTGCCGACAATCCCTGCAATCGATGCCGTTCCGCCCAGGGCAATAACATTATTGGCTACATTTGTGGCGCCGCCCAGGAGGAAGGTCTCGTTCACCACATCGACGACCGGCACAGGCGCCTCGGGAGAAATTCTGCTGACCTTGCCGAAGATATACCGGTCGAGGATCAGATCGCCGATGATGAGTATCTTTTTATTCCTGAAGGAATTGATAATGCCAGCAAAGCCCATCTAACAAAATAACTTATAGCGCGAACCGGTTGCAAGTAGGGAGGCTGCAAGGTGTCGTAAATTTGACTTTTGCCGGCGGGATTGTATAATCTTTATAGAATTATGGAGTATTCAGCGTTTCAGTTAATTCTTCAAGCAGGATATGTTGTCAAGGCAGTCTTAGCGATCCTCTTCCTCTTTTCCGTCGTATCGTGGGCGATCATTTTTCACAAATGGCGCCACTTTGCGAAGGCGGACCAGGAGACCCATGATTTTCTGAGGGCCTACGAGGCGACGCAGCATCCAAAAGATCTCTTTGCACCGGCAAAAAAATATCTGGTCAGTCCGCTTGCAAGCCTCTTCAAATCAGTTTACTCGGAAAAAACCTACACTGACCGTGAGGAGCTGAAGAGAATGCTCAGGCGCTACTCCACTCTCGAAGCGACCAAGCTGCAACGCTACCTCAACTTCCTCGCCACCACCGGCTCGACAACGCCATTCATAGGACTCTTCGGAACGGTCTGGGGCATCATGAACGCCTTCAGGGGAATCGGAAGCGCCGGCTCCGCCTCGCTCGCGGTGGTCGCTCCCGGCATTGCCGAAGCGTTGATCACCACTGCCGTCGGCCTCGCTGCAGCGATTCCTGCGGTTATCGCCTACAACTACTACCTGAGCAGGTCCAATCGCATGATCATCGATATGGAAGACTTTTCAGAAGAACTCGTCGACTACATTATCAAATAGCATCAGGAATGAAACTCAACCGAAATAGGACGGTTCTCTCGGAGATCAATGTCACTCCGCTCGTCGACGTCATGCTCGTGCTGCTCATCATCTTCATGGTTACCGCGCCTCTGCTCCAGCAGGGCGTTGATGTGAATCTGCCCAAAGCAAAGGGCAAGGACCTGCCGCCGGAAGAGAGAGTCTCTATTGTGCTCAAAAAAGGCGGCTCGATCTTCATGAACGATACGCCCGTCACCATGGCGGAGCTGACGAAAAAGCTCTCGGCGATCAGCAAGCTCAACCCCAATGTCTTTCTCAAGGCGGACAAAGACGTCCCCTACGGGATGGTCGTAGAAGTAATGGGTGAAATTAAGGAGGCAGGCATTGAAAAGCTCGGCATGATCACCGAGCCGAAGATCGCACTGCCATGAAGAGCTCCGGTATTCAGGCGGACCTTCTCTATTCTCTCCTTTTTCATATCCTCTCTCTCGTTATCGCAATCATTATTGCAAAAAACACCTTCACCATGAGAGCATCCGCTCCCTATGTGGTATCGCTTATTGACAGCGCCACCCTTTCTGCGCCGGGCGGTGTCCGGGAGGAGAATGCATCGACCTCTGATGCATCTCCACAAAATAATGTCGAGCAGTCGGCTCCTGAAACTACCCGTGTTGTCACCGAAGCCCCAAAAAAATTATCCAAGAAGGAGGACGACGCCCTGGTGAGCGACCGCATTGCCGCGCTCCGTGCAAAGAAAAAAATAGAACGGATGGCAGCCCTCAGGAAAATCGTTGACATCGGGGGTGCCCGGAAGAGTGTTTCCTCCAGGGCGACTTCAGCAGCCTCCGGTGCAAAAGCCGGCAGCACGGATACCGGAAGCGTGACGGGCGGCGGCGATTACTATTCGTTGGTGCAGAGCAAAATCCGTCAGCAGTGGGTATTTCCCGAAACCATCGAAAGGGATATGGAAACCGTCATCTCGATTAAAATAGCAAGAGATGGAAAAGTTACCATCGACAGAATCGAAAAAAGCTCCGGGAATCCGCTCTTCGACCGATCTGTCGTCAGGGCGATCATGAATGCAAGCCCCCTCCCGCAACCGTTTCACGATATGGAAATAGGAGTGAGATTCAGACCATGAGAATCAGAATCCAGAATCCAGGAGTCAGAATTCAGAATGCAAGTAAAAGATATTTTGCTTTTTTATTTTTTCTTTTGGTTTTCATTCTGGCTTCTGACTCCTGGATTCTGGATTCTGCCTTTGCTAAGGTATATATCGACATCACGTCTCCTGGTCTCAGCAGGCTTCCTATCGCCGTCCAGAGCTTCAGCGACGGAAAGGAAATATCGGATATTGTAAGGGATGATCTCACCTTCACCGGTCTTTTTGCCTGTATCGATGAGACTGCGCAGATCGAGCGGCCTGATCAGCCCTTTAGCCCTGCAAACTGGAGAGGGCTCGGTGCCGAGCTTGTGGTCAAAGGAAGGGTCACCTCTCCCCCGGGCAGAAAGACAATGACTGTTGTGGTTTCCGCCCATGACGTCACCTCAGGAAGTGAAGTCCTGAAAAAGGAATATTCCGCATCATCGGACCTCCTGAGACTGCTTGCACACTCCATAGCAAACGATATTTATACACTCCTTACCGCTCAGCAAGGGGTCTTCAAGACCAAGATCGCCTTTGTCGGCGAAAAGGGCGGCAAAAAAGAGCTCTACCTCATGGACTGGGACGGACACCGCTTGCGAGGATTGGGAGTCAACGGCGGCGTGTTGCTGACGCCGCGCTGGTCATCGGATGGTACAAGATTGCTCTATTCTGCCGAACGGCAGCGGCAGTGGGGATTCTATCTGCTCGATATGAACACGATGCGGGAGAGAAGTATTGCTTTTCTCAAGGGGCTCAATATGGCTGGAAACTTCTTCCCCGGCAACAGGGAATTTGTCTTTTCCTCATCGAAGGACGGTAATTCCGATATCTTCACAACGGACATAAACGGTGCGCATGATAGAAAGATCATTTCTTCTCCATGGATTGATGTATCGCCGGTGGTCTCGCAGGACGGCAGTTCCATAGCCTTTGTTTCCAACAGGTCAGGGAATCCTCATATCTATGTCGCGGACAAAGACGGCTATGGCGTGAGGAGATTGACCTTCGAGGGCACCTATAACACCTCTCCTGCATGGTCGCCTCTGGGCGACCGGATCGCCTTTGTTGGTCGCGCCGGAGGAAGGAACCACATTTTCATAATAAAAACCGATGGCTCGGCATTGACCCAGCTGACCCAGAAGGGCAATAACGAGGATCCTTCCTTCTCTCCCGATGGCAGATATCTCGTCTTTACTTCCGACAGAGATGGTTCAAAGGGGCTCTATATCATGAGGATCAATGGCGAAGGGGAGAGGCGTATCACACCGAAAGGACTCAAAGCCTCAAGCCCGAGTTGGTCACCCTACTAAAAACCCGTCCCGGCGTCGAGCGCGCAGCTTAACGCGTTTTTACATTTCTACCCTTGTAATAACGCCGTGCAGTTTATCCGGCGGGAGTTTATAGAACTGGACATAGGCAGGGGTCAATCGCTTGAAGATCGAGAAGAGTTTCCAGATAATGTTTCTGGTCGAGATATCCTCAAGCCCGTAGAATATAGCCTTTTCGTCAATGCCCGCCTCCTTGAGTATCTCCTCAATGTCCACCACTTCCATATAGCCGAGCTGTATCTCGAACGTGCGCAGGCCCTCGGCATAGCAGGCTTTGAAAAAGCCGGTAACGCCGAAAGGGTCGTCGCGCCTGATAATGGATACGACAATATTATCCTCGTATATAATGCCGTTATTGAACATGGTATTTACAATGTAGGGGGGAATCCACTGTATATCACGTGCGAAAAAGAGCGCAGTCCCTTTGATTTTACTCGCACCCTTATAAAGCTGATTGTATTTTTCCAGAAAGGTCGCGAGGTCCATAGGCCGAAGCGCGCGGTAGAGCCTCTTTTGTCCCCTGGTATAGATTATAATGATGCAGAAAGGAATGAGTGCGATGATAATTGACCAATAGCCACCGTGAGGGATCTTGTACATGTTTGAGGTGAGATAAGCGATATCGACAAACGTCACCAGCAGGGAGATGCCTGCCTTCACGAGGTGATTCCTCAAATAAAATATCCAGGTCATCATAATGCCGGTGAGCGTCATTGTCCCCGTGACCGCAAGTCCGTATGCTGCTGCAAGGCGATGCGACTCACGGAACTCAACCATGATAAACAGTACCGAGATGAGCAGGAACCAGTTCACAAAGCCGATATAGATCTGTGACCTCAGCTCGGTGGAGGTGTAATCCACTTTGAAGAGCGGCATGATATGGGTAGTGATTGCCTGGTAAAAGATCGAGAACATGCCGCTGATCATCGCCTGGGAGGCGATCACCGTAGCAATAATGCTGAGGATAAGGAAAGGCACATAGAGGATTTGCGCCTCATGGAATATCATCTCGAAGAGAATATTCTTTGCGCCGGGGTGCAGGATGAGGAATGCTCCCTGGCCGAAATAGTTGATGACCAACGCAATGAAAACGAAATACCATGCCCTGATGATCGGCCAACGCCCGAGATGTCCCATGTCCGCATACAGTGCCTCGCCGCCGGTTGCACAAAGTATGACCTCAGAAAGTACAAAGAATCCCGCTATGCTGTTCTCTGCAAGGAAATTAACAGCATAGTAAGGATTCACAGCCCTGATCACCGAGGGGACCTGGAGTATTGAAACAATCCCCGAAATAAACAACGCCGAAAACCACACAATCATCATGGGCCCGAAGGCGCCGGCGACTTTCTCTGTTCCTTTACGCTGAATGGCAAAGAGGGCTATCGCAATAGCGCCCGCTACCAGGATGAGTGTTTCCTGTCCCGTCCTTTCAAAGCCGGGGATAAGCAGAACTCCCTCGACGGCACTGAGAATGCTTATGGCCGGGGTGATGACCCCATCGCCGACGAGCAGCGATATGCCGATAAAAGAGAGGAGCGTGACAAATGCCGCTTTCCTGCCCGACTTGAGCAGAGGCACCAATATCTCCTTGAGCACTATGGTGCCGCCCTCACCCTTCTTCCCGAGGCTCATGGCGAGCCAGGCATACTCAATGGAAACCAATATCATCATGGTCCAGAAGATAAGAGAAAGCACGCCGATAACATGCGCCTCGGTAGGCTTAAGGAGCAGGAAAACTACAGTGATGGTGTAGATGGGGCTGGTGCCTATATCGCCGAAGACAAGGCCCAACGATCGAATGATCCCCTTGATCGAGGACTCTTTCTCGAGTGTCACGATGATACTTCCTCCTTCAAAGGGGCAAGGAAAGGAGAAAATAAAAAAACCGCTGGCATGTCAGCGGTCCTCATCTCTGACCTTTGCCCTTCCATATGCCTACGAGGTTAGCTGCCGGGCTCGGGCCTGGAAGTGCCCTATCCCCGAGAAAACCTCGGGGAATACGCCCCCTTGTCGTGGGTCCCCCGCATCCGCCTCTGGCGGATTTCGGCTGCAAACGACTATTTTGAAGTACTTTAATACTTTAGCTGCTACGTGTCAAGTGTACCGAGTGTCTCTTACATGCCCCGAGAGAGTGTGCCCGTAGGGCACCTACATTTCTACCCTTGTAATAACACCGTGCAGCTTAAATGAGGGGAGCTTATGGAATTGTACATATGATGGGGTCAGCTTTTTGATGAGCGCAAAGATCTTCCAAATAATATTTTTTGTCGATATATCCTCAAGTCCGTAAAATATCACTGTCTCATCGATACCCGCCTCTTTCAGTATCTCCTCGATCTCGACTACCTCCATATACCCGAGTTGTATCTCGAAAGCGCGCAATCCCGCGGCATAGCTTCCTTTAAAAAAGCCCGTCACCCCGAAGGGGTCGTCACGTCGCACGATGGAAACGATGATATTATCGGTGTAGATAATTCTGTTGATGAACATTGTCTGGACAATATAAGGAGGAATTTTGCTTATATCCCTCGCAAAAAAGAGGGCGGTTCCTCTGATGCTTCGTTCACTGTTATACATCTCCTTATACTTCTCGAGAAAGACGCCGAGGTCCATTGGTTGGAGCGAGCGGTACAACCTTTTCTGGCCTCTGGTATAGACCATAATGATGCTGAAGGGAACAGCGGCAATGATAAGCGACCAATAGCCGCCGTGCGGGATCTTGTAGGTGTTCGAGAGGAGATACGCAGCATCGACGAGGACGACAATCAGCGCAACGGCAGCCTTCAGGCGGTGCTTTCTCAGCATAAATATCATGGTCATCAAGATGCCGGTTATTGTCATATCAACGGTAACCGCCAGGCCGTATGCTGCAGCGAGATTATGGGATGCTCTGAAACGCACCATGATAAACAGTACCGAGATGAGCAGGAACCAGTTTACAAAGCCGATATAGATCTGTGATCTCAACTCGGTGGAGGTGTAATCCACTTTGAAGAGCGGCATGATATGGGTGGTGATTGCCTGGTAAAAGATCGAGAACATGCCGCTGATCATCGCCTGGGAGGCGATAATCGTAGCTATAATGCTGAGGATCAGAAATGGTATATAGAGGAAAGAGGCCTGATGGAATATCATCTCAAAGAGTACATTCTTTGCTTCAGGATGCCGGAGAAGAAAGACCCCCTGGCCGAAGTAGTTCAGGAGAAGTGCCGTAAATACAAATACCCATGCTCGTATAATAGGCATACGTCCAAGATGCCCCATATCGGCGTAAAGGGCCTCGCCGCCGGTTGCGCAGAGGATCACTTCAGAGAGGACGAAAAAGCCCGCGATCCCGTTGTCAGCCATAAATTTGAACGCATAGTAGGGATTGATCGCTTTCAGTAAAAAGGGTGCGTGGACAAGGGAAGCAATCCCTGATAAAGAGAGCGAGGCAAACCATACGACCATGAGAGGGCCGAAGGCGCCGGCGACTCTCTCCGTCCCCTTGCGCTGAACAGCGAAGAGGGCAATAGCAATGAGCCCGGCGATTGTGATAAGTGTATTCTGCCCCGTCTTTTCGAGCCCGGGAATGAGGAGCATACCTTCGACGGCACTGAGAATGCTTATGGCCGGGGTGATGACCCCATCGCCGACGAGCAGCGATATGCCGATAAAAGAGAGGAGCGTGACAAATGCCGCTTTCCTGCCCGACTTGAGCAGAGGCACCAATATCTCCTTGAGCACTATGGTGCCGCCCTCACCCTTCTTCCCGAGGCTCATGGCGAGCCAGGCATACTCAATGGTCACCAGTATAATCAGGGTCCAGACAATAAGTGAAAGGACACCGATGATATTGGCTTCAGCAGGCTTCGTGAGGAGGAAGATAACGGAAAGGGTATAAATAGGGCTGGTGCCTATATCGCCGAAAACAAGTCCGAGGGATTTGATGATTCCTTTTACATGAGATTCTTTCTCAGGCATGAGGGTCTTTCATTATGAACAGGCATATTTTGTAAATCGATAGCATAAACTTTAATGGTTTACACCTTTCCTGTCAAGCCGTCCGGATATACTGCTCCGGAACATTGATCGCCATAGAGAAAGCTCATTGTTTTCAACTGGCCACTTCGATTAGAATGAAAGTAAATTTGAACAAGTGGAGTACCTATATCAATGAAGCTTACCCATTTCGATGATGAAGGAAAGGCGCGGATGGTCGATATCTCGGAAAAAGCCCCCACCTGTCGTGAAGCAGTAGTGACCGGCTCCGTTACAATGAAGCCGGAAACGCTTAAATTGATCAAGAAAGGACAGATCGCTAAGGGAGATGTCCTCGCGGTTGCGCGGATCGCGGGGATAATGGCTGCAAAGAGGACCCCTGATCTGATACCCCTTTGTCACCCCCTGAATATATCTTCGGTGACCATTGATTTCGACATCGACGAGAACGCCCATAAGGTCAATATTAAAACAACCGTAAAGATCACCGGTCAGACCGGCGTGGAGATGGAAGCACTTACCGCAACCTCTGTAGCGGCCCTTACTATTTATGATATGTGCAAAGCAGTTGATAAAGAAATGGTCATTTCCGATATCATGCTGCTCGAGAAACGCGGGGGAAAGAGCGGAATATTCAAAAGAGGACAGAATTCAGGAGCCAGGAGCCAGGAGCCAGGAGGCAAGAAGAAATAGTCTTTGTCTTTCTTCTGGATTCTGGATTCTGACCCCTGCCTTCTATTTATATCTTTTCACTTCAAACCGGAATATCTCAACGTCACTGTCAGCGGGATGAATGCCGGCCTTCAGCTTGGTGATCCTCAACTGCTCGTCAACGGTATCGACTCCTTCGAGATCAGGCAGGAGCAATCCTTTATGATAGCCCTTCACAACGATCACCCCGTATTTCTTCGGATCGAGCTCTGAGAGATCGTTGACCTTTTCAGGGGGTGAAAGGACGTCAACGGTGTAGTCGACATCGGCAAGCTCATCTGCCTGCAGAGGATAAAACCGGGGGTCTTCGGTTGCGGCAGCGATGGCATTTTTTACGATCTCCTGATAGATATTTTCACACGTCGGCAAAAACGTGCCGATGCAGCCGCGGAGCTCTCCATGCCGCTTAAGGCAGACAAACACCCCTGCCCGCTGCCGCAGCTCCTCGGGAAGTTCTTCAGGGACAGAGAGGACCTTTCGAGAGGTGATATATTCCTCGACCGCTTTCCGGGCGAGTGCAGCATAGTGGTGCATAGCTATTCCTTGCGCTGCATTGCATATTCAGCGAGGACGAGGAGCGCCTCTTTTTCCGCTGAAGCAGGGAACACATCCAATTCTGCTTTTGCCTCTTCGATGAGATTTTGGGCTATCTTTAACGATTCGTCAATGGCATGATATTTCGAAAAGAGCTGCATGATCCGGTCAAGGTGGCCGCTGCTGCCGTTGGTCCTCTCCTTTATGATATCTCTGATCTCGTCCTGCTCGGCGGCAGTGGCGGTCTTGAGCAGATAAATGAGCGGCATGGTAATCTTACCCTCTTCGAGGTCCTTGCCGAGCCTCTTGCCGAGATCCTGTTGTTTCGCCACATAATCGAGCACATCATCGGCAAGCTGGAAGGCGATGCCCGCCTTCATGCCGAACCGGGCCAATGCCATTTCCTTGTCCTCCGGCTGTTCAGCGAGGATACCGCCGATCCTGCAGGCTGCGGAGATCAGCACGCCTGTCTTGGCGGCAATGATCTCAAAATATTCCTCTTTCGTTATTTCAGGGTCGCCGATTTTATGCAGCTGCAGGATCTCTCCTTCGGTCATCCTAGTAGTCGCCTCGGAGAGCGCCTCCATGATCTTCTGCTTTTTCTGGTCAACAGCGATCTTCAATGCCTTGGAATAGAGGTAGTCGCCTACCAGTATGACCACCTGGTTTCCCCAGAGTGCATGCGCTGCAGGCCTGCCCCGTCGGGTATCGGCACCGTCGATCACGTCGTCATGCAGCAGCGATGCTGTGTGGATCGCCTCGATGATCGCAGCCAGAAGATCTCGGTCTTTCCCTTTATAGCCGCAGAGATCGGCGCTGAGTAGGAGGAAGAGCGGCCGCATTCTCTTCCCGCCGCTGCCCATAATATGTTTTCCGATCATGGGAATGAGGAAAACGTTGCTGCTGAAGATGCCCAGGAGCTCCTGCTCGACAGACTTCAGCTCCCCGGCATACTGCGTGAAAATATCTTTAACATTGATCATATCCTTCGTCCCTGCAGCTACGGTTTCAACCGTATCGTCTCGATGTCGACCTCTGCCCGCGATAATTTCTTGAGGTCATGTGGCCTGAACGCGCCCTTCTCGGTAAACAGAGCAGTGACATACCGGGCCGGGGTCACATCAAAGGCTAAGTTTATTACATTGACGCCTTCCGGCGCAACACGGTGTCCCCAGACCGTGGTCACCTCATCGGCATGGCGCTCTTCAATAGGAATGAGATCACCCGAATCCATGGAAAAGTCGATGCTGCTCAAAGGCGCCGCTACATAGAAGGGAATCCCATGCTCCCTGCACAGGACGGCTACGGTATACGTGCCTATTTTGTTTGCCACATCGCCGTTCCGTGTGGTCCTGTCAGTACCCACGATAGCGAGATCGATCATCCCCTTCTTCATCAGGGCCCCTGCGGTGTTGTCCGTAATCAGCGTCACCGGAATTCCCGCCTGCATCAACTCCCATGAGGTCAGCCGTGCACCCTGCAGCACCGGCCTCGTCTCATCGGCAATGACCTGAATCCTCTTCCCCTGCTCTTTTGCTGCTATCAGCATCGGCGCCGTTGCCGTACCATAACCCCCTGTGGCAAGACTTCCCGCATTACAGTGGGTGAGTATGGTATCGCCGTCCTTGATGAAGTGGGAGCCCCACTTACCGATCATTTTATTGATTTCGATATCCTCTTCGAGAATTTTTTGCGACTCATCGATGAGCAGCTGCTTGAGCGTGCTGACCGATTCCCCTCGGTGCGCTGCGAGGAGCCTTCGTATTCTTTCTACCGCCCATTTTATATTTACTGCCGTAGGCCGTGTGGCGAGGATGGTCTGCATGACCGGCTCGAGCCGCTCCAGAAAATCATCGGTGCTTCCAGCCTTTATATCCTGCGCTCCAAGAGCGATCCCCATGGCTGCGGCAATGCCTATGGCAGGAGCGCCCCGTATCCAGAGCTTCTTGATCCCTTCAGCGACTTTCTGGTAGTCGGTACATTCCACATACGTCACCTCAAGGGGAAGTCTGCTCTGATCGAGCATCATGACCTTGCCCTCTTTCCATTCTATCGTGCTGACCATTAAATCCTTCCTCCCGCTGGGATCACCGTCGTGACCATCAGAAGCCCGGTAAGGCAGATGATAACAATGACAGTCCCCCACGCAACATAGTTATAACCTTTGGGATTTACATGCTCTCCCATCAGCTTCTTGTCGTTTATGAGTAAAATGGCGTACACAAGAACAAAAGGCAGGAGCAACCCGTTGATCACTGAAGAAAGCACCATGAGGAACACCAAAGGAGCCCCCGGCGATAAAATAACAAGCGCCGCCAATACGATGATAAGCGTATAAATCCACATGAATTGCGGAGCCTCCCTGAAGGTCTTGTTGATGCCCGCCTCCCATCCCATCGCCTCACAGATATAGTAGGCGGTTGCCAGCGGGACGATGATGGCACCGAGCAGCGAAGCATTAGCAAGGCTCAGAGCGAATATGAGCGATGCATAATCTCCAGCAAGGGGCTTGAGCGCCGCCGCCGCCTCTGAGGCCTCATTGATTCTGATTCCGTTCGGAAACAAAAGCGTACCGCAGGTGACAATGATAAAAAAACTTATGATATCGGTAATGAAACATCCAATGGTCACATCCAGCTTCGAAGCGCGGTAATCCTCTTTTTTGATTCCTTTTTCGGCAATGGATGACTGGAGATAGAACTGCATCCAGGGGGTTATCGTTGTCCCGATTATTGCAATACTCAATATTATATATTCGGAATCCCATATGATTTTGGGAACTACCGTACTTTTCAGGACAGGGCCCCACTCTGGTTTCGCCATAAAGCCTGAAATCACATAACCGAAATAGATGAGACAGGCGGCAAGCAGGATCCGCTCTACAATTCTGTAGCTCCCTTTCGTAACGAGAAGCCAGATGGAAATGGCTCCTATGGGGACCATAATGTATTTGCTCAGGCCGAGTATCTCCATGCTGGCTGCCCACCCGGCGAAATTGGCAACGGTAGTCCCGAAATTGGCTATGAGGAGCCCGACCATCAGGTAAAAGGCCGTTTTAACTCCATAGTGCTCGCGGATAAGGTCGGAGAGCCCCTTCCCTGTCACCACCCCCATGCGCGCCACCATCTCCTGGATCACAATAAGGGCGATGGTCGTCGGGATCAGCGTCCAGAGCAGGCTGTAGCCGAAACGGGCGCCGGCTACCGAATAGGTGGTGATGCCGCTGGCATCGTTATCGATATTGGCGGTAATGATGCCCGGTCCCATGATCGCAAGGAAGAGGAGGAATCTTTTCCAGCGCGTCACACCTTTCTCCTCTTCCGCTTTGCTGCAGGGGGGAGTATCCTGTCGATGATATCATCAACCGCGACGATGCCGAGCAGATAGCCTTCATTGTCGACAACCGGCAGCGCGACGAGATTGTATTTCGAGATGATCTCGGCGACGACCATTTCATCCGCCTCAGGAGTGACCGTCTTCAACTTGGTCTCCATGATCTCGGAGAGCCTGCTTGTAGGCTCAGCCAGGAGCAACTCCCGGAAGGAGGTGACACCCACCAGTTTCTCCTGATCATCGATGACGTAAACGTAGTAGACCGACTCTATCTCTTCGGCATCATGCCTGAGGCGCTCTATCGCCTCTGCTACGGTCGTCTCGGGTGAATAGGCGAGAAATTCATTTGTCATGATGCCGCCTGCGGTGTCTTCCTCATGCCCGAGGAGTTCCTGAATGTCCTCTGCTTCCTCCTTTTCTATGTGCTCGAGAATTTCCTTTGCCTTTTCGGTAGGCAGATCGCTCAGGACGTCGGCAGCCTCGTCAGGCGGCATCTCCTCGATAATATCTGCCGCCTTTTCAGGCTCCATGGCGTTGATCAGCTGCGCCTGCATCTCGGGTTTCAGCTCGGACAGGGCCTCGGCAGCGGTCTCAACATCGAGATCCTTGAAGAGGTGAGCGCCCTCTTCCTGTGATACCTGGCTTATCAAATCAGCGATATCAGCAGGATGGAGCTCGGACATCATCTGCCGCGGAACAGTGAGGGCAATGGTCCTCAGCTTCGGCTTGAGCGGCTGGAGATAGTTCCAGCTTATGAGATTAGAGGGCAAAGAGATACCGAAGAGCTTGAAGAACTCCTCGCTCCCGTGCTCCATGCCAAGCCTCCGCAGGATTCCCCTCATCCCGACGTCAACGGCAACAAGGATGGCTTCCCCCTCGTATCCTTCGAGCTTTATGTCATTCGCCCGTACGACTTTTGCACCGTTCGCATCAACGATCTGCTTGTCGAGAATATCCCGAACAGCAAGGAGATCCTCTTCACCCGCTTCGTAGGTCTCGATGGTACCGGCATGCAGGTAGGTCGAGATGATTCTTCTGTTAAATATATTGATGTCTTCCCAGCGGATCCGGTAGAGATGCTTCTTCCGCTCCACGATCAGAGCAGAGACTCTGGGGAGCGGATCTCCTTTGACGACAATGGTATCCCTCAGCCTTCCTATGACCTCGCCCTTGGGGTCAAAGACCGGCTGCTTGATGACGTCGCTGAGGAACAATTCACCGAATAATGGCATAACTCAATTAGTATACCTCAATTGCACCCTTTTTAGCCCCTTAAAAAGGCTTGTAAAGCATACACAAAAGAAAGGGCGCAGCAGCGAGAAAAGAGAGAAATGAGCGAGGCAAGAAGGAATGGTGCCGAAGGCGGGACTCGAACCCGCACAGGTTGCCCCACACGCCCCTCAAACGTGCGTGTCTACCAGTTCCACCACTTCGGCGTAATTATTAATATATCAACAAACAGGCAATGTTTTCAAGTGTTCTGCTTCGGCATTGACCGGGCCAGGGCAACAACCGTCACGCTCCGCGCGCCGGCGTCCCGGAGCGTTTTGGCGCATTCGCGGACCGTAGCCCCGGTCGTGATGACGTCATCGACGAGCAGCAGGTCCTGTCCCGTGACCTTGCCGCAAGTGCTGAAGGCATTCCGTATATTCTTCAGCCGCTCCTTTCCGGTGACTTCAGTCTGCGGAGGGGTTTCCCTGTGCTTTTTGAGCATATCCAGCAGGAGGGGAACATGCAATGCTTTCGACAGCCAGCGGCTTATATTCGCCGTCTGGTTAAAGCCGCGCTCCCGCAACCTTCTTTTCTGGATGGGAACGGGAACAATCCCATCGACTACCGGGAGCGGGAGCTCATAGAGGAGCAGTCCGAGGGGCTTTGACAATCTTTTCACCTTTCCAAACTTTAGGAGGTGAATCGCCTCTTTTAACGCTCCCGCATAGATGCCATAATAGAGGATCCGTGTGAACGGCGGTTTCTTGCACATGCATCTCTCACAGAGTGTCGCAGCCGGAGAAACGGTGGGAATGCCGCATATACCGCATGCCGGGCCGGTATATCGTTCGATGCTCCGCCAGCAGGAGGTGCAGAGCGGATTATACAACTGATAATCGGAGTGCCCTCCGCATACCGGGCATCGTGAGGGAAACAGAAAGTTCAGTATGCTGGAGAGCATTTGAAGACATACAGGAATCCAGGAGTCAGGAGCCAGAACCCAGAATAAAGAACTGCTCCTCTCTTCTGAATTCTGACTTCTGGATTCTGCATTCTAACTTTAGAATTGCTCCTTGAGAATGATGATCTCATCCCTTTTCTGTCCGGTGGAGATGATCTGTACCTTCACCTTCAGCATTCTCTCTATGGTCTTTATATATTTCCTGGCGTTCTCCGGGAGCTTGTCGAATTCTTTTATTCCTATGGTGCTTTCGCTCCAGCCTTTAAACCTTTTATAAACGGGCTTACAATTTTCGAGGATTTCTATCTCCTTCGGAAACTCTTCGTAGATCTTTCCGTTATATTTGTAGCCGACACATATCTTGACCGTCTCAAGGCCGTCGAGGATATCGAGCTTTGTCAATGCAATCCCCGTTAGTCCGTTGATGCGCTTCGCGTGTTTCAGGATCAGCATATCAAGCCAGCCGCAGCGTCTCGCCCTTCCGGTCGTCGCGCCGAACTCTCCGCCCTTCTGTCTGATCATCTCTCCCAGGTCGTCTTTCAATTCTGTCGGGAACGGGCCGCTGCCGACTCTTGTCGTATAAGCCTTTACGATCCCAACTACTTTATTGATTTTTGTCGGGCCGACACCCAGACCAGTGCAAGCGCCGCCCGCGATCGTGCTCGATGAGGTGACAAAAGGATAGGTCCCGTGGTCGATATCGAGCAGGGTCCCCTGTGCCCCCTCAAAGAGGACGTTCCGTTTTGCCTCTATGGCCTCATTTACGACTATGTCAGTATCGGTAATGCAGGGAGCAAGCCGCTCGGCATACTTCATGTACCGCGCATAAATATCATCCGCATTGAGCGGTGTGGCATGGTACATATTCTCGAGGAGAAAGTTGATGGTTGCTAGATTCACCGACAGCTTTTCCTTGAAGACTGCAGGGTTCAGCAGATCCATCATCCTGATACCGTGGCGCGCGATCTTATCGGTGTAGGAGGGGCCGATCCCCCGGCCGGTGGTGCCGATTTTATTATTGCCTTTCTTGTTCTCATGCTCTTTCTCAATGGCCGTATGGTAAGGCATGATCACGTGGGCGCTCTTTGAAACGAGCAGATTGCTATCTATATCGATTCCTTTTTCCTTAAGGCCGTCCATCTCGGCAATGAGGGCAGCGGGATCGATTACCACACCGTTTCCGATGATGCATTTTTTACCTTTATGCAGAATTCCCGAGGGGATAAGATGCAATATGTATTTTTCATTGTTAATGACTACCGTATGTCCGGCATTGTTGCCGCCCTGGTAGCGTGCCACCACATCAGCTTTCTCTGTAAGAACATCGACAATCTTCCCTTTTCCTTCGTCACCCCATTGGGCGCCGACAATTACCACTGTAGACATACCTTGACCTCACACGTTATTCGTAATCAGTAAACAGCAAAAAGTGATGAGTGAGAAGAAACAGTTCCCTCTCACTCATCACCCGTCTCACCTTATATTTTACAGATTTATGACTTTGACATCCAGGATATTAGGGAGATTTTTTATCTCCTCCAAAACCTTATCAGACGCCGGTGAATCAATATTGACCACCGAGATCGCCATGCCCCCTGCCTTTTCCCTGCCGAAATGCATCCGGGCGATATTGATATTGTTCTTCCCCATGAGCATGCCGATGTTGCCGATCACTCCAGGCTTATCATTGTTGTACATAAACAGCATACTGCCTTCGGGCACGATTTCAACAATAAAATTGTCCACTTTCACGATCCTGGGGTCCTTCTTGCTGAAGAGCGTGCCATGTACCTGGAGCTCTTTCTTCGGGGATTTCACCCTGAGGACGATCATGCTCTGGTAATTGCCGGCATCGCGGCTCTTGGTCTCTTTCACCTCAATGCCGCGCTCCTTTGCAATGAAGGGCGCATTCACAAAGTTCACCGTCTCGAGGAGAATGGGGTCCAGGAGGCCCTTCAACGCAGCGATCGTTACCGGTGAAGTATTCAATGTCGAAGCCTCGCCCCTGTACTCGAGCGTCACCTCGGTAATGGCTCCCTCGAAGATCTGGGCAGCGAAGCCGCCGAGCTTCTCTGCAAGCGTGATATACGGCTGCAGCACCGCCACCTGGTCAGCAGGGATGGACGGGAAGTTTACCGCGTTCCTGATGGTGCCGTGCATAAGATAATCTACGATCTGCTCTGCAACAGCAAGGGCGACGTTCTCCTGTGCCTCCTGCGTCGAGGCGCCAAGGTGAGGTGTACAGACAACCTTGTCATGCCCGACCAGAGGATTGTTCTCCGGCGGTTCCTTTTCGAAGACGTCAAGTGCAGCGCCGGCGACCTTGCCGCTCTCGAGCGCATCGAAAAGGTCCTTTTCATTGATAATGCCGCCGCGGGCACAGTTGACGATGTAGACACCATCTTTCATGGTCTTTATCGTATCTTTATTGATAAGGTTCTTCGTTTCATTCGTCAACGGCGTATGGATGGTGATGAAATCAGCGCGCTTTATGAGCTCGGCGACCTCCATCTTCTCGATGCCCATCTCTGCAGCCTTCTCTTCGCTCAGGAACGGATCATAGGCAATGACGTTCATGCCGAGGCACTGAGCCCTCCGTGCGACCTCTCCGCCGATATTGCCGAGCCCGACAATGCCGAGGGTCTTCTGGAAAAGCTCCGTTCCCATGAACTTCTTCTTTTCCCATAATCCTTTTGTCATGGAGGCGTTGGCCTGGGGTATCTTCCTCGCGACCGCAAAGATCATGGCAATGGTATGCTCTGCAGTGGTGACGGTATTGCCGCCGGGCGTATTCATCACGACGATACCCCGCTTTGACGCAGCAGCCTTGTCGACGTTGTCCAACCCCGAGCCCGCACGTCCGATCACTTTGAGGTTCTTAGCCGCCTCGATAATATCGGCGGTCGCCTTGGTAGCGCTCCGGACAACCAGCGCATGGTACTCTCCGATGATCGACTTCAGCTCGTCAGGCTTCAACCCCGTTTTTACGTCAACCTCAAGTCCCGCGTTTCTCAAAATCTCGACGCCCTTTGATGAAATGTTGTCGCTTACCAAAACCTTCATGCCAACTACCTCCTTTTTTTATAGCTCCTCATCATAGAGTGAGCGGTATAGCACAACAAGTAAGAAATTAGGAAGCGAGAGTAAGAAGGATTTCTTTCCCTACTACTTCTTAATTCTCACTTCTTATTTACTTCATTAAAAGTTCCTGGGCCTTTGCAACACCGGTGCCCAGTTGCACATTGTAGCCGAGTTCCTTCAGCACCATCTCGATCGCAGCGATACCGGTGATCACATCAAAGGTGTCGGCATAGCCGAGGTGGGCGAGCCTGAAGATCTTTCCCTTGGCCCTGTCCTGTCCGCCAGCGCCGGTGATGCCGTATTTCTCCCTCAGATTCTTATAGATTGCCTGGCCGTCGACTCCGGCAGGGGCTTCGATGGCGGTAACCGAGTTGCTCGGTGATTCCTTTGAGTAGAGGCCGAGACCGATCGCCTTTACCGCCTCTCTCGTTGCATGGGCAAGCCGCGCATGTCTCCTGAAGACATTTTCGAGCCCTTCCTTCTGAAGGATCTTTATCGCTTCGTTGAGGCCGATGATCAGCGTGACTGCCGAGGTAAAGAGCGTCTGGTTCTTTGCGAGGTTCTCCCGCTCCTTCTTGAAATTGAAATAGAACCGGGGCATCTTCGACGTTTCGTTCTTCTTCCATGCCTTGTCACTGACGCTGACAAAAGCAAGGCCGGGCGGCAGCATCAAACCTTTTTGTGAGCCACCAACCATTATATCTATGCCCCACTCGTCGGTCTTCAGATCCTGCGCAACGAGGGCACTGATAGCATCGACAACGAACAGGGTGTTTTCATACTTCTTGATAACCTTTCCGAGACCTTCGATGTCGTGGTATACGCCGGTTGAGGTCTCGGTTGCCTGAACAAATACGCCCTTGATCTCGGGATCCTTCTTCAGGGCAGCTTCTACCGCATCGGGTTTTATGGAATAGCCCCACTCGACCACGATCTCTTCCACTTTGAGGCCGTATGCCTGTGCGATCTTCGTCCAACGCTCTCCGAACTTTCCGCCGTTGACGACGAGGACCTTTTCTCCGGGATTGAAGAAGTTATTTACCGAGCCGACCATACCTCCCGTACCGGTGGAGGTGAGGATGAGCACATCGTTCTTGGTCTGGAACAGCCATTGCAGCCCTTTTTTAGCAGAATCGAGTATAGGCAGGAAATCAGGAGCCCTGTGGTGGATCATGGGCATTGCCATTGAGAGAAGCACCTCTGGCGGCACCGGGGTAGGACCCGGGGCCAAAAGATATCTTTTCAGCATACAACCTCCCGAGAAATCTTTTTGTTTTTTGTTGCAGCATGATGAGGGTCATTTAAGGCCCGTCCATCAGCCGCCGAAAAGGAATAAAGCCGAGCATGTATAATAATATAAACTCTCCACCTTTGAAAAGCCTTTATTTGAAAGGGTAAAATAGAACCATGTCGAAGTACTTACGCGAAAAGGGAGAGCAAGAATGAATAAACAGCAGCTCCTAGCCTCTCTGCCGTCGGTTGATGAGATCCTCAAGTCCGAAAAAGGAGCAAAATGGCAAAAAACATTCCCCCGCCGTTATGTGCTCCAGTCGATACGCGACACCATCGATGACTACCGCCAGTCAATACTGAAGGACAGCCGCAAAGAGTTTTCCCTCGAAGAAATGCTCGTCGATGTACAGCGGCATATCGAAAAACGTTCGGAGCTCAGCCTTAAGCCCGTCATCAATGCTACCGGCATCGTAATACATACCAATCTTGGAAGATCTGTGCTCTCTGAAAGAGTGCTCGAGAATGTAAAAAGAATCGCCTGCAGTTACTCCAATCTTGAATACGAGCTCGAACAAGGCACGCGGGGCAAACGCTATTCCCATGTTCAGAGATTGTTGAATGATATTACCGGCGCAGAGAGCAGCCTCATTGTGAACAACAATGCTGCGGCAGTGTTCGTCTGTCTCGCAGCACTGGCGAAGGGCAAGGAGGTGATCGTCTCCCGCGGTGAACTCGTTGAGATCGGCGGCTCCTTCAGAATACCCGATGTCATGAGCAGCAGCGGCGCCGTTCTGAAGGAGGTAGGTACGACGAATAAGACCCATCTCCGCGACTATGAAAACGCAATAAATGAAAATACCGGCCTGCTGCTGAAAGTCCATCAGTCCAATTTCCGCATTGTCGGCTTTACGAAGGAGGTCGGGATTGAGGAGCTGGCAACACTGGGGAAAAAGCATAACATCCCGGTCATGTTCGATCTCGGCAGCGGCTGCCTCGTCGATCTTAAACCCTATGGTGTCCATATCGAGCCGACGGTGCAAGACATTGTGAAAGCCGGGACGGACATTGTTACCTTCAGCGGTGACAAGCTCCTCGGCGGCCCTCAGGGTGGTATCATTGTCGGCAAGTCAGAACTAATTGACATTATTGCTAAAAATCCTCTCATGAGAGCGGTGAGAATCGATAAAATGACCCTTGCTGCCTTTGAAGCAATCCTTATGAGCTACCTTGATGAAGAGACGGCAAAGAAAAATATCCCGACCGTCAGAATGCTTTTGCAGGATATCGAGGAGATACACGCCAGGGCAAAGAAGATAGCTGCCCAGCTTAAGAAAGACCTGGGCGCTGCTCATGAGGAGGCCGCTTCGGTTGCGGTTGTAGAGGACGCCTCTCAGTCAGGAGGAGGAGCACTGGCCGAGGTAGAGTTCAAAACATATGCTGTGGCGGTAAAACCTGTCCAATTATCGGCAAATAAGCTCGAAGAGCGGTTGCGTCTAGGAAAGCCGCCGGTTATCGCCAGGATCAAAGAGGACGCGCTGATACTAGATGCACGGACTATCAGAGACAATGAAATTGCCGATCTGGTAAAGGGCATACGAGCTGCTTTACTTTAAATGGTTGCTTTTGTTGTTATGCTATAAAATAAAAAAATAAGCTAAAGAGAGGTGAAGCAAATGTCATATAAGGTCAGCATCGTAATTGAAAAGGATGAAAATGGCTACTATGCCTTCAGCCCCGAACTTGAAGGCTGCCAATCGCAAGGTGATTCTTTGGAGGAAGTCATCGCAAATATAAAAGAAGCAATTGAATTGTATTTAGAGACGTTATCGGAAGACGAAATAAAAGCATCCCTGAGCAAAGAGATTCTCACAACTACGCTTGAGGTGCAAGTTGCCTAAGCTGCCGCGTCTCTCTCCTCAGGATGCGGAAGCCTTGCTTTTGAAAAATGGTTTTGAACTGTTAAGGAGCAAAGGCAGCCATCGGATATACCTAAAAAACAATATACGAATTGTCGTTCCCTTCCATGCCGGCAAAATACTTCATCCTAAAATAATCAAGCAGATATTTAAGGCAGTAGAGAATGCTGGATAATTGTCCCTCTTTACTTGTAAGCAAGCTATGATGACGATCCGCGAGCGGACAGAAGAAATAGAGAGACAGGTCCTCCACCCGAAGGCATGCCTGAGCTCAGAGAGCAGAGGCAGGGTCAGGCAAGAGAAAGAGGATGACCTCAGGACCTGCTTTCAAAGGGATAGGGACAGAATTATTCATTCAAAGGCATTCAGGCGCCTTAAGCATAAAACCCAGGTCTTTCTCGCTCCCAAAGGCGACCATTACCGCACGCGCCTCACCCACGTACTCGAAGTCTCCCAGATAGCACGGACCATCGCGCGTGCATTGCGGCTGAACGAGGACCTCGTCGAAGCAATAGCGCTAGGGCATGATTTGGGGCATACGCCCTTTGGTCACGCTGGCGAATCTTTGCTGAATGAAATTCATCCCGGTGGATTCGATCACTACAAGCAGAGTCTCAGAGTAGTCGATTTTCTCGAAAGCAACGGACAGGGATTAAATCTCACTTATGAAGTGCGCGACGGAATTGTCAAACACTCAAAAGGTAAGGGAGAAATCATCTCTGATAATCCAAGAGAAAGGCCTTCGACGCTTGAGGGCGTAATAGTAAGAATCTCGGATGTTATTGCTTATGTGAATCACGATATCGATGATGCAATAAGAGCCGGGGTGTTAAAAAGATCCGAGCTCCCCAAAGAGGTGACAAAAGTAATCGGCGAGGCGTATGCCAAGAGAATAGATTCCATGGTGCGGGCTGTCATCAAAACTACTATCGCAGCTGATTATAATTACGTAGGGATGAGCAATGAGATTTCCGATGCCGTTTACAAATTAAGAGCGTTCCTCTTTGAGCGCGTCTATGTGAGCGAGGGCATACGGCGCGAGCTTGAAAAGGCCAAAGGAATACTCAAAGCTCTTTACGAATACTATCTCGTCAACCTGGACGAAGTCTTCAGCGATATCCCCCCCGAGAAAAAGCTTGATAAGCACCGAATGGTCTGCGACTTCATTGCCGGCATGACCGATAGATTTGCCCTGATGACCTATGAACGCCTTTTCTTCCCCCAGCGCTGGACGATTATCTGATGTTCCACGTGGAACGAAAAAAATCTGGATTCCCGCAAGCGATGCGTGTCGGGAATCTTTCTTAAAGAGAGATGCCGGACAAGCCGGAACAACAGACAAAAACGTCATGGTATTTGCCGGAGTAATAGAAATCTATTCTAAGGCATGGGTACCTCTTATCCCTCTATAAGAGTTTCGTTCTTTGCAATTGTTAACAATTCAGAGTTTCGTTCGCTATGCAACGATCAATAAACCGAAAGATACCCATCAGGGGCCAGACTGGTTGCCAGCATCACCATATTGATATTACGATGCGTCATCCAACTGCTCGATTCTCTGTTGGTGCGCTCAAGCCAAAACGTCTCGATTGCCTCATTCAGAGGAGTATACCGCTTCAGGCGTTCCAAACATGCGTGCAGAGGAAGCTTCTTGTTGAAGACGTCCCGGTTTTGCTCAATTAATCCCTGCATTCTCTCAACAGCATGCAGTCCGATTGACAATCCCAGTTCCCGAAATGCCAGACGGTACTCAGCAGGGAGCTTCAGAGGCGCTGTTCGTGCATAGTACTCCAAACCCGCAAGGGAATCATCCAAAACATTCTCCAACTTGACAGCCAATAGATCAGATTGAGCAAAATCGTCTGCAGCAATCAACTGCGCCATTTTATAAGCGCCGATCAAAAGACCGCCGATGCCGAGGGGATCGTCGGTGGTCCAGCTTTTCCCCTCGCACATTTCGGCCAGGTCGGCGATTTCTGCAGAAATATCCGGCAAATCTGATTGCTCTGAATATTTCCGCGCAGCAGCCTGGAGCTCGCTATAGGTGATCAACCCGTCAAGAGGATCATGGTGTCCCGTAGATGGTACGAGAGGATACGAGAGATCTATGCTCATTTTCCAGTACATGCGCCTTTCTCTCCCGTCTGAAGTGGTGTAGGTAAACCTGTCATGCGCTGTTTTCGCCAGCTCTAAGGCCCACCTGTTATAGTTTGCATCTCCGGTGAT
Source organism: Nitrospirota bacterium (assembly GCA_040754455.1). Taxonomy (GTDB): domain Bacteria; phylum Nitrospirota; class Thermodesulfovibrionia; order Thermodesulfovibrionales; family Dissulfurispiraceae; genus JBFMCP01. The sequence goes on from JBFMCP010000003.1 coordinate 118,018, forward strand.
CCGGCTAATACGATTGAGGGCGTGCATCCACTGGGTCAGGTAATGATAGTACTGTCCATCCCGCTCCCATTCCAAATGCTCGTCAAAGGGCTCCTCCGGTCTCCGCTCATTCAATTCTTTCCCGATCCTCAGTCCTCCTATTGCGGGGTGTTTCGCGCCTTCCTGCTCGTCAAGGCCACTGATCCAGCCTGTCCGCTGGTCATCCGCACGGTGCCGGCCGAGTATTGCATGCACCTGGTCGACAAGGAGCACAGCAAGATGCTTGTAGTGTTCGTCATTCATGTGACAATAAAGCTCGAGGAAGTTGCAAACAGCAAAGGCGTCAGTCCATAAATAGCGCTGAGGAGCCGCTTCAGCCGGAGAAAGCCCGGTCAAGCGGGCAAACTCGTTCATAATCTCGCGTACTAAAGAGACCACAGTGTTAGTAGTGCTTTGTTTCATCTTTTCTCCAGGGCTCGTTCTTTTATAATGCTAAAGGCGCCTCCACTGTTTTCAGCTCAGTCATACTATTCATATATCAGAGGACGAGCGCATTGACAACTTTCATTCGACAATATTGTCGATTTTCCTCAACATCGTGCCTACTGCCGCAGCACCGCATGCACTATGGTAAGATTAAACATACTGCCTTACAAATGTTATTCCAGAGGAGGACATAATGAATTTCTACCGGTGCCTGATCTGCGGTGATCCCTACGGGGGAAAAGAAAAACCTTCACACTGTCCTTTCTGCGGCGCAAAGAGCGAGTATATTGTTTCTGCTGCCGAGTGGATTGATGAGAATACCAGCATCGCTACACTCTCCAATATTTCACGGAAGAATCTCGAAAGGACGCTCCAACTCGAGGTAAACAATACCGCCTTTTACCGCGATGCAATGGGAAGGACAAAAGATATCGAACTGCAGGGGATATTCAAATATCTCTCCAAAGTTGAGGGAGAGCATGCTTCAGTGGTGAAGAAGATCCTGAAATGCGAAGCGCCAAATCCTGAACCGGGAAAAGAGGTCGCCTCTGATAATGATCACGAGAATTTGAAAAGAGCACAGGAGCTGGAGAAGTTTGCTGCGAAATTTTATAGCCAGGCTGCAGGTGAAGCCGTGGAGCCGAGAGTGAAAAAGGTGTTCATTGCACTCTCTACTATAGAATCAGAGCATATACGCATCGAAGGGGAACTCTTAACACGCAAGTAGGATTTCTATGCTGCTGCGCTGGATGGTCTTTGAGAAGGCTATGTTCCACGTGGAACATGGCCTAATTAGCGCAATGCAGTCAGGAATGGGTGCGGGAAAGAGCTTTCCAGCGCTTCCTCATACCTCCACCAGGGCTGCCAATTCTTGATAACCGCTCTTGAATAGAGAAATGAGGCATTTCTGTTCTAATAAATTGCGCATTAGAAAGCTCCTTGTAGTACCCATTCCTGACTGACTGCCCGCCCTCTTCTGAATTTCAAAAGCATTCGCAATGCGCCAGACTTCAAATTAAAAATACAAAAAGTTTTTTCGCAGGCATGTATAATAAAGAACCAATCACAAAGGAGTTAACGATGGCGACAGTAAAAAAAGGCGATACAATCAGGATTCATTATACAGGCAAGCTCGAGGACGGCTCTGTCTTCGATTCCTCTGAAGGAGGTAACCCCCTGGAATTCACTGTGGGAGAGGGAGAGCTCATTCCCGGCCTTGAGCAGGGCGTTATCGGCATGGCAGAGGGAGAGACCAGAACGATCACCATCTCTCCAGAACTCGGCTACGGTCCTTATATAAAAGAGAAGATATTCGAGCTTGAGCGTGCAAAAATCCCTCTCGACTATAATCTCGAAATCGGTGATCCCCTGCAGCTCTATCGAGCTGACGGCATGCCTGTTATGGCAAAAATCATCGGAATATCAGAAAAAACATATACTATGGACTGCAATCACCCCCTGGCCGGCAAGACGCTGCTCTTTGAAACAGCAATAGTCGAGATCAAAACGGCATAAAGATAATAAAAGCAAGGAATAATGATTTAAGTAATTGTTTTTATTGATTTTTTAACAATACACTTATTGTGTACTTTTGCTTGCTTTTCTTCACTCTTTGCTTCTTTTCACTAAAAGAGCGTTAAAATACACCCCTGTGGTAACATATCATCTATTGCTATAAGAGCCACTGAATTATTATGGATATTTTCGCGTTTGACAGCAAATTATTCCTCCTTATCAATCATGGCACCGCAAATGCCTTTTTCGATGTCGTGATGCCTTTCCTCTCTGCAAGGGGCTATTTCCTGCTACTGCCGTATATAGGGTATCTTGTCTGGACAGTCTATCGGGAGCCATGGAAGAGCAGCTTCACAGGGTTCGATCCGCGCCTCCTCCTCTGGACACTTATGATCCCCTTCTGCGTCTTTCTCGTGAGTGATTGGCTGTCATATGAGATAAAAAACGTCGTTATGAGAGAGCGCCCTTTCACTATCTTTGCAGATGCGCGGGTCCTCGTAGGCAGAGGAAAGGCCTTTTCTATGCCTTCAAGTCATGCGACCAACTACTTTGCCGTTGCTGTCGCACTCTACTATTTCACACGGAACCGTATTCCGCATCTCCTGAGTATCTGCCCTTTTATCCTGGCAACGCTCGTCGCTTTTTCGAGGATATACGTCGGAGTCCATTTTCCTACCGACGTCATCGCTGGCGCGCTCTTCGGTGCTGTCATTGCTTTGCTGCTCATCTTCTTATTCAACGCTACACGCAAGCGCTATCACACAAAGCCTTATACAACGCTCCTCCTGGCAGGATTGGTTGTTCTCAGCATCTTTCGCATTTACTACACCCTCCACGGGCCTCTGGATCTCAGCCCCGATGAGGCGCACTACTGGGAGTGGTCGAGAAGGCTCGATCTGAGTTACTACTCGAAAGGGCCGATGATCGCCTATCTTATTTATTTAGGCACTGCACTCTTCGGCGATACGGTGTTCGGCATCAGAATCATGGCGGTGATCTTCTCTGCATTAAGCAGTATCGTTCTCTTCAAACTGGTTGAGCGCATGTACCAGGGGAAAAACGCGATAGGTTCAGGGGAACCTGCATCGTCCCTCCCGGGAAGAGACCTGGGAGCACTGGCTGCGCTGCTCTTTCAGATCATTCCACTTTTTGCGACTTTCGGAGTGGTCTTTACCATTGATGCACCTTTCGTGTTTTTCTGGATACTCTCTCTTTTCCTGTTTTACGCTGCTATCACCTCTGAACAGAAAAATAGACAGTGGATGTATTGGCTTTTAACAGGAATAGCCGTCGGGCTCGGGCTGCTCACCAAGTACACCATGGCGCTCTTTTATATTTGTGCATTCCTGCTCCTCCTCTCTGATAAACGGCATTTCCTGAAAACAGCCAGGCCTTATGTTGCGCTCCTTATCAGTCTTACCGTCTTCAGCCCCGTCATTGTCTGGAATATACAGCACAACTGGGTAACGGTTCGGCATACTGCAGGACAGGCCCACGTTGCTGAAGGGTTTACGCTCTCTCTCACGAGCTTTCTCGAATTCCTCGGTTCGCAAATAGGCATTATCACTCCGCTCCTCTTCGGCATGATGCTCTACGCAATCGTTAAACTTAAGGTATCGGTAAACGACCTCCAATCGAAATTCCTCTTCTATTTTTCGGTTCCGGTGATCGGATTCTTTTTAGTAAAGAGTCTGCAGGGCAAGGTGCAGGCCAACTGGGCAATGACTGGCTATATCACCGGCCTCATAGCTTTCACGAGATATTTCCTTTCTCACCATCCGGCGTATCATACCTCACGCATTATGCGCTACGGCGTTTATAGCGGTGTTGCCCTTGCACTCTTTTTCACTGCAATCAGCCACTACCCTTCCCTCCTTAACCTGCCTCCGAAGATGGATCCCTCCGCACGGCTGCGGGGATGGAAAGAATTAGGGGCAGAAGTAAGTGCGCTCCGTGGCTCTCTGGCACAAGAAGGGGCTGTCTATATTTTCTCCGATAAATACCAGGTAGCGAGCGCGCTTGCGTTCTATGTCAAGGGGCATCCCAGGACCTATTCCATCAATCTGGGCAGAAGAATGAACCAGTACGATCTTTGGCCTGACATGAACAGCGATGCCGTGTTGATGAGGGAGAGAGCGCCCTCTGCAAAAATACACGGCATCTTTGTCACGACGGGCAATAAGAACCTCGCTCCCGACATTGCAGCATCCTTTGATCATACCGTCAAAAAGGTCCTGCAGGTGTATGAGGGGAAACGGCTTCTGAGGGAATATTCTATCTTTATTTGTTATAATTTCAGATCACTAAAAACAAAATCACCCGAAACATTTTAGGAGAGCGAGGATAGTATAGGATGGATGTATCGATTGTGATTCCCTTGTACAACGAGGAGGACAACGTAGAAGTCCTCCATGAGCGATTGAAGGATGTCCTCCTCAAACACAGCATCGATTACGAGATCATCTATGTCGATGACGGCAGTAATGACAAAACCCTGCCGCTCCTCGAAGAAATACAGAAGAAGGATAAAAATATATTGATCCTCAGCCTGAGGAGGAACTTCGGCCAGACCGCAGCCTTTGCCGCCGGCTTCGACTTCGCACGGGGCGACATCGTCGTCACCATGGACGGCGACCTCCAGAATGATCCGCAGGATATTCCGCGGCTCCTCGAAGAGATCAAGGAGTACGATCTGGTGAGCGGCTGGAGAAAGAAGCGGAAAGATCCCTTTATCAGCAGGCGACTGCCCTCGATGATCGCAAACTGGCTGATCAGCAGAGTCACCGGCGTCAGGCTCCACGATTACGGCTGCTCACTCAAGGCATACCGGCGCGACGTCGTAAAGAACTTGCGGCTCTATGGCGAGATGCACCGCTTCATCCCCGCCGTAGCAAGCTGGTACGGAGTCAGGATCTCGGAGATAGAGACGACCCATCATCCGCGGCTCAGAGGCAAGTCAAAATACGGCATCTCCAGGACAATCAAGGTGCTGCTCGATCTTATTACCGTAAAATTCCTGCAGAGCTTTTCCACCAAGCCGATGCAGTTCTTCGGCCCTATGGGCGTACTCTTCGGCCTCTCCGGTGTTGCCATCTCGCTCTACCTCTCTCTCGACAAGCTGTTTCGAGGAGTCAACATCGGCGGCAGACCACTCCTCCTCCTCGGTGTGCTCTTGATCATCGTTGGTGTCCAGTTCGTCGGTATGGGGCTGCTCGGAGAAATGCTGGTGCGTGTCTACCATGAAAGCCAGAAGAAGCCTATCTATGCCATAAAAAAAATCTTCGGTCCCGGCAGGTAACCATGGCGGTCATTGATCGGTAGTCATAAGAAAAGACCGATGACCAACGACTGATGACCAATGACTAAACTCGTCAAACAGTACGTGTTACTGCTCTTCAAGCTCGCCGTCAGCTCATCCCTGCTCTATCTTCTCATTTCGAAAATCGGCGGGACCGCCATACTCAACAATATTCGACTTCTGGATCCTTTCGCCTTCCTCACCGCGGTGGGGCTCTATTTGCTCGCCTCATATCTTTCTACACGGCGCTGGAAGCTTCTCGTCCCGTGCGCTGTCGGTACGAGAAGGCTCTTCAGTATGTATATGATCGGCTCTTTTTTCAATAGCTATCTGCCAGGTGGAATCGGAGGAGATGCGGTAAAGGCATACTATTTGAGCAGAGAGATGATCGGCAGGCACACAAGCGGGGATGACAAAGAATGCCCGAAGACAGATGCTCCATTGACCATAGCCATTGCATCGGTGTTCATGGACAGGTATATAGGATTCGGCGCTCTATTGTGTATCAGCATGGCCGTATTTCCTTTCGGGATCGCTACCCTTGAGAGGGCGTCTGCCACGATTCCGGTGCTTTGGGTTATCCCTTCTCTTCTTGTTCTTTTTCTCACAACAAGTGTAGCCATTTTCAAATTCAGAATCGGGCGGCAATTGCAGTTTCTCTACAGCGCATACCAATACTTTCACCTCTATGCAGCAAAGCGGGACACCTTGGTCAAAACTTTCCTTTATTCGATAGCGCTCCAGCTGTTGGGTATCGTATCGATTTATATTCTGTCGAAAGGCCTCTTGCTGAGCATTCCGTTCCTCTCGCTTCTTATCTTTGTCCCGATCATCATCGTGTTTTCCATGATCCCGGTCTCGATATCAGGGATAGGGCTGCGCGAAGGCGCCTTTGTCTTTCTCCTGGGTGCGATCGGTGTCCCCCCCGAAAAATCATTCGCCTTGTCGCTCGTCTGGTTCTTCTCGGTATTTACGGCAGGGTTATGGGGATTGTTCGAGTATCTACGATTTAAGACGGTGCTTGGCGGAAAGAAAGAATAGGAGCTTCTTCAGGTCCCTCAGGTTGTCGGAGAACTCCTGTGTCGCATAGTAATCCTTCAGGCCGAGGCGAAGCGCCTCATCGTTCAAATCGAGACCATACTTTTCCAGAATGCTGTCGGCGATAAATTCAATGTCCTCCCGCCGCTCTCGCAACGGGGGAATATGCAGACTTACCGGTTTGAGGACATTCAGTAGCCGGGGAGAGAACCTCCCCGCCTTCGCCTCCTCAATGATATTTTTTCGCGATGTCATCATTACTCTGATATCAAATGAGGCGGAGCGCGTCTCGCCAATCTTATAGAACTCATCCTTCGAGAATATCTCAGCGAGCTTGTCCTGCAGCATTAACGGTATATTATCGATATCCTTGAGCAGGATCGTTCCCCCATTTGCCAGCTCCAGCACGCCTTTATGCTTCTCGAGCCCGAGGAATCCTCCCTTCGCACCGAAGAGCTCCATCTCAAAGGTCTCGCTGTCCAAGCAGGCGCAGTGAACCGATAGAAAGGGCTTTGCCCTCCGCGGATTATCGGGGTGGCGGTGGAGCGCTATTGCCAGCAGCCTCTTCCCCACACTGCTCGCTCCATAGAGAAGAATGTTCTTATCCTCACGGTTCGCAGCAAAGAGCGCCTCGAGTTTTTTCTGCAGAGTCGCTGATTTGGTGAGGAAGGTGATCCCCGGTGAGCGATATTCTTCGGCACGGGCGATAAATTGCTCGGACATCTGCTCGACATTAAACTCACGGCAGACCTCCTCAAACCGTTCGAGGATCTCTGCCAGTATCTCTTCGATCTCGCTTTCGGGAATTTTGAAGTACATTTTGCATAGTTCCCTGAATTTTTCCTGGGCCTCGATAACGGCGGGGAAAAGGAGTGTACGGGCAGCGGTCTCGGCAATATCGATAAGCCTGAACAGTTGAAACGCTTTATGTGCGACCGAGAGCTTTGAGGGATGCTCAAGATTGTTTCTCCGATGGCCCTCTTTCGAGAAGACCATACTCATCAGACTTATGATGTCTTTATAAATTTTTGGTGAAGCAATAGCATGGTCCAGCTGGATGATATGATTCGTCTTATAAAGTCCCTCTTCGATGAACACCCGCTGCTCTATCGGTATCTTCAGTATCAAATCCAGAATCTTCTGATAGCTGGCATGGGTCTCGAGCATGAGGAGCATGCCGACGCAGGGCAGAATCCCGGCAAAAAACGCCTCATCCTCTTCTGCGATCTCCGCTCTCTCGTTAATCAATGCAGCGGTCTCTCCGGCGATGACCGAATAGCACCAGACGAGAAGATTGCTCTCATCGAGATAGTAGTCCTGCTCGAGGATAAAGCGCTCGCTCCCCTCTGCTCCGATCAGGGATATTGCCTGTGAGACAGAAGTGATGTCGTTCCTTTTATCGGATGAGTTGATATACCGGAGAAGCGAGAAATAAAGTCCGGGATCGTACTTGATGAGGTGGGAGATTTTCTGGAGGGGCTCATTCTCGTTTTGTATCACCGCACGCAGCGCTGCCACGGTATGTTCGAAAACAGCGATATTCATTAGTGGTATAATAATAAATTAATGTTTAAAGAGCAAGACTACGAGGTAATTGTCATTGGCGCCGGCCATGCCGGCTGCGAGGCAGCGCTCGCTGCAGCGCGCCTCGGACTGCACACCTGTCTGTTTACCATCAATATCGATACAATTGCGCATCTCTCCTGCAATCCCGCCATCGGCGGGCTCGCAAAGGGACACCTTGTGCGTGAAATCGATGCGCTCGGCGGCGAAATGGCAAAGGTAAGCGATAAATCGGGAATACAGTTCAGAATGCTCAACCTCTCCAAAGGCCCCGCAGTCTGGTCTTTGAGGGCCCAGGCCGACAGAGGGCTCTACAAGCTCCATATGAGGCAGGCGCTTGAGCAGCAGAGAGGCCTTACGATAAAGCAGGGGACTGTAGAAAAAATTGCAGTAGAAAACGGCAGGGTCACCGGTGTCCATACCTCACTCGGTGTTTTCTATGGCGCAAAGGCAATTGTGGTGACAACCGGCACGTTTCTCAAGGGGCTTATTCACATCGGTCTCGAAAGTTTCCAGGCCGGGAGAGCGGGAGAATTTCCCTCCATCGGCCTTTCCGAATCATTGAGCTCCCTCGGGTTGAAACTGGGGAGACTCAAGACAGGCACCCCGCCGCGGCTCGATGCCAGAAGCATCGACTTTTCGAAGACGACTCCCCAGTGGGGAGACGATCCGCCCCCACCTTTTTCCTATTCGACAGAAAAGATCACCAATCCCCAGCTACCGTGCTACATCACCTATACGAATCAGAAAACCCACGAAATCATTAAAGGGAATCTCGACCGGTCCCCCCTCTACGGAGGGAAGATCAAGGGGGTCGGTCCGCGTTACTGTCCCTCAATAGAAGACAAGGTCGTGCGGTTCTCGGAAAAAGAGCGGCATCAGGTCTTTCTTGAGCCCGAGGGACTCGCGACTACGGAATATTATGCGAACGGTATTTCGACGAGTCTCCCCTATGACGTGCAAATTAAGCTCGTCAGGAGCATCGAGGGACTTGAGCATGCCGAAATTATGAGGCCGGCGTATGCAATCGAATATGACTTTGTCTATCCGACACAGCTACGCCACAGTCTCGAAGTCAAAGGGATAGAGGGACTCTTCCTCGGAGGCCAGATCAACGGCACATCCGGCTACGAAGAAGCCGCTGCCCAGGGGTTAATGGCGGGAATCAATGCAGCGCTCAAGATCAAAAATCAGCCGCCGCTTGTCCTGGACCGTGATGAGGCGTATATCGGGGTGCTTATTGACGACCTCGTCACCAAAGGCACCAAAGAGCCCTACCGTATGTTCACTTCCCGGGCAGAATACCGTCTGCTCCTCAGGCACGACAATGCTGACTTCAGACTCAGCGAGAAAGGATATCAGATCGGCCTCGTGACTGAAGAGGCCTTTGAGCGGTTTCATGCAAAGAAGAGCGCTATGGAGAAAGAAATTTCCCGTCTCAGAAAGGAGCGGATCAAGCCCTCTGCCGAAATCAACGAAGCACTTACGGCTCTTGGCACCTCTGCGATCACCGAGGATACCGCTCTGGATAAGCTCTTAAAGAGACCGGAGGTCAAATATGCTCTCATCAAGCAATTCTCTTCATCGTCTGACCATTTGTCCGCCGAAGTCGAGTCGCTTGTCGAGATCAACGTAAAATACGAAGGGTATGTACGGAAGCAGGCGGAGCTCGCCGAGAGATCGAAAAAATTCGAGCACAAGAGGATACCGGCAGCGTTCAGTTACCAGTCGGTTCCCGGCTTATCGCGGGAGGTCATCGAAAAGCTGAAGGAAGTTGAGCCTGAGACTGTCGGACAGGCGAGCAGGATTCCCGGCATCACCCCGGCTGCCATATCAATACTCCTTGTCGCAGTGGAGCGCTATTGGAGACAGTCCAGAAACTCCTCATAGAAGGGCTCCGGGAATTAGGGCTGGAGACCTCGGATATCCTTGTTTCCAAGTTTATTACCTACCTGAAGGAACTCAAGAAGTGGAACCGGGCCTATAATCTTACTGCCCTCAAAGAGGACAGAGAGATCGTCATCAAACATTTCCTGGACTCCCTTCTTTATCTTAAGGCTATTCCGGAAGGAGCGTGGAACATCTGTGATGTCGGCAGCGGCGCTGGCTTTCCCGGTGTGCCCCTCGCCCTTGTCAGACCGGACCTCAGCTTCACACTTGTAGAGCCCTCCCGAAAGAAGACCGCCTTTCTTAGAAATATAAAACGCGTCCTCTCTCTTAATAATGTGGACGTGCTCGAAGCAAGAATAGAGGATGTGCGGGAAAAGAAATTCGATATTGCTGTGACGCGGGCTCTCTTCAGCATTGGAGACTTTATTAAGAATGCCGGACATGCTGTTAAAACGAGAGGCCTTTTCATAATGAATAAAGGGCCGAAGTTCGAAGAAGAAATCAAGGGAGCCCCTGCCTCTACCCACATCGAGGTGCTGCAAGCTGCTCTGCCTCAATCCGGGATACAAAGAAGCATAGTGAAAATAGTAAGATCCTAATACAGCGCTAAAGAAGGTCCTCTTTGCCTTAAATTGCGCATTAAAATATAAGACTTTGATTTTTAATATTTTAAGTGACTACGAATCCGAACCCCTCATAGTGCTCAGCTTGCTTTTTATTTTTATAAGCCATTGTCTTTTTTTGTAAATTTTACTTGTTGACATATCAATAAAGTTTTGCTATTATAACAATTCACTCGCTCTTTGATTTATTTAGTACATAATCCTCGCACAGGGGAGCTCAAAAGAGCAGGGCTTATCCAGCGGTTCGTTAATTTTTGTTTAATTCCAAAAGATTGCGTCGTGTTGACTTGTCTAACCACTTTTGTTATTATTGATTAAAGGCGTTCTTTGAGTTGTAAACTTGATTTATGTAAATTCTCTGCAGTGCCTGTTGGTTCTAGCGAACTGAGGGAACATCAAGAGAACGGGAGTAGGAGTTGATGTGGTGATGCAAGCCCCGGCAAGGCGCGGGGTAGCCTAAACATCAACCGAAGCACCCACTTAGATTGAAGCCTCTGTAAGTTCGGAATCAACGGCGCTGTGGGGATTTTTGTTCTTTGAAAACTAAAGGTAGATTTTGCCAAAGCTTTGTGAGAGTTTTCAGGAAAAGACATTTGAGAGTTTGATCCTGGCTCAGAACGAACGCTGGCGGCGTGCTTAACACATGCAAGTCGGACGGAGTTAGACGGCAGCACTCAGCAGTTAGCATTCAGCGATCAGCAAAGA